>JANRIN010000126.1:0-13277 GCA_033764965.1 Leptolyngbyaceae cyanobacterium bins.302 | reverse complement strand
CAGTCGGTGAAGTCATGGGGCAATCAGCGATATGGATACATGGGTTAAACCAGTATCTCACTCGCTCCCTTCCCATAATTTAGATGCGTTTGCCCTGACACATCACTGGGGCTGTACTTCCGAAAAATTATTGAGCTTATAATGGAAATTAACCGAAAGGGTAGCCATACAACTTAGCCTGTGCTGGGTTACAGCTTTAAGCTCTAAAGGGTTTGGGTGAATAACTGTAAATTTTAGATATTTAATTATGAGAATAGGTTACATGGTGCCTGAGTTTCCTGGACAAACGCACATTTTCTTTTGGCGTGAACGGGAAGCCTTGCAAGAAGTCGGAGTTGACACGAGCATTATTTCCACGGTTCGTCCACCACAGGGAGTCATTTCTCATACATGGGCAAAGTCGGCTGAACAAGAAGCAACCTATCTCTTTCCTTTCTCAGTCCAGGATGGTGTTCTTGCGATCCAAACAATTTTGCAAGCCGGCCCTGGAGGTTGGTGGAAGTGTATGCGTGCGATCGCTCAAGCAGAAGGTGTAACCCCAATTCAACGATTGCGGCTGGTTGCCCTGATTCCGATCGCGGCTAAACTGGTTCGCCTTAGCAAAACACAAGGTTGGCATCATATTCATGTTCACTCCTGTGCAACCTCTGCCGACATTGCCATGTTTGCGTCGTTCCTGAGTACCCTGACCTATAGCCTGACGCAACATGGTCCCGCCTTCGACACCTACGGTCCCAATCAGGGACAAAAATGGCAATATGCTACCTTCGGCACATTAGTTTCAGAGATGCTGTTGGAAGAAGCAAGAGCAAGAATTCCAGACTCTCTGCCTGAGCAAATTTCCGTTGTCACGATGGGGGTAAATCTGGAGGAGATCGATCGGCGGCAACCCTACCAACCCTGGCTAGAGCATAGCCCCTGTCGAATATTTTCCACAGGTCGGTTGAATGTGGTCAAGGCGCATGGCGATCTGATCCAGGCAACCAAGCTATTAGTGCAGAAAGGCTATGATGTGCGGCTGCAAATAGCGGGAGAAGACGAACAGGGCGGTGCAGGATACCATAAACACCTGAATCAATTAATTCAGGATCTGGACTTAAACAATCACGTAGAGTTGTTAGGAGCTGTTTCAGAAGAACGGATTCGAGAAGGATTAGAGCAGGCTCATCTGTTTGCTTTAGCAAGCTTAAATGAAGGCACATCGGTTGCCATCATGGAAGCGATGGCGATGTCTATGCCAGTTGTTGTTACAGCCGTAGGCGGGACTCCTAAGTTGGTGCAGGATGGAGTAAATGGTCTGTTGGTGGAGCCGGAAAATCCAGGTGCGATCGCAAACCGCATCATTAGTGTGTTGTTGGATCCTGAACTAGCCGTTGAGTTAGGCAAAGCGGCTCGACAAACGATCGCCGCAAAATATCACCATCGGCGCAGTGCTGAGGTTCTAGCTCATTTCCTGAAGTTGCTCCCTCCTGAGCCGCAGAACTCACTCCAGTAACGAGTGGTTATCTTGTGGAAGCTGAGAGGGTGAGGTTGTTTTATGGTGGGCGATCGCCTGCCGAAAGCCTAACACCACCAAAATATTCGACAGAGTCAGGAAAAACTCCGCTCCGCCGTGCAACCAATCTACGTTGGCAAGCTGCTCTCCGTAGGCAACTTTCGCATAAATTCCGGCGGGAATCGTGACCGCCACAAACACGAGCGTCATGTAAAACCCAATCAGCGCTAATCGAGGAGCACGCTGAGATTTGGTCAGAAACCAGAGAAAGCCCAGGTAGGGAAAGAGGGAGAGGGCGAAGAGGGTGTCTTTGGACATTGTTGGAAAGGGGGTTAGGGATTGGGGCATTGGGAGAGGGGAAGGGGGTGTCCTTTGTCATTCGTCATTTGTCTTGCGCTTGCCAATGACCGATAACCAACGACGCGATGCCTTCTGCTTTCCACCTTCTGCCTGTTGCCAAATCCACCACCCTGCCAGCATTAACGTAACGTTGCCTAAAACGGTCATTGCGGCTTGCAACGTGACTAACCAATCAAGGGATGAAGGATTATCAAAAAAGTGCCAGGTGCAGGCACACATCGCACTCACCAGGGCTGGCAGCATGGCAAAAGACAGCGCCCACCAGTAGCGATTTCCGGTTACTTCGCCATAGATCCAGATCAGCCAAATCGCGGCAATCCATTCAATCACGCTTGAGACGTGGATAATCCAGGTAGGAATTGAGAGGGCATTCATGGAGGTTGAAGTTTTAGATTGTGGATTTCGGATTGACGTGGATGACGATCACTCTAAGATCTTCTAAGGTCTTGCACGACTTGTCTATGGATGGGGATGAGATTGGGATGGCTTCTATGCAGGCGATTTTGTGTGGGTATTACGGCATGGGAAATGGGGGGGATGAGGCGTTGTTGGCTTCGCTGCTGCAAATGCTGCCTCAACACATTCAGCCGTTGGTGTTGTCGGGCAATCCGGAGCAGACGCGCGATCGCTACGGAGTGACTGCTATTCACCGCAAAGATGCGATCGCCGTAGTGCATGCCCTGCGCCAATCCCAGGTTTTTATTTGGGGCGGGGGCAGTTTGATTCAAGATGCCACCAGCGCCATCAGCCCCCTTTACTACCTTGGTTTGATGCAGCTTGCCCAACGGTTGGGACTGGTGACGATCGCCTGGGCACAGGGGATTGGACCGCTGAAACGTGCTCAAACTCGCTGGCTGGCAAAGCAAACGTTTCAGGGATGTGCTGCAGTGAGTGTGCGCGATCGCGGCTCGGCAGCCTTGTTATCTGAATGGGGAATTCCTTTCACGTTGTCGCCCGATCCCGTGTGGGCAATGGAGTCTCAGCCCGTAGAAGGGTTGTGGAATCTGCCCGCGCCACGGGTTGCCGTCAATTTACGTAGTCACACTAAACTCACTCCTGCCCGCCTGGAACATCTGACCCAGGCATTGATTTCCTTCCAAAAAGCAACTCAAACCTGCATCCTGTTAGTGCCATTTCAAAAAACACAAGATTTGGCGATCGCTCAACAGATTCAGCCCCGGTTGCCAGGAGACAGCAAAATTTTGATGCTGGAAGACCCACACCAGTTAAAAGGACTGTTTCGGGGAGTGGAAATGGCGGTCGCCATGCGTCTCCACGGTTTGATCATGGCAGCAGCGGAAGAATGTCGCTGTTTTGCCCTCAGTTATGACCCCAAAGTGAGCCAATTGATGCAAGATGTCGCCATTCCGGGTTGGACACTCGACCAAATTCCCACTGACCCCAACGAAATTTGCCAAACCTGGCTAGACTGTTACGCCAATGGTGATCCGCTCTCGCCTGACCAACTAAGCTTTTTAACCGATCGTGCCCTGATTCACCAAGAAGTGCTGCATAAAGTTATGGGGGTTGGGGGTTAGGAGTTAGGAGTTAGAAGTTAGGAGTTAGGAGTTAGGAGTTAGGAATTTGGGTTCAGGGAATGGGGGATGGAGGAAGTCACTGTTATGGCTCAAACGTTGGTGGTTAAAATTGGAACCTCAAGCCTGACGCAACCGGAGACAGGCAGTTTAGCGCTCTCCACGATTGCCAGCGTGGTGGAAACGTTGAGCCAACTCCGCAGGCAGGGCCATCGAGTGGTGCTGGTGTCGTCTGGGGCGGTAGGTGTCGGTTGTGCCCGGTTGGGACTGACTGAACGCCCGAAAGGGATTGCCCTGAAGCAAGCGGTTGCCGCCGTGGGACAGGGGCGGTTAATTCGGGTCTACGATGATTTGTTCAGCGCTCTGCAACAGCCGATCGCGCAGGTGCTGCTGACCCGTGGCGATTTGGTTCAGCGCAACAGTTACCTGAACGTAGAGCGCACCTTCCAGGAGTTGTTGAATTTGGGCGTAATTCCGATCGTGAACGAGAACGACACCGTTGCTGTGGATGAGTTGAAGTTTGGCGACAACGATACTCTCTCTGCTCTGGTTGCCAGCCTGGTGAATGCGGATTGGTTGTTTCTGCTCACCGATGTCGATCGCCTTTACTCTGCCGACCCCCGCCGCCACCCAGAAGCTCAACCGATTACCTTGGTGAATCGGCTATCGGAGTTGAAAGAACTCCAAGTCCAAGTTGGCGATCGTGGCTCCAGTTGGGGTACGGGAGGCATGATGACCAAAATCGCCGCTGCCCAAATTGCCACCGGAGCCGGAGTTCGGACAGTGATCACTCAGGGACGCTTTCCCCACAACATTGAAAAAATTCTGCACGGCGAGGCGATCGGCACCCAATTTGAACCGCAACCCCGTCCAGTAAGTGCCCGCAAACGCTGGATTGCCCACGGCTTAGTCCCTTCCGGCACTTTATATCTGGATGATGGGGCAGTGAATGCCATTTGTAACGCGGGTAAATCTTTGCTGGCAGCGGGAGTGATTGCCGTGGAAGGGGAGTTTGAAAGCCAGGATGCCGTCATTGTTTGCGATCGTCACAGCAATGAAGTGGCACGAGGCGTAGTTAACTATAGCCACACCGAACTGGACAAAGTCAAAGGACAGCAATCTGACGCGATCGCCACGATCCTGGGCTACCCCAGCCCCGAAACGGTAATTCACCGAGATAATTTAGTGCTGACCATCTAAGTTCAGCTTTTGAGTTAAGGAGATTTCTAGCAAACAAAATACTCAGGTAGGATGGGCAAAGCCTAAGTGCTCATCTGCTAATCTGACTGGGGATGGGCACGGTCACGAACCTTTACCCATCCTACGATGAGGGTAAGTTCTTGATTGGAAGCCTCCTAAGCAAAGCGATCGCTAAGGCAGTCAAGACAAGCCTCGATCACTGACTGCTAACCGATGATTAGTGGTTTGACCGATGGGTTTACGGCGAGCCGCATACTCACTGGCGGGGGATTTTGGGGCTAAACTTTCCAGGTTCAGACGATAACCGACATTCCGCACGGTTTGAATCAGGTTGGGCTGACGCGGATCAGTTTCGACTTTCTTCCGTAACGACAAAATGTGAGTATCTACAGTACGGGGATTGTCGATCGCGTCGGGCCAGGCGCGTTGTAGCAATTCCGATCGGCTCAGGGGCATTCCGCCTGCCTGCGCCAGAACGTACAACAAACTGAATTCTTGGGGCGTGAGTTCAATCAAGTCGCCCTTAAACCGCACGCGACGATGCACCAGATCAATTTGCAAATCACCACAATCCAGAGCCGCCGGAGGCAACATGGCAATGCGTCGCCGGGTTAAGGCTTCCACCCGTGCCAAAAACTCCTGCATCCCAAAGGGCTTCGTCAGGTAATCATCAGCACCCGCCCGCAACCCTTCCACGATGTCCGCTTCAGAATTTCGAGCCGATAGCATCAAAATCAGGGTTTGTTGTTGCCGTAACCAGCGACAAAACTCAACTCCATCTCCATCCGGCAGTTCAGAATCCAGAATGATGAGAGTGGGTTGTCGTTGGTGGAACACTTCCCGCGCCTGATGCAAGTCTGCCGATTGATAGACTGTGTATCCTGCTTGCTGGAGGTGCCAGCCTAGCAGCGATCGCAGGTGGGGGTTTCCTTCAATGATTTGAATACAAAAAGCTGCCACAGAGGCTCGACTTCCTTCGAGTTTGTGCCTATCAATTTAACAAAGCCGTCAATTCATATTTGTAATAAGTGCTACTTCAAGCCCAGAGGACACGCCTTGCTTGTAAAAATCTATCCTGAGAAAAGTAATTAACTCTCAAGAATGACCTTCACTAAAGTTAAGATGGGGTTAGAAGATCAATAACTAGCCGGATTTATTCCTTCAGTTATGGATTGAAGTTAATTGTGCGATCGCACAAGGTTGATTTCGCTTTCTTGTTGATTTCGCTTTCTTCGGTTTCGCTCTTTGTAGATATTCTCGGAACTATGTTGCAGGACACACTTACCATCCGTTTTTATCAGCGCTTAACTGATGCCCTTGTAGATCTTTGGAACCGAGGTTATCGGTTTGATGATTTGCGGATGTACCTTGATGGCTATCTTGCCGCCCTTCGGCACGCCAACAGCCTTGAGCCGTACTTAATCCATCGTTTAGAAGAAGAGATGACCCGTTTTTTGTATGATCCGTCCAATTTTGAGAACGTCCAGACTCAACCAGAAACCGACTATCGCTAGCCAAAAATCCCCCTTGTCTTGCGACTTGGGGGATTTTTAGTCCACAATCCCTAAGAGATTTCTAGCAAACAAAATACCCCGGTAGGATGGGCAAAGTCTGAGTGCTCATCTGCTATCAAGCCTAGAATGGGCAAAGGTTCTTGACCATGCCCTTCCTACGATGAAGGTAAGTTTTGATTGGAAGTCTCCTTAAGATGCCAGCGCGACTTCCACCATCTGCTGGAGTTCGCCCTTCTGGTAAAGCTCAATGAGGATATCGGAGCCACCCACAAATTCGCCGTTGATGTAAACCTGGGGAATCGTGGGCCAATTGGAATATTCTTTAATCCCCTGACGGATCTCTGGATCCGCCAATACGTCAACAGTTTCAAACGGAACGCCCAAAACGTTGAGGATTTGAACCACATTGTTGGAGAAACCGCACTGGGGCATTAATTTATTACCCTTCATGAAGACCATGATTTTGTGCTGCTTCACCAATTCGTCGATGCGAGTTTGAGTTTCTGGAGTCATAATCGTTTGTAGCCTTGTCGTATAGGAGAGAATGAGTCGGACTAAACAGTTTGAGTGGCGGCTTGCCATGCCTCAGGAGTGTAGGTTTTAACTGCCATTGCATGGATGGCACCGGATAACATTTCTTGCTGAATTGCCTTGTAGACGAGCTGATGTTGCTGCACAAGTCCTTTCCCCTCAAATGCGGACGAGACAACGATGACTTCGTAATGCTCACCGTCATTGGTCATCACCTGCACTTGAGCCTCTGGCAATTGCGCCTGAATCATTGCTTCAACCTGACTAGAGCTAATCATTCACCCGCCTCCCAATCATCTGTTGTGACTAATCAATTGCTTGCATGAATTCATCAGGCTAAATCTGCCGGTTGAGAACAGACTGCCGAAAAAACCGCGATCGCACCATTCTTTCTATCCAGTCTAGCGGGTTGCTGAGGGAGACGACTGATCTGCGCGGGGACGCGGGAAGGGCGAATCAACAAAGCCCAACTCAAACAATTGCTGGTATGCCTTCTTACCCAGATCGCGAGTCGGCTGTTGACTGCGAATAATTTGAATCAGCAGCGGCACCGCCAATTCCGGTTGATTTTGGGCACGATGAACCAAAGCCAACTGATAGGTCGCATCATCCCGCATTTGAGCGGTGTCCAACGCTTTACGGCGGTGACTATCGGCAATCCGATTTTCAATTCCAGAGAAACTTCCGGCGAGATCCTGGTAGAAGTTGGAGAGTTGGTTGAATACCTGGCGAGCTTCCTGGAGCTTCTTCACTGCCAGATTGTAATTCTGAGCAGACACAGCACTGTTGGCTTCCTGCATCAGCCGTTGCCCTGCCTGCATACTCAGAATCCCGGTTTCAGCGTTCGTGCCGGGGCGGACAACATTCGGGTCATTCGGGTCAATAGGTTTTGCCTGATTAGGACCAGTGGGTAACTCTTGAGCAGTCAATTTTACGGGTGAGGAGACTGCAACAATGGTTAGCAGGGACAAAGTAACCAGGCTAACAGTGCGAAGGCGATTGGTTCCGAGAGCTTGCATGGCAGCGTTGCGAGGGAATAGGAATATTAACCTATGTATATTACCACTGTGGATTACCTTCCGTCTGAAAACGCTTGGGTCAGCACGGCAAAACCCGACTGGGAGGGCGTTGGTTCCATTTGAGCCAGGGTGGAGTAGCCTGTAGAAGCATCAACCGGAGTGTGTTATGACGAATCAACCTGCAACCCCAGGACAACCAACCCCTCAACCCCAAAATATGCCGGAAGCGAGTGTGGGGCAAATATTACAGCGAGGGGGTGAGGAGTTGTTGTTGGAGAAGGTGAGCGATCGCTTTACGGTCAAAGCCAGCGATGCCGCAGCACTCTCAACCTTGATTGAACCGTTGCCGGCGGAGGTGAGTTCGGCTCCGACTCCAGGACAACTCACGGAAATTGTGGTGTCGCCTACCCAGCGCGATCAGGTGATGCAGGAAGTGCGATCGGCAGATGAGGTGGAGTTTGCCAGCCATGTGTATCAACTACAAACGGATTCTGCCTCACGGGTGTATTTAACAGAGCAACTCACGATTCAGTTTGCGCCCCAGGTGGAGCAAGGCACGATCGCCCAAATTGCAGCACAATACGGCATTGAACAGATCAAACCCGTGGAAGGCTTGCCCAATACCTTTGTGTTTCGCACGACCGCCGCTGCTACCGAAAATCCAGTCAAAATTACCAATCGGTTGATGCAGCATCCCGAAGTGGTGCTGGCAGAACCCAACATTGCCGTGCGAACTCAAACCCTGTACCGTCCCAAAGATCCGGTTTATCCCAAGCAATGGCACCTGCACCACGAAGGCGGCAGCGATCTGGCTCCCAATTCCCATGTGTTTGCTGAACAAGCCTGGGACATTACCCGTGGAGTGCGTTCCGTTGTCGTCGCGATTATGGATGATTCCGTTGATTCCAACCATCCCGACTTTCAGGGCATGGGAAAAATCGTCGCGCCAAAAGATTTTTATGACAACGACGCTTTGCCCTTGCCGGGACTCGCCGACGACAATCACGGAACCGCTTGCGCGGGGGTGGCAGTGGCAGAAGAAAACGGCACAGGGGCAGTGGGAGTGGCTCCCGGTTGTGCCTTGATGCCGTTGCGAACCAGTGGCTTTCTGGATGACGAGGCGATCGAGCAATTATTTGGCTGGGCAATGACGCAAGGTGCAGCGGTAATTTCCTGTAGTTGGGGAGCCGCCGCCGTTAATTTTCCCCTGTCCTTACGCCAACGCAATGCCCTCACCCGTGCGGCTTCCGAAGGGCGGAATGGCAAAGGCTGTGTGATTGTGTTTGCGGCTGGGAATGCCAACCGTCCCACCAACGGCACGATTAACGAGCAGGGCTGGGTAGACAACGTGATTCGCGGCACAACCCAATGGCTGAACGGGTTTGCTGTGCATCCCGATGTGATTGCGGTATCGGCATCTACGAGCCTGAACCGAAAAGCGGCTTACAGTAATTGGGGTCGGGAGATTGCCGTTTGTGCTCCCAGCAATAATGCGCCACCGGGAATGGGCTTACAGCAGGTCGGATATGTTTATACGCCGCCAGACGTGCAATCAGGATTGAGCGGATTAGGCGTTGTCACCACCGATCGCGTGGGTGGCGCTGGCTACAGTTCTACCAACTTTGCGGATGACTTTGGCGGCACTTCTAGCGCTTGTCCCCTCGTGGCGGGAGTTGCGGCACTGGTGCTTTCAGCCAATCCCGATTTAACTGCGGCGGAGGTAAGGCAGGTATTACAGCAAACTGCAGACAAAATTGTCGATCCCAATCCCGATCCGCAGTTTGGCTTCCGTAAAGGGACTTACGAAAATGGGGGACGCTGTGACTGGTTTGGGTATGGCAAGGTGAATGCGTTCAAGGCAGTGCAGGCAGCTCAACAACGACGAGCACCCGCGATCGCTGCTTCCCGCCAGGTCCAAGGGCAAAACATGACCAGTATGCCCATTCCTGATAACAATGCCAATGGAGTCATTAGCCCCATCCAGGTCAACGAAACGGCACCCATTCGCAGCATTCAGGCGATCGTTGAGCTGGAACACAGCTTCTTAGGAGACCTCGAAATCCGCCTGATTTCACCCACCAATCAAACCTTTCTACTGCAAGGACGAACCCTGGGACGACGCACTTCTTACCGAGGCACCTACTCAACTCGGACCAATTCCCTCCTTGCCCGGATGTTGGGGCAGTCTCCCCAGGGGCGCTGGCAACTGAAAGTGAGCGACCATGCTGCCGGTGATACGGGTTCCTTAAAAAACTGGCAACTCATTCTGGGGGTTTAGCGTCATGAAGTGTTGAAAGCCGTGCTTCTCGATTAGCGACGCAAAAGGCTAGAGTAGTAGCAACTATTTTTCCTGAATACCCTGAGTTTTCTACCGATATGAGAGGCAAACAGACAGAACGCTCGATTCGTGATGAGTTGAAGCTCCAAATTTTGATCTTGGTTGGGTGTGTGGCTCTAGCGTGGGGGTTGGAACTGTTTGACCTGTTTGTGTTGAAGGGAGGCTACAACTTCCGGGGCGGTCTTGACGATTTTGGCATTATTCCCCGCAACCCCATTGGCTTACGCGGTATTTTATTTGCCCCTTTCCTGCATGGTGGCTTAGGACACTTGATTGGTAATACCATTCCCTTCCTAGTGCTGGGCTGGCTGGTCATGCTGCGAGAAACGAATGATTTCTTTGTAGTCAGCATTTTATCGGCTCTGGTCAGTGGTTTAGGCACCTGGATGTTTGGCGCAACGGGTATTCATTTGGGAGCAAGTGGGGTAATTTTTGGCTATTTGGGCTACTTGCTGGCAAGGGGCTATTTTGAGCGCAGCATGGTTGCGATCGCCATGTCGTTATTTGTTGGCACCCTGTACGGCAGCTTGATCTGGGGAGTGTTGCCCTTACAGCAAGGAATTTCTTGGGAAGGGCATCTGTTTGGCTTTATCGGCGGGATTCTGTCTGCCAAATTATTAGCGGATGACCGACGCTCTGTGGGGGGTTAACCGTTGACGAATGCGGTCATTTTAGGCTGTGGTTATGTCGGTAAAGCGGTGGCAAAACGCTGGCGATCGCACTTCACCCTGACCGCTACAACCACCCGCGCCACTCGCGTTTCAGAATTAGAACCCCTGGTCGATCGCGTGGTGCTTGTGCGGGGCAATGACGCAGTAGGCGTGCGATCGCTGCTGCACAACCAGCACACGGTTCTGCTCTCCCTGGGTGCGCCCAACCCCGAAGCCTATGAAGAAACCTATCTGCAAACTGCCAAAACGCTTGTGACGGTGCTGGATGACGTGCCAACCGTGAAGCAAATCATTTACACCGGAAGCTATGCCGTGTATGGCGATCGGGGTGGGGATTGGGTAGACGAAAGCTCTCTCATGCAGCCTGCCAACCGCAATGGCGAGATTTTGGTAGCAACGGAACAGGTTTTACTGAGTGCCGCTACATCAGAGCGCCGAGTTTGCGTTTTTCGCTTGGGGGGCATTTATGGACCGGGGCGCGAACTGGTGAAGATTTTTCGCCGCGCTGCTGGCACTACTCGTCCCGGAACCGGAACTGATGCCGCCAATTGGGTACATTTGGACGATATTGTAGGCGCGATCGCTTTTGCTCAACAGTATTCCCTCAACGGTATTTACAACCTGGTGGGTTCCGTACCGGTAACAACAGGCGAATTGCTCGATCGTGTGTGTACTGCACACAATTTGCCTCCCGTAACCTGGGATGCCTCCCAGCCTAGCTCACGTCCTTACAATGCCAGAGTTTCCAATCAAAAATTACGGGCTGCGGGATACCCGTTCATTTATCCAGAAATTCAGGAAACAAGGTAATCTGATCAACGTAATCTGGTCAACACAGTAGGGTCGTGCGTCCCTACTCAACATCATTGCTGAGAGTTGTTATGACTGCCATCCTGTCTCAATCGGTTGAATCCTCTGCGGAATCCCTGCGCGATCGCATTGCTCGTACCTATCACCAACCCCTGCCCGATCTCCTGTTTGAAGCCCAACGCATTCATCGAGAGCATCACAATCCCCACACGGTTCAACTCTGCACGCTTTGCAACATTAAAACTGGTGCCTGTCCTGAAGATTGCGGCTACTGCTCTCAAAGTGTGCATAACAACACCCATCTCAAGCCAGAGCCGTTGATGAATGTGGATGCCGTGATGGCAGAGGCACAGGCGGCAAAAGCCGGTGGAGCCACGCGGTTTTGTATGGGAGCAGCTTGGCGCGAGGTGAAAGACGATAAGCAATTTGACCAGGTGCTGAACATGGTGCGGCAGGTCGCAGCGTTAGATATGGAGGTGTGCTGCACTTTAGGAATGCTGAAACCCCATCAGGCACAACAACTCAAGCAAGCTGGACTGACCGCATACAACCACAACCTGGATACGTCCCCCAGCTACTACGGGCAAATTATCTCCACCCGCACCTACCGCGATCGCCTGGAAACCATTCGAGCGGTAAGTGAAGCGGGAATTTCGGTCTGCTGTGGCGGAATTTTGGGCATGGGTGAGTCGGTGCAGGATCGGTTGGATTTGTTGGAAGCACTGAGCCAACTTTCCCCAACGCCAGAATCCATTCCAATCAACTGCCTCGTTCCGGTGCCAGGAACACCGCTGGAAAATGCTCCTTCAGTAGACGCGATCGACGTTGTGCGGATGATTGCCACCACTCGAATTCTGTTTCCTGCGGCAATGGTGCGCCTTTCTGCCGGACGCTTAGAGATGAGTGACGAGTTACAAGCCCTGTGTCTCTTCGCGGGTGCCAACTCCATCTTCACCGGACCAAAACTCCTGACCACCCCCAACCCCGAAGCTTCCCACGATGAACAACTCCTGCAAAAACTCGGCATGACTCCCAAACCGCTCTAAATAGTTTGTTGTGCCATGATCAAAATTAAGGAATGAGCTACAGGAGAAGCTAATGACAATCACAACAGAAGCAGTTTATGAGCAGGGGGTTCTGAAATTGGTTCAGCCTATTCCCCTAGCCGAAGGGACTCGTGTTGAAGTTACCGTAGTCTCAACTCAACTTCCCCGGACTGAAAATCCTAGCGAAATTTTGGCAAAGATCGCGGCTTTGCCCTTAGAAGGACACCCGGATCAGTTCTCTGGACGAAATCATGATGCAGTCCTCTATCCGCCCACGAGTGAAACATGATTTTTGTAGATACCAGTGCCTGGTTTGCCAGTATTGTGCCTTCGGACGATGACTATAATGCAGCATCCCAATGGATTGCTCAAAATACTCAGGATCTGTTTACAACAGATTATGTTGTAGATGAGACTCTGACTTTGCTGAGAAGTCGTGGCGAAACTACTAGAGCCATCAGCTTAGGTGAGGCATTCTTTTCTGGTGTACTTGCAAATTTGTACTATTTAACAGAAGCAGACATTCAGCAGACTTGGCACATGTTTCGGCAATTCTCAGACAAAGATTGGAGTTTTACAGACTGCACCAGCAGAGTTGTGATGACTAAATTTAAGCTTATACAGCGGTTTGCATAACTATCTAACACAGTAACAGCAGTGAGCAAAGTAGTTCCTCAACGTCTCGGAGGAAGACAATAGGCTACCCAGATGCAACAGTTTCACCAGGGTTTCTTTCGTCTTGGGTACAAATTGCCGGA
>JANRIN010000122.1:0-58698 GCA_033764965.1 Leptolyngbyaceae cyanobacterium bins.302 | reverse complement strand
TTGGGAATTTAGTTGTGATGCTAAACCCCCAAAACCTGATCTCCAAAAAACCGAAATTGCAGTTATTGGGAGCGGGGTTCAACATGGCAGAGCGTAACAATCAACCAGCCTTTCGAAATCAGGTCGTCAATAAAAAAGAATTAACCAAGATGATTTCTTGGGCATTTACCAATTGCGGCACAGCTCGAACTGCCCAAATGGCTGACCGTTTGAAGGACTTGGGATTTAAGTTTGCGACGCGGGCGGGAGTTTCGATTAGTGTAGATGATTTGCAGATTCCAGCAACCAAGCGAAAACTGTTGGAAGCGGCGGAAGAAACGATTCGTGAAACCGAGGAGCGCTACATCCGAGGCGAAATTACAGAAGTTGAGCGCTTTCAGAAGGTGATTGACACCTGGAATGGAACCAACGAGGAATTGAAGGATGAGGTTGTTCGCAACTTTAAGATGAACAATCCTTTGAACTCGGTTTATATGATGGCATTCTCTGGAGCGCGGGGTAACATTTCCCAGGTGCGCCAATTGGTTGGAATGCGAGGTCTGATGGCAAATCCCCAAGGGGAAATCATTGACCTGCCCATTAAGACAAACTTTCGGGAAGGATTAACCGTAACGGAGTACATTATTTCGTCCTATGGTGCCCGGAAAGGACTGGTAGACACTGCCCTGAGAACAGCGGACTCTGGCTATCTCACTCGTCGATTGGTGGACGTTTCCCAGGACGTGATTATTCGAGAGGTGGATTGCGGCACTCAGCGGGGTGTGACGGTGCAGAGTATGCGGGATGGCGATCGAGTTCTGATTCCGTTAAAAAACCGCTTGTTGGGGCGTGTTGTGGCACAGAATGTGGTTCACCCGGAAACCGGGGAAGTGATTGCGGCTCGCAACGAATCGATTTCAGATGAACTGGCAGAAGAGATCGGCAGGAGCAATGTAGAGGAAGTGATCGTTCGTTCGCCGCTGACCTGTGAAGCGGCGCGATCAGTGTGTCAGCAGTGCTATGGCTGGAGTCTTGCCCACGCCAAGATGGTGGACATCGGCGAAGCTGTGGGCATTATTGCCGCTCAATCGATCGGGGAACCGGGCACCCAGCTCACCATGAGAACCTTCCACACAGGCGGGGTGTTTACGGGTGAGATGGCACGCCAAGAACGAGCGAATTTTGCTGGCACCATTCGTTTCCCCAAACGGCTACGGACTCGCTCATTCCGGACACGGCATGGTGAAGATGCCCTGGTGGTGGAATCCGTAGATGCAAATTCCAAAATTATCCTGGAAGGTTCTGGTAGTCAGCAACAAGCATTCTCAGTTGCCCAGGGTGCCACAGTGCTTGTCAGAGATGGGCAAAAGGTGAAGGAAGGTCAAATTTTGGCGGAAGTTCCCCTTACGGGTCGTTCTCGGAAAACAACAGAGAAGGCAGCAAAAGACGTGGCTTCTGATATTGCGGGAGAAGTTCGGTTTGCAGATCTGGTGCCGGAAGAGAAAAAAGACCGTCAGGGCAATACAACCCGCATCGCTCAGCGCGGTGGATTGCTGTGGATTCTTTCGGGTGAGGTCTATAACCTGCCGCCCGGTGCTGAACCTGTGGTCAAAAATGGCGATCGCATTGAAGCAGATGGAGTTCTGGCTGAAACCAAACTGGTGACTGAGCATGGTGGTATTGTCCGCTTGCCGCAAGAAGTCGAGGGTAGCAAGGGTGGACGAGAAGTCGAAATCATCACCGCATCTGTCTTGCTCGACCAGGCGCGAGTTCGAGTCGAAAGTTATCAGGGACGGGATCACTACCTGATTGAAACCAATCACAATCAACTCTTCTCCCTGAAAGCGACCCCTGGAACTAAGGTGACGAATAACCAGGTTGTAGCAGAACTGCTAGATGACAGCTACCGCACTCAAACTGGGGGGATTGTGAAGTACTCCGGGATTGAAGTGAGCAAGCGGGGGAAAGCCAAGCAGGGCTACGAAGTGGTGAAAGGCGGCACCCTGATCTGGATTCCGGAGGAAGCCCACGAGGTTAATAAAGACATCTCGCTGTTGCTGGTGGAAGATGGGCAGTATGTCGAAGCTGGCACAGAAGTTGTAAAAGACATCTTCTGTCAGAGCAACGGGGTCATCGAAGTCACCCAGAAGAATGACATTCTGCGGGAAATCGTCATTAAACCTGGCGATTTGCACATGATCGACAATCCCGACGACATCATTACTCGCGAAGCCATTCTGGTAAACCCAGGGCAACAGGTTATGCCAGGGCTGGTGCTGGAGGAACTGAAGTACGTTGAATATGTCGAAACGCCCGAAGGTCCGGCAATGCTGCTGCGCCCTGTAACAGAGTTTTCTGTTCCCGATGAGCCATCGGTTCCCAGCCAGGAATCGAGTAACGAGGATTCCGGGCGATCGATTCGTTTGAGAGCGGTTCAGCGTCTGCCTTACAAAGATGGAGAGCGGGTGAAGTCGGTGGAAGGTTTGGAACTGATGAAGATCCAGCTTGTACTGGAAATTGATCAGGATGCACCACAACTGGCAGCCGACATCGAGTTGCTACCCGACGAAACCGATCCAGAGTTACTCCGGTTACAACTCGTGATTCTGGAGTCTCTGGTGATCCGGCGAGACATAACTGCCGACCAAACTCAAGGCAGTACGCTAACACGAGTTTTGGTCAAGGATGGCGATCAAATTGCCCCTGGAGCCGTTGTTGCCCGGACTGAAATTCAGTGTAAGGAAGCAGGGGAAATTCGAGGGATTCACGAAGGGGCAGAAGCCATCCGACGAGTGCTGGTGGTGCGAAATGCTGACCTGGTGACGATTAGTACGCAAAATAAAGCTCCTACGGTCAGCGTTGGCGAGTTGCTAGTGGCTGGTTCCGAAATTGCGGAAGAGCTTCCCCTGGAAGAATCTGGACAGGTGGTTGGCGTGGGAGATGGGGAAATCACCCTGCGTTTAGCTCGTCCTTATCGGGTTTCTCCCGGTGCGGTGCTGCACATTGACGATGGTGACCTGGTGCAACGGGGCGATAACCTGGTGCTGCTGGTGTTTGAACGCACCAAAACCGGAGACATCATTCAGGGTCTTCCTCGAATTGAAGAATTGCTGGAAGCCCGGAAACCTCGTGAGGCGTGTGTTCTAGCAGAGCGATCGGGAACAGCCCAGGTTGTCTATGGCGAAGATGATTCCGTTGAGGTGAAAGTTGTTGAAACCGATGGTAATCTTCGCGAATACCAAATCAACCCTGGTCAAAACGTGATTGTGTCAGATGGGCAGGAAGTCAATGCGGGTGAGCGATTGACGGACGGTCCTGCCAACCCCCATGAGTTGCTGGAAGTGCTGTTTAAGGCAAACCGAGAATCTGCAGGGGTGCATGATGCAGCTTTGGTGAGTCTGCGGGAAGTGCAGATGTTCCTGGTGAACGAAGTGCAATCTGTGTATCAGTCTCAAGGGATCGATATTTCAGACAAACACATTGAGGTGGTGGTGCGGCAAATGACCTCCAAAGCGCGGGTAGATGATGGGGGAGATACCACCATGCTGCCCGGTGAGTTGGTGGAACTGTACCAGGTGGAACAGGTCAACGAAGCGATGTCCATTACGGGTGGTGCGCCTGCGGAATATACTCCTGTGCTGTTGGGGATCACCAAAGCTTCCCTGAATACAGACAGCTTCATCTCTGCAGCCAGCTTCCAGGAAACGACTCGTGTTCTAACGGAGGCGGCGATCGAGGGCAAATCCGATTGGTTGCGGGGCTTGAAAGAGAACGTGATCATTGGACGCTTGATCCCTGCTGGCACGGGCTTCAATGCTTACGAAGAAATCGGTAGTCCTGATGTGGATCTATCCTACGAAGGTATTGGAGTCTTTGATGATGAAACTGATCTGACCGATGTAGTTTTGGACGATCGCACCGCTCGCACCTATGGACTCGATAGCTTTGAAGATCACGCCAGCTATGGACTCACCTATGGCATGACCGCAGACACCAAAACAGACTTCGCATCGCCAATCCTGGAAGATGATGACGAGTTGATTGGTGGCAGTAGCGGTAGCCTGGATGAAGACGAGGATGGTGATGATGACGACTTTGAAGAGGACGACTAAATTGTTGGCATCATCTAACCCCGATCTAGTTCAATAACCTTTGAATTTCAGGTCATCTGTTGCGGTAATCGTGGCAGATGACCTTTTCCGTTTAAGTCGTGTGAATCAAGCTCTAAACGTCCTATGACTTCTGATCCTGAAACTTGTCTGTCAGACTCTCTGGCTATCTGTGTCCAGGCACTTGGATTGCCATACATTCAGCGTCATGTATTGATTTGTGCCGATCAAACGAAGCCTAAATGCTGTGATCACGCGGTTGGTTTAGCTGCCTGGGATTACCTCAAGCAACGATTGAAGCAGCTAAAACTTGATCAGCCTTCCGAAGCTCAACCCAACGGGATATTTCGGACGAAAGCAAACTGCTTACGGATTTGTGCTCAAGGACCAATTTTGGTGGTCTATCCTGATGGTGTCTGGTATCACAGCGCAACTCCTCCCGTGGTTGAGCGAATTATTCAAGAACATTTAATTGGGAATCAAGTTGTTCAAGAATACGCCTTTTTAGTTCATCCCTTAGAACCTGTTTGTAAGCAGGTATAAATGTGGCTAAAAAGCAGACTCTGAAGAGATCCTCCCTAACCCTCATTAACAAGGAAAGAACCAAGTTCTGAGTCTGATGTCCCCTTGTTGAAGGGGGATTTAGGGGATCGAAACATTGATTTACAAATACTTTCTTATCGACAGTAGAAACTCTTGAATGTTCTCATTGTGCTAATAAGGTTGGATCGCGATCGCCTTTGACTCAACCATTCGAGTTTCACCGTTGATTTGAAGGGTGACGATCGCCTTCACTTCTCCTGGTTTTTCAAATGTTCCAGGTTTGTTTAAGTGGAAGTCGCGAATGGACGATTGCAGAGGGCGCAGAGTGATTTCTTGAGGTTGTTGATTAACCAGTTCGAGGCGATCGCTGGTTTGGTTCCGAACCTCAATTTTTTGAACAGTGACTTTCACATCGGTCTGTTGGAGATTCTCCAATTCCACAAACACCGTCGCAGACTTAGTGGGATAGTTTTGTTTTGTGTTGGCTCCAATCGGCGGAATGGTTTTTTCTCTGGCGATTAGACTGGTTCGTTTAACGGTAATAGGGGAAGAGGTCATAGCACTTTGGCTGAAGGAAGGGCTGGAAAAACTATGAACAGAAAGATAGGCGCAGGCTGTGATAGCTGTGGTGCAAGCCATGAGTAAAAGCAATTTGAACATCGCTGTTTCCTTGATGAAATGTAGCCGTGGTCAGAACGCTTAGGACAAAGCAAACATTAGAATGCCAAATCTGGGTAGGCGTTCTGCCTCGCCTCTGCCACGGTATACATGGCAAAGGCGATACCTGAGAAATCGGATTTCTTTAAAGGTGTCCTGGAGGAATCCAAAACCTCGAAGAAATCCGATTTCTTGAATGCTAGGGCTTAAACATTGCTCCACTGAATCCGAGCATTCAAACTTCTCAGTTGAGCGAAGGTGACATCCGCGTGGGTGTCGCCCCAGGGATTGTGGAGATGGAACCGTCCAGTTGCCGAGTTGTAGGAAGTGATGGTGTAGGCGTGGCTGTTCACCACTCCAAAGCCGCCACCGCTGACAAAGCCCGCCGTAATCGGAGTTGTGGCAGCGTTAACCAGGTTAATCAGTTCGGTTGAGGTCATGGACGTAATCCAACGATCGCTGGAAGCCACTCCTGTAATTTGCTGCATCACCGGAGCCATCCAACCGCTTTCTAGAGCCGCGTAGGTGTTTACGTTGCCGCGATCGATGTAACCAGACTGGTTCACCTGAGCGTAGGCTTTTTCTGCCAGCGCCACCCAGAGTTCATTGTTGGCATCGTTCCAGAGTCCTTCGTAATCTCTACCTGCATAGTTTAGGCGGTTGGTGGAGGTGTTGACGGGTAGGAAACGATCAACCGTGACGTAATCCGCGCTGCCATCTGGTTTGAAGAATCGCACGGTGAAGGTGCCGTCCCCATTATCAATGAACATATTTTGAATCACGGAGGGGCGATCGTTGGCAAAGGCTCCCAGGCTGGCAATGAAATAACAATCACCCAATGACCCTTGATTCACATCGTTTACGCTAATGCCACCCTGGAAGAGTTGACCGCTCACCTGACGATAGGTAGTGCCAGCAGCAGCAACAGGGCGATCGTTGCCCAAGAACCATTTGCCAATCAAGCGTTCCATCTGGCTGGCACTACTGCCCGCAAACAAATCACCGATTCCAGAACGAGCATTGGCTGGATCACTCACAATCACCTTACTCGTCAAGTTTTCTACATGGGCAGGCATCAGGTAATCCAAACTATTCAGGATGCGTTTGAGATCAGTTAGCTCTGTGGCATTAACAACGCCGCCATCCTCTGTGCTACGCAAAATTTCAATCATGTCGGTGCGGTTGAGGGTGCCATCGGCGGCAAAGCTGCGCGTCAGATCAACGAGTTCTGCGTCTTGCAGGTTCAAAGCATACCAATCACCACTCTCCACCATGAAGGTCATGCGGGCGCGATCGCTATCTCCCGTTCCAGTCGTGGTTAGAAGCTGACTGCCCCAACCACTGATGTCCCCTGTGATCTGATTTGTGATCAAGTCGTAGGTAATGTCCAGGTTGCGGTAGCCGCTGCCAGAGTCGATGTCGATGTGATCGTCGCTCCCGGCAAACCCACCGTCGCTATCCCAGATTTGCACCTCGATGTTGACATAGCGACTATTCACGTTTTGGGTGAATTGCCAATTGGGACTGATGTTGTTGCTGTTGCTGATCACCCCGCTAGTCCAGGCTGCACCATTGATGTTGATGCGGGCGTAGTAGTCGGCATCGTCACCAAACCAGCCAGAATCGGGATTATCGATCGCCACCAATTGGTTGACTGTAAACCGCACTTGCGGAGCCGCTTCTGCCAGCTTCAAACTATAGGTAGAGTTGCCACCCCAACGGTGAACCTGAACAAAGTAATCTCCCGCTTCCAGGTTTTTGTTGATCGCTTCATTCCAGTTAGAACTGTGGGTAGACGTTGCCAGGTCTTCCCCAGCGTCCACAATGCCGTTGCTGTTGTAGTCTCGGATCAAACGCAAATCGAGATCTGCCCCTGCGCCAATGCCCGTGAGCCCCAGGGAAACGTTGCGGATACTGCTTAGGCTGAACCGATACAGGTCAGAACTGTCTGTGGTGGCGATGCCGTTGCGGCGATCGAAGGTTTCTCCTTCAGCGGGGCTGGGATTACTGAAATACTGCGTACCAGATAGCACTCCAACATTATTTTCGATCGCTAACAGGTTGCTGGTGAAGGAATTCGACAATCTCAAGGTGTAATTAGTGTCGCCACTCCAGTGTTTTACGCCAACAAAGTACTCGCCCGCAGCCAGGTTATGCAGGTTGATGCTTTCGTCGCTGTTGCTACCCCGATTTGCATAGGAAATTGTCTCTCCCGCATCAATTAAGCCATTGGCGTTGTAGTCGCGAATCAGTTCCAGATCGGCATCTGCACTTAAACCTGTCAGGGTGAGGTTGAGGCTATTAGAAGTCCCAAAACCTGTCAAGTTAATTTTGTGGTAGTCAACCACATCACCGGAGCCAACAAATCCAGTCCGGGTGACGGTGCCTGATACATCGCCAACCGCGTTTGCCGTACTCAGGGTGTTGTCAGTGAGAAAAATAGGATTCAGGATGATTGGGTTAGCAATCGGTTGAATATCGAAGGAGTTGTCTAATCCACTGGCAAGAGGCGCACTGGAACTGAGGGAATGCGTTTTGGCAAGAGGATCAACTAAGTCAGATTGGGCTACGACTTGAGGTGAAACAAGGTCTGTTTGTAACGGAGCAGCGGTAGATGTAAGACTATCAAACGGTTGAGCTTGAGTTGTTGGAAACATGGTTTACCTCTGGGGGCATAAGGATGAGGAGCAAGGCTGTGTCGCGCCTCATAGGGTTTAATCCCTTGCTCTGAAGTCTTTACACCCGCTTGGTGAGGCTTTATGCAAAAGGTTGTAGCTTTTTTAGTTTGTGGCAAGAATACAAGTATTTTCTTTTGTAGAAATCGCTAAGAAAGGGTAAGGGGTAGGGAGCAGGAAATCTTAGAATTTTGGAGATAGAACAGATCAAATAGGCGGCGCTATGGCAAGATCACAGCCATGATTCATCTGCTAGAACATGGTCAGATTATTTCCAGCCCTGGTTGTCATTTCAGCTATCGGGTGATTGGTGCCTGCTGCCGTTTATTCGATCGCGAACAACTTCCCTACCCCTGTTGTCGGCTTCAGTGGCGGGGCAAGGAACCCAGTTGGCGGCGGATTGGCAAGCGCTTTGTGCTGGATATGGCAACGCGCGGTCGTCCGACTTACAGTGTGGAGATTCTGGAACAGGGGGGCGATCGACGATTTACCACCCAAAAATCAACAGAGCCATTATTGCTGACGCTTTACTGGATCAAAATGCCTCAACCCATGAACGAATGGTGGTACTCCGATCGGGTGCGCCATCGGGAAGCTCTGCCCATTGCTCCACCATTGCCCATACAGGAACTTGCCACGCCTTTGACCAATTCTGGGTTTGCCGAAGACAAAATGACGGATGGATAAATGGCGCTGCCCCAATCGGGGTGCACGATGATGGAGCAACCTTCGACCTGGATGGTGGGATAGCCGAGGCAAGTCCGAGTTACGGCAACATCATCCAGCCAGAGTGGTCCTGGAGTTGAAAAGAGAGGGTGCCCAGTTTTTGGATCAAACGGTTCCGCCAAGTATCCCATTTGATGCAATTGGGTGGCGATCGCGTTGCCCCAGTGCAAGAAGGTTTCTCTCAGCCGATTTTTTTGAGTCTCTGTAAAATGCGTCCGTTCTGCCAGATTGCACATTGGACGCTGTAAAGCGACCAGCACAGAGCTAACATCGCAAGACCAGTCTGGCAGCAGTTGATGGTGGTGCTTTTGAATAAAAGGCGTGGGTAGATGAACAGAGTATTGCATCCGGCAAAACCCCCAAACAAAAAGGGCGTATCATCGTACACCCTACAAAAATTATGATTGAAAACGGGCGAGGAGGGATTCGAACCCCCGACACCGTGGTCCGTAGCCACGTGCTCTAGTCCACTGAGCTACACGCCCTCGAAGCTTTTCTACTGTAACACAGGATTTGTCATGACACAAAATTTTTCGACTCCCTCTGCCAATGGTTCTGAGCCGTCCTCATTAACTCACTTGGATGCTCAGGGACAGGCGCAAATGGTGGATGTGTCGGCTAAAACTCCAACCGTCCGGCAGGCTGTAGCCGCAGCCCGAATACGAATGTTGCCAGCGACATTTGAGGCGATCGCTGCGGGCAACACGCCCAAAGGCGACGTTTTGGGAACCGCGCGAATTGCCGGGATTATGGCAGCGAAGCAAACGGCAAACTTGATTCCGCTGTGCCATCCTTTGCCGATTCAAAAAGTTGAGGTGCAGATTTTGCCTGACCCAGAATTGCCCGGTTATCAAATCGAAGCTACGGTCAAAATCAAAGCCGAAACAGGAGTGGAAATGGAAGCCTTAACCGCTGTTGCGATCGCGGCTCTCACCCTCTATGACATGGCAAAAGCGCTTGAAAAAACCATTTCTATTGAGGAGATTCATCTCGTTAGTAAAACTGGCGGTAAATCTGGTGACTACTCTCTCAGCACTTAGCACCTTCAAGGCACGTCTATGCTGCTACTCCCTTCCTCCTCCCAACCCCCTTATTCCTTCCTCCCCCTCCTCCCACCGATCCACTCCCTGATAGCATTGAAGAATGCCAACTATCGACCTAATGGGCGTTTCTCATGCTTACGAGTTAACGCCTCCAACTCAATCTCAAGATGTCCTGGTATTTATCCACGGCTGGTTGCTGAGTCGCCATTATTGGAGTTTGCTGATTCAGCAGTTGTCGGATGAGTATCAATGTCTTTGCTATGACTTAAGGGGGTTTGGTGGTTCTCAATTGCCACGAGTCATTGCTGAGGTAATTCCCTTGTCAAGTTATAGCCTGTCCTCCTACGCCAAAGATTTAGGCTACCTGCTGGAGCAACTGAATTTAACGAATGTTTGGTTGGTGGGGCATTCCCTCGGTGGTAGTGTCGCCCTTTGGGGTGCCCATCATTTACCAGAGCGGGTTAAAGGGGTGATTTGTGTCAACGCGGGAGGTGGTATTTATCTTAAGGAGGAGTTTGAGCGATTTCGGGCAGCAGGGCGACAGATTGTGAAATTACGTCCCCGCTGGTTATCATGCGTACCATTCCTGGAGTTGGCGTTTATGCGATCGGGAACAGCGCGATCGCTTTCTCGACAATGGGCACGGCAACGGCTGATTGACTTTGTGACGGCTCATCCTGAAGCAGCCCTCGGTTCTTTGTTGGAATCGACGACAGAAATAGAAGTTCACCGCTTGCCGCAAATTATTGCCAAACTCAAGCAGCCTGTCTATTTCATTACTGGAACGCAAGACCCCATCATGGAGCCACAATACGTGAAACACCTTGCCAGCTTTCACCCACTATTCGGTGACTGTGGCGACAATGTGTTTGAAATTCCGGAGTGTGGACATATGGCGATGGTAGAACAACCCCAGGAAGTGGCTACCATTGTGCGATCGGTGCTTTCAGGTTGCGTGGACGTACGTCCTAATATCTAAATAAGCCTTCTCCTTTAACCCTATATCCCGTTGGTTCCAAAATGGCTTGAGCCGCTTGCATTCCAGAAATAGTGGCTCCCTCCATACTGTCTATGTAGTCCTGCGCGGTGTAGCTACCTGCCAGAAAGAAGTTAGGCACGGGGGTTTTCTGAGTGGGGCGGTAGGGATCTTTGCCTGGTTCTTCCCGGTAGAGGGATTGTGCCAATTTGACCACGCTGGACCAGGTGACGGTGAGTTCACGGGAGGAGGGGAAGAGATCGTGGAGTTGCTTGAGGGCGTGCTGCACAATTTCTTCGTTGCTCATCTTAATAAAAGGATCGCCAGGAGTTAGGACGACCTGCATTAAGGAGCCTTGTCCTTCACGATAGTAATCTTTGGGACTGGTGAGCGCCAGATCCGCAAAACAAGAAAAATCGGCATCCGCACTATAAAGTAAGTTATCCAATCCAGCCGCATGGTCGAGTTGTTGGCGTTGCTCTGGATCGTTCATCTCTGTTACCCAGCCATTAAACCGGAGTTGCACGGTGACAACGGGAACGGCTTCCAATTTGTAGATATTGTCGAACAGGGGAAACGATCGCCATTCCTGCGGCAACAATCGCTGAATTCCCGGCACATCGCAAGCTGCAAGATAGGCATCGGCGGTAATGATGTCTTCGGTTTCTCCATTGGCGATCGCTAATCCGGTTACAGTTGTCTTTCCATCCTGCTGTTCAAACAGGATGTGACGAGTTTGGCGACGCAGATGAATTTTAGTCCCGCGCTGTTCCAGATAGTTGACGATGGGCGCGTGCAGATACTCAGCGGGAGAGCCTGCCAGCATATTCAATCGGGAGGCTTCTGTCTTTGCGGCAAACATCATGAAAATGGTCAGCATACAGCGGGCAGAAATCGCTTCGGTGTTGATGAAGCCCAGAGCCAGGGAGATCGGATCCCACATTCGCTTCAGGCTATTCTGCGATCCGCCGTGGCGGCGAAACCAATCCGCAAAACTGATATTGTCTAGGGCGCGAATCCATTTCATCGCCACGTCGTAGCTCACCAACCCTGGAACGACTGGACTGGTGCCAAGAGCGATCGCGTTTTGCAGTTTGTCTCGCAGGGTCAGTTGCTCGGTGGTGAAAAAGGCTTTCAGTCCATGAAAAGGGGCACCCAACAAGAAGCGAAAGTCCAACGCCCCCAGTTGTCCGCCGCGATTCACAAACGTGTGAACGTGCGCTTTGGGCAACAAATAGTCAAATGCTCCAACTCGTTTCATCAAGGCGAAGAGATTGGCATAGTTATTGAAAAAGACGTGTAGCCCCATTTCAATATGGTTGCCTTCGGCATCAACCCAGCTACCAACCTTGCCACCGACAAACGATCGCGCCTCAAAAATTTCTACTTCGTGTCCGGCATCCACTAATTCTACAGCCGCTACCAAACCAGCCAGCCCTGCACCAACGATCGCAACTCGCATTCTGTTTCCATCACAAAGACTTTACACATTTTAAAGGAACAGACGCGCAGTGACACCGAAACTCCTTGCTGCCAACCCCACCCTCTTGCTCTAATTTTCCAACCAATCAAAAATTTGTTCCAATTGCTCAATAGACACCAACCCGTATTGCCACAAGATCATAGGTAAGGGTCCGGGATCTTGTTGACTGTGGCGCAGGGCAAACGCGATCGACTTTGCCGAAATATCTAACTCTTCCTGTAGAAACGTAATAAGCTGTGTGTCGCTTTGTTGGGTTTTCACGACTGAACCTTTAATAGTTGGCATTAACCGATGTCTCTGTAACCTTACTAACTGCAGCCTCAAGGAATGTGAGTGCTAACTCCACTTCACCCATGCCGCTTCCTGCATCGGTATAAACCACGACAGATTTTCATCGAGTAGGCTTCTTACTGCAAGAAAGCGTTATTGTCTTTCCGTTAAACCACACAAATGAGTAATTGATTTTAAAGTTTGATTACAGCAGTAGCGTATAACATCTTCATAGATACGCATCTAGTGGCTGTTGATTCCACCTTTTGCTTTCACACTATCTCTAGTGCTTTAGCAGTTAATAATTTTTAGCGCACCAGCGAGAGACTTGTAACAACCTGAAAAGATCAATAGCCCTGGCGCTTTTTGGGCGGAACTCCACTCAGCTTTAACACATCTGCAAAGGATGAGCAGTAGGTTGGCATATCAAAAGTAGAAGGCGTAACTGGGTTTTTGTGCACGAAATGGCGGTATTGCACGGCAAATCGATCCCAGGCTTCCATCTTAATGCGGAGAAGTCCGAAGATAAAGTCGAGCAGACGTTGAGTTAAGGGGATGCGAAAGTAGATGCGTTTATTTAAGTAAGCACAGGCATCCTCGATCGCTTGGTTAGCCGTAATTGCAGCATTGCCTAAAACAATCTCGCGTGGGATGTCGTCTGGCAGGGGATGCTCAACCAGGTAACGCACTACTTCAGCAACATCTTTAGAGTGAATGTAATGAAAAGCAGCATCGATACTGAAGAAGCGCAGCAAGTTCAACCATTTAAATTCCTTGGCAATCCCTTCCGAAACATGAGACCAGGGCTTCTGGGAGTCTCCACCCAGTAAGAGGGTTGGAAACAGCGTGATCACATTAGGCGCGATCGCCAGTTTC
Organism: Leptolyngbyaceae cyanobacterium bins.302; assembly: GCA_033764965.1. Classification (GTDB taxonomy): domain Bacteria; phylum Cyanobacteriota; class Cyanobacteriia; order Leptolyngbyales; family Leptolyngbyaceae; genus JSC-12. The sequence continues at coordinate 45,361 of JANRIN010000122.1, read as the reverse complement.
GCAATTTGGCGGTGGCAAACATATTTAGAACGAACATAGTCTGTGCCAATCTCTCCCGCTTCCTTGAGGGGTTGATTGTTGCGATCGAGAATACTGGCAGTAGAAAAATAAAAAACTTGCTGACACACGGCTGGGTCGAGCAGATTCAGTAGTCGCAGAGTTTTAACTACATTGACATCAAAAACTTCCTGGGGACCACCCCAAGCGGTTGCTGTCAAAATCGCACAGTCAACCGTCTTTAGCAAATCACTGAATTGCTCAATGTCCTGCATATTGCCTTGCAGCACAGTAATACCCGGACGAGCGTTGCAGTCAACTTTTAGCTTGCCTGGATTTCTGACCAGTAGAAATAAATCGTGGTCTGTTTCTTGAATTAGAGTTTCGACCAGGTAGTGACCTACGCAGCCACTCGCACCAGTCACAAAAATCCGTTTGGGTGACATCGGGAAGCTTAGGATGAATAGCAGGTTTTGGGTATCAACACCATCTGCCAAACCCCATTAAGCGTGAATGGCGAGTAGCTGATCGGTTTGCTTGGCAGTTTCAAAGAAAAATGCAGCATTCTCTTCGGGCGTGTTTGGCAGAATACCATGTCCAAGGTTGAGAATATGCTTTCCGCGACCTGCTTTGCGGATCGTATCAAGGATGCGATCGCGAATCAGATCCTTTGATCCGAACAAAATTCCCGGATCGACGTTTCCCTGTACCCCAATCTCAGAACCTAACCGTTGACGTGCATCTGCCATATCAACAGTCCAATCCACACTAACAATATCAACTCCAGACTGTCCCATGCGCTCCAAAACACCTGCACTACCGCTAATGTAAAGGATCAATGGGGTGTCCGGATGAGTCGCTTTGACTTGTTGAATGACTCGCTGTTGGTAGGGAAGCGCGAAAGTATCGTAATCCTGCGGACTTAGATGCCCAGCCCAGGAATCGAACATTTGAACAACTTGGGCACCACAATCAATCTGATAACGAACGTAGGTGGCGATCGAGTCTGCGATCTTGCCCAAGAATTCGTGCAGCACTGCAGGTTCATTAAACGCCATGCTTTTGATTACGCTGTAATCTTTGGAACTCTTACCTTCGATCGCATAGGCAGCCAGTGTCCACGGAGCGCCGACAAACCCTAAGACGGTTGCTCGATTTCCGACTTCTTGACGCAGGGTTTGCAAAATTTCGCGAATGAAAGGAAGAGACTCGTTTGGATCAAGGGGACGAACCTGCTTCACCTGCTCCCAACTCCGAATGGGTGGGTCGATGATGGGTCCACGACTCTCAATAATGTCGAACGGAATGCCCATTCCCGGTAAGGGAGTTAAAATATCCGAAAATAAAATTACGCCATCCGGTTGGAATGCCCGAAAGGGTTGAAGCGAAATTTCAATTGCAAGATCTGGCTTTTCGGAGCGATCGCGAAAGGAAGGATACCGATCCCGAAGTTCCCGGTAAACTTTCATGTAACGTCCTGCCTGCCGCATCATCCATACAGGAGGGCGATCAAGCACTTCACCACGCGCCGCTCTCAGTAAGTAAGGAACCTGGGTTGACCCGGTCATCTAACTATCGTCCTACGTGTTCTCTTAGGTGCATCTGTTAGCTTACCACTGCGAGATCACCGTTTTACGGCGATTTGCTGGAAAGTATCAGTTTTTCTGGAGGGGGGCAGAAAGGAAGAGAGGAGGAGTCAGGAATCAAAAGGGAATTTGGGATGAATCAGTCAACAAATTAGTTCAACCCATCTACTCACCCACTACTCACCCACTCACTCCATCCTGCTCCTAACCTCTACTTCACCACACAAATTCCACCGATCGTGACCGTGCAATTGGCGGGTTTGGTAGCAACATCCAGGGCACCCGTGCTGCTGTTATAGGTGTACTCGCCAGCCCGCACTAACCGATTGGGATTGGCACAGTATTGATAGATTTGATTCCCTTCAGGGAAGTTCACCACAACATAGCTGCTACGAGCCGAGGGGCAGGCATCCAGAACGGCTAAACCATATTCGGTTTGGAGTAATTGTTTTCTGGCATCAGGCGTGGCTGGCAGGGGAGTTGGATTACTGGTGACGGGGGTGGTGCCAGGTGGCGTTGTGGCGATCGGGGTCAACGTATCAGTTGTGGGGTTATAGCGATACGCACCAATTTGGACATAACGATTCGGAGTCGCGCAATAGGTGTAATCTCTGCCGTCTTGGGGATCTGTCATCGTAATTTGGACGACGGATGTTGCAGGAGAGGGGCACCGTTCCAGCACATTAAGCTGAAGTCGACTGGCAATTAAGTCGCGGCGAGCATCGACAAGCTTGATACTGCGGGATGCTTCCTCGTAGGTATATACTCCCGGTTCAATGTCACGGGTACAGCGCTCCTCTGCTCCAATCTTGATTCGAGCAACATTAGGGATGCCGCAGCCAATGACTCTTAGTTTCAGAACATTCTGCATCACTTGATCCGCTTGCCCGATCGGAGCCGCAGCAGAACTTAACCCATCAATTTCCAGGCTATACCGTCCCAAGGAGTTGTTTCGTCCTACTACCAGGACTCGATACGTCCCAGGACGAACAACTTGATAGCGAAAAACTCCAGGGTTTTCAGTGTAGGCAACCTGCCGTCCGGTGGGGTCGAGCAAAACCAGGGCAGGGCGCAGGGCACTACCGTCCTCTGGCTCCACCGAAATTTCGATACTGTCTCCCCGTTGCGCGGTGAAGGTGTGTTCGTCTCCCCGGGCGCGTTGAACGGGTGCGCCAGGACGGGTAGTGTTTCTGAACTGAAAACCTGGGGAACTGGAACGGACTAAACCGTTGATTTTGTCGCCATCTTTTAGAAGGACACTGGAAGCAACGTCAGCGATCGCGCCGACTGCAAGAACAGCGATCGTCAAGGTGGTGGTGAGTATGCGTGGGATCGAGCCTTTATTCATCCGAAATTCATCTCCTGCTGTGAAGAACTGCTTTCTATCAAACCCTTGAGGAACAGATAAAACCTCTGACTTCTGCAAGATTTGTAGGTTTAGTTGGGGAAATCAGGGGGATTGGGGGCAGGCAATTATCCAGAACCAATAACCACGACGATATGCTGGAGGACTAAAGTTCCCCAGCATAGGAAGTCGGTAAACGATCAACAAAACCTTTGTCGAATCGCTATTTCTTAGTAAGCCCCGTTACCCTTGGGAAAGATCACAACCCCGATCGTTTTGACGATAATCCACAAATCCATCCAAAAACCACGGCTGTTGACGTAGTACACATCAATTTGGACTCGTCGAGGGTAGGGAATGTCGTTGCGCCCAGATACCTGCCACAACCCAGTAATTCCCGGTCGTGCTTTTAACACGCGATCCATATACTTGCCGTACTTCGGGAGTTCTTCTACCACGAGGGGACGGGGTCCAACCACACTCATGTCACCTACGAGCACGTTCCAGAACTGGGGAAACTCATCCAGGCTGGTAATTCGCAGGAAACGACCAATCCAGGTGATTCGGGGATCACGCCGCAGCTTGAAATTAGCTTGAAATTCCTGGCGTAGTCGGGGCGATCGCTCCATCATCTGTGCCAGCACATGATCAGCATCTTCGACCATTGTTCTGAACTTGATGCAGTCGAATCGTCTGTAATTTCTGCCGACCCGCTCCTGAACATAAAAGATCGGTCCAGGTGAACTAATTGCAATCAATAGCACTAACAGTAAATACAACGGAGAAAAAACGATGAGAACTGTTAGCGAAAATAGGACATCGAACGTCCGTTTGGCTGTTTCGCCGTGAATTGAATCCACCAGATAGGGCAAAAACCCACGTCTGAGGATTGCACGAAGCGATTTGCCGGAGACGAGTTGACTTTCAGCAGTCATTTTACTCCTTACGTATCCACACCACACACAGTCCTGATCATAAAGCCACTGACCACTTCTACGCTGACTTTGGTTCCAATTCAGTGAAAAATTGTTGATTAATTAGGAAATTGCGACATTATAGTGATTTTTTTCCTGGAATTCTTCGTAACAGCGCTCTAAAAATTTCAGATAGCGTTGCCGAAATATATCTGGACTAAACATGAGGGCGTGAGACCGGATTAATTCCGGGTTGAATCGATGCTGCTGGTGTTCAAACTCGGCGATCGCCTCTGCTAGATCAGCCACCGTTTGCTGGGGAAACAAAATTCCAGTTCCTTTTTCTCCATGTTGGCGAATGTCCCGTACTGTTTCCAGGGTTCCCCCAGAACCAAATGCAATCACAGGAGTGCCGCAGGCTTGAGCCTCAACTGGCGCAATCCCAAAATCCTCATAAGCGGCATAGACGAAGGCTTTGGCTTGAGCCATATATTGGTTAACAACCTCATTGGGTTGCCATCCCAGCACCTGGATATTAGATTTCGCCATGCGTCGAATCTGGGGTAGCTCCGTCCCTTCCCCGATGACAACCAGGGGTTTACCGGATTGATTGAACGCTTCAACGATCAGGGAAATTTTTTTATAGCTCACGAGCCGGGATACGGTCAGGTAATAATCTTCCTTTAAGGGCTGAAATTGGAACCGATCGGTATTCACAGGCGGGTAAATCACTTCCGCTTCTCGGCGATAACAACGCCAGATCCGCCTTGCCGTGTGGCGAGAGTTGGCGATGAAGTAGTCCACCCGGTTGGCGGTCATCCCATCCCACTGGCGTAATCGATGCAGCAGATAACGGGTTAAGATTCCTGGAAAACCCTGTCCAGCCCGACTACTCCTCAGATAATCAAAGGTTAAGTCCCAGGCGTAACGCAGTGGAGCATGACAGTAGCAGATATGCAGTTGATGAGCACCTGCTAAAACGCCTTTCGCGACACAGTGGGACGAAGAAAGAATTACGTCGTAGCTTTGGAGGTTAAGCTGCTCGATCGCAAAGGGGAGAAAGGGCAAATACTTCTGTACGCCGTTTTCTGCAAACGGGAAATTTTGTAGGAACGTTGTGCCGATCGTTCTGCCGTACAAAAAGCTTTTAGGATTGGACGATTCAAAATCAATCAGGGCATACAGGTCTGCGTCTAACCAGCGCAAAACTTCCTGCACAACCAGTTCCGATCCACCGGTAGCTTTAGGAGTCAGCCACTCGTGAACCAGGGCAATTTTGGCATTGAGTAAGGTGCGATCGCCCACCATTGTTTTATTCTCTTCAACCTACACACCAGATGCCAGCAGTATACGTCTAAACTCTGGCAATCAATCAGTGAGTTAGGACAGCAGGGCGATCGGTTAAAAGAAAAAAGACCATCTATAAGAAGTCTGGTCTTTTGAAAGGTTTTCTGCGTTGTTCTCTCAAATGGAGGAACCCAATCTGCGCGTTCCCAACTTGCAGCGGGTCTATAGGATTATTCATCCCCTCTTGGGTCTTATTGTAACAAGATACACAAATCTTTTTTCATATTTCTTCATCGTTTTCTGACATTTTGCCTAACTTTGGGAAGATGATGTCTGAATTTGCTGCGGTTTCCCCCACAGAACTTGCTCGTGTTTGTAAACAATCATTCCTGGTTTTGCGCCTTTGGGCTTGTAGACGTGCTTGGGTTGGGTGTAAACCACGGGCACCTGTTCGCTGTGTCGTCCGCGACTATGGAACGCTGCCAGGTTTGCAACGTATTCTAAATCGACAGTTTCCGGCACTGTGCCGGGTTCTAGACGCAGCAAAACATGGCTTCCAGGAATCTCCTGAGTGTGAAACCAGAGATCATAATCTCCCGCAGTACGAAAAGTGAGTTGGTCGTTTTGGCGATTGTTCCGACCCACCAAGACTTCGAAGCCAGTTGGGGTTTTGTATCGGTAGGGTTGGCTGGTATCGTTTGTGCGATCGCCAGCGGCGCTACCATAATCTGGTTTCTCTAGATAATGTTGTTGAATCAATTCTTCTCGAATTTCCTGGAGAGCATCCAGATCGGATTGGCTCTGATATTGAATTAATTCTGCTAGGGACAACTCAACTTGCTCTAGATATTGAATTTCCTGCATCACGTCTTCCAACAAAGGAGCGATCGCCCCCCGCGCCCGTTTTAGCTTCTGATGCCGTTTGTACAGTGCTTGGGCATTTTGAACTGCATTTTTTTCTGGATCAAGCGCAATGGTTACAGGCTCGTTGGTGGCAAAATCAACCAGCATGATAGACTTCATCCCCGGTTGCCATTCATGCAGATGTGCCATCAACAGATCGGCATCCTCGCGATATTGATCTGCCTGATCCGATTGAGCTAAACGAGTTTGGAACCCGTCTGCTTTGAGCCGCAATTTTTCCAGCAGGTTGGTGAGTTTTTGGCTCAGTTGGTGATGCAGTTGGGCGAACTCTTGAAGGTTGAGTTGAGCGGTATAGTAACGATCAATCAATGCTTGAACGCTATCAGCCGATGCAACTTGCTCCCAGCCCAGGACGGTGTAACCTGACTCCAACCATCCAGGCTGAAATTGCTGAGTTTCTAGAACCTGTAACCAGCGTTGCCATTGAGCAAACAAGGCTTTCCAGTCGCTGTTTGTAAGGGTTGCAGTGGATTGATTAGGATTTAAGCTGGTTGCCTGGATCAGAGATAGGGCGATCGCGGAACTGACCCCGCGATAGGTTTTTAGCAAGTTTTTGCGGAGCAGCCCAGGCACCAAACTAACTCGCTCCTGCCAGCGATCGAACGGTTCTGCCAGGGTGGGAATTGGATCGGTCAGAACGGGGGGAATCTCGTAGGGTTGTCCGGTCTGGATGGGTCGCACACTGGATTGTTGAGTACTGACTTGATGCGCCGCTGTCACGATCTGGTTGTCCTGGTTTGCCAGAATCGCGTTACTGTACTTGCCCATCACTTCGATGTAGAGGTGCCAGAGAATGGGATCCCCTGGGCGACGAGCGAATTGCAAATCCAGCACTCGTTCCCAGGGGGCGATGAACTCAATTCCAACTAATGCCAGGTTTCCAACCTGATGCCGGACTTGCTGGCTAAAGGTGAAGGTATCCGGATTGCGGGGTGGGGGCGAACTGATACAAAGTCGGGCGGCTTGAGGATGCCAGGAAACAAGTAGCCAGGCTCGGTGGTCTAAGGTTCTAAGTCCGAGGAAAAGCGTATGGCGATCGCGTTGGTAGACTTGCTCCAACCGTGCCGGTAGCCACTCAGCCCGAAGCTCAGCCCAAATCGCCGTTAAAGTAGTGAAGTCAACGGGTTGCATTGATTCAAATTTGCCTTGTGACCCTAATTTTTATCGATACGATCGACGATAAGCATCCTTATCCCACACCTTGCAACCAACGACTCATGGACATAAAGTTAATCAACATCGGTTTTGGAAACATTGTGTCCGCCAATCGGGTGATTGCCATTGTTAGTCCTGAATCTGCCCCCATTAAACGTATCATCACTGATGCGAAAGACAATCGACAATTAATTGATGCGACTTACGGACGGCGCACCAGAGCTGTAATCATCACGGATTCGGGTCATGTCATCCTGTCTGCCATCCAACCGGAGACGGTCGCAAACCGTTTTATTACGAGCAAAGACAGTCATGGTGCAGAGGATTAGCGTCCATTTAGAGCTAGAGTTAAGAACATTCAAAATTGCCAAATTTTGAATAAATAGTCTCCTTAGAGGCTAAACAAAGGTTATTGTTAAAAAAATTATTACAAATCTCTCCTGGGCTTAGGGAACGCGCATATGGCAATGGGTAGATTGATTGTTTTAACCGGACCTAGTGGGGTGGGTAAGGGCACCTTACTACGATCGCTGTTGCAGCGACATCCAGAGCTTTACCTTTCAGTTTCTGCCACGACTCGGCAACCTCGACCGGGCGAAATTGACGGGAAAGATTACTTTTTTGTCAGTCGTCCCCAATTTGAGCGCATGATTGCCAATGGAGAACTGCTGGAGTGGGCAGAATTTGCTGGAAACCTGTACGGTACACCTCGTTCAGCTCTAGAAGAGCAAATTCGGCGGGGTCAGTGGGTCATTTTAGAAATTGAGTTGGAAGGGGCACGCCAGGTTCGCGAAGCCTTTAGCGATGCTCTGAGGATTTTTATCCTGCCGCCATCCTTGCCTGAGCTAGAGTATCGCATTCGTAGTCGAGGACAGGATACAGAAGACGCGATCGAACGCCGCCTGCAACGCGCCAAGGAAGAAATTGATGCTGCCGCAGAATTTGATCTGCAAATCGTAAATGATGATTTTGAGAAAACCCTCGATCGCATCGAAGAAGCGCTTTTTGCTCCAGCAGTTTGCTAGTAAGGACTAGGGGGACATTTAGCAACTATGACAATTCCCCTCGCTTCTCTGGCTGAAGAGCAACGGGTTATTTTACCGGGGGTAACGTGGCAACAATATGAAAGCTTGTCCGCTACGCTCGGTGATTTTCCTGGATTGAGGCTGATCTATTTAGAGGGAAGCTTAGAAATTTTTATGCCCTCGGCTGAACACGAATTGCTCAAAAAGGCGATCGCGAGGCTGTTGGAACGATATGCCGAGGAAATGGATGTCCCCTTACAGGGGTATGGTTCAACCACCTTTCGGCGAGAAGCGAAAGCACGAGGACTGGAGCCGGACGAGTGTTACTGTGTAGGCATATTGAAAGACTTGCCGGATCTAGCGATCGCAGTGAACTTGACCAGCGGCGGACTGGATAAGTTAGCCGTCTACAAAGGGCTTGGCGTTCCAGAAGTTTTAATTTGGCAGAATAACCAGTTGATGCTTTATGATTTGCGGGGTGAAGGCGTGCGAGAGAGCGATCGGAGTCAGTTCTTCCCCAACCTGAACTTAACCCTCTTTGCCCAACACATTCGCCCCCAAAATCAACCCCAGGCAATCAAAGAATTTTTGCAAGCGATTCGTCACTAAAAAAACCCTCAATTTAGGTGACTGAGGGTTTTCTTGCTTTAAAACCGCAACTACTTAACCAGGGGGTGGAAAAGTAGGTCGGGGAAGAACCGATTGAACTCAATCAAAATTCCGGCGGTGATCGTGAGCCAAATTGCTGTAATCACGGGAGCCGTAGACAGGTACTTCAAGAAATATTGCATGGTGAATTCTCCCAAATAAGGCAGGTAAACAAGAGCAATTAACGAGGAGAGACCGGAATTTCGGTATCCTTAGCGGTGAGTTCGCCAGTGGTGAACTCCTTAAGTGCCAATAGGGGCCATGCAAAGCCCGAAAAAGAACACTTCAGCGCAACTGGAACATCAATAATGATCTCTTTTTCTTCCGCAGAACCGCTTTTCTTCGCTGCCTGAATGTAGGAACGACCAGCCCAGCCGATCCAGCCTGCAATGTAAAGGAAGAGGACGCTGGGAATCAAAAATTCGCCAGCATGGTTAAGGCTACCATCCACGATCAGGTGGGGCAGACCATCTTCACCGCACAATAAACCTGCTTTTGCATAGAACGCATAACGCTGAGGAGCCGTTGGGCTAACGGAATCCTTCGCCCGTTGAGCAAAGGCAGCACTTTCACTACAAGGAGTGAGGTTGAATGCCTCAGCAGACTGAGTTGGCGCAAAACCAAACCAGAGGGTAACGGCAAGGATGAGAGCAAACAATCGTCGCATGGAATTGTTTCCCTTCGTTTCAAGAATGATGTCTGTTTTACAAAATGAGAGTGGATGTTTCAAGCTGCTAGATTCGCTAAACTGTATTAGCGTACAGCGTTTGAGCCAATCCACCAGAAATTAAGCTCATAAGGCAAGCTCATTATCTTCATGAAATTACCAGCAAATGGCAACCATTTTGGCAATTGAAACAAGTTGTGACGAAACGGCGGTGGCGATCGTAAACAACCGTGAAATTTTAAGTAGCATTGTTTCGTCTCAAATTTCAATTCATCGTGCTTACGGCGGAGTGGTGCCAGAGGTGGCTTCCCGCCAGCATGTGGAAACTTTGAATCCCGCGATCGCTCAGGCTTTAGCGGAAGCCCAGATCACCTGGTCAGATATTGATGGCATCGCTGCGACTTGTGCCCCTGGTTTAGTGGGAGCTTTGCTGGTGGGATTGACTGCTGCCAAAACACTGGCGATCGTCCACCAAAAGCCTTACCTGGGAATTCACCATCTCGAAGGGCACATTTACGCTTCTTACCTGAGTGAACCCAATTTGAAGCCACCCTTTTTGTGCTTGCTGGTTTCTGGTGGACACACCAGTCTGATCTACGTCAAAGACTGTGGGCAGTACGAAACTCTGGGGCAAACACGCGATGATGCCGCCGGAGAAGCGTTTGATAAAGTGGCGCGGTTGATGGATTTGGGCTATCCCGGTGGTCCGATTATCGACAAGCTAGCGACCCAAGGAAACCCGAAAGCGTTTGTTTTACCAGAGGGGCAAGTTTCCCTGCCAGAAGGCGGCTTTCACCGTTACGATTCCAGTTTTAGCGGCTTGAAAACTGCCGTTCTGCGCCTGACTCAAAAACTGCACCAGTATTCTTCAGAATTACCCGTCGAAGATTTGGCAGCTAGTTTTCAAGCGACGGTAGCAAAGGCGTTAACGAAACGAGCGATCGCCTGTGCGCTGGATTATGGACTGGATACGATCGCAGTTGGGGGTGGAGTTGCGGCGAATAGTGGCTTGCGGCAACACTTACAAGCGACTGGAACGGAGCACAATTTGCGAGTTCTGTTCCCTCCACTCAAATTTTGTACTGATAATGCTGCCATGATTGCCTGTGCCGCAGCCGATCATTTTGAACAAGGTCATCGTTCACCGCTAACTCTAGGGGCACGATCGCGAATGCCCATTTCAGATGTCATGCAGCTTTATGGTTGAGTTAGACCTGGTTGACTAATTTAATGCTTGAATTTCTTCGACGCTTAAGCCTGTTTTCTGACTGATGGTTTCGACATCCAGAACATCGAGCAGTTGACGAGCGATCGCGATCGCCTGTTCTCGTCGTCCCTGTTCCATTCCTTGCTGTTTCGCTTTGAGAATGGCATTGTGACTGTCATGGATAAACATTTCTCGTTTTTCTAAAACCTCCAGTTCTTTGCGGGTCAACTTGCTTTGTTGTGCCACCTTAAATGCCTGACTAATTGCCGGAATCAATTCCATTGTTGGGGGAACAGACTTCAACTTATTGGCAGATTTGAGGAAATATAGCCATTTATCAGTCAGGGTTTCTAATTCATCCAATTCTTTCGTAAACTTGGGCAATTCTACAAACACAAGCTCAATATCGTTGCTGTAAGTTGTTAGCTCCTCTTTCTCCTTTAAGGCATAGCGAGAAATAATCTTTGAACTATTTGGGAACATTTCAAAATCAGTAATGGTGAGAGCAATGACTGGATTAAGTAATGTATAGTCGTCGCCTACATCCAATTGAATTGAGAATGCTTTAGCGGCATTGTAGAGTACTCGTTTCTCAAAGCCCAGAACATTCAAAACTTGCATTTCGATAATTACCGTCTTATTGCCAGTGATGGTTGCTTTTACATCCAGGAATGAATCTTTAATCCCTTTGATGCGAGGAGCCTGGTAAGGATCAAGGATTTCCAGATCGACGATCGTTGGGTTTTCCGCATACAGAATGGCATTGAGGAAACTAATCAGAATGTCCTTGCTTTGCTTGGAGCCAAAAATCTTTTTGAAGGCAAAGTCAGTTTTAGGATTAATAAACATGACTCAATGACCCGAAAATTACACGTAAAGAACTACAATGTCCTTCCATCAGTCAACACACCCAGTCTAACAATTTGGTTGGAAGTTCCTCAGCATAAGATTTAGAGTTTGAGTTTAAGTTTAAGGTAATTGCACCTGCTCAACCAGGTCGTTAGGACGGGGAAACGGTTTTAGCAAATTTTTCGCTTGATAGACTTGGATTGTTTCTACGATGACATCGCCTCGCTGTATGGGAATCTCACCGATTCTCTTAGTGGTTTGAAAGTACTCTTGATAGAGTTCGGCGTTGGGTAAACGGGTCGAAGTCACGTACAATCCGTTCTTGCCAACCCATGCTTGGGCGGTAGACCAGAAGGCAAACCCACGCAAGTCCTCGGTAAACGCAGTAACGGGAGGGGGTTGCAGTGGCGCGATCGCCATCCCCACTTGTCCGGCTAAAAAGATCTCATTCGTAAACACAAAATCTGCCTGCTCCAATGCTGTTGTGAGTTCGGAGGATGCTTTAAAGCCCTGGCGAATTTGTTGAATGTCAACCAATTGCACCGAGGCATCGGCGCTGGAGGGCAAAAAACCGCCAAACCAGGCAAAGCGACTGGGTTTTTGCAATGTGCCTAAATTCAGGTGCAACAGTGCCACTAGCAACAATGCGCCAATCACCAAGCCCGAACCCCACAGCCAACGCTGGACTCCTTGGGGCGATCGCTCCTGCCATGTGGCGGTGCGTTCTCCTAACAACACAGTTGCTCCAAAAAAACCTGGCATTGCCCAGGTGGGCAAAATTGGACGATATCCTCCCATTAATGTAAAGCCAAACATCAATGGCAGCGCCAACCAAAGAATCAACCTTCTGCCTGCTTCTACTTGTACAGGCGTTTCGCGAAACGTCCCCGTGCGGTTTTTTTCTTCTTTTGCCTTGCCGCCCTCTCGCAAACTGACCCACCATAGGGGAAACCCAAAGGTCGGAAACAGATAGGCGACACCAATCAGAAATGTTCCCAGCAATTCTAGAAGGCTATAACCGCGATCGGGAATGGCACGCCCAGATTGATACCGCAGCGAAACCCAGTCGTGCTGTATATTCCAATAAACGATCGGGGAAATGGTCACTAGAAATAATCCAATCGCCGCGATCGTCCAGGGCGACAGGAGGGCAGAACGGTGCCGCGAACTGGTGCAGCAAAACCCAATTAACCCAAACCCCAACGCTAGTCCGTGATATTTGCTGAGACACGCCAGCCCAACCAGCAAGCCAATGACGACTAAACGATAACTGGGGCGATAGTCGGGACGATGAAAAAATTCCTCTGTTGCAACATACAGCGTTGCTGCCCAAAAAAAGATGAGGGGACTATCGGGCAAGGTGAGAACACCAAAGGCAATTACGAAAATCGGTATCAGAGACGCGATCGCCACGGTGAACACGCCTGCTCTGGCGGAAAATAGTCGTACACTCGTTAGGTATAAAAAAATCAGGGAACCTGTATAAAGCAGCAGGGTTCCGATCCGGATGGTGAACTGGGAAACGTGACCCGTCAGCCAGACTCCAAATCCTGTAGTGAAGGCAACCATTAAAGGATGGTCAAAATAACTCCAGTCCAGATTTTGAGTGTAGAGGTAGTAATAAGCTTCATCGAAACCTGGCGGCAGCCAAACGGCGATCAGACTGCGAACGAACAATCCCCCTAACAGCAGCCAAACCAAACTTTTCACAGGCGATCGCCCATTGGCTCTACCAATTTGGTACATTCGTCCAAGTTCCGGTGAGGTTGGATTCGTGGGCTAAGTCCATCAGGAGTTGGGAGTATACACCTGCTTGCAAGGAAGGAGCCACCGATCGCCCTTGATCAATGCCTTGTACCCAGCGATCGACAATCCGAACAAAGGGTGCAATGCGTCCATCTTCCCAGGTACGAGGAAATTCCAGTTCGGCGGGAATGGCTATTTCGCTCAATGGTTCACCTGTTTGACTGCCCCACAGTTGGAAGCCATGAACGTAGTCTTTCTGGTTACTGCTGCCCAGGATGAGGGTGCCGCGATCGCCGTACACTTCCACCCAATGTCCGCGCCCCTGATACGTTGCCGCACTGAGGCAGATTTGGCAGGGTGTGCCATCGGTTAACTCTGCGGTGATCAGACAAACATCATCGGCATCCACAGGTTTCAACTGCCCACCGCTGGCTGGATCAGGACGCTGTGGCACGGAAACTGAGAGTCTGGCTGACAAACGCTGGATGGAACCAAACAACCAGGCAATGTAATCAAAGGCATGGGAGCCGATCGCGCCCAGGGCACCGCCGCCTTTTTCTTTCTGGGCGTACCAATTCCAGGGACGGGAGGCATCTGCTCGACTGGACACCAACCAATCAATTTTGATCAGGCGTTTTTGCCCGACATAGCCTTCTGCTAGCAGTTCCGCCAATCGCAACCAGGCAGGGATGCAGCGAAACTCAAAATTCATCGTAGTCGCTAACCCGCTGCGGGTTGCAAGAGCATCTAACTCTTTTGCCTCAGCAACGTTCAAGGTCGTGGGTTTTTCTAGCAACAAATGCTTGCCTGCTTGCAGCACCGTTTTTGCCATCGGGTAATGCAAGAAGGGTGGCGTAGAAATACTCACGCCTTGAACATCGGGCAGCGCCACAATCTCTTCCAGCGTGGAACAGGCTTGGGGGATGGCATGAGCCTGGGCGATCGCCTCTGCCTTTGCCAAATCTTGATGATACACTGCCACAATGTGGGTTCGATGATGAGCTTGAAACGCCGGGATATGAACCTTCTGTCCAAATCCCGTACCCACGATCGCAACACCAATTTCTGCTTGAGACATAATCGCACCTACTCATCATTTCCGCAGAGGTAGCAGAGGTAGGTTGGGCAATGCCCACTCTACAAAAGGGTCTTCTTTGGATAAAAGCAAGTAAGTGTTCTAAGCAGTCAGTTGCTTCACCTTGTTGATGATGCCAACTGGATCGATGCCTTGATGCGGATACTGTTCCCACAGACCACCACACCCTTCTTCATGGGTGCCAAGATAGGCAAACTTGGGGGTGTATCCTCGTTCCAGCAACCAGGAACCAAAGCGGATTCCCAAACCAGTCCGACGGTTAAACGCCTCAACCACCAGGACAAAGGGAGATTTACCAATCTTGGCGATCGTCTCTTCGTCTACCACATTGAGCGTAGGCTTGTTGATCAACCCCACATCTATGCCTTCTTGCTTCAACCGTTCGACTGCATCCAAGGCGCGGTACAGGGCATCACCAAACGCCACCACGTAGCCCGCAGTGCCTTCTCGAATCACCTCATCCTTGCCAGGAGTAAAGGTGTAGTTGTCGCCGAACATTTCATTGCCGTTGCTATCTAAAATGATGGGAGTTTTGGAACGGGTGGAGAAGATAAAGCGCAAACCCGGATCGAAAAAGACTTTTTCGACGCAAGCCTGCATCTGGTTGGCATCGGCGGGGAAGTAGAGTTTGGTGTCGTAGCCATCATCCAAGCCGTTGTCGGCAAAAAAGTTGTTGAGACCAAAGTGGCAGGTGTTGTCTGCCATGTCGTCGATGCCAGAGTGGGAAAAGTGGCAGAGCAAGTTGGAGTAATTTAACCGCGCCATCGTGATCTCAGAGATGCACATTTCCAGGAAGGCGGCAAAAGTCGCGAAAATACCCTGCTTGCCTTTTTCCATGCCAAAACCTGCCGCTGCCGAAAGGTTGCCCCGTTCCATGATGCCGGAGGGAATGAACACTTCGGGGTGGGCATCGTGGATTTTCTTCAAGCCGCAGGAGCCTTCCAGGTCACTGTCAATCACAAGCACGTTGGCTTTGCGTTCTGCCTCGCTCATCTTGTCCAGGACGCTGTTCACCGCATCTCCAAACACATTCCGATTAGAGTCCCACTTTTCGCCAATGCCCAGGAAGGTGTAGGTGTTTTTGGGCTTCTCAATGCTGTTTAGATATTCAACCGCAGCCGTATGTCCCCGTTTCTCCAGGTATTGCAAGGCTAACTTGAGGGAAATCACGTCGTGCCCGTGGGTGGAGCCTTCTAACCCGTCAATGCCAGGGCACATGGGACGTTTGTTGATTACCGCAATTGCGCCTGGAGTTGTCACCGCTTCATGAATTCGGCTGTAAAGGCTGTCCAAGTCTTCGCCGTCGCCTTCCAACACCTTCAAGCCGTGTCCGGTGAGGGTTTTAGCCACACTGAAACCGGGCAGGTATTTAGAAGGATGCCCGGCAATGGTGACATCGTTATCGTCAATAATCAGCTTGACGTTCAAGTGTTGGGCGATCGCGAGACGGGCGGCTTCGGCATCATTGCCTTCTTGCTGAGAACCATCGGAACCGAGACAAAAAACGGTTTTTCCAGGATTTGCCATTGCCACGCCGTTGACATAGGGCCACATATGCCCCAACCGCCCCGAACTAAATTGCACCCCAGGAGTTAAACCTAGCTCTGGGTGTCCGGGGAGTTTGGAGTCCGCCATGCGGTAGTGCATGATTTGTTCTGGAGTCATGTGACCTCGCAGCACCGACATGAGATATTGAGTGGCAACTCGGTGTCCAGCTTCATCAAAAAAGATCGGCACAAATTGATCGGGCGCACCCCGAAATAGGGCATCCAAAATCATGACTTCCGGCACTGTATCGTAGGGTCCGCCTGTGTGACCACCCACGCCTCTAGCGGCTCCAGTCGCTGTGAAGAAGACGATCGCATCCCGACACAGTTGAATATTGGCTTTAAGGGCTTCGCGTTCCTCATGGGTGAGGGTTGGCTGAGTGGGGTCGAGAGCAATTTGCTTGTAAGCTCCGAGGTCGATGGGGAAGCGATCAGTTGTCGTAGTCATAAGTGAATGTTCCTTCCTAGTTCAGAGCGGGAATAATTAGCAGTAGAAATGTCATCGTCACGCGGGTTGAATCCGGAGTTGGAATTGAGTGTCTGTTTGGAGATTTAACTCTAAGGCTAAATGCTCCATCGCTCAGTATAAAGTCGTGCGGTTCACAAAGTTTGATGAATTTCCGAAATCCTGCTTCACGCCGTTGTAGAGGTTCAGTGGGCAGCGAAAGAACTGTCACCAAATGTAATAGCAAGGAACGAATAGACATGATTTGATGAATTTAGACAACACTCTGGTTCACACTTAGTCTCCTCCATAGCGCTGTACCGTTCTCCTGCAAGCATTGAGTTGTCCGCGAGATGCTTCTCTCTTGAGTCAGACCTAATCCACCAAATGGGTGAGTCGAACGGACGAGGCAGCAAATGCTCCCTCAACGTACAGTGAGTTTATCGAAAAAAGTATGTTGAAGCGATCGCATAATCCTTCAGCCTAGCTCAGATAAATCTACAGAATTTGTTACGCATTACAACATATTGAATTCGGGTGGTTGGAGAAAACATCATGCAAAACATCAAAGCACGCTCTTCTAAGTGGTCAACGTTGGCAAATCGCGTTGGTGCTGCGATCGTCGGAGCTTCGTTGACTGTTAGTGCCGTTGCGATGGGACTGTTACCCGCTAATGCCGCCCCTCAAAAGTCAGCTTCCTTACCCGATGGGGTTTACCTGTATGGGCAATCTGCCAAGCCCGATGAAATTGGTCAAGGCTATTTTGTATTCGAGTCAAAACAAGGTCAAGTTGTAGGCGCACTCTACTTCCCTCATTCCTCCTTTGATTGTGCTGCTGGAAGTTTTAAGCATGATCAACTGGCATTGACTGTCACCAACAGCTACGACAAGATTACTAATCCGATGGAAATTGCCCTCGATCGTACTTCTACCGTTGCTTCGGTTGGCGAACCTCCTCTAGGTATTGGCTTGCAAGGCTTTTACAAGTTGGACAAGGTGACTGAAAACGACCTGCGGATGTTGAACACCTGCAAAGCCGATCTGCAAGGGGAAGCAAAGGCAGCGAAGTAGGAGTGGTGAGGGTCGGTGGGTAGGTGAGTAGACGGGTAGATGATTGAAAACTTCATCCATACATTTGTTTAGTGTCCCAAATAGGCTTCTAATACCTCAGGATTGGATTGGATTTCTGCGGGAGTGCCATTGGCTAAATTGCGTCCTTCTGCCATCACCCAAACCCGATCGCAGAGGGACATAATCACGTCCATGTTGTGTTCGATGATCAGGAATGTCATGCCTTCCCGGTTCCAGTGCTGGATGCGATCGCAAATTTGATTGATTAAAGTGGGGTTCACGCCAGCCGCAGGCTCATCTAGCAAGATTAACTTGGGTTCAGTCATCAGAGCACGTCCCATTTCCAATAGCTTCCGTTGCCCGCCTGATAGGGATCCGGCATATTCGTGAGCCATATGAGCTAAACCGATCGACTCCAGAATTGCCAAGGCTTTCTCCCGATTTTGGTTCTCCTCTTTAGCAATCTCTTTGTTGCGGAACCAGGTATTCCAAAACTTCTCACCCGTTTGCTTCTGGGCTGCCAATAACAAGTTTTCCAGCACAGAGAGGCGAGATAGTGCCCGTGCCACTTGAAAGGTGCGGACCATGCCCATCCGGGCGATGATGTGGGATTGCAAATGGTGAACAGGTTCCCCATCAAATAACACTCTGCCGCTGTCGGGATGAATGAAGTTCGACAGCAAGTTGAACAGGGTGGTTTTGCCAGCGCCATTGGGACCCACTAAGCCAGTGATACTGCCTTTCGCCACTTCGATCGCGGCATTATCCACAGCTTTAATGCCACCAAAATTTTTCACCAAACTGGTTGCTGCCAGTAGGGGTAATTCCAACTGCGGCAGCTTTGGCACATTTTCAACCTCAGCCAGCACTTCCTGGAGATCGGGAGGTTGCCCATTGGTGAAGTCATTCAGGTTGGGGTTGGGAGATTGTGAGGGTTCATCGACCAAGGGTAAGTTCCTCCTTCTTGCCTAAAATTCCTTGGGGACGCAGCATCATCAGGATAATCAACAGTAGCCCAATCACCATAATCCGAAGGGCACCCAGGCGGGCATCATCCAGGGGTACGATCGCGGGTAACACAAAGCGAGTCACAGTATTATAAAGCCAGAAAATGACTGCACCTAATAGTGTGCCAGCATTATTCCCTGAGCCACCCAGCACAACGATAATCCAGGCGTAAAAGGTAAAGATCGGAATAAAGCCGTCGGGGTTGATAAAGGTCAGATTCCAGGCATAAAAAGCTCCCGCAATTCCAGCGATCGCGCCACCAATCATCATGGATTGCAACTTATACCAGAACACATTTTTGCCTAGAGCTTTGGTAACTTGTTCATCTTCTCGGATTGATTTTAGCACTCGTCCCCAGGGTGATTGAACAGAAACTTCTAACCGCCAATACACAAAAGTCAGCACTGTCATCAGGAGTAACATTAGACCCACTTTGTAACCATACTTGGCGTAATCTAAGATGGCGATCGTGCCAATTATATAGAGTAATAAACCAAACAAGCCTGTCACAATGCCCCAAATTAATCTGTCCCGTGGAACCGAATGCTTTTCGGAAGACGTTTGTTTGAGGCGATCGCTGCCCCGCTTCAACCATTTCCACAGTTGCCAGCCCGCTAACGTAGCCAAAACAGTCCACCAACCAACCATGCCAATTCGGCTCAACAAGTTGGGACGAGTCAGCAAGCCCAAGGGCAAATACTGGGCAGCAATGGGCACCCCTAAGGCTCCTCTGGTCAGCCACTCTTCGTTTAATGCAATCAGGCGAATCACTTCTGAAGCTCCGATCGTGACGATCGCCAGGTAATCTTCCCGCAGTCGTAACGTTGTCACGCCCAACAGCAAGCCTAAGAGTGCTGCCAACGCCCCACCAATCAGGGTTGCAACAATAATAGGTACTCCCTGGAGGCTCAATAACACGGTGGCGTAGGCACCGACTGTCATAAAGGCGACATGACCAAAATTAATCAACCCGGTGAAGCCCCACTGCAAATTCAATCCCAAGCCAAACAGGGCATAGGTAGCAGTGAAAATAATCAAGCTAACGATGTAGCCAGGGGCGAGAATATTTTGTAGGAATAGAAAGTCGGACATGGGGGCACATTAAGACACTGAACCGTATCCTATCAAGCAATCTGCCCCAATTTTGATACAAGCACAACGATAACGTTTTTGACGATTACATGAAGAGCAAGATCTTTACCGGACAGGCGATACAATAAACACCTTGGCGGGAACTCTAAAGAATAGAGACAACGGAGGATGGTAATCTCTGTAGCTCGTGCAGCGGTAGCGTATTGAGAGGGATAGGGTTGTGCAAGCGACGAAGCAACAGCAAATCATGGGTTTTTTTATCGAGGAGGCTAAGGAACACCTCGATACGATCGAACAAGGATTATTAGACCTGCAAGCCACAATGTCGGATTCGGAGCAACTGAATGAGTTGTTTCGGGCGGCGCACTCCATCAAAGGGGGGGCTGCGATGCTGGGATTTGATAGTATCCAGCGTGTGGGACACCATTTAGAAGACTACTTTAAGGTTTTGAAGGAAAATCCGCTCAAGCCCGATCGCCATTTAGAAGATTTATTTCTTAAAGGATTTGATGTTTTAAAGGAACTGGTCGAAGCCTTGCAGTCTCCTTACGGGTTACAAGAGTCTCAGGGAGAGCAAATTGTTCAGGCATCCCAACCCATTTTCTTAGAGTTGCAAAACTATTTGAATCAATTAATGAAGGCGGGTTCTGGCACTGCGTCTCAACCATCCGTGAAGACTAGCCCCGATGCAGCTGCCCTGATTCCAGTCGCATTGAAAAAGATGCTGCAACTATTTAAGCAAGGCGATTCTGTAACCTGCCGCCAGCAACTGGCAACCTTGTGTAGCCGCATGGCTCAGTTAACAACCAGTTCTGAATGGCGAGGGTTGCTGCGGTTAGCTCAGGAAGCAGTTTCCAACTCCAAGCATTCCTATCAAGTTCTTGCCCCACTGCTGATTAAAGAACTGAAGCTGGCTGGCGATCTTTTAGTGGTTGGGCGATCGCATGAAATTGTCCCCAGTCGGGCGCTGCAACAGTTGGTTGAACCGGCGACTCCACCCAACACTCCCGCACCTCCACCCATTACACCACCCATTGCTGCCAAGCCGACTCCAGCAGTAGAGCCAGTTCCCTCCGCTCGAATGCAACAGGTTATGGTGCCTCTAGAGCCACGAGCAGCGGCTAGAGCACTGCTGGATGCCTTCAATAAGAAACAGTTGATTGAACTGGCAGAGTTTTTGATGAAGGCAATTCAATAGAAAAAAGAGGGGGCAAAGGCTGCTCCCTCTTTAAGCTTGGATCTCAATGAAAAAAAGCGATCGTAAAAACCACTTCCTAATAAGCCAGACCCATGCTGCGAGTTGTTTCTGCTCCCAGATAAACACGAATGCTTAAGAAGTCGGTAGGGCAAGCCGTTTCACAACGTTTGCAACCTACACAATCTTCCGTTCTTGGAGAAGACGCAATTTGACCTGCCTTGCAGCCATCCCAGGGAACCATCTCCAGAACGTCTGTGGGGCAAGCGCGAACGCATTGGGTACAACCAATGCAGGTGTCATAGATTTTGACGGTATGAGACATTATTAAAGGCTCCAATGATTGCTTAAACAATTCGCAATAATTTCAGCCCGTCGATTTAACAGCGAAAGCCATCAAACCTTTGGTCATCGGCTAGTTTACCCCACGCCCTGAGACACCTTTGGCAAAAGGCAGTAAAAGTTTAAACAACGTAATAGAGAGACGAATTGCGATCGGGAAAGCACACAATGACCTATTGTTGAATAACTTTGATGGTTTCCAGGGTAAGGTCAGCACCCCCACTCAGCACTGCACCGGAAGCAAGCAAATTTTGCAGAGTGGCGATCGCGTCTCTGGTAATCACCTCTCCTGGCACCAAAATTGGGATTCCGGGTGGATAGGGACAAATCAGTTCAGCACTGATGCGATCGATGGCTTCCTGAATGGGAATGGTTTCTGTTTGGGCAAAGAAGGCTTTACGGGGGGAAAGGGGGCTAGGGGTTGGGGGTGAGGAGGAGTGTCCTTGGTCAATGGTCATTGGTCCTTTGTATTCAAATGACGAATGACGAATAACGAATGACTTACTTTCTACGAGCCACTGAAACCCCTGCACAAGCCGATCGATATCTGTCTGAGTGTTTCCCAGAGTGATGATGAAGGTGAGATGGTTGAGGGTGGGGAGTTCTGCGATAACGCCACACTGATGATTCAACCATTCGTCAGCGGTGAAGCCATCAATGCCGAGATTCGAAATGGTGACGGTGAGGCGGGTGCGATCGAGCGCAAAAAAGCCAGGAGTGGGAGATGGTTGGGGGGTGAGGATTGAAAGTTCGGGAATTTGAGCCAGACGCGATCGGGCATCGTCTGCTAGGTGTAAGGTTTGGGTCATTAACTCTTTGCCATGCAGTGCCATTTGCTGACGGGCGGCATCCAGGGAAGCCAGGAGCAAGTAGTTGGGACTGGTGGATTGCACCAGGGACAAAGCTCTGGTGAGGCGATCGCGATCAATTAAATCTGCTTGAGTATGGAGCATCGCAGCTTGCGTCAGGGCGGATAGGGTTTTGTGGGTGGACTGCACCACCACATCGGCTCCAGCTTGCAGAGCGGAGGTGGGCAAATCGGGGTGAAAGCTGAAATGGGCACCGTGGGCTTCGTCTACCAGGAGCGGAATGTTTCGCTGGTGGCAAAGCTGGGCGATCGCGGCAACATCTCCACAAACACCCAAATAGGTGGGAGAGACGATCATTACGGCTTTGGCATCGGGATGATGACTAAGAGCGGTGGCGATCATGGCAGGCGCAACACAATGAGCTAGATCCAGCCTTGAGTCATATTCTGGTTGCACCAAAATGGGAGTTGCCCCCGATAGGACTAAGCCCGAAATGACGGATTGATGCACATGGCGCGGCAGGATAATTTTTTCGCCCGGATTGCAAGTTGCCAAAATCGCTGCAATGATGCCGCTGGTAGAGCCATTGGTGAGAAACCAGGTTTGTTCCGCTCCAAATGCTTGGGCTGCCAGTGCTTGAGCAGCTTGAATCACACCGCTGGGCGCGAATAGATTATCCAGTTCGGGCAGTTCGGGCAGGTCAGACTGAAACACCCGATCGCCCATCAAGGTCTGCAATGCTGGGTCTATTCCCTTGCCGCGCTTATGTCCTGGGGTGTGAAAGGCTGCGGTTGAACGAATGGCGCAGTTCTGCAAAGCGGACAGGAGTGGCGTATTGTGCTGAGCGATCGCATCCAAACCCATTTGTGGTCCCTGATTCGGTCAATTCCATGTCATCTAGTAATATAACGTTGGTCAATTATTTCTTTCGATGGAACGACAGTGAGTTGGCAAACCCCAATTTTTATTAGCTTAGGAGCGATTCCTGGTGCCTTGAGTCGTTACTATGTGTCAATCTATTTGGCTCAATGGTTGGGTGGGCAGTTTCCGTTTGGAACGCTGTTTGTAAATGTCACTGGAGCCTTTGTTATTGGGTTATTTACCACGTATTTACTGGATCGCGCGATCGCGGCACCCGATTTACGATTACTGGTTTCCGTTGGCTTTCTTGGCTCCTACACGACTTTTTCAACCTACACGTTAGATGCTGCGAATCTCTGGCGAGTAAATGGTTGGGTTGGAGTTGGTTATTGGTTGGGTAGCCCTGTTTTGGGCATTTTGGGGTTGCAGTTGGGGGGACTCTTAGCCAAAAACCTCCCTTAATTGAAAATTTGTTTCCATGCAGAGGTAACTGACTAAACACTCACTTTTTATCGATGTTTGACATGATGATGAGGATTTTTGTGAATTACTTACATTAGAAGTTTTATGTCAAACCAGGTGTCGCAACCTCAGTTGAAACGCGAACTAGGCGTGTGGGGTGCCACGTTCATGGGTCTGGGTTCCATCATCGGGACAGGCATTTTTGTCAGTATTGGGATTGCGGCTGGGGTTGCAGGTGCTGCTGTGGTGTTGGCGATCGCCATTGGAGCACTGGTTGCGATTTGCAATGGACTGAGTAGCGCCCAACTTGCGGCAAATCATCCAGTGAGCGGGGGATCTTATGAGTATGGCTACGAATATCTCTCACCGGAGTTGGGGTTTACGGCTGGGTGGATGTTTTTGGTAGCAAAATCGACTTCTGCGGCAACCGCCGCTTTGGGATTTGCAGGGTATTTGTTGAGTTTGTTGGGCATTAGCTCTGCCTGGGTGACTCCGGTGGCAGTCGGGGCTGTGGTCGGGTTAACCGCGATCGTCCTGGGGGGCATCCGCCGCTCCAATACAGCTAACACAATCATTGTGTCCGTGACGCTCCTGGCTTTGGGTGTGTTTGTATTGGCGTGTTTGCCATCTTTTGCCGCCGCCGGAACGGCTAATTTTATCCCCTTCTTCACGGGTTCGCCCAAAGAGGTGCTGCAAGCCAGTGCTCTGATGTTTGTGGCATATACGGGATATGGCAGGATTGCCACGATGGGAGAAGAAGCGCGATCGCCCCGGCAAACGATTCCCCAAGCAATGATCATTTGCTTGATTGTGACGATGGTGCTCTACCTCACAGTGGCGATTGTCAGTATTGGAGCCGTGGGCAGTGATGTATTGGCGCAAGCGACTCAGGCAGGGAATTCTGCGCCACTGGAAGTGGTGATGCGGCAGGTGGCGGGTGCAGGTGGATCTGTGATTGTGGCGATCGGGGCAATCACAGCCATGTTAGGAGTTTTGCTCAACCTGATTTTGGGGTTGTCGCGGGTGGTGCTGGCAATGGGTCGCCGCCGCGATTTGCCTGGAGCCTTTGCTAACTTGAACCAGACCCAAACGACTCCCGTTCTGGCGGTGATTGCGGTTGGAGTTGGCATTGGCTTGTTAACCCTCATTGGCAATGTCAAAACGACCTGGTCCTTCAGTGCCTTCAGCGTCTTGATCTACTACGCCATCACCAACTTTGCCGCTTTGCGATTGCCTTCACCGCAAAAGCTTTTTCCTGACTGGATTGCCTGGATGGGGTTAGCATCCTGTCTATTTCTTGCCTTCTGGGTGGATGCTCAGGTTCGGTTGATGGGTATTGCTTTAGTCTTGGTCGGATTTGTTTGGCACTGGGCGAGCCGGCGATCGCACAATTAACGTTGCAAGCTCCGAGGATCGAGGGCATCTCGCAAGCCATCGCCCAACAGGTTAAACGCCAACACGGTGAGAATAATCAACACAGCAGGTGCCCAGATCAGCCAGGGTTGTAACACCAGAATGGAAGCGTTCGTTGCTAGAGATAACATATTGCCCCAAGAGGGGTCAGGCTGCTGAATGCCCAAGCCAATCAAACTGAGAACTGACTCTGCCACGATGAAGTCGGGAATGGCGAGGGTGGCAGAAATCACTACAAAGGTGGCGGTTTGGGGTAAAACGTGGCGCAGGATGATGTAGAGCGATCGCCCTCCCATCGCGCGGGATGCCTGCACAAATTCCCGCTCTTTAATCGACAACACTTCCCCGCGAATCACCCGTGCCAAACTTGCCCAGCGAATAAAGGAGGTGATGAAAATAATCAGCAGAAAGCGTTGGGCGCTGGACAATCCGGGCGGTAGGACTGCCGCCAGTGCCACGAGCAAATAAATACTGGGGATGGTCATCAAAACTTCCACCAGGCGCATCAGAATGGTATCTGTCCAGCCGCCGAAGTAGCCGGAGATGCCGCCAACTAGCATTCCTAGCGGGAACGAAATAATAATCCCGACTAAACCAATGCTGAGGCTAATCCGTCCGCCATGCACCAACCGAGTGAACTGATCTCGTGCCTGATCATCCGTTCCTAACAGATTAAATTTGCCCAGTCCATCGGTGCCAAATAGATGCCAATTAGCAGGAATGCCGGAAAAGACTTCAACTTCATCGAACTTGGGATTGGCAAGCGAGAACTGAGTCGGTAAGGGCAGCTTGATCTGGAAGAGGCGATAGTCTGAGCCGGAAACAAATAACCGAATCGGAGAAGGCTGGTTGAAATCTACAAGCAGCTTGCGATCGCCCGTATTCAAATCCACGGGACCTTGGGTGGTGGGGTAGACGTGGGGACCGATAAACTGCCCCGACTTTTGATCTTGCCAGTACACCTGGGTTGGCGGTAGTAATGCGCCATCGGGTTGAGAGGCATAGGGATCATAAGGAGCTACAAACTCTGCTGCAATCACCATGACATAGAAAATCAGCAGGATAATTGCTCCAATGCGGGCAAGGGTATTGTTTTTAAGCCGTTTCCACCAGTTCATAGAAAGCCCACCAACCAGATTCAGTAGTTCAAAGTATAGCTTTGGTCAGAAAGCTTGGGGGCTTGGAGGAAAAAAAGATGCTTAATCTAGTATCCAGAGGGTATTGACTCCAGAGTCGATGTCACGCCAGAGAATATCAACCTGGTCGTCGTCATCGAAGTCAGCGATCGCTTGAGCACGCCAGGTTGGGGAGTCTGCTTGTTGCAGTGCAACCGCTCCATCAAATCTGCCTTTGTCTAAGAACCAGATGGACGTATTTCTACTCTCATATTCATGTAGCAGAATATCGATCTGCTCATCTCCATCAAAATCTGCGGCACCCGCAATGATTTGAGTAGCTCCGAGAGTTGGCAACGTAGTAAATTGAACGATCGAACTACGGTTCATTTGCCACATTGCGGCTGTACCATCGTCGTTTTGCCAGAGAAAGTCTGCATTCCCATCACCTGTAAAGTCAGCGATCGCTCGAACTTTCCAAGTTGTGGCTACTGCTGAAAAAATCAGACCAGCATTGGCAAACTGCGTCCCTTTCATTTCCCAAAAGCTCACTGCACCCGTGTTTGGCTCTTGCCAAATGATATCAGGTGAATTATCTCCAGTGAGATCAGCAAACCCTTGAAATACCCAACCACCGGTACTTACAGATAGGGGACTGACTGCAACCAACGTAGAATTTTTCAGTTCCCAAATTTGAGTTGCTCCAGTTTGGGTGTTGTACCAAAAGATATCGGAATTACCATCATTCGTAAAATCAGTTGCTCCTGCGGCAACCCAGTTTGGATCTCTAAAGCTGGGCAGATTAATTTGAATAACATCGTCGCCATTTTCCAGGCTCCATAGCACGTTGTTTCCAGTAGTGTAGTCGCGCCAGAGAATGTCAGGGGTGGAACTGGCGGTGCTGGCAGGAGCCAGGTTGGCAGCAGTGGTGGAGAGTCCGCCAAAACGCCAGTCAGGCGATCTAAGGGTGGGCAAGATATGGGGGGCAAATTCACCTGGATCAGTTTCAATGATGCCAATGCCAACGCCGTCGGCGATCGTGCCTCCCTGAATATCCAGAATCACCAATGAAAATTTTTCGTCTGGCTCAGTTAAGTTGTCGTCCAGTGGTTGAATGCGAACTTGTTGTTTGGTTTCGCCTGTAGCAAAAGTGATCACGCGATCAAGCAGTTCGTAATCTGTGCCTCCTGTTGCGGAACCATCAATCGTCGCGAGGCGCATTGTAACGGGTACAGTACTGCGACCACTCAAGCTAATTTCAAACACTAGAGCAGGCAGCGTTGTTCCATCTTCTAAAAAATCCCCCTCATCATCATCAAATTCGTCTGTGACGTAGCTGAAGGCTTGCTCTGGCGCTCTGGCGTTACTCACGGATGCTGAAGGAGTGGCAACTATCGGGTTTGATGGTAAGGCTGGAGTCGGAGTTGGATTGCCACCGAACTCAGCTTTGACACTGGTGGCAAACCAGGCTCCCCGGCCTAGTGTGGCAGCAACTAACACATCATCCCTAATGTCGTAGTTCAACTCCATAACGTTGAGATTAGGCAGCCTGTCGCCAAGCTTGCGCCATGCAAGGGGTGTTCCACCCGGGGCAGCAGGGTTGGTGAGCGCTCTTACTCCCCCTAAACCGCCCACCACCAATCCCTGATCTTTTTCGCTAGTGATGTATTCAACCGTTCGCAGCGTTCCAGGCTCTAATCTGTCATCACCAACAATTAAATTTCCAGTGATATTGGTGAAGTTCACCCCAGCATCCAGGCTACGCCA
Source organism: Leptolyngbyaceae cyanobacterium bins.302 (assembly GCA_033764965.1). GTDB lineage: Bacteria > Cyanobacteriota > Cyanobacteriia > Leptolyngbyales > Leptolyngbyaceae > JSC-12. The sequence goes on along the minus strand of JANRIN010000122.1, from coordinate 17,788 downwards.
AACTGCCCGACTGGTTAGCACATATACTTCTCGCCAGTTGTTTGGGTTGAGGGCAATGTCTCGAATCTCAACATCATTATTGAATGGAACCTTGGTTAATAATCCTCCAGGGTCTCGCCGAAACAGTTGACCTGTGCTCGTTCCGACGTAAAGTACATCTGGTTGGTCTACCCCATTTTCCTTGCCGCCGTAAGCCAGAGCTTGGACTTCTTCTCGGACTTTGTCGCTCCGCTCCAGATTGTATCGCCGTTGGCTAAACGAGTTCTTAGGGTCTTCCAGGAAAAGATCGACGAGTTGACTGCCTCGATCTGTGGATTCATATACACTCTGCTTCGTCCCGATCACCAGATTCCCAGACTTCACCTTATTCGTTTCCACTGGAGTCGTAAATGGTAAATCTGGGTCTTGCCCGCTCTGTTGCTTTTCGTATTGCTGAAGGGTATACTCCTTACCTTTAAATTGAATATTCAACTTAGCGTATACAGTTTCTTTGGCTTGTCGGGTGGTCGCATCCACTTCGCGGTAACCAAAGTTGCCCAAAGTTTGACTACTGAAGTACTGGTACGAGGTTTGTGGACTGAGGTCATCTACGCGAACAACGCCCCCATCCCCGGACGTAATCTCAACCCAATTTAAACCAGCAATGCTAGAGCCGCTAAAGTCGAGTCTACCAACTGAAACACCGTTGTCCTGAGCGCCGCCAATAAACAAATCTGCGTTCGCGTCCCAATCAAGTGAGATGAACTCAGTGATGCGAAGCCCCGGAGTGAATTGGTTTGGGCTACTACCGGATAGGAAACTCCAGCGCCTATTGGTCACGTCGAAACGATAAATTCCCCCATCGTCGCTTTCTAGCAGATTACCGCTGAGATCAAAGGCAATATCCCGCGAGTCGGCATGGGGAGCAGTGCTATTGGCGAATTTATTCGTAATGGGTGTCCACTGCTGTCCAGCGGGGTTAGAGGCATCCCCTTGAAATAAATGCCCCGACCAGACTTGTGCGCCAGTGGTGCTGGTGCCATCAATTGGTCCTGGCTGGCGATCGCCACCCACATACACAATATTTGGGTTGCGTGGATCTGCACCAATGGAAAAATGAGTATCCCCTTGCCCTCCAGGATGGATTCCTGGAGATGTGAGTCTGTCAGGCTCCACATCCTCCTTAAGAGCCTTCGGTTCCTGTGTAGAGGGTAAATCCATCTGTGTCCAGGTTGCACCAAAATTGCTTGAGCGGTATACGCCCGTTAAGCGCTGTTTGTTATTCCCATCGGCATCTTTAACTGTATTGACGATGCCAACATATACCACGGTCTGCTGACCTGCGGGTTGAGTGGAGTAGTATCCCACTGCCAACTTGACTTTAACTGTTGTTTCGTTGAAGGCAGCAGGATTGAGATTCAAGATCCCCTGGGTAATGTCGTTCCAGCTTTCGCCTAAATTATTGCTGTAAAAAACTCCTGATAAAGATGCGGCAAACAAATTTTCGGTTGGAGCACGATCGCCTGCCAAGTCAGTCATTTGCAGTTTTTGGGTATCAAGTTGTCGAGAACTGACAATATTTGTAATGTCAGTAAAGGTGTTGCCGCCATCGACGCTGCGGGCAAACCCGTTTACCCCATTGCGACCCCGGCGCGATTGAGTATTCGCAGTCACCACAATGGTTTGCCCTCGGATTACCACGCCCGAAATGCTGAGGTCTTTCAAAGTTCCGGTGGTATCAGGTGCCAACCTCCAGGATGTGCCACCATTATCTGATAACAACATTCCCGGTAAAATTCCACCCTGTCTATCACTAGAACTAAAGTTACCAAATCCTCCGGCTACTAAATTTTGAGGGTTTCGATAATCAACGTCCAAGGCTCCGATTGAGAGGGAGGGGGCATTATCATCGGTGGCAGTTGTCCAGGTGGGATTTGCGGCTGTAGCATTGCTCGATCTCCAGATGCCACCATTGACCGCACCTACCCATAAGGTATTGGGATCAGTGGGGTGTTGCAAGATTGAGGTAATCGCACCAATCTGAGATTTGCCCTCTACTACCGAATTACCACCACCAAAAATCGGGCTGGGTCCTGCTTCTTGCCACGTCAAAACCATTTGCTTAATCTCCCCTATTGCACTTACCTGATCTGGAGCTAGTGCGTTTTCATACAGCGAACTACGCCCCTGGATTTGCAACTAAATCTTTGAGGAGAAGATTAACAGAGAAAAGCTTAGTAGAACAAAAAAAAATCTGAAGCAAGTATTGAGTAGAATTAACTAGGCAAGAGGTAATTTGCGTAACATTAACTAGCTTGAAGAATTGTACTGATGCACCCCTTCCGTTAATACCGATCGGCTCGATCCAGGCGATATACGCAGCAATCATCCTCACCAAATCGGCGGCGATCGACCAATTGGAATCCCAAGCGTTCATAGAAACGGTGGGCGCGGGAATTACTAGCAAGCGGATCAACCAGTACCGCCATCACGGTAGGGTTAGCAAAACATCGGGTAAGGGCAAGCTGCATGATTGTTGTGCCGTACCCTTTGCCCAAATCTTGCTCTGCTCCAATCCAGATATCAATCGCGCGAAGATCATCTGTGACATCACCCCAGTAGTGACTCTCCTCACGGGCTGGATCAATGATTTGGACAAACCCAATGGGGCGACTGTCAATTTCAGCAATTAACTGCTCCCGCCAATCGAGATGCCGCTCTAGCTCTACTTCCCAGTGCCAATCATCATTGGGATCGGAGGCGATCACATGGGGTTGCTCATCCCAATGACGCAGTAGATCAAGATCGGCGAGTGTAGCAGGGCGCAGGTTCATCAACGGCTCGTTGCTTACGGTAGGTCGGAGTGTCCCATCAGGTAGCGATCGCACTCCCGCGCGACTTCTCGTCCTTCGTTGATCGCCCATACGACGAGACTTTGACCGCGCCGACAATCTCCCGCTGCAAAGACTTTGGGATGGCTGGTGGCGTACTTGCCATACTCCGCTTTGATATTGCTCCGCACATCTTTTTCCAAGCCCAGGGCATCGACTAGAGGCTGTTCGGGACCAAGGAAGCCCATTGCTAGCAGGACGAGCTGCGCCGGAATGACACGCTCAGTTCCCGGAACGTGCTTGGGCACGAAAGCCCCTTTCTCATTCCGCTCCCACAACACCTCAACAGTGTGAACCGCTTTCACCTGACCGCTTTCATCCCCTTCAAACTTAGTCGCAGTGGTGATATAGACACGGGGATCAGCCCCAAATTTGGCAGCGGCTTCTTCCTGTCCATAGTCCATTTTGTAGACTTTGGGCCATTCGGGCCAGGGGTTGTCGGATGCTCGTTGCATCGGCGGCTGGGGCATGATTTCCACCTGCGTGACGCTGTTGCAACCATGCCGGATGGAAGTACCTACGCAGTCTGTTCCCGTGTCACCGCCGCCAATAATCACCACATCTTTGCCAGTGGCAGAAAGTGGCGTTTCGGTATTGTCCAAAACTGCCTTGGTATTGGCAGTGAGGAAGTCCATGGCAAAGTGAATGCCCTTTAAATCCCGCCCATCAATGGGCAGATCGCGGGGCTTGGTGGCTCCGGTACACAGCACCACCGCATCAAAATCGTTCAGGAGTTGTTCCGCCGAAATATCTTTGCCAATTTCCGTGTTGCAGACAAATTTCACCCCTTCAGCTTCCAGCACCTTGAGGCGGCGCAACACTACTTCTTCCTTATCCAGCTTCATGTTGGGGATGCCGTACATCAGCAAACCACCGGGGCGATCGGCGCGTTCGTACACCGTGACCCAATGCCCTGCGGTGTTCAGTTGTGCCGCTGCCGAGAGTCCGGCTGGACCGGAGCCAACCACGGCAATCTTCTTCCCAGTGCGCTTGGTGGGTGTCTGCGGCGCAATCCAGCCGTTTTCCCAACCCTTCTCAACAATGGAATACTCGATATTTTTGATGGTCACGGGTGGATTATGAATGCCCAACACGCACGACCCTTCGCAGGGAGCCGGACAGACTCGACCCGTGAATTCGGGGAAGTTGTTGGTTTTGTGCAGGCGATCGAGGGCTTCTTTCCACAAGCCGCGATAGACCAGATCATTCCATTCTGGGATCAGGTTGTTAATCGGGCAACCACTCGCCATGCCACTAATCAGGGTTCCGGTATGGCAGAAGGGCGTGCCGCAGTCCATACAGCGTGCGCCCTGATTCCGGAGTTTTTCTTCTGGCATCGGCAGGTGAAATTCGTCCCAGTTGCGAATGCGGGTGAGTGGCTCAGTTTCAGACGGAGCTTCGCGCAGAAATTCAATAAAGCCAGTGGGTTTGCCCATGAGTGGTTCCTCGTGTTGGAATTAAGCTAGGTAGTAGTGAATTTTTATTGGAGAGGGAGCAGGAAACCAATTATGACGATGCAGATACCAGAAAATCCAAGTAATAATGATATTGGTGATGCCTTAATCAAGTTGCAGGATGGGGTAAATGAGTTAAACGACAAAGTAGAAAAATTAGATTACAAGTTTGATACATATCAGAAAGGCACGGATGGCATGGTAAGAATGGCGGTAACGATTATTATTGCTACGGCTTCGGTGGTCATCTTTTCTGGTTTGACTCCTGCATTTTCAGCTTTTATTACCTCACTGTTAGCTGGAAATGCGGGGTGAAGAGCGCTCTAGTTCATATTCGTATCTTCGCGAATGACTAACATTTCATTTCCTCCTTTCTGCAATTCATAATCAACGGGTTGAATGGATACCGCATAGGCTTTTTGAAAGTGCTGAATCACGGGTTCTAGATGGGGCGATCGCTTTAACAGTAGCGTCAATAACGGGAAAATCCGAACTTCATCAGCAACTCGTAATATTTCCTGAATCGATTGAATGTGAAACTCCAGATCAAAATGATCGGAATACAGAAACAGGAAATGGGAACAAAGGGCTAAGGAAAACTGCTTTGATTGAAACGGTAAAACTGGCAATTCTGCGGTGATGTAACGTCCCTTCTGTGTTCCATTCTCGTAATCTTCTAAAAAAGCTGCTAGAACTTTCTCTCGATTGGCTCTTAATCCTGCTGGTGAGCCATGATAATCCCAAGCCCAATCATCTGGTGTTGCTTCAACTTGAGCAATAATATCATCCACAATCGCTTCAAATCTGGCTTGAATTTTATCTCCAGTAAATTCGTAAATGGGATCAATTGAAGTGATAGCGTAACCGCGTTTTGTACCTTCCGCATTAAAGCTGGCGGGTCCATCTCCCACTCCTAAAATGGGTCTTGCTAAATCAGGATCTGTAAGATTAAACATTTTCTGATATTCATCCAGCGATCGCCCAAAGGGAACGACCTTTTCTAATACCATTGCCATTGTTAATACCCAAAGCGCGATCGCACTGCTAAAACTTGATCAGACTGTAAGGCTTGCACCGCAGAAACCGGAATTGTGACAACCGCGGTCGATTCTTTTACACCATTCAAGACTTCTAAAACCACAATATTTTTCATTCTTCTTCACAGAGGTAAGTAGGCAATTCGGTTAATCCACTCTTCTGAGTCAGTAGTCTTCCAGATTTTGATTAGATTCTCAATCACTTCACCAACAGGTAAGCTTTGAAGCACAATAATCACGCCTGAACTCGTGTAAGTAACAACAAATTCGGCAAAGTGTCTCGGCATTGTTCGCTGGTCGTGTGAAACTAGAACTCTGTTCGCCTCTGCCGCAACTGTTAACACTTCTAAATCACTTAATCCACTTAAATTAGAAACGTTGGCAGTTTGGAAATCAATGGTTGGCTCCTGCCGTAAAACTCCTGTAATAATTGCTTGATTTAAGTCTGCATCCGCTTGAAAAAGAATCTTCATGTCTGACTACTGGCAGCGTAAAGCTTTTGGTAGAGTAAGGTATTTGTTTCTCTAGCTTGCTGCCTCAATGTTTCAAATTGTTGGATTCCTTCTGCTAAGTATTCATCGATCGCCTTCCGATTCGCCAGATAAAATGCGATCGCGCCATACACTTCTTCTAGCGTCAGCACTGGAAACGATTGAGCAATACTTTCAGGAGATTGCCCAGCCAGAAACGCATAAACAATTGAGTCTAAAGAAACCCGCTTACCAACCACACGGTAACATTCTTCCTGTTCTTCTATATATTGCTTGGTCTTAACCATTTCTGTATTCATTGTGATTGCCTATCCCCTTCTAAAATTATATTTTTTCTATCGATCGCACGGCTAAAACCTGATCAGACTGTAAGGCTTGCACCGCAGAAATCGGAACTGTGACAACTGCGATCGATTTGCCTGCAATAAAAATTTAAAGCTTCTAAAACATAACCCTGTCCACCTCCTTATAAACCTAAAGAAGATTAAATTGTTCTAACTCAGGCTGAACTACTTTTTGTGCCTTCTCTAACCGTGAATCTTGCCAGCTTGCATAAGATTGATTTGCATCTTTAACTTGCCAAGTTGCTCGACCGTTCAGTGATAAACCTCCCACTACACAAGCAGCAGCACTTGGGCTTGTCAAGGGCAAATCCTGGGTTAATCTCCAGCAATCAGCATTATCAGAATCTACTAATTTGCCATCAGCAAGAAGTTGAGAACGAAGTTGTCTATAAGAACTGGCTAAACTAGAAGTCTCTTCTTTACAGAGAGTAGAGTCTTTAAGAATGACAAATTCACCATTGACCTCGCGTGCAAAAGCCTTAGCTTTCTTATAATTCATATAGAAAATAGGAGACTCATGACCTACTAATTCTGGTAGCTGCTCATTTTCTAAAGTGGGTAAAGGCATTGCAAAAGTTAACCCTAAAACGGGAAGTAGCATTTGAACTTGCTCAAGAAAGTACTCCATATCAGCAATGTCAGGTTCTGGAAGGCGAGGTACATCTGGATTAGTACCATTTGTGATTTTGGCTCGTTGAGCTTGAATTCCTAATGAAATTAAGCGGCTTTCTAAGTATCGAATGTGAGCCTTAGTTAAATTGTCGTCTTTGCTAGTAATGATTACAGTGCGCCTCCACCAAACTTCTTTAACTGGGTCTTTAATATGTTGTGTCAAACGATCCCATACACAATCACTTTCGCCGATATAAACCACTTCTTGAAATGAAGGACTTTCTGGATTATTTCCAACTAAAATATAAATTCCTGTGCGTCTTATTTCACTACGACTTGCTAAATCAGCCAACTGTGTTTTTGGACTTACTGTGACTACACCTGTCCAGTTCATAATCTCGACAGTCATAATTCCGTTGGGGTTGCCATCAACAAGATACATTCTGACCGTTCTGCCTCTCAAATTTCCTCCTTACTTATAGATCAACATTTTTCACAAAAATGATTTAACTACTTAACTGAAGTTCTTGATGGAGAACCAGGAATTCATGAGCTGCGAGAGTGGCTATGGCATATTCGTGACCTTGAGCATCAGCAAATTCAATCAGGTAATGTTCGTTGCCGTTCTGCTGAAACACATGAACGATCGTTCCGACTAAACCACTAGGTAAATGGTTTACAGAAGCGAGATCAAACTCGACGAGCGATAAGCGATCGCTGGATAAACCCCTTAAAAGTGCAACAGTATCTAATAGCTTTGATCGGCTCATCTTGTTAAAGCAATGTAGGTTGGGTTGAGGGACGAAACCCGACAAGGGTAAATTTGTTGGGTTTCACGGGGTTCAACCCAACCTACATAGGTTAGCTGCCGCCGATGCGGGCGACATCGCGGGCGTTGGCTTCAAAGGCAGCGGTGAGGGCATCATCGCCCGTGAGACCAGAGGCGATCGCGTCCTTAATGGCTTGCAACACGCGCTTGTAGTCCTTCGGCATCACCTTGACGAATTTGGGCAGCATCCCATCCCAGTTTGCCAGGACCGATGCAGCTTTTTCGCTGCCCGTGTAGTTGGCGTGATTCTGGATTAGTTGATGCAATTCGGCAATTTCCTCCGGATCATCCACTGCTTCCAATCCCACCATTTGGGCGTTGCAACGGGTAGCAAAATCGCCCGCTTCGTCGAGGATATAAGCAATTCCGCCGCTCATTCCGGCAGCAAAGTTACGTCCAGTGGTGCCAAGAATCACGACCTTGCCGCCCGTCATGTACTCGCAGCCGTGATCCCCCACTGCTTCCACGACAGCATTCACGCCAGAGTTACGGACACCAAAGCGCTCTCCTGCCACACCGCGAATATATACTTCGCCAGAAGTTGCGCCGTATAAGGCAACGTTACCGACGATGATATTATGTTCTGCGACAAAACTGGAGGTCTTGGGCGGGTAGAGGATGAGTTTGCCACCACTTAAGCCTTTACCAACGTAGTCGTTGGCATCCCCTTCCAGTTCCAGCGTCACCCCTTTCGGTACGAAGGCACCAAAGCTTTGTCCAGCACTGCCCTGGAATTTGAGATGAACTGTATCTTCCGGTAAGCCATGCCAATGACGTTTGGTGATTTCGTTGCCGAGAATCGTGCCGACTGTGCGGTTGATGTTCTTAATGGGGAGAGGTGCATCGCCATTTACCCCGACATGAACCTTTTCGCCCTTTTCGATCGCAGGCTGGCACAACTCCAACAACTTTGTAATGTCGAGGGATTTGTCTAAGCCGTGATCCTGAGCCATCTGGCAATAGCGTCCCACCGTGGCGGGTACATCCGGTTGATAAAGAATGGGCGAAATGTCCAACCCTTTGGCTTTCCAGTGGGCGATCGCTTGCTTCGCTTCTAATATATCCGTGCGTCCAACCATTTCATCAATGGTGCGGAAGCCCAGTTCTGCCATGATTTCCCGCACTTCCTGAGCAATGAATTTCATGAAGTTGACCGTGTGGTCGGGATCGCCAATGAAGTTCTGACGCAGATGGGGATCTTGGGTGGCAACTCCAGCCGGACAAGTGTTGAGATGGCAAACCCGCATCATAATGCAACCCAGACTGACGAGGGGAGCCGTAGCAAAGCCGAACTCTTCCGCACCCAAGAGTGCTGCAATCACCACATCCCGTCCGGTCTTCATTTGTCCGTCGGTTTCCACCACAATCCGCGATCGCAAGTCGTTCAATACCAGGGTTTGATGGGTTTCTGCTAAACCGAGTTCCCACGGGAGTCCGGCGTGTTTGATGGAGGTCTGCGGCGAGGCACCCGTGCCACCATCAAAGCCAGAAATTAGCACCACATCCGCATGGGCTTTTGCCACACCTGCGGCAACCGTCCCTACACCCACTTCAGACACGAGCTTGACACTGATCCGCGCTGCCCGGTTGGCATTCTTCAAGTCGTGGATCAGTTGTGCCAGGTCTTCGATCGAGTAAATGTCGTGGTGTGGCGGGGGCGAAATCAATCCCACACCGGGCGTGGAGTGGCGCACTTTGGCGATCCAGGGATACACCTTTTTGCCAGGGAGTTGTCCGCCTTCACCGGGTTTTGCCCCCTGCGCCATTTTGATCTGGATTTCCCGCGCTTGCGACAGATAGAGACTTGTCACACCAAAGCGGCCGGATGCCACCTGTTTGATGGCGCTGTTTTTCGAGTCGCCCTGGTCGTTCGTCCAGGTGTAGCGCTCCGGATCTTCGCCGCCTTCACCCGTGTTGGACTTGCCCCCAATGCGGTTCATGGCGATCGCCAGGGCTTCGTGTGCTTCTTTGGAAATAGACCCATAACTCATGGCTCCGGTTTTGAAGCGGCGCATAATGGACTCGATCGGTTCCACTTCCTCAATGGGGATAGCCTCCCGTTGTTTAAATTGGAGTAAGCCGCGCAGCGTGAAATGTTTCTGATTTTGTTCATTTACGAGTCCAGCGTAGGTCTTGTAGAAAGTGTAATTCCCAGTCCGCACGGCTTTTTGCAACGTATGAATCGTTTCAGGACTGAAGAGGTGCGCCTCTCCTTCCTTACGCCACTGGTACTCGCCACCCACATCCAACGTGTGACCGTTCACTTCGCGATCGGGGAAGGCATGACTGTGCCGCAAAATCGCTTCCTGGGCGATCACGTTCAAATCTGCCCCTTCAATTCGGGAGGCTGTCCAGGTGAAGTATTTGTCCACAACCGAGCGATCCAGCCCGATCGCTTCAAAAATTTGGGCACCGCGATAACTCTGAATCGTTGAAATGCCAATCTTGGAAGCAACTTTTACCACGCCTTTCGTTGCCGCTTTGATGTAGTTTTTGATGGCAGTGGGATGATCCACGCCGACCAATAATCCCTGCTCGATCATCTCCTGCATCGACTCAAACGCCAGATAAGGGTTGATCGCACAGCAACCATAGCCAACTAAGGTCGCGAAATGATGCACTTCCCGTGGTTCACCGGATTCCAGAACGAGTCCTACGCGAGTGCGCGTGCCGTTACGAATTAGGTGATGATGGAGGGCGGCAACGGCAAGCAATGCGGGAATGGGAGCATGAGTCTGATCCACGCCGCGATCGCTCAGGATCAAAATATTTGCTTCATCCGCGATCGCCTCATCCGCTTGAAGGCAAATGGCTTGAATTGCGGCTTCTAAGCCTACAACTCCAGCTTTGGGATCAAACAGGGATGCGATGGTGACAGACTTGAAGCCATCTTGATGCACCCCTTTCAACTTCGCGAGTTCCGTATCAGTGAGAATCGGAGTTTTCAACCGAATCAGATGACAACTCTCTGGTTCCGGCTTGAGTAGATTTTTTTCGGCTCCCAATGTGGTTTCTGCCGACGTGATAATTTCCTCCCGAATCGAGTCGATCGGCGGATTCGTCACTTGAGCAAATAATTGTTGAAAATAGTCGTACAACAGTTTGGGGCGATCGCTCAACACAGCCAGCGGGGTATCCGATCCCATTGATCCCACGGCTTCCACACCATCTCGCGCCATTGGAGTCAAGAGGATGCGAAGATCCTCAAAGGTGTAGCCAAACGCGGTTTGCAGATGAATGATATCGTTTGGTTGCGGGGATTGTAGAGGCGAATTGCCATTCGCCCTTACGGGGTCTGGGAGTTGAGATAAATCCACCAGGTGTTGGTTCAACCAGTCGCGATAGGGCTGGGCAGTGGCAATAGAATTTTTAATTTCCTCATCTGCCACGATGCGACCTTCTTCCATGTTGACCAGGAACATCCGCCCCGGTTGCAGGCGACCTTTATAGGCGACTCGTTCCGGCTCGATCGGCAAGACTCCCGCTTCCGAAGCCATAATCACCAAATCATCCTTCGTCACATAGTAGCGGGAGGGACGCAAGCCGTTGCGATCAAGGACTGCCCCCATCATCGTGCCATCGGTAAAGGCGATCGAAGCGGGACCATCCCACGGCTCCATCAAGCAGGAATGATATTCGTAAAATGCCTTTTTCTCATCACTCATAGACTCGTGTGCCGTCCACGGTTCTGGGATCATCATCATCACGGCATGGGGCAAACTCCGACCCGCTAGCGTCAGCAGTTCCAGCGCATTGTCAAAAATCAGCGAGTCGCTCCCGTCAATATTGATCACGGGTTGAATCTTTTTGATGTCCTCGCCAAAGAGTTCTGATTCAAACAACGATTGGCGGGCGTGCATCCAGTTGATATTCCCACGCAAGGTGTTGATTTCGCCGTTGTGGGCAATGTAACGGTAGGGGTGCGATCGCTCCCAACTGGGAAACGTATTGGTACTGAAGCGAGAATGCACCAGCGCCAGTGCACTTTCCATATCAGGATCATGCAATTCCGGGAAGTATTGCCCTACCTGCACAGGCATCAGCATCCCTTTGTAAACGAGCGTGCGGCAGGAAATGCTGGTGGGATACCAGTAGGGATCAATTTTGGGAGCACGAATCACATTGTGCGATCGCTTGCGAATTACGTACAGCTTGCGCTCAAACGCCAGATCATCGACTAAATCGGGACTGCGTTGGATAAACACTTGCTGCATGAAGGGTTCGCTGGATTTTGCCGTATTTCCCAGCGAGGAATTGTCTGTTGGCACATCCCGCCACCCCAAGACTTGCAGACCTTCCGCTGCCACGATCTGCTCAAATTCCCGTCGCCCGGCTGCTCGTTGGGTGGCATCAGGCGAGGCGTAGACCATGCCTACCCCGTACTGCCCTGGTGCTGGCAAAGTAATGTTTTGTACTGCTGTGATTTTTTGCAAAAACTTGTGGGGAATCTGCATCAAAATGCCCGCCCCATCACCCGTATTGATCTCGGCACCAACGGCTCCGCGATGGTCAATATTCAGTAAAATTGTCAAACCTTGCTCAACGATGTCGTGAGATTTCTGCCCTTTCATGTGGACGATGAAACCAACGCCACAGGCATCGTGTTCAAACTGAGGATCGTACAAACCTTGTTTAGAGGGCAGTTGTTGATTGTTCATTGTGGAGCCTAGAAGATGCCAATGAGAGGTCATATTAGGTAGGGGATTTGTATCTGCAATAAATCCACTCTAGCTAGTTTGAATTTTCTATCAAAGCTAGCTGAAATGGCTATGTCTTAAGGAAATTGTCAGATCTAGCGCAATGAGTTTGCAATCCTAACATACAAGCTCAAAACCGCTTTTTTCTTTCCTTAAGAAAGCCTTCAGTATGTGCTTATTTCATGACAAATCCGGCTTGAATTGCAAAAAACAGATCCTTGGCTGGGCAATAAAACTTAAAGTAAAAACCTCTCATTCAAATAAACATAATGAGAGGTTACATAAGTTATTAAAACGTTAGCCAGGTTTTGCAGCAACGGACTTACTGCACTGTGGCTGGAACTGCTACGCATTGAAGGTTATAGAGTTTCCAGAATAGTCCCTGCTTCTGAATCAATTCATCCCAGGTGCCTTCCTCTTCTACCCTGCCGTGGTCTAGCACAATCAGCTTGTCAGCATTTTCGATCGTGGAGAAGCGATGGGCAATCATAATCGTGGTCCGGTTTTTGCAAAGTTGCTCGATCGCGTCTTGCACCAACTTTTCTGACTCAGGGTCCAGGTTACTGGTGGCTTCATCTAGAATCAACACATCTGGGTTTCGCAGTAAGGCGCGGGCGATCGACAGGCGTTGTCGTTGACCACCAGAGAGCCGCACCCCGCGATCGCCCAGCGGTGTATCGTATCCCTCTGGCAACTCAGAAATAAAGTCGTGGGCATTGGCACCCTTCGCTGCCTCAACAATTTCTGCCTCGGTTACTTGGTCAAGCCCATATGCCAGGTTGTCGCGAACGGAGCAGTTGAACAAGAATGTTTCCTGACTGACGATCGCAATCCGCTTCCGCAAACTGTCCAGATTGTAATCCCGTAAATCGATTCCATCAATCTCAATCTGCCCTCGATTCACGTCATAAAACCGCAATAATAGCTTAGTAATGGTAGATTTGCCAGAACCAGACCCACCCACGAAGGCAACTGTTTTGCCTTTTGGAATTTCAAACGACACATTTTTGAGCACAGGTTCTTCTGGGTTGTAGCCAAAATCAACATCTCGGAGCCGAATGCTGTGTTGCAAGCCTGTGAATCGACGGCGACCATTTTTAATGAATGGCTTGTCCGCTGGGTTGAGCAAGTGCATCACGCGATCGAACGCTGCACTTGAGAAAGCGATTTGCCCCCGTAGAAAGTTCGCCTCGATCCCCAAAGGCAACAAGCGCAGTAAAATCACGACGAAGGTTAGTAATGCCGCAGCCGATAACAGATTTCGACTAACCAAAAATGTGTAGGAGAAAAAGATAATTCCCAATGCTGCCGCGATCCCCAATGTTTCAGAAATGGGTGTAATTAAATGCACTCGCTGTTCAAACCCATACACCTGTCTCAAAAGTTGCATTGATAAGGATTTAAACCGCTTAATCTCACGACTTTCAGAAGCAGAAGTTTTGATCAGTTGAATCCCATTTAAGGCTTCTAAGGTGTTGGAACTGAGCTGGCTAGAATACTCAGTCATGCGTTCACCCTTCTGCTGAATCGTTCTGTGTAGAAAGTCTACCAGGCAAACGGTTAATCCTAGAATAATGAGCGTTAGTAGGGTCAGCAAGGGTGATAGAAACAGTAAAAATAACACAAAAACTGAAGCGGTTAGTAGTTTAGAAAGCATTTGCAAGAAGAAATCAAATCCTTGCTTGGCTCGTTCTAACTCACCAAATTGAGTTTGAATTAGATCCCCCACTCGATGTTCTGTAAAAAAGGACAACCCTACCATTTGAAGTTGAATAAACATGGCTTGTCGCAACCTCAAGATGAGAGATTCCCTAATCCTTGCCATCTGAGTTGTGCTGGTATATAGGAAGACATTTTTGAGAGCGATCGCAGCTAAAATCACCAGGCAAGTCAGCCCTAAACGTAACGTTGAGTTCTGAACGGATAAATAATTACTGAAGAAATGGGAGATTGGATCAGTCCCATCACTCCGCTCCTGGTTAAATAAACCTTGTAGTAAAGGTACGATCATGCCAACTCCGAAACCTTCAGCTAAAGAAGCTAAAACGGATGCGACTAAAGCAATTATGATGACGTGCTTCATGTCCTTCAAGTAGGGACTCAATCGAGTAAACGAAGCGAAATTACCAATCATTCCAGAAGGCTCCTGTTTAAGATTAAATTGCACTCAAAGGCATCAGTTTTTCATAAGAAAAGGCTAATTAGAAGACTGTTGACCCGCTGCAAAATCAAACTAAATCCTCTTTCCCAAGGCAATGCTTCAACCTGAGGTTCAAATACAAGTAGCAGTAACTTTACCGATCTAAGAATAAGCACTACTGGCTTGTATCTGATTAGAGAAGAAGCCGTAAACAGTATTTAGCATATTTTTGTAAAGCCTTATCGGGATGTACTTTGAAATACAGTTATCTATGGTTTAAAGCAATTTCCTACTTTAGATTTATCTCAAGTAAAATAATTCTCAATTCCTCTCTCTTAAGTAGGAGGAAACAGGAAGATACTTAAGAAATAAGATGTCAATTTTTAGACGTGATCCTGGTTTCACAACGAGTCTAATCAGTCAGCAGGCTGTGAATTCCGCAAACTAGGTGGGCAGGTCTAGCAAACTTTTTAGAAGATCTCTGCAAAAGATTCTCCCCACTACCCACCCGCGATCGAAGTGCGAGCTGGAAGCAAAAGTCTGCTTCAGTAGACTGGAAAAGAGTTTTAGTGCATTGGAATAGACTTCGCTTGTTAGCCCATAGTTTACTCAGGGAGGGGCTTGCGGCAAGGATACGGGTATGTTCTTTTGTAGAAATTGCCTGGAAAAGAGAAAAACACTCTGGCTACCCGCATGGGTACTCCTAACTATTTTTCTCTTTGAGGGATGATTTTTGATTGCTGAAAGCAGCAATGCAGACTTCCCTTTTTTATAGTACATTGGTATTATTGTCCAGGAGCGTGTAGCAAGTTTAATGCTGCAAGTTCTCTCATGAAAGATAGCTTTCCTTCGTCTGGAAACTTGGTATGGAAGAGCATAAAGCCCGCAAGCAACCCCCCCAAGGGTATCAAATCTCCTATAATTTGGCACATCAGCCTTATCCTTCGCCTGCCCTGGAGGATGAGCCATTGGAGGAGGATAGAGAAGATAGAACTGTTGTGCCCATGCCAGCGAAGCCGCGAGCAGCCGAGCCTGGGGCTGAAGAATCTCCGCGATCGCCCAGTAAGCGTAAGCCATCGGGATCCGGTAAAGGACGTTCAACTGCTGGCAAGACGAAGGCAACTCCAGTCTATCGATCCGCTCAGCCTCCTAAACAGCAGCCTTTTGCTGATGAATTGCAGCATCTAGAAGAACTGGCAGAGCGCATTAACCATATTTTGGCAGAGCGTGCCCGGAGAAAGGCATACCTGGAGCAATCTCAGCCGATGCAGTCTCAGGCGATGTGGGGGATGGCAGAGATGGATCCCAGGATGGCACGTCAGTATCCACCTCAACAAGTGCCCCCACAAGTACCTCCGCAATCGATTTACGAGCCGTTGCCGCTGGAGGAGCAAGACACTGAGAACTTAAAATTGCAAGCAAAGCGAATTCGGCATCGATTATCTCAGCTTGAAGTCTTGATGGATGCGAGTCAGCCGTCTGAACCTTTTGCTCCAGCACTGGATGAAAACTTTGATTACTATCAACCACCCCAAGCAACTCCTTCTCCACGATCGTTCAATTCCCCCTACCCGCAACCCTCTTATCCGCCGCAAAATTCCTTTGACTCAGTCCGGCAGCGGAATGAGTATGAGGCGCAACGGATAGCGGCAGAATTGCGCCAACTTAAGCAGCAGGAGTATCAGTCCTATCGGGAAGAACGGCGCGATCGTGCCAGTCCCAATCCAGGATTTGAATCGATCGCGGGGCAAGCTCTATCGCAATTCAAACGACTTCCCTTTGGGCGATTTCTGCAACTCCCGCGCAAACCGATGGATGGTTTAAGTGATGCCATTATGTGGATTGCGGTTGCGGCGATCGCTCGGATTGGCTCCCGTTATCTGGTTGCATCCCTGCCAGTTCTGTCGCCAGTGATTACTTTGTTGATGCTGGCTCCAGCCGCGATCGCAATTTTTCTGGCTTTGTTTGTGCCCAAAACGGGATGGATTCCGTTCTATCGGCTGTTTCTCATCATGCTGGGCTTATTGATTGGTGGCAAGTTTTTCTAGTTTAAGAGGGCACTCGGTATGGGCAGTAATGAGATGTGGGCGATGCTTTCCCGTCGAGCGATCGCCGTTGGGTCTGTCTTACTAGCGATGGGCGTGTTGTTGGATATGTATGGCTTACCGTCTTTTGGCAGTCGTCGCAGTTTTGCTGCCGCCTGTCAGGGATCAGCCCAAACCGAGGCGAAACTTACAAAAGAGCAACTGGCTAAATTATTGAGTGTGCCTGAAGGTGCCCAGAAGCAGCAGGTTCGCGAGATTACGAAAGAACCCTACTGCCAACTTGCATCTCTCCAAATTCGGGCTGGAGCAACCGCCCAACGAGAAGCCTATCGTCTCAGCTTTGATAGCGATACGTGGCTTGTCGTGCTATACGAAGGTGAACAATACACGGGCTACCGATTTACAAGTTCACAGTGACGACAAAATACCCGTTCAAATCAACTTGGGATCACTTCCATTAGCAAGTATTGGTGGGGAGTAGTGAACCAATCAATCCGTTGAGAGAAGGACATCAGTGAGCTAACACTTGAGGGGTGAGCCTCAGACAACTGAGGAAGAAAAAACTCAATCAATGGCTCAACAAAAACTTATTTTTCCTCCAGAACCAGTGTCGTTGAAGCCGATCGCCCAAATTCTTCGGGAGCGTATTGCAAATGAGCTTCAGCACCGGGATAGACAAAGGTTCCCGGCGTAACCGATCGCACCAGATAATGCAGGGTGTAAACGCCGGGATTGAGTCGATCTCCAAACGCCACCATCCGATCCTTGTAAAGCGTTTGATAACCGACTTGCCAGGAGTCGCCTTTGGCTTTGAAATAGGGTGTGGAGGTTTGGAAACTATCGTCTACGGCTTCCAGTCCAGCAGGCAGGGGATCGGTAATCACAACGTGGTCAACCGGATGGTCAGCAATGAGTTCTAAACCAATGTCGTACACTTGCCCAACCGGAAGTTTGAGGGAATCCGTGGTATAGAGTCCAGTGGTGAAAAGAGCTTTTTCTTCATTGGCAGGACGAATGGTACGAGTCACCCGCAACCCGTTCAAACGTCCGGGCTGATTGCCCTGAAGCCGATAGCGATAAGCCACCAGGTAATGCAAAATGCCGTTGCCTGATTTTTTCAAGCTGAGATCGTTTTTGCCACGGGGCAGGTCTGCCATTGCAACGTTCACTGTTTCCCCTGGGTTCTGGTAGCCCTGGAATTGAGCGTTGGCTAGCTCTTTTCCGGCTAGGGTGGCAGCGGCGGTGAAGTTGGGCGGGGTGGGTTGGGTT
>JANRIN010000119.1:0-26684 GCA_033764965.1 Leptolyngbyaceae cyanobacterium bins.302 | reverse complement strand
AACCCAACCTACCCAGGTTATTTAGTCCATGTTCCTAAGTGGATAGGCGCATTAAGTGCTAGTACGGAGCGTCACTGGTCATTAGTGCGTGGTGATTTACGAATGGCACAGCACTAATGACCGTCTCATCCAAGATTATTGACACCCACCTCCCTACAAAGGATATAGACAGTAGGTATTGCGTCCCCGATCTTTAGCAGCATAAAGCGCTTGATCGGCGGTGGTAATCAGTTCTTCGATCGCCTGTTCTGGAGTGGGGATTGTGCCTGTAATGCCCATGCTAAGTGTAACCAATCGAGAAACGGAAGACTCAGCATGGGGGATTGCCAAATTGGCGATCGCGTCTTGAATCCGTCTAGAGACTCGTAGTGCCCCGTTGAGATCGGTGTTGGGCAAAATCACGCCAAATTCTTCGCCGCCATAACGAGCCACCAGATCCACTGCTGGATTAATA
Organism: Leptolyngbyaceae cyanobacterium bins.302; assembly: GCA_033764965.1. Taxonomy (GTDB): domain Bacteria; phylum Cyanobacteriota; class Cyanobacteriia; order Leptolyngbyales; family Leptolyngbyaceae; genus JSC-12. The sequence goes on along the minus strand of JANRIN010000119.1, from coordinate 26,230 downwards.
CAGGTCTGAATTACCTGGGCAATTTGCCTCAAGCAAGTGTCTCCTGCCAGATGTCCGTAGCGATCGTTGAACTGCTTGAAATGATCCACATCGCACAAAATTAAAGATAGGGTCATCTGAGTTTGCTGATGATAATGCCACTCCCGCGCCAGAAACTCATTAAATCGACGACGGTTTGCAATTTGGGTTAACGCATCAATCCGAGATTCTTGCTGCAAAGTCTCAGTTTGTTGCTGTTGCACTTGCTCCAGTTGTTGGCGCAATCGGGCACGCTCGATCCGACTGACGATACGGGTGACTAATTCCGAACCGACAATGGGTTTACAGATGAGATCATCGGCTCCGGCATCGAACACTTGCTGCACCTGTATGGCATCTCGATGAGCGGTAATTACCAAAATTGGCAAATTGGTATAGAACAGGTCTTGCCGCACCACTCGGCAAAAGTCAATGCCGCTAAACTTTGGCAAATCCACATCCAGCACCAACAAATCGGGATTGATTTGGGTCAAAACTGCCCAAAACCGCTCTGGCTCAGATAGCTCAATCACCTTCACTCCCCAGGGTTGCAGCAAACTGGTGATTGTAGACAAGACAAAGGGATCGTCATCAACCACCAAAACCGTTGCAGCGACTTGTTTGAGAGATTGTTGCGAAAGGGCACAACGGTTGACTTGAGCGATCGCATCCCACACTTGCCCCGATCGTACCGGTTTGCACAAGTAACGCTGGCATCCCAATCGTGAAGCCAGGACTCGATTTGCCAAATTATCCTCATCTGCCAAAATCAACAGCGGCACCGTTGGAAAGTACTCTCGCAACTGCCGGGTGACCAAGATCTCAGGGTCAACATCGGTGATTTCTGACAAGGCTGAATCTAAATCAACTGCCTCTGTATGCTTCAGCCCGGACCACTGCATCAACATAACGGCAGGGGATACTTTCAAACAATGCAGGTCAACCTCAGAAAGCGAGAACACCTGAATATGAACGCCCTGGCTCGTTTCCTCCCGCTGCAAGATTTCCGTCAGTTCAGAATCATGAGTCACGCACAAAACGGTTAGCAACGTAGAATTGGGCGGAATCTCAAGCAGGGGCAACTGATCCGGGGGGGCGGGAATGGTATGTTGCAGTGTGGCTAGACCCTGCACCGCTGACTCAATTTGAGCGGGGATCGGTGCTTCAGCTTGCAGCAATTGTTCTGCCCAGCGCACGGTCTCCGTTCCTTGTTCATACCCAAACATTCCCAATGTCCCCGCTAATCGATGGGCTTCTTGGCGAGCCGTCTCTCGATCTGGGGGATGGAGTTCGCCTAGTTGCAGCGATCGCAGGCTGTCAATCAGGAACAACAGGCGCTTATCCAGGGACGATCGAAACTGCTCCGTGAGTTGGTTGATCGAGTCAATCCCCTCTTGCCGCCGAGTCAGTTCCACCTCTTTAGCGATTTCACCAGGAGATGACTTCAAGCGATAACCCAAACCATAAATCGTTTCAATCAAATCCTCTTTCATCCCCGCCGCTTTTAACTTTCGGCGCAGATCTTTAATCAAATTCGTGACAGCATTCTCCGTAGGAAAATCATTCGCCGTCCACAAGTTATCTAGAATGGCGCTGCGGTTAAAAATCCGCTGAGGATTTCGCAAAAACAACTCCAGCAAGTTGTATTCTTTGGGACCGAGGGGAATGTACCGTTGTTGATGGGTCACTTGTGCCAGAGCCGGATCAAGACATAACTCGCCCCAGATCAGTACGGTTGCGGGAACTTTTCCACCGCGTCTGAGCAAGGCTCGAATTCGCGCTAACAACTGATTCGCATCGTAGGGCTTAACCATGTAATCATCTGCGCCTGCATCCAAACCCAGCACAATGTCGTTATTCTGGCTCTTCCCAGTCAACATTAAAATTGGCGTAGCATCTTCTTTAGTCCGCAACTCACGGCACACGCTAATCCCGTCAAGTTTGGGAAGTTCTAAATCTAATAAAATTAAGTCGTACTTCCACAAACTCGCTAATTCCAGTCCTATCTGCCCATCGTTCGCTAAATCCACTGTGTAGCGATGAGCAGTCAAAATTGAAGTCAAGAACTCCCCTGTATTCTGATCATCTTCGATCAGCAAAATTTTCATAGCATCTAATGCTTTCGATTGCTTTTAGCTTTTGGTCAGGAAACTCAGGACAGAACCAACTGCTCAAGTGTCGATGCTGAATGGGTTTTCTGACTCGCCTTTGCCAAGTTTCACATAGGGAAGGCTGTCCCTGCCAGCCTCGTAAGCAGATGACGTTACATTAACAAGAAAGGCTCCTTGAAGGTGCACTGCTTCAAGGAACCTTAAAACACTCATTACAGCAAATAACCAGTCATCAACGGGTGCTCAAGCAATCTAAGCACCTAAATTTTTCGTATCAGGGAACCTTCTAAGCTGTGGTCTCCGGCGAAGTATGCCCACGAGCCGATCGTAGCCGCGAGCAACCAACCAACTAATACAACACAAGCAAAAATCAGCATAGAAAACCTCCGTTGAGTATAAATACTCATTGGCGTAGCTTGACAGGATCACCCTAGCAACGGGCAAAGCAGAACTGCAACGTTTCTTAACGGGGATCAAAAATTGTTACATCATGACAAGAAAACTTCAGATTTATTCAGATTCCGTGGCTTTACTGTTCCAGCACGATCGCCCAACACCGCTTAAAATTTCACTAGCACTGCCTAACCCCTAGTTGAGATCCGGCATGAGTGAAGCAACGGAAACCATTTTCAGCAAAATTATTCGCCGCGAGATTCCAGCGGACATTGTCTACGAAGACAACCTGGCGCTTGCCTTCAAAGATGTCAATCCTCAGGCACCTGTTCACATTCTGGTGATTCCCAAACAACCGATCGCCCAACTCTCCGATGCCGAATCCCAGGATCACGCGCTCATGGGGCACCTCCTACTGACTGCCAAGCGCGTGGCGGAGCAAGTTGGACTCACCAATGGCTATCGAGTCGTGATTAACTGTGGTGCCGATGGCGGGCAAACGGTTTATCATCTCCACCTGCACATTTTGGGCGGGCGATCGCTAAGTTGGCCCCCCGGATAAAAAAAGACGGTGAGGCGGTATCGTTCGTTCTCCATCCCCCCAACCCCTAACCCCCAGTTCCCAATCGCTAAAATAGAGCATATCCACCCATCAGTAGGGAGTGTGCAAGATTTATACTCGTCCTCTCGCCCGTTTAATTGAGCAACTGCAACACTTACCAGGAGTCGGTCCCAAAACGGCTCAACGGCTAGCTTTGCACATCCTTAAACGTCCAGAAGAGGACGTGAAAGCGTTGGCAATGGCACTAATGGAAGCCAAGACTCAGGTTGGTTTCTGCTCTGTCTGCTTTCATCTGTCGGCAGATCCCGTTTGCGAAATTTGCCGTGCCCCCAACCGCGAAAGCAGCTTAATTTGCGTTGTGGCTGACTCTAAAGATGTGATTGCACTAGAAAAAACCCGTGAATATCGGGGGAAGTATCACGTTTTAGGGGGCTTAATTTCGCCAATGGATGGGATTGGACCAGATCAACTGCATATCCAGCCGTTGGTGCGGCGAGTTAGCCAACAGAATATAGAAGAAGTAATTATCGCGATTAGCCCCAGTGTAGAAGGAGAAACAACGACCTTATACGTGGGGCAATTGCTGAAGCCATTTACCAAAGTCACTCGCATTGCCTTTGGGTTGCCAATGGGGGGCGACCTGGAATACGCCGATGAGGTCACGCTGGCACGGGCACTGGAAGGAAGACGAGAATTGGATTAATTGAGATTTTGCATCCATTGCTAAAAGAGCCTTGAAATAAATTTCAGGCTCAAAACTAAGACCCGTTAAAACAGGTTAACACCCTTTTTCAGCCACTCTTTCAGTCAGTTGAAACTGGCTTACGTTTTCAGCCCGAATTTTAGGCTACTTCAACTTTTGTTTGATGAAGGCAAGAATCTGGGAAACCTGCTTCTTCAAAGCATCGATTTCTGCCTGCATTCTAGCGATTTTCTCGTTTAGAGCCTGAACTTCAGCGCTGGAACTGCCGCTCACCGCTTCACCCATTACGGCAGGTGCTACTGGGGCAGCGGCGATCGGGCGGCGTTTTGCCTTTGCCATTGCCGTTTTAATGGCTTCGATCAGTTGACGTTGATCGAAGGGCTTTTGCACAAACTCAAAATACTCAAAGGGTTCTTGTAACTTTTCAGTGACTTCTTCTTTCCGCCCGGACATGAGCACCAACGGGATTGACTGAAGTTCCTTTTGAGTTTGAATTTGTTGAAATACTTCCCACCCGCTCATTTTTGGCAGCAGAAAATCCAGCATGATCAGGTTGGGTCGTTCTTGCTGAATCAGATTCAAGCCTTGAAGTCCATCTTTTGCTTCCAACACTTCAAAGTTGCCTTTGGGCAGCATATCTCGTACCATGCTGCGAATGACGCTACTGTCGTCAATAACGAGAATTTTGTGACTAGCCACAGTTGAAACTCCTTAGTGGTGTCGGCGAGGTTGGTCGAGGAAAAGGTCGTTTTAGAAAATCCGGAAAAAGTTTAATCGTTTTGCTTCTGATAGTTTAGCCTCTGCGTGCCTGGATGATTCACCTAGAATTCTGTGACAATGATTTCTAAGTTCCACGGTTAATATTCCCGTTTTATGTCGGTTGAAACCAATTCTGCAAAAACTTCTTCATCCAGGGACGATCGCGCTACGTTGGTAAACCTGCCGGAGTGGCTGCGGCGACCGGTTGGCAAGGCGAGTGATCTGTCCACAGTGCAGCGCATTATCAAACAGCGGCAAATCCACACGATCTGCGAGGAAGGGCGTTGTCCCAATCGGGCGGAGTGCTATGCCCAGGGAACCGCAACCTTCCTGCTGATGGGTCCCACCTGCACCCGGAGTTGCGCCTTTTGCCAGGTGGATAAGGGACACGCCCCCCTGCCTCTCGATCCCCAAGAACCCGCGAAGGTGGCAGAAGCCGTGCAGCTACTGGGATTGAAGTACGTTGTGCTGACCTCGGTGGCGCGGGATGATTTGCCGGATCAAGGGGCAGACTGGTTTGTGCAAACGATGACTGCGATTCGAGCCGTGAATCCCGCGACTCAAATTGAGATCCTGACTCCCGATTTTTGGGGTGGACGAACGGGTGATCCCGAAATCACCCCGGATAATTTACAGACAGAACGAGTGAAAACGGTGGTTGCGGCGCAGCCTGCCTGCTACAACCACAACATCGAAACGGTGGAACGGCTCCAAGGGCGAGTGCGCCGGGGAGCAAAGTACGATCGCTCGCTGCGAGTGCTGCAACTTGTGAAACAGTTTGATGCCACAATTCCCACCAAATCAGGATTGATGCTGGGACATGGGGAAACCGTGGATGAGGTGCGGCAAACGTTGCAGGATTTAAGATTAGTGGGCTGCGATCGGGTCACCCTGGGGCAATACCTGCGTCCCTCGTTAGACCATCTGCCTGTGCAGAAATACTGGACTCCCCAGGAATTTGACGAGTTGGGCGACATGGCGCGGGATCTGGGATTTTCCCATGTGCGATCGGGTCCTCTGGTTCGCAGTTCTTACCACGCAGGCGAAGAGCCGTAGACGTGAGTTGAATACTTTTTCATTAACTTTCGTCCAGAAACGTCACAAAACTGTACGTTCTTTGGTATTCGTGGTGTTGTTAATCCTTTGGAGCTAACCCTATGGCAACTCAAACAGAAAAAAAACCAAATTATACGTTCCGTGCAGGCTGGGCGATTCTACTGCTGGCAATCAATTTCCTGGTTGCAGCAATTTATGCTCACCTGATTAATATCTAATACCAATTTGATCTCAATAAGCTACAGATTGAGATCCCCCTGCGGCTCGACGACTCGACTGAGCGCTCGTCGAAGTCTGAGCATCGCCGAACGTCCTGCGGCATCCCCCTTGATAAGGGGGACTGAGGGGGATCGGTATAAGATTTAATCGACGGTAACGGGTAGTGGGGATTAGAGGTTGGGCTTGCGGCTCAATAGACTCAATCCAACTCCTTGCTTTGTTAAGTCTGGCTCCTGATACCCATTACCTTACGCAGTTCCCCTGAATAATCCTTGAGGACGGAATAGGAGCACCAGGATCATGATGATGAGGGCGACCGCCAGTTTATATTCAGTCCGCAAGAAATAAGTACTCATTTCTTGAGCAATCCCAATTACAAAAGCTCCAGCGATCGCGCCGTAGGGGTTGCCAATTCCGCCCAGAATTACCGCCGCAAACATGGGGAGAATCAAAAACCAGCCCATGTTGGGACGAACCGCTTCAACTAAACCCAACATTCCACCCCCCAGCGCCGTTAAGCCACCCGTAATAATCCATGTCCACAAAATCACCTGATCCACTTTAATGCCTGCAACTCGTGCTAGATCCAGGTCATCCGCAACAGCACGCATGGCTTTACCAACTTTGGTGTTTTGCAGCAGGTAGTGCAACCCCACGATCGCCACCACTGCAATCCCCGTCACAATCAGGTCGTATCGAGGAATGCGTAATGTGCCAATCTGGATTGCTTCGGCAACAGGAAGCTGATAGCTATAATTACTTCCGCCCCAAAGCAAAATAATGCCATTCCGCAAGAAAAGGGCTAACCCGATCGAGATAATGACGAGAGTGGTGGGAGTGGTGCGCCGCGATCGCATCGGTGCCCAGATCGCTTTTTCACTTAATAAAAAGGCGGCGATCGTCACAGTCACACCCACCCCCATCGACAACCAGATGTTTAACCCCAAGGTGTTTGCAAACAGGGTGATGTAGGCTCCTAAGGTCATGAAATCGCCGTGGGCAAAATTAGAGAGCCGCAAAATTCCGTAGGTCAGGGTTAAGCCGACCGCCGCCAGAGCGATGATGCTGCCGACGGCAATACCGTTAATCAGAAGTTGGATGAGTTGGGAGTCCATAGGGGGGATGGGGGATAGGGGATAGAGGTTGGGGAGCCACACATCGTAGGGTGGGCATTACTCTCAAAGCTATATAGCCAGGGCTTTTGGGAAAGCTGAACAGTGCCTACCCTACCGAGAATCGCTTTAAGTCGCCCGATGCAAAGTGGTTTTGTGAGTCCTGTTTAGGAGTCCTGCTTGAGAAAGCCAGCTTCTTTTTCCCAGGCTTTACGGGCAGCGATCGCGAGTTGCTTTGCCTTTTCTTCACCGTACTTATGAATTGAAAATTTAGCACTTTTCCGCTCCCCCCCACTGCCCCAGCGAGCCTGCCAATACTCATAGCTGTGCCCTCGGCTGGCAGATTTGGTGCGACTCACTCCCACAATGCCACTGCTGTTGCGGACGGTCATGCGTCCAACCTGGCTATCCAGCGGCATTTGCTCATCGAGTTCATCAAAATAAGCCTCAGCCGCTTTCAATGCTTGTTGCTTACCACCATATTTCTTGTCAGAAAAAAACTTGGCGTACTGGGTGCCGCGCCAATTTAGCCGCACGTAATAGCCAAAATGCTTCTTTTCTGGTTGTTCAATTCGACTAATGCCCACAGGGTTAACTCTGCACTCAATAACACGACTTGCAGAATGATTTTACACTTCACCCGTAGGTATCTTGCAAAATTCCTCAAATTGCGCTGCTCTTTGCGCGATCGCTTGAATCAACCCGTCTTTCCCATCCATATACGCCTCGATGTCGTGGGGGTGTTGTTTTGCCAATTGCTGCTTCAACTCGCTGTAAGCCTGGGCATCTGCGGGATGGGCAATGAGATAATCTCGAAATATTAAGTGACGTTTGATTTCGGGCGATCCGGTTTGAAAAGCGTGGGCGTGGTGCGTGCGATCGCCTTCAGCATTGTGTTTGCGAAAATAGCGTCGTCCCGGAATTCCATACTCGCCCATTGCCTCATAGCCCAGGGCTTGCATCACGGCAACTTGCTGATCCATTTGGGTAATGCTTTCCACTTCCACCAGCAGATCAATAATGGGCTTGGCATAGATGCCGGGAATTGCTGTACTACCGATGTGATGAATGGTGATGACGTTGCTGCCCAGGGCGGTTGCGATCGTCTGGGACTCTGCCATAAACTGCGATCGCCAGTCCGGGTTGTGGGGCACTACCTCTACTTTTCTCATGCCTCATCCATCTCAACAATTAAATTGTAAGGGTCAGCCTGGGGCGAACTTTTGCCTGGATACTAAACCCCTATCATCCCTATACATTGAATCTAAATAGCAGCACATCGCCCTCCTGGACAACGTACTCTTTGCCTTCACTGCGAACCAGACCTTTCTCCTTGGCAGCGTTCATAGAGCCAGTTGCCACCAGATCTTTGTAAGCAACCGTTTCAGCCCGGATGAAGCCCCGCTCAAAGTCGGTATGGATCACGCCTGCCGCTTGAGGTGCCAACATTCCAGCGGTAATCGTCCAGGCACGGGTTTCTTTGGGTCCGGTGGTGAAGTAGGTGCGTAAGCCCAGGAGTTCGTAGGTGGCGCGGATCAGGGACTTTAGCCCCCCTTCTGTAACGCCTAGAGATTCCAGGAAGTCAGCCCGTTCTTCTGGCGGTAATTCGATTAACTCCGATTCCACCTGGGCAGAAACAGTTACCACCTGGGCATTTTCACTGATTGCCAGTTGGCGTACCTGTTCCACCCATTCATTACCCGTTGCCAGATCGTCTTCTGAGACGTTGGCAGCGTAAATGATGGGTTTGCGGGTTAGCATCCCCAGTGCCTTGACCGCCAGTTCTTCCTCTTCGGTGAGATCGACCTGGCGGGCTGGTTTGCCGTCATTGAGAACGGGCAGCAATTTTTCCAACGCCTCCACTTCAAGCTGGATTTCTTTGTTGCCACGGGCTTGCTTCTTGGCACGATCGAGCCGTTTTTCCACCTGCCCTAAGTCCGCTAGCGCCAGTTCTAAGTTGATCACCTCAATATCCCGAATGGGGTCAACGGAGCCGGAGACGTGGATAATGTCATCGTTCTCGAAGCAGCGCACCACATGGACGATCGCATCTACTTCGCGAATGTTTGCCAAAAACTGATTGCCCAGTCCCTCCCCCTGGCTGGCACCCTTGACCAACCCCGCAATATCCACAAATTCCACCCGAGTTGGCACAATTTCGGCAGAGCTAGAAATTTTCGCCAGCACGTCTAAACGCTCATCTGGCACGGCAACGACTCCCACATTTGGCTCGATCGTGCAAAAGGGAAAGTTGGCAGCCGTTGCTTTGGCATTCGCAACCAGCGCATTAAATAAGGTCGATTTTCCCACGTTGGGCAGTCCAACAATCCCGGCTCTTAGCATTTTGGATTTTAGATTTCGGATTTTTAGCTGAGGGTTGCCCCCTGGATGAGAAGCAACAACCGACCTTTATTTTAAGGGGTTAGTTGCAATTTGGTTTAGGGAACGGTTTGCGGAATGGGAGCCGGGACAGGTTGGGGAATGGGAGCCGGAACGGGTTCTGGCACAGGCTCAGGAATGGGTTGCGGGATGGGAGTTGGCACAGGCTCAGGAATGGGTTGCGGCTCCGGAGTTGGATTGGGATCGGGAATTTGGGGTGCGGGTTTTTCGGGAGTATAAATCATTAGTCTCTCCATCTCTCAGCCCTTTCACGGTAGGTTGGCTGACGGGGAATGACCTCCCTCTATGGGCAAATTGAGAGAGACAAATTACAGATGTAATGAAGCTAGGACTGACGCAGTTTTAGCTAAAGTCTCGGAGGCTCAAGCGCCTACTGAAACCCTCTGGGCAGGACAAATTGATCCAGATGTCCGCCAAGTGTTTCCCCGCCGATCGTTTGATCTGTGGCGCGAGTCTAAACCGGGGCAAGTGTATGAATGGACAGCACAGAAACTGGAGTTCGCTCAAGCGTTGGTGACTCGGTTTGCCACGGCGATCGATCAATACGAGTTGTATCAACAGGTACAGGCACTCAACACAAATTTGGAAATGCAGGTTGAAGAGCGTACTAATCAACTATCTCAAGCCCTGCAAAATCTGCAACAAGCACAGACCCAACTGATTCAAAACGAGAAGATGACCAGTTTAGGGCAGTTAGTCGCTGGTGTTGCCCACGAAATCAACAATCCTGTGAACTTTATTCATGGCAGCTTGACCCATGTGAGTCAGTATGTGGAAGATGTTTTAACCCTATTGCAGCAGTATCAAGAACACCTGCCCCATCTGGAGTCCAACTCTCAACAACAAGCCGAAGATCTAGATCTGGAGTTTATCGCTGAGGATTTACCGAAATCGATCGCGTCGATGAAGGTGGGAACTGGGCGGATTTGTCAAATTGTGCAGTCTTTACGGAGTTTCTCGCGGTTTGATCAAGCTGAAGTGAAAGCAGTTGACATTCATGAAGGCATCGACAGCACCCTGATGATCTGGCAGCATCGGTTGAAGGGCAAACCGGAGCGATCGGAAATTCAGGTGATTAAAGAATACGGCACTTTGCCTAAAGTGGAATGTTATGCAGGCGCACTGAATCAGGTGTTTATGAATCTGCTGAGTAACGCAATCGATGCCATAGACGAAAAGCTGGAACAGCGATCGCCCGATGAAGCCGCTACTCATCCCAGCTTAATTCGGACAGCCCAACTGATTGAAGCAGACCCATCTCCAAGGGTGAAGATTTCCATCGCCGATAATGGCATCGGCATTGCAGAAACCACCCGCAAAAATCTGTTTGTTCCCTTCTTCACCACCAAACCGGTGGGCAAAGGAACGGGGCTAGGACTTTCCATCAGTCATCAGGTGATTCAGGACAAGCACCACGGCACCCTGGCGTGTGCAGTTCAGCCCAATCAGAGAACAGAATTTATCATCGAAATTCCATTGAAACAATCTGCCAGCAACTAACCATCGGTCACTGCACTACTTCTCACATTTGCAAGTATGATGGGGCGCAGAAATGGGTAGTTCTAACTTGGAGAGCGCGATGGTGACTGCTTTTGTCCAACCGAACCATTGGTGGATGGGTCGCTTAGTCATGCTGCTTGGCGTTCCGGGAGTCGTTTTAGGCAGTTGGGGTTGGGGCTGGATGGGCGATCGTGCCCTTGCTCAGATGCCCTTATCGGAGATGGCTCCGCTGTATCCACCGGATGCCCCTCCTGCTCGACGTGCGCCCCTGCCTGACCAACGCCAACAAATAGAAGAACAAACCGTTGGAGTCGATCGGCGAGTCAGTGCGCTCCAGTTAGACAGTCGCAACCGCAGCCTGTGGGTGGGTTCCTGGCAGGGTCTTGCCAAGCTCAATCCCAGTACTGGGCAGATTCTAGACCGAGTGAGTTTACCCAATCAGACGGTGGGGGCAATTACTCAAGACAAAAGTGGGCGAATCTGGGTGGGCACTTACGCCGGGTTGTCGCGAGTTGACCCCAAAACCGGCATTATCACTGCTCAAAATTTCGCTCTCCCTTCCAACCAGGTGCTTGATCTTTTGATCGATCAGCGGGGGTATTTGTGGGTTGGCACTGACGCAGGGTTAGCCTTGATCAGTCCCGACAAGGGCTTCCTCATGACCACCATTAAAAACTTGCCGGGGGTCAGCGCCAATGCCTTAGCTCTCGATCCTCTAGGCAACTTGTGGGTGGGGACATTGGATGGGTTGGTGGAAATTGACACCGCCAAAGCAACCATTAAGCGCCGCATTGCCAATCTGCCGGGGGTGATGGTGCAAGCCTTATCCGTGAGTCCCTGGAATACCTTATGGATTGGGACTCCAACCGGACTCCTGGAAGCGAATTTGGGCATTAAGCGAGTGGTGCAAACTGTTCCCGCGACGACCCCCCCAAAGGCATCTCGTTCCGGCAACGCAAAACCGCCAACGAAGGCAAAACAACCGCAAAAGAATGCTTCAGCCACGAAAAAACAGGTGCGGCGGCGAGTTGTGTTTCTACCTAGCGCTACTCCCATGTTTGAACTGCGATCGCTGAGTCAGGTGCAGGGACGCAATATCACGGCACTCCATTTCGACAGCATCAACAGTGTTTGGGTAGGCACCACAACGGGATTGCTGCGGGTGAATCCTTTTAATGGCGCAACGGGGGGAGAGATTGCCAATCTGCCTTCGAGCCGCATCTTTTCCCTCTCTCCCGACACTGGAGGCAAATTGTGGGTCGGGACGAGTGAAGGCTTGGCATGGGTCAACACGCAGACCTTCAAAGGGCGGGTGCATCAAACGTTTCGATCGGTCGATCGCGATTGAATTCGGTATCCTGAGGATGTGTCCCTTTACTCCTTATCCCTGCAATGCCCGTCACCACCCAACAAATTAGGCAATGGAAACACCAGGGACGCGCGATCGTCGCGGTGACGGCGTGGGATTATGCGATCGCCTCCATTCTGGATACTGCGGGGGTAGACCTGATCTTGATTGGGGATTCTCTGGCGATGGTGGCGTTAGGCTACGACACAACCCTACCCGTTTCCCTGGATGAAATGATTCATCATGCTAAAGCAGTGCGGCGCGGGGTGCAGCGATCGCTGTTAGTCTGCGACCTACCCTTCATGAGTTACCAGGAAAGTGTGCCGCAGGCAATTCACTCGGCTGGCAGAATTTTGAAAGAAACCGGAGTGCAGGCAGTCAAGCTAGAAGGCGGCAACCCAATTGCAGTACAAACGGTGGCGCGACTCGTGGAAATTGGGATTCCGGTGGTGGGGCACGTTGGGTTAACGCCGCAATCGGTGCATCGGTTAGGCTACCGCAAGCAGGGAACCTCTCCGGCAGCGGGGGAAGAAATTTTGGCGGAGGCGATCGCGTTAGAGCAAGCTGGAGCCTTTGCGATCGTGTTGGAGCATATCCCTAGTCAGCTTGCAGATCAAATTACGCAAAAGCTGACGATTCCGACGATCGGCATTGGTGCTGGACCTTTTTGTGATGGGCAGGTGTTGGTGACTGCGGATTTGCTAGGACTGTCTCAGCGGCTACCACCGTTTGCCAAAGCGTACACAAATCTGCGCGAGACGATCACAAAAGCTGTTCAAGACTATGCCGATGAGGTCAAAGGGCGATCGTTCCCCGTAGAGTGATTTCCTGAAGAATAATCATTCTCTCACTACAACAAATCACGATGCACTGAAACCTCATCAACCCGAATTTCAAACGGGGTTCCGGCATCTGGTGGGGGACAAATTCGGACTTTGGCACTGGGCACAAACTGCTTCAACGTGTTGCCTAAAGGGACAACGTTGTTCAGTACGCGCCAATTGGTCATCATGTCAGGACAGAGGATCTCCAGAGTTAAGGCATCAACCATTGAGGTAATGTGCCATTCACAGCGCAGGAGAAGACCTTGAGTCACCCCGTCACAAGACTCGTAAAAGTGCTTGGCGACAGATTCTTCTAGCTGCTGTTGTAACAGTTTGTCTATCTGATCAAGCTCATTGGGTGGCAGATCGTCGGCAGAAAGAAAAGGTATAGGCATCGGCAACCCCCCGGTAAATATCCTCATCCACCAGTTTAGCCTCCTGATTTACGTGGAATTGTCCAGCTTAAGCTTTGCTACCAGTTTGCGTTACAGCCCGTTGCACAAGATATAGCTTGGGTCAGAAAGCTTAGGACACAGCTCATTGCTCAAAAGCCGATTCTGGGTAAGCGTTCTAACGCGCCCTCCCCCATTTCACTGGGTGATGGTTATATCACCCGGTTGGAGCAACCCGATTGGGGGAATTCACCCATCCAGGTAGTTCGATATTCTATGTCTCGTGTAGAGTACAGACACTTGATGGAGCCGATGGGGGTTTAACTCGGCTCCTTATTTACGTTTAAAGGCTAGAAATTAAAGACAAAAAGCTTAAACGCAAAAAACTCTATTTCAAGCAAGGCTTATCGACATCAGTTCATCCGCCATTTCAAAGTTCGCTGTTACAGTTTGCACGTCATCCAGGTCTTCTATCGCATCCATCATCTTGAGCAGACTCCGTGCCTGGTCAGAATCGGTGACTTCGATCGTGTTGTTGGGAATCCAGCGGGTTTCGACCTGGGCGACATTCAAGTTTTTGTCTTTTAGGGTTTGGCTAAGAGTTTCCAGGTTCGCCACATCGGTAAACGCTTCTGCCTGAGTGCCATCTTCGCCCTCGATCAATTCATAGGTTTCTGCGCCCCCTTCCAAAAACGCTTCTAACAAGGCTTCTTCGTTGACGGGAGTAATGTCCGATCGCCGTCCACGTCCATTAGTGGGCAGGGTGAGGGGCACAACTACCACCCCTTTTTGGTCAAACATCCAACCCACACAGCCTGTTTCGCCCAAATTACCACCATTTTTGCTGAAGGCAACTCGTAAATCGGCTGCCGTTCGGTTGCGATTATCGGTTAAGGCTTCGATCAAAACGGCAACTCCACCCGGACCGTAGCCTTCGTAGCGAATGAATTCTAGGGCGGCGTTGTCGGGTCCGATTTTTCCGGCTCCTTTGGCGATCGCTCGTTCGATGTTGTCGTTCGGAATACCAGCCGCTTTGGCTTTTTCGATCGCGGTGCGTAACTGAAAATTTCCAGTCGGATCAGGAACTCCGCTGCGGGCGGCGACAATAATTTCGCGCGAAATTTTGGTGAATACTTTGCCTTTAACTGCGTCTACCCTTGCCTTTTGACGCTTGATGTTTGCCCATTTACTGTGTCCTGCCATAGTCCAATCAAACCAGCACGAATCGCCTTGAATAGTTGCTTAATTAAGAATACCTAAACAAGCCAGAGATTTTCCGCTAGGCTTTTCTAGATGGGTAGAGGAATTCGCTTCATGCTGGACTCTGGAATGGCTGAACTGGCGATCGAGGAAGAGCTAAAACGCTTTTTGCTGGTGTTGTGTGTCTCGCTGTCTGTAGCAACGATTCCGCGCGTGTTGGGCTGGTTTCGCCAAATTCCGTACACCCTGATGTTGGTGATTGTGGGAACGGGGTTGGCATGGTTGGATGTGCGCCTGGTGAATCTCTCGCCCGAACTGATCCTGCTGATCTTTTTGCCGCCGTTGCTGTTTGAAGCTGCCTGGAATTCTCACTGGTCCTATCTCAAGCAGCAGTTGGTGCCAATTAGTCTGTTTGCCAGCATCGGGGTGGTTGTGTCTATTTTGGGGATCGCGATCGGTTTAACGCAATTTGCCGCGCTGCCGATCACAACCGCCTTGTTAATTGGGGCGTGTCTAGCGGCGACTGATCCCGTTTCTGTGATGGCGTTGTTTAAAGAATTGGGGGTGGGCAAACAACTAGCAACGGTGATGGAAGGAGAAAGTTTATTTAACGATGGCATGGCGATCGTGGCTTTTAGCTTCCTGCTGGAATTTGCCCTGGGTACGTCTGAGTTAGCGTTGCAACCAGTGGTGACTCGCTTGCTGCTGGTCGTGGGAATTGGGCTAGCGATCGGGCTATTGCTTGGTTTCGCCATTTCCTACTTGACCCAACGGTTCGATTTGCCGTTGGTGGAGCAATCCCTCACGTTAATTTCGGCGTATGGCGCGTATCTTCTGGCAGAAGAGTTAGGGGGGTCGGGGGTGATTGCTACCGTAGTGACGGGATTAGTCCTGGGCAATTTTGGTTCTCGCATTGGTATGAATCCCCGGACGCGGGTTTTGGTGACAGAATTTTGGGATTTTCTGGCGTTTTTTGTAAACTCGATCGTCTTCCTGCTGATTGGCAACCAAATTCAGTTTGAAGATTTGGGCAAGAATGGCTGGGCGATCGCGATCGCCGTTAGCACGATGATTTTGGCGCGATGGGGATACATTTTTAGCCTGAGTTTTATCAGTAATCGCCTTGCCAATGCCCAACTCACCCTGCCAGAACAAACCGTATTGTGGTGGGGCGGGTTACGGGGTGCGGTTTCGATCGCTCTGGCGTTAAGTGTTCCAACGCTCTTTCCCGATCGACCGGAAATTATTGCGGTTGTCTTCGGCGCTGTATTATTCACATTGCTGGTTCAGGGCTTGACGATTAAACCGCTGTTGTCGGCTTTGAATTTGCTGGGGGATCAACCCCTGCGGCAGCGTTATCTGGAGGCGATCGCGCGGCGGACAGCATTGCAGCGAGTGGTGCAGTATTTGCAACAGGCAGAACATCGCCCCGGCATTGAGACTGAATTTTTTGAGTATCAAATGAGTTTAGTCAAAGGGGAACTCACTAGCATCGAGCAGGAAATCGATGTGATGGATGACGAATATCCCAATGTGCGGGAGTTTGCTCACGAGCAATTGAAAACAGAATTACTCGCGATCGAAGCGGACACGTATGCGGA
Source organism: Leptolyngbyaceae cyanobacterium bins.302 (assembly GCA_033764965.1). Taxonomy (GTDB): domain Bacteria; phylum Cyanobacteriota; class Cyanobacteriia; order Leptolyngbyales; family Leptolyngbyaceae; genus JSC-12. Next base: position 10,032 of record JANRIN010000119.1, on the reverse strand, counting down.
ATTGGTGCAAACTGGACAACTCCACCGATCACTGCATCCATTGTTAGAAGAGAGTCATTCAGCAACAGTTACTCTGGAATAAATTGGTTGGTCAGTGGTCAGTGGTCAGTGGTTTTTGGTCACTCGCTTTTTGCAAATGACGAATGACGAATGACACGTCTATTGGGGACGAACAATCAGCGCAATTAAGCTATCTAATAGGCGATCGCGATCCATTGGCACAATATCACCACTGCCGAGAACATAACCCAGTATCACAAAGTGAATCAGCGTCCCCACAAAAGCGCGTGCTGTAACTTCTGGATCAGCAATCTTCAGTTTTGGATGGGACGAAAAGTATTTCGATAAAAAGTCAAGACTGGGTTTTTCAATGTTTTTCACAAAAGCGCGTGCCAGTTCTGGAAACCGTCCCGATTCCCCAATGATGATCCTCAAAAAAGTCAACACTTGAGGATCGTTTGCCACGTTGTCCAGCATGCCATTGGCGTAGCATTTCAAAAACACGATCGGGTCTGCCTCATAGGATTTAAGGTTTTGCTGACTAAAAATTTCTTTCTTCGTTGCCATTTGCTGAATCAGTGCCGTAAACAAGGCTTCTTTGTCGGGAAAGTGGCGATATACCGTTGCCTTAGAAACTTTTGATGCCTGGACAATGCGATCGATGCGAGAACCCGCATAGCCATGCACCAAAAATTCCTGCATTGCTCCAGCCAAAATTGCTTCAGTTTTTTCGGCATCGCGGGATGAAGTCATGGTAGGAAGGCGGTTTTTTGGTGGGGAATACTAATTTAATCTCGACACGCTATGAATTAGGATCCCCCTGCCTTCGGCATCCCCCTTGATAAGGGGGAGTGAGGGGGATCGGTGCAAGGAATGTACTTGCTAATCCAGAAGAAAAAATCCAACTTTTGCTAACCCTTTATTATCATACTGCTTGACATCTCGAAACGAAACAGTTTAGTTTAGCTATATACGAAACGAAACGGTTTAGTCTTTTTAGAGATTCAGGAGTATCTCCTATGCTGCAAAGTCCATTTGCTGGTAGTTCAGAAGGAAAGTCTTCTCGTTGGCTTGGAGTCGCAGCGACGGCAGCGATCGTGGTTGCAGCGGGAGGAGTCTATGGCATCTGGCGATCGCAAGCCACTCAACCCACGCCTCCGCCTGTCACTCCTGCTGCCCCTCAAATCAAAACAGTCACGGCGTTGGGACGCTTGGAACCGCAGGGAGAAATTATCAAGCTATCGGCTCCCACATCGACTAATGGCAACCGCGTCGAGCAACTGTTAGTACAGGAGGGCGATCCGGTTCAAGCGGGGCAAATCATTGCCATTTTGGATAGTCGCGATCAACTCGAAGCCGCCTACGAGCAAGCCCAGGAAGATGTGAGAGTGGCACAGTCGCAACTTGCCATCACCAGAGCAGGGGCGAAGCAGGGAGAAATCAATGCCCAACGAGCCGAAATTACTCGCCTGGAAGCACAGCGTCAGGGAGATGTGAGCGCTCAAGCGGCAACCGTTGCGCGACTCGCATCCGAATTACAAAACGCAGAGATTGAGTTTAACCGCTATCAATCGCTGTATCAGGAGGGTGCGGAAACTGCTCTGAATCTCGATCGCAAGCGGTTGGCGCTGAACACAGCACAGAAAAATGTAGAAGAAGCCAGAGCGGTACTTGCTCGCATCCAAACCACCAGTCCGGCTCAGTTAAATCAAGCTCAGGCAAATCTGGAGCGCATTGCAGAAGTTCGTCCGGTAGATGTTGCCGCCAAGCAAGCAGAGGTCGATCGCGCCCTTGCCGCCATGAAACAAGCCAAGGCAAACCTCGATCGCGCCTATGTAAAGGCACCGATCGTCGGGGAAATTTTGGAAATTCATACTCGCCCTGGAGAAGTAGTTGGCACAGATGGCATTGCCGACCTGGGTAAAACTCAACAGATGGATGCGATCGCCCAGGTGTATCAGAGCGACATTGGCAAGGTGAAACTGGGACAACAGGCGCGAGTCAGCAGTGATTCGATCGCGGGTGAGTTAACTGGTTCTGTCCAGCGCATCGACTCTCAAGTAAAGCGCCAAACCATCGTCAACACCGACCCCAGCACCAACGTAGACGGCAGGGTAGTTGAGGTTCACATTGCTCTAGATAAAGCCTCCAGCCAACGAGCCGCAAAGTTCACGAACTTACAAGTCACTGTGGAGATTGAGCAATGAACAAAATTCTCCAGCAAATCCAGCGCCGCACGCCTTTAGGCTGGTTACAACTGAGTAAAGAACGCAGCCGTCTGCTGGTGGCATTGTCTGGAATTGCGTTTGCCGACGTGCTGATGTTTATGCAACTTGGATTTCAAAGCGCACTGTACGACAGCAATACAAAACTCAGTCGAGCACTGGATACAGATATTGTATTGATTAATCCGCAAGCACGAAACACCCAAAACCTCAGCACTTTTTCTCGTCGCCGCTTATATCAAGCTCAGGATATCCCTGGAGTGCAGTCTGCCGAGCCGTTCTATTCCAATACCATCACCTGGAAACATCCTGATACCCGCAAGGAAACATCAATTCAGGTGATTGCCTTCAATCCCGATCGCCCTGCGCTGATGCTGCCAGAAGTGAATCAGCAGCTCGATAAAATTAAATTGCCTGATCACGTATTGTTCGATCGCCAGTCGAGAGGCGATTATCAGCAAGCGATTACCCAGGTCGAACAGGGAAAGATGACGCAAACCGAAGTCGATCGCCGCACTGTGGATATTTCTGGATTGTTTAGTCTCGGTGCATCTTTTGGGGCTGATGGCATCCTGATTGCCAGCGATCAAACATTTCTGCATTTCTTTCCGCGCCGGGAAGCTGCCAGCATTAGTTTAGGGCTGATTCATTTAGAACCAGGCTACGATGCCAACCAAGTTGCAGCCGCATTGAAAGCCTACTTACCCAATGATGTGAGAGTTCTCACCCATCAGGAATACATTGATTTTGAGGAAAGTTATTGGCGCACTGAAAGTCCGATCGGATTCATTTTTGGACTGGGAACCGGCATGGCTTTTGTCGTGGGTGTAGTGCTTGTTTATCAAGTGCTGTCAACCGATGTAAACAGTCACCTGAAGGAATACGCCACCTTTAAAGCAATGGGCTATCGCAACCAATATTTACTATTGATTGTGTTTGAAGAAGCGATGATTCTAGCGCTACTCGGCTTCATTCCTGGCTTCCTGCTGCCCATTGGGCTGTATCAACTGGCAGCAAACGCAACTGCCCTACCGATCGCCATGAATGTTTCCCGCGCCATCCTGGTGTTAGCACTCACTTTCGTCATGTGCCTGATGTCCGGCGCGATCGCCACTCGCAGACTGCAATCCGCCGATCCTGCTGATATGTTTTAGCAGGGAATGGGGGTTAGGGGTTAGGAAGTGGTGATTGATTTATTGTTTAACCCCCTTATCCCTTATCCCTTATTCCCATCTCCCATCCCCTATTCCCCAATACCTATGTATCCAGTCATCTCCATCTCCGAACTCAATCACTACTTTGGTCACGGGCAACTCCGTAAACAGGTTCTATTTGACATTAATTTAGAGATTCAAGCAGGTGAAATTGTGATTATGACCGGACCTTCGGGTTCTGGTAAAACTACCTTGCTCACTCTGGTTGGCGGTTTGCGATCGGCTCAAGCAGGAAACCTGCAAGTGCTTGGTCAAGAACTGTGTGGGGCAGGTGCCGCAGAACTAACCTTAGCGCGTCGGTACAACGGTTACATTTTTCAGGCGCATAACCTGCACCACAGTTTAACGGCGCTGCAAAATGTCAAGATGGGTTTGGAGTTACACAATCATTTATCGGTTCAGGAGATGATTGAGCGTTCAAGCGAAATGTTAGAGCAGGTTGGGTTAGGCGATCGCTTGAATTACTATCCAGATGATTTGTCGGGCGGGCAAAAACAACGAGTCGCGATCGCTCGTGCTTTGGTCAGTCGCCCCAAGATTGTACTTGCCGATGAACCGACAGCCGCACTCGATAAAAAATCGGGACGGGATGTGGTGAATCTGATGCAAACACTGGCAAAAGAACAAGGTTGCACGATTCTACTCGTCACTCATGACAACCGAATTTTGGATATTGCCGATCGCATTGTTTACATGGAAGATGGCAAGTTAGTGAATAACTCAGTGATGAGCGTCGCTGCTTGATAAGCTGACCTCCGTTGTGTTTGGGTACCAGCGTTGTGCCAGGTCATTCAGTTGATTCAGAATACTGACTAAATCCTGCCCACGATCGCTCAACTCATAGGTCACTTGAGGCGGAATCGTTGGCTCATAATGACGCAGCAAAATTCCTTCTTGCTCCAGCATCCTGAGGCGCTCTGTCAGCATTTTGGTTGAAATTCCTGCAATTTTGCGCTTCAACGCGCCAAACCGAGTGGGTCCATTGGTAGACAAAATCCACAAAAGATACATTGTCCAAGTCCCCGACAGCACACTCATTAGAATGCTGACAGGACAATGGGGAAGCTCCTTCGATCGATGAGTCATTGCTAGTTACCCAAAAGTACCTATTAGTTACGATAAAGTACCTACTTTACTTTTGTAACCAGGCACTTCTAGGATCGAACCATCTGCTTAACGAGACTCAATGAGGAAATTATGACAACGATCGCCATCGTTTACTTTTCTGGTTTTGGTCATACCCATTTAATGGCAACTGCTGTCGCAGATGGAGTGAAAAGCACTGGTAGTCAGGTTGAAGTCCTACGGATAACAGGAGAGCAAATTACCAACGGTCGCTGGCAAGAGGATGGCTTTCTCGAAAAACTCAATCAAGCTGATGGGATCATTTTTGGTTCTCCAACGTATATGGGTGGGGTAGCAGCCCAGTTCAAAGCATTTTTGGATGCAACCAGTTCTATCTGGGTTGCCCAAAGTTGGAAGGATAAAATTGCTGGAGGCTTCACCCATTCTTCTTCTCCCAGTGGAGACAAGCAAGGAACACTGCTTTACCTGGCAACCGTTGCGGCTCAACATAGCATGGTGTGGTTGGGTACAGGCGAACTGCCCAGTCAGTATATGGGCAAAACCGATGGAGTCAATCGGCTGGGTTCCTTCTTGGGAGTGATGGGGCAAACTCCAATGGCGGCAAATGGTGAAGCGGCTGATTTGCATTCGGGCGATCGGCTCACGGCTGAACACTATGGTCGGCGCATTGCCGAAGCCACAAAGCGTTGGAACCTGGCTCATTCGCCTGTTGCTGTGTAAGACAGAGCTACACCTGATCTGGTTTCAGCGGCAGATCAGCCCATTTTTCCACAACTCTCGGCTGATACTCCTTAAATTGGTCTAGCAGTGAGGCTGGATCAGAGGCTTCCAGGACGATCGCGCGTAAATCTGCCCGCAGAAATTTTTCCTCTACTGCACGATCAAATAAGTTCAATAATGGGTCGTAATAACCTTCAACATTGAGTAATCCTTGAGGTTTTTGATGCAGTCCAAGTTGTGCCCAGGTGAGAATTTCACAAAATTCTTCAAAGGTGCCAAACCCACCGGGAAGCGCAACAAAGCCGTCTGCGAGTTCTGCCATCAACGCTTTACGATCGTGCATTGACGTGACAATGTGAAGCTGGGTCAAATTGGAATGAGAAACTTCTTTTTTGACTAGAAACTCAGGAATCACCCCAATCACTTCTCCTCCTGCTGCCAGGGTTGCATCGGCAACCACTCCCATCAACCCCACATTTCCCCCTCCATAGATCAACTGCAAGCCGCGTTCTGCCAGGGTTTTACCCAGTAGTTCGGCGGCTTTTTGATATTCAGGACGTGCTCCCAAACTGGAACCACAAAAGACACAAATCGCTTGCATTCCCATCCCAACAACCAGTCCGTAATACATAATGTAGAGATTGTAGTACAAATCAGACTGGATTTTGTTATGGATTGTTGGTCATTGATCATCGGTCACTGGTTACTCCGTGCTGATGCTTGCAAAGCACGAAGGACAAAGGACAAAGGACGAATGACAAATAACTAAACCATCATGCGATCGGTGGATGCAACCGCTACTGAATTCTGAAACTGTGGAAAGGTTATCCTATCAATTCAGATGATTTAAGGAAAACCCCAACACATTGAACCGAAGTGGCTTACGGGTGTATGGAGCAAGAACACAAATGTTGAAGCGATCGAGCGTGATTACAGAAGTTAAAGACTGCCTCTACCTGGCAATTCCCTTAGCAACGGCTCAGTTGGCGCAGTCGGCAACGGGCTTTGTGGACACCATCATGACTGGAATGCTGGGGAGTGAGGCACTGGCAGCGGGTGGCTTGGGTGCAATGCTGTTTACTTTTTTGATGATTGTGTCGATCGCGGTGATTTCTGCAGTCAGTCCTTTAGCTGCCGAGGCTCATGGGGCTGGAATTCCGCAGCGAGTTTCCTGGGTGGTGCGTCAGGGGTTATGGCTGGCGGCAGTATTGTCGGTTCCGCTCACTCTGATTGTTTTAAATGGCACTCCCTTGCTGTTAGCGTTGGGACAAAACCCAGATACAGTTGCTTTGACCCAGAGTTACCTGAGCGCGATCGGCTGGGGATACTTTCCGGCTTTGGGCTTTGCGGCGTTGAGGAGTTTTGTGTCTGCCCTGTCCCAGCCGCGATCGGTGATGGTGATCGTCGTCTTGGGCACGTTGATTAACATGACCGGAAACTACGTGTTGATGTTTGGCAAGTTTGGCTTTCCAGAGCTAGGTTTGGCAGGCATTGGTTGGGCGAGTGCATTTTCCTTTTGGGCAATGTTTCTGGCGTTAGCTGTCTACATTCTGCGGCATCCCCAATTAAGTCAATACAGGATTTTTCAGCAATTAAATCAGTTTGATGCCAAAACATTTTGGGCTTTGCTAACTGTTGGGTTGCCCATCGGCGGCATGGTTGCCGTGGAAGGCGGACTGTTCACCATGATCACGTTTTTGATGGGGCAACTGAGCACCGCCACGTTAGCAGCTCACCAAATTGCTTTGCAGTCTGCGGCGTTGTCTTTCAATGTGCCGTTGGGCATCTCGTTTGCAACAACCGTACGGGTGGGGCAATTGTTTGGCAAGCAGGATTTAGCCGGAGCACGTCTAGCGGGCTTTGTTGGGATCTGGTTGGGCGGGTTATCGATGGCGGCTACTGCCCTATTGTTTTGGTTTACACCGGGCTTTGTGGTGGATCTGTACCTGGATATTCACAATTCAGCCAATGCGGAAGTCATTCGATTGGCACAAATGCTGTTAGGTGTAGCCGCCGTATTTCAAATTGTGGATGGCATTCAAGCCAATGCTGCTGGAGCGCTGCGAGGTTTGCAGGATACGCGCATTCCGCTGTTGATTGCGATCGCGGCTTATTGGGGGGTGGGCTTGTCCAGTGGCTTAATCCTGAGTCGGTTGTTTGGTTGGGGTGGAGTTGGGCTGTGGTGGGGATTGGCTCTGGGGCTAACTGTCGCCGCGATCGTGCTTACCGTTCGTTTCGATCGCCATACTCGGCAAGCATAGTCTACATCAGATGAAACATCATTTAATGTACGATCGCAAATTTATAAACCCAAACCTGTACGGGCGGGTTTAGCAGACCAATGTGCACACTGCAATGAATTTGATGACAGAACCCGCCCCTACTACCGACTTATTTAATTCTCATTCTTTAAGAATGACAGCCGCATCCGGTATGACCGCATCCCGCACCTTCAGGATGTCCATTGGCGCAAGCTTCTCCGCAGTAAGCCTTGTCGTCTTTCATGACTGCATCGCTAAGGTTGACAACGCACAGGCAATCGGGGCAAGCACATTTCATTTGAGTCACGGTCGTCATAACGTTTCTCCAATTCAAACTTCTCGTTCATCTTAACATCTGAACAGTCATTCATATGTTTTTGAGTAACAATCTTTACGGGCTGTCAGGCTGGTATTCCACTCGCCTCAATGGATCAGCGCTAAGACAGGATGTTTTGCAGGACTAATCCATCTCGCACATGGATGGTACGTTGGGTTTGGGCGGCGACATCGGGTTCGTGGGTCACAATCACGATCGTGATCCCTTGATGATTCAGATCCGTCAGCAGTTCCATCACTTCTTGCGACGTTTGGGTGTCCAAGGCTCCGGTTGGTTCGTCTGCCAAAACGAGGGCGGGACGGTTGACCAGGGCACGGGCGATCGCCACTCGTTGTTGTTGCCCCCCAGAAAGCTGGCTGGGGCGGTTGTGCATCCGTTCTGCCAAACCTACTCTTGCCAGGGCTTCCATTGCTCGACTGCGGCGCTTGGATTTGGGCACACCTGCGTAAATCATGGGCAACATGACATTTTCTAGCGCGGTTGAACGGGCGAGGAGATTGAACTGTTGAAACACAAAGCCGATGCGCTGATTGCGAATAAACGCCAGTTCATCATTGTCCAGCGTATTCAGGTTGCGTCCTTCCAAAAAATAATGTCCGGAGGTGGGGCGATCGAGGCAACCAATGATATTCATCAATGTTGATTTGCCGGAGCCAGAAACCCCAATAATCGCAACGTATTCCCCCTCTTCGATCGCCAGGTCAATGCCCTTGAGCACAGGCACTTCGATATCCCCCAGACGATAGTCCTTACGCAGATTCTCCATCCAGATCATGGTTGCCATTGTTAGCCACTCCTTAAAACGACGATCGATTGATTAGGAAATTGCACTGAAAGAGTTGAATCTTAATACTAAGAGAAGTATGCAGTGTATCTTTGCCCTGAAGTTTTTACCCCCAACCGTTCCAGGTTTAATGGAGAAAAGCCATGTCTGCCCATCTAGATCATATGTCTAATCGTTTAGAGCCTCCCCACAGCGACCTGCGCCAGCAAATCGATCATAGCTTGCAACGAGCCTCAGCCCAGAAGCACAAGCTGCAAACCATTGATAGAAAGTACAGCATTATCAACATTGTGCTGGGAGCGATCGCGGCTTTTGTCGCGGGTCAATCGGTCGTGGCAGACAAACCTCTGGTGGGCAATTGGCGAGTCATGACCACGTTTGCCTCCGTACTCACTTTGGGAGCAACCGTAGCAGCGGGAGTGCAAAAGCAAATTGCCTCTCCTGATCTGGTCGCGGAAGTGAGCCAATGCGTCGCAGAACTGAAAGCATTGAAGATAGAAACCTTATCACCCATCTACGAGTTGGAAAAAGTCAGTGAAGAGTATCAAAAAATCCTGACGGAGTTTTCCAAAGTTGATCTTTAGATGGGCACAAAATAAAGCCTCCTACCGAGGTAGAAGGCTTAGTTGATAGCTCCCCAACATGAATTGTCAAAACTGCAAGTGTCAGAACTGTGAGCTTTTAGCAGCTCAAGCAGGCGATCGCCAGGGCAACCTGTTGTGCCGAGAGATGCAACAAAACCAGTTCATCTTCTCGCAAGGTGCAGGGCTTTTTCCATTGCAAAGATAAGACCGCCAAAACCTGCTCCCGGTAAACCACGGGCACGATTAAATGCGCCTGAACCCCGGAAGCCGTGTAGTGTTCAGCCGCCGACAGGTTGCTATCGGAGGGAATATCCACTGCCACTTGCATCTTTTGAGCAGAAATTGCGTCCTGGGTGAGCGGATCTTTTGCCAGCCAATTCTCGATCGTGCCATCGGCAGAATAGATCCCTTGAGGTGATGCCAACGCACCAGCTTCCACCCGTTGCAAGATGCAGCCATCGGCGTGGAACGTCTTGCCAAAGGCGATTGCCAATGGTTCCAGGCAAGCATCCGCAGAGGTTGCTTCTTGGGTCACGCGCACAATGTTGTAGAGCAGAGCGGTCTGGGACTGCGATCGCTGGAGTTCTTCCGTCCGTTGTTTCAGCAGTTCGTAGGTTTCCGCTGCCCGTTGCACCACTGCCTTCAACTCATCGGGATTCCAGGGCTTGGTGATGTACTTATAAACCTGTCCAGAGTTAATGGCTTCCACCAGATCTTCCACATCGGTAAAGCCAGTCAGGATAATCCGCATTGTGTCAGGAAATTGCGGCACTGTGCGGCTCAGGAACTCTGTCCCTTTCATCTCAGGCATCCGTTGATCC
>JANRIN010000079.1:0-4979 GCA_033764965.1 Leptolyngbyaceae cyanobacterium bins.302 | reverse complement strand
TTCGCGTTTGCGAGAGGTCTGGGGAGTATCGTTCATGCCACCTCTGCTAGTTGCTCAACAAAATCGCAGTACATTCCGAACGCATCTACCAAGCGGAAGGATAACGCTTCAGCATCCGGACGATTCGAGCGATAATCCAGTCCTAACAGGTCTTGTAATCGTCGCTGAAGGTCAGCACCCCAATAGGTAGGGGTTCGATTGAGATAACTTTCCAATTCATCATGGAGGTAAAGAGCAGCCCCACAAGAAACAATCACCTCGGTGACATTTGGCAGCATAGTGTCAAGCCAATCCTGCAATCGTGACCAGTACTCCTCTCTAGCAGTTAGAATAGCGGCGACAATTTGTTCACGTTCTAGTTTTTGCTCTGTAGGCGATCGCGTTTTTACCAGATATTGAACTTGTGCATTAGTCGGTGTAATTTCGTTGCCAATAGCATAGATCGCACTGGTTAATGCATCTGCATTTTGACCAGACGTGCGGTGTAATACCTTATCTACCAGTTGATGAAAGCCCAAATCGGTGGTGTTACCGATCGCCAATTTACCCCGTTCAAACAGTAACAGGCTAGTATTTCGGTGCCCAAACATTAACACAGCCAACGTTTGTTGCTGGAACCACTCTGCCCCGTTCTGCATCACCCTTGCCATTGCCAATCCACCGCCCTCTGGGCGACACTCAAAGGCTTCTAGCTTGACCTGGAAGCGTTCACCGCGAAAGTTGTAATTTTTGAGCTGTTGTTTCAGGAGTTGCTGAAAGCGTGGGGCGTTCTGGTATTCGCCGTAGGGTAATAGGGCAGAAATGGACACAGAGAACTTACGCGGTAGATTCGTTTGTTGGGCGATCGCTCCTACGGCTGCCAGCACTTTATATAACGCCCGTTCGTATTTCACCTCATTCATCCGCACGGCTGCCAGAAACTGACGCGCTAAATAACCAACCACCTGACACTGCTGACTATCACTACATTGCAGCCAAACATCGTCTTCAGATCGGGTGATACCAACGCTTCCTCTGGTTCTCAAGTGGGCATCAATTGAACTCAAGTTGAGTTCAATCACTTCAGGCTCCATAAGCAGCAATCGAGGTCTGCCATCTGCTAAGTGATAGATCACTTTACTGAGTGAGGAGCCTGGATCGAAAGTCAACGTGAGGTCAGACATCACGGGTTAATCAGTAAGGTTAGCGCTTCCTCAACTTAGCGAGCACTGAATGAATGCTCATCATCCATATGGATAGAAAAGAGAAACCCGGATTTCCTCTCACACAGAGGTTCACAAATAACCAGAGTTTCCCTCAATGGTTCGTCTCCATCCTCATTTGACCACCCAATCAAGGCGCTGAATTCCTAATAAGCTGAACTTGTTGACACTCAACGCCCTCAAATGCCCACACGTTTCTCGCAGCATTCCACCCATGACCCACATTCTTACAGCAGACTACAGTACCCGTTCAAAATCCAGGATGCAGAGCAAGCCATGTTGTAATGTATATTTATCTACTAGGATAAAATAACGGTGTTATTGCAACACCCGTGAGCTTTGTTTGTTGTAAAAGGCTATTGCCCGATGCAGAAATCAAAAAGATAGCCGACTGGTCGATCGCGAGTCAACGAAGTAACAGCAAAGCTAGAGAAGAACCTTCACCGTCTTCCTGATTGCTGACATGTCCTCCCAGAAACGTCCCATCAAGTTCCATATCTCCCTCAACGCTGAGGAGAAAGATCAGGTGCGCTGTATGGCAGCAGAGAACAACCTGACGATGGCAGAATTGTTTCGTGCCAAGACGTTGAAAAATAAGCTCCCCCCGCGCGTCACCCGAATTGCGGGTCTTACCTACTGGGAACTTACCAAAATCAGTGACAGCCTGAACCAAATTGCCAGGGCGATACTTGCTAATGCAAAGGCTAGCGCCAACACCACTGCTCCACTTCAAGCAACTCCGATCGTGGTCGATCAGGAGTTATTGAATCAAACCAGAAGTCTCTTGAGCCAAATACGGCGAGAACTGACTGACCTGGAATTCATGACAGAGATTGAAGAGGAATCGTGATCGGCAAACAAATTAAAGGTCGAAGCTTTAGCAAACTGCTCAATTATCTGTTTGGCAAAGATGGAGCCAGCTTAATTGGCAGCAATATGGAGGAAATCACCCCGCGCAGGTTAGCAGCGGAGTTTCGGTTTTGCCGCCAGTTAAATCCCAGGGTCAGTCGAGCGGTCTACCACGCCTCCCTGAGTTTGCATTACACCGAGCATCTGGAGAATGACACCTGGCACGATATTGCCCAGAAATATCTTCAGGCAATGGGCTTTGACATGAATCAGTATGTAGTCGTGCGGCATAGCGATCGCGACCATGATCATGCACACATTGTCGCCAGTCGGGTTCGGCTGGATGGAACAACCGTTTCAGATAGCTGGGATTATCGCCGGAGTGAAGCCGCTATTCGTCAGTTGGAACGAGACTATGGGTTGCAATCACTCCACTCCAGCCAGGAACAAGACAGCCGTAGCCCCACTACTGGAGAACAGCGATTACTGGCTCGGACTGGCGCGGCAAGTATTCGAGTGCAGCTTCAGCTATCGCTTGATCAAGCTACTCAATCTCCTGTCACTATGCCTCAACTGATTGGGCAGCTACAGCAAAATGGCATCAATGTTCGGATTGGCAATCGCCAAACTGGTGAGGTAAAAGGCATCAGCTACGAATTAAATGGTATTGCTTTCAGTGGAACTCATCTAGGCAAAGCCTATACATTCAAAGGCTTGCAGCGATACCGAGGAGTGAACTATGACTTACATCAAGATACTGAATTAATCAAAAAGCTGGTAGAACAACCTGCTAATTCATCAACTACAGGTGAAATCGATGCAGACTCGTTGGTGCAGGTATCGAATGTAAAAGAGAGCCAACAAGACGATAATGCAGCGAAACATCGCCAAAAATCCAAATTATCAAAACACCGACAACGAGAGTTAGAGCTTTGACAGCCAGGGCAGCTAACGCCACTCAGGGTAACAATGCTCTTGGCTTAACTGCGATGAATGTCAATCTGCGACAAATGACAATTCAATTTCTCAGGCACATTGGCTTTGTGTCGGGTGCTAAGATTTGGTTACGAATTTCCTGGGATCTGCCTGTAGAAATCATTCCTGGCAACTGGAACTGCTACTGGAAGAACAATCAACTGATCTACAGTCATTACATTTTTTGTGGCAGCATCACTCCTCAGGGCTTTACCCTCTACTGCTGCACTCAAGGCGGGCGCGATCGCCAGGGTAATACCTGCTGGCAACTCACTCCCAAACGTTACGCAGATGGATGGGCACTCGCATTCAAGTTTTCCTATTTGGGTGCAACCGTTAGTTTCTACCCCAACCAACCTGGTAAAGGGATTAGCAACAACCATGTCACGCGATGTCAGTGCCTCTTCTATGAAATTGATGATTTACCTCTGGCTGGTCAACATGATGCACTGGAACGATTTAAGCATACAACTGGGTTGGAACCCGCAGCAGTTGTGTATACCGGGGGAAAGTCCCTGCATGTATATTTCAGATGCACCATTGGGCTATCTCCAGAAAACTGGATTTCCCTGAATCGAAAACTTGCAATCGCTCAAAATGCCGACCCAGCAATCTGCAATCTAGCGCGTTCTATGCGGCTTCCAGGTATGGTTCGCAGGGAGGTAATAGATGGTGATTTGAGCGGCGCTAGAGCAATCACATTGGAGGATTGCTCTACATCCCAATACAATCTCGAAATCCTGGAAGCTGCTCTAGACTCTACCAGGCTGTTTCCTTATGGACTATCGGATCAACAGTGGCGGAAGTGGGTGCAACTTGTTCATCTGGCGAAAATGAACAGTTCAATTGACCCACACTCCGCACTGACTCAACAACCTGTTCCAAAGTCTTGCTCAACTGTGCTGAAGCATCGGAGACTTGGAACAAGCCTTGCAACGAGAAATAATCACTCATCTCTCAAACAACACCGCGCCAGCGGGATATCGATTCCGCTAACCATTTGCCTAACAAAAAGCGATCGCGCCCTCCTAAAGTACGGTGAGTTGGAAGGCAACCGTAACAATATAGGCTACAAACTAGCTCGAAACCTATTGGGAACCGCTGACCTGCTAACTCGGCACCGGATCGCTCACCAACCTGATCCGTATCAACTCTTCGAGCAATACTGCGATCGCTGTACACCCCCTTTAGATGATGCCGAAGCTAATACCATCTGGCAAAGTGCCAGCAAAACTCCTGCTTTTGCCAGTCGCAGCCTTGACTCAATTCTGGTGAGTGTAAGTCAGTGGCGATCGCGGAAACATAAAAGGCAGCGTACTTAGACAAGAAAAATTGGTGTTTGGTGAAAGCTCATTCCTCCAATGGTTCATCACTATTGGAGGAAGTACTTACTTGAATTGCCCTGCTATCGCAGCCCTACCTCCAGACCTTCACCCTGGCTGGAATCATGACCCTTGAAAAATGTTCTCTACACCGCGCTGGTATCAAGCCATCCCACATCAACAAGCTTTGTGAATTAGATATCTATACCATTCTGGATCTGCTTTACTATTTTCCGCGTGACCATATCATTTGTAAGTGCGTGAAGCTTGCAGAAGCGGAAATAGGAGAAACTGTTACCATAATTGGCAAAATCAAGCGACATCGAATCTTCACTGCCAAGAATGGTAAACTCACTGTTCAACAATGGATTATCACTAACAAATCAGGCTCCGCCAACATTACCTGTACACACTTCCATAATCATCCCTACTACCAATCAAAAAAATGGCGATCGCAGCAGTGTAATTTTTATCGAACAAACAGAATTGTTATGCTTTCCGGTAAAGTCAAGCTGGACAACTACACAGGTGGTAAAGCGATCGTCGCCTCAGAGGTTAAACTCATTGACCTAGTGGAAATCATCTCAGATGCGAGAAACAGCACCATCCAGCCAATCTACACCTTAACTAA
>JANRIN010000076.1:0-5186 GCA_033764965.1 Leptolyngbyaceae cyanobacterium bins.302 | reverse complement strand
GGGGGTTGGGGGGTAGAACTGGGGGTTGGGGGTTGGGAACTGGGGGGTTGGGAACTGGGGGGGTTGATTTTTGACACGAGATTTGAATTCTAGAAGTAATCCGCTCACTTCCTAATCCCTGTTCCCTGTCCCCCAACCTCTATCCCCCAACCCCAAATACCCATCCCCCCAAATTAACGTTACTTAATAAAAATCATTACGATTCAATAATTTAGGAAAGTACATAGGAAGGGAGCAGGCAAGGTAGAATCCCTGTATGTCTGTTTGCCCAACGCTTGCAGAATAGACCTTTCCAGAGGTTGACCATAAACCTTCGTAAATCGTTCAATTTGGACAAAGACTCATGGATCTTGCCAGTCTTGCTGCCCAGTTAAACACCGGAACTATTCTTCCCGAATTGATTGTTACTGCAACGTTGCTGATTGTTGTGGTGGGTGATCTGATTGCGGGACGAACCGCCTCCTCCCGGTGGACTCCCTACCTGTCGATCGCTGGATTGTTAGGAGCGGTTGCTGCGCTCTATTTCCAGTGGGACAATTCCAATCCCATTTCCTTTTTAGGAGCGTTTAATAGTGATGATTTGAGCGTTGTCTTCCGGGGGATCATTGCCCTGTCAGCGGCGGTCACTATTCTGATGTCAGTCCGTTATGTGGAGCAGTCGGGAACCGCTCTGGCAGAGTTCATTACGATTTTGCTGACTGCAACGCTGGGCGGGATGTTCTTGTCCGGTTCCAGCGAACTGGTGATGATCTTTGTGTCTTTAGAAACCCTTAGTATCTCCTCCTATCTGCTGACGGGTTATACCAAGCGCGACCCTCGATCGAACGAAGCTGCGCTCAAATACTTGTTGATTGGAGCTTCCAGTTCAGCTATTTTTCTCTACGGCAGTTCCCTGCTCTACGGATTGTCCGGCGGAGAAACAAATCTGGGCGCGATCGCTGCGAGAGTTTCCGGTGCTGGGTTGGGTGAGTCGATCGGTATGGTGATTGCCCTCGTCTTCGTGATCGCGGGTATTGCCTTCAAAATTGCCGCTGTCCCTTTTCACCAATGGACACCAGACGTTTACGAAGGCTCTCCCACCCCTGTAGTCGCGTTCCTCTCGGTTGGTTCCAAGGCGGCAGGATTCGCCCTGGCAATTCGTCTACTGGTGACAGCCTTCCCGCTGCTGACGGAGCAATGGCAATTTGTGCTGACTGCCCTCGCCATCCTCAGTATGATCCTGGGCAACGTGGTAGCACTGGCACAAACCAGCATGAAGCGACTCCTGGCTTACTCGTCCATTGGTCAGGCTGGCTTTGTGATGATTGGGTTGGTGATTGGGAGCCAGGATGGTTACGCCAGTATGCTGTTTTACCTGATGGCGTACCTGTTCATGAACCTGGGAGCCTTTACCTGCGTGATTCTGTTCTCCCTGCGGACCGGCACTGACCAGATTAGTGAATACGCTGGGCTGTATCAAAAAGATCCCCTGCTCACTCTGGGCTTGAGCATCTGCCTGCTGTCTCTGGGTGGAATTCCGCCCCTGGTTGGCTTCTTTGGTAAGATCTACCTGTTTTGGGCAGGTTGGCAAGCTGGAGCCTACGGACTGGTGATTCTGGGTTTGGTCACGAGTGTCATCTCCATCTATTACTACATCCGAGTGGTGAAGGCGATGGTGGTTAAGGAGCCGCAGGAAATGTCTGATGCAGTGAAGAATTACCCCGAAATTCGCTGGGATTTACCGGGAATGCGTC
This sequence comes from Leptolyngbyaceae cyanobacterium bins.302, assembly GCA_033764965.1. GTDB lineage: Bacteria > Cyanobacteriota > Cyanobacteriia > Leptolyngbyales > Leptolyngbyaceae > JSC-12. The sequence continues at coordinate 3,453 of JANRIN010000076.1, read as the reverse complement.
CGCTGCAAGTAGGGATTGTGTTGAGTTTGGTGGCAACCTCGATCGCTGGTATTTTGTCCAATCCACTGTTTACCCTGGCAAACGATTCCGTTGCGAAAACGCCCATGCTGCAACCCGCGATCGTTAGTCGTCAGCCTGCGACCTCCCAGCAACAAGCGACCGTAACCATCGTTCAACCAGAGGTTCAGCTTTAAATTCTGGTAGGATTGCGAATTTAGAACCCAGAAATCAGGAGGCGGAGTTAATTTCTTCCCTCCTGATTTCTTTTTGTGCTTGCATTTAGATACAATCCGTCGTGGCGAACACTGATTCTGCTTATGCGCTCCTACTCTCTGATTGCCCCTGCCAAAATTAATCTTTACCTGGAAATCCTGGGCGATCGCGGGGATGGATTTCATGAACTGGTGATGGTGATGCAGAGTGTGGATTTGGCTGACCGGGTTGATGTGCGGGCAAACGGCACTAATGAAATTCGGGTGCATTGCGATCATCCCCAGGTGCCATTGGATCAAAGCAACCTCGCCTACCGAGCGGCAGATTTGATGTGCCAACAATTTCCCCAAGCCTTTGCTCGATTTGGCGGAGTCGATATTACGATTTATAAACACATCCCGATCGGGGCTGGGCTGGCAGGGGGATCGTCCAACGCTGCAGCCGTTTTAATCGGGCTGGACTTATTATGGGAACTGGGGCTCACTCAGTCTGAGCTTCAAGATTTGGGGGCAGTGCTAGGTTCAGATGTGCCCTTTAGCATCGTGGGTGGAACGGCTTTGGCAACGGGACGAGGCGAAAAAATTGATCCCCTGCCTGATCTGGATCAGAGCATTGTGGTGCTGGGTAAATATCGCAGTTTATCGGTTTCTACCCCGTGGGCGTATAAAACCTACCGCCAGAAGTTTAGCCAGTCTTATTTGCCACAAGGCGATTTGCAACAACGACTACATCAGGTGCATTCTGGTCCCATGATTGGGGCGATCGCGCAGCGAGACATCTCCAAAATTAGCCAGTTGTTGTCTAATGACCTGGAAAAAGTGGTGCTGCCAGAATATCCCCAGGTGAAGCAGTTGAGAGAAGCCTTTCAACAATTGGGAGCGATGGGAGCGATGATGTCTGGCTCAGGACCGACGGTGTTTGCCTTAGCCGAGTCGCCAGCAGCGGCGGCAGCTTTGCAGCAAAAGGTTAAACAAACCTTACCGGATCCCGATTTAGAGCTTTGGGTGGCAAAATTTAAACCATGTGGCATCCAGGTAGCCAACTCATGAGCCAACTTCCTCCCGATTCAACCATCCCCACCTCAACGACACCCGACGAAGTCAGCAAGCCATTGACACCGCAAAGTTGCCTATTGGGTAGTGTGATCGCTGGTGTGCTTGCCTATGCCATGTATCTCATGACAAATGCGATCGTGCTCTCGTTTGCTACCCACAAGATTCAATCCACCAATTTGACGGCGCAACGCATTTCTGCCGCGGTGAGAACCCTGGTTGTTGGCATGACAACTTTAGGCATGGGGGTGTTTGGGCTGGCAGCGATCGGCTTATTTGCCCTTGCCATTCAAATCATCCTGCAACGCCGCAACCAGTCTTCTTGACAAGGATCTATCGGCTGAGACGAATTCCTTGCCTGCTAACCAATGAAGTAGATTGAATGCCATGCTGATATGAATCAAGCTCGTTGGTCAACTCCTCTCTTGTATCTCCTGCTGATTGGCTACGCGATGTTAACGATCGTGCCCTTTGTGTGGGCGTTTTCAGCGTCTTTTAAGTCCCTCGCTGAGATCGCCGCAGGCGGAATTAACTTGATTCCCAAAGAGTTGACGGTGGAGAATTACCGCACTATTTTCGTCCAAGAACCTTTATTTGGACGCTGGTTATTCAATAGTGCGATCGTGGCTTTTTGTATTACTCTATTGAATCTTTTGTTTAATTCAATGGCAGGTTATGCCTTAGCGCGAATTGCATTTCCTGGGAATCAACTCTGGTTCTTCATTATTCTGGCAGCATTGATGATTCCAGGACAAATTACTTTGTTGCCAAAGTTTTTAATTTTAAAGTCCTTAGGATGGCTGAATACATATCATGGGTTGATTCTTCCCAGTGCGATTAATGCCACTTTTATTTTTATGATGCGACAGTTCTTTTTAAACTTCCCCAAAGAGTTGGAAGAAGCGGCGGCATTAGATGGCTTGGGGCGAATTGAAACATTTTTTCGTGTGGTCTTACCGTTGGCAAAACCAGCTCTGGCAGCGCAAACAATTTTTGTGTTTATGGGTGCCTGGAACGAGTTTTTGTTGCCTCTTGTCATCATGGCAGACCCGGTAATGTTCACGCTGCCCTTGGGATTAAACGCTTTCAAGGGGCAATATGTGAGCTATTGGAACTACATCATGGCAGCGTCTATGATCTTCACCTTGCCTGCCCTGGCGCTGTACGCCTTTTTCAACCGTTACTTCATCCAGGGCATCTCGTTCACCGGCGGCAAGTAGCTTAGGAGCATGGAGGGATTAGTTCAAATAAGCTAAATATTTTGAAACGATTACTGTGAGCAAGTTTGAGCTTTACTAATTGAGTGTGACAGTTACAGGACGGAAAGCAGGCTTCAGCAGAATTTTACTCTCAGCCTGCACTTCAGTCGCGGGTGGGCAAGGGGAATAATCTTTTTCGAAAATCTCCTAATAATCGCTATAACCCTGAATATTCTCTGGATTCAGCCGCTTCAGAATGCCAGAAGCCTTCAAATTCTGGACTTCATTCCCCTGAATGATGATCAAGTATTTGCCCAAACTCAGGCGATTACGGTAAGGCAAGGCATCCCCGCTGCCACTGACCAAACCAACCCCTCCCCCTACAAAAAAACTTCCCATGACTCCAGATGCAGCCCCCAGCAAGCCCCCAATCAGGTGATTGCCGATCTCTCCTGCCCAAGAGAAGGTGTTTAATCCAGTAATCAAACTGAAGGTGAATCCAGCGGCAAAGCCAAAAGGAACGAGCCAGAAGGACATCAGTTTTGCCAAGCGTCCGGCGCGTTCATTGGGATCAATCAAGCCGAATTCATCCGCCGACTTGTAGCCCTTGCCCAAAATGGCAACCTTATCCATTGGCAGTCCTTCTTTCTCCAGTTCTGAATAGGCGGCTTCTGCCTGAATGCGATCGCTCAACACTGCCACAACATAGCTCATAGGTTAAACCGTTCCCTTGCCATCACATCTACCAGGGTATCAGGCTCGTAGACTTCTCTATAAAAACGATCCCGGTCTTGGGCATTGCCAGTTGACCGGGATCAATTCATGTAGAGAGATAAATTCTTATTTCACTAGGGTGTGTTTTAAAGCCTTCTAGTCATCTCAGTGCTGAGTGGAGATCCCCCTAAATCCCCCTTCAAAAGGGGGACTTTGAACGGTTCGGCTCCCTCCTTTTTAAGGAGGGTTGGGGAGGATCAAAGGGTTTTAAAACA
>JANRIN010000070.1:0-11058 GCA_033764965.1 Leptolyngbyaceae cyanobacterium bins.302 | reverse complement strand
TACCCATCTACCCATCTACCCATCTACCCATCTACCCATCTACCCATCTACCCATCTACCCATCTACCCATCTACCCATCTACCCATCTACCCATCTACCCACTTACGCCGATCGCAGCCGCTTCCCTTGCCGCCAATCCTCCTCGTCTAAATAGCTCTGACGCTTGGTATGGATATTACCCAAATGCTTTTTCACCGTATCTTCAGAGATGTACAAGTCAGAGGCAATTTGCTTACGGCTTAAGTTCGCCCGGCGCAGGAGCCAGACTTGGGTTTCCCGCTCGGTGAGTTTCCAGTTTTGGGCTTCTGCGATCGCCAGGGTTTGCATGGCTTGATGTTGATCTTGCAACCGCACCAGTAAACAGGGGCGATCGAATCCATCCAGCTTTAAGGGCTGAACTCGGACGCGAAACTTTTCCTCTTCATAGGCGACTTCAGATTCCATGACAAACTCGGTTTCGGCACAGAGCTTCTGGTTATCCAGCAAGGCTTCGCAGACTTGCCAGATGGGAGCAGGGACAGAGCTAGCAGGATGTTTGGAGAGCAGGCGTTGGCATAAACGATGAGCCGCGTTGTTGATGTACAGAAGTTGTTTGCGATCGGTTAACACTAAGATTCCATCTAAAAACCCTTCAAGGATTGCTAGAAGAAAATCGGAGGGACTGTGTGAGGTATTCATGATTCAAAGGGGGGCTTTATGAACAGATGCAACGCGCTTCAGTTTTTGCGGTGCATATATAAAATTTATGCAGATCTACGCGATTTGACAGTGAGAAAAGGTCACTCATTTAAGGTAAGAAAAGGTCATTAGTGATCCGCTGCTTGAGTTCGCTTAAACCACGCTTCTATGACAGGGTGCATCGCTGCATCAATTCTTTCTACAGGCAAAGTGAGCATTTTTCCTGAGGTTAGAGAGATACTCAATCTCGAACCTACGTGTTATTACTGACCCTTCTGTGAACGATTTATCAAGCTTTAATCAAGAAAACGACTGTTTGTTTGAAGTTTTCGTGGAGGTAATACGCTCTTCCTTTGCTTCCAAAATCGGAATTTGTAAGATTACCTGAAAGTAAATTTTTCTTAAATCCACTCGTTTTCTAACTTGAAGCAGAGCGAACTGTGCTGGGGAATAATTCATTTCTGCTTCAACTGATAGTTAGTAACGCTGAGCGATACTTTTAGGATGATATCGCCAGTTTTTACTTGATTCTGTTCCGTTGATAAAACGGAATTGAAAAGTTTCGACATCGTCAATGAATTGAAAAACAAAGTGATCTTCAGGAGATCCGATCATGCGATTAATCGAGTATGTTGATCGTGTTTATATTATTCATCTGCCTGAGCGAACTGATCGATACAAAGCCCTCAAAGGAGAACTGAGAAACATAGGAATTGATATTCATCATCCAAAAGTTCAATTTCCAAAGCCTCCCTACCCCACTGAAGCAAATGGTTTCCCTTCTCTTGGCGTATATAGCAACTTCATCAGGCATCTTGGGATTCTCAAAGAATGTTTGAAAGATGGAATAGAACGAGTTTGGGTGCTAGAAGATGATGCTATTTTTCGGCATCAACTGCGGGATGAAAAGGAGCAACAAAAACTCATTCAACGGTTGAGGCAGGATGATTGGGACTTGTGTTTTTTGGGTCATAAGATTGAGCCTGAAATACTGCGGACTTTTCCACCAGGATTAGTGCGCTTTTCAGGAGGATTTACTCATATGCATTGTTATTGTGTCAATGCTCAAGTTTTGCCAAAGCTAGTGCATTATTTTGAAGAGACTTTAATCAATCCTCCAGGGCATCCGCGTGGTGGACGGCTTTATATTGACGCAGCATTCAATATGTTTCGTGAGTTACATCCAGAGGTTACTGCCTTAGTGAGTAACCCGAATTTATCTACCCAAAAAGGTTGTCTCAGTAATATTGCAAGTCGGCATTGGTACGATCGCTACTCGATGATTAATCCCCTTACAGCGACAGCAAGGTCGCTGCGAGATGAGGCTTGGCGTTACCAATGGATTTAAGTTGATGCCACCCTGGACTGATGCGATCGCCCGTTGTCACTCTGCACAATAGCGTCAGATGAAACAATCGAGCGATCGCATATTCCGAGTCAGGTAAATCTATGATCAGGTCGTGGATGGTAATTGGTGGCGTAACAATCCTGGTGGCATTACTCAGCAATGTTCTAAGACCACGAGATGTGAAGTGGTTCTCGCGGTTGCGCCGTCCCCGCTGGTTAACCTTTGAGCTATTGATTCCAGTGATTTGGACGATCGTTTTTGTATGTGGAGCTTGGTCTGCTTACATCATTTGGGAAGCCACTCAAAATTGGTGGTTAATGGGGTTTTACTTGCTGGTTGAGGCGACGATCGTCTCCTATCCGCCCATTACCTTATGGACTCATAGTTTGAAAGCGGGAACGTTAGTGGGTGGAATTGGCTGCCTGCTGGGGCTGATTCTGGCATTGACGATGTTGCCCATTTCCGGTTGGGCAGCCGTGCTCCTCGTGCCCTACTTGCTATGGAGTCCGATCGGCACTTACACCACCTGGGCAATGGATCGGATCAATCAGGATAAAACACGGGAAGCAGACCACGATCGTGCTCCCCTGGTATAGCATTACAACTTAGGCAACATTACAACTCAGGAAACGAATACACCACAGCACCCGATTTAGGGTCATTCTGAATATCTGCATGACCTTTTTTTGCCATGCCTAAAAGAGTCCCTTCGACTTCAGAAAAACCAGCCCCCGTATCAGCAACTGCCTGAGTTACAGAGATTTTGCCGCCTCGCTTTTGCGCCGCTTTCAACACCTGCGATCGCAACTGATCTTCCCGGTATTTGGGAGCATCGATGAGCCGAGAAATCGCGGGTTGGGCGGGAGCATAGGGCGAACCACCCAGTTGATTCACTCGCTTTAAGTTGTGAGCATCCACCATGTCGGGAATCAGAAACAGGTCAACAATTTGACCAATGCCAAACAAGCCACCCGTCAACAACCAGAGGCACCCAGAGATCATCTTGCCATTGTAAAACCGATGCAACCCGCCCAATCCCAGCAGAATTGAGAGCCAGAGCAGGTAAGACATCCCTTTGCTATTCATTGCATTTGTCCTGTAAAGAGGGAACAGGAAATAACTTCAGGGTTGGGCGATCGCATTTCGAGGCTGGTGCTGGAGGGAGATCCGCCGTATTCTTGGGGGGATTTCCGTGATTGACGCAAGGACGGTGCTAATGAAAGTGGATGTCTTCAAAATTGCTCAAAATTCCCCGGCTGATCTGTCTGGGCTGGAAGCTCTGATCCAGGCTAAAAAGCTTGACCCGACTGCGATCGTGGCAATCATGGGCAAAACCGAAGGCAATGGCTGTGTCAACGACTTCACCAGAGGCTACGCAGTCCAAACCCTGAAGCACTTTTTGGGTCAGCACCTGGGTTCGCAAGCGGAACAAATTGTTTACGTCATGTCTGGTGGAACAGAAGGAGTCCTCAGTCCGCACTTGACCGTCTTCACACGCCAAACTCAAGATTTGGTAGGGGAGCCGCACTGGGGTTTGGTGCTGGGAACCAGCCAAACGCGGGACTTTGCTCCAGAAGAAATTGGCACGCTGGCAATGGTGCAGGTGGTTGCTGCCAGTGTAAAAGCCGCGATCGCTGAGGCGGGAATTGCCCCAGCCGATGTGCATTTTGTGCAAATCAAGTGCCCTCTCATCCACACCTCCCGGACTCAGGCACACGACTTACAATCCCTCAAAACTCAAGACGGCTACAAATCAATGGCGTACTCGCGGGGCGCATCCGCTTTAGGCATTGCCCTGGCTTTGGGAGAACTCTCGCCCGACCAAATCACGGATGCAGACATTTGTGCCAATTACGGTTTGTATTCAGCGGTTGCTTCGACTTCTGCCGGAGTGGAATTGCAGAACTGCGAGATTCTGGTCTTAGGCAATGCTCCCACGTCCTACAGCAGCTACGTGATTGGGCATAGTGTAATGCAACACGCTCTGGATACTGCTGCCATTCATCAGGCGATCGCCAGCACTGGACGATCGCCCGACCAAACTGTGTCCAACCAAACTGTGCCCAACCAAATCGTGAATGTGTTTGCCAAAGCCGAAGCCGATCCTTCAGGGCAAATCTTGGGACAGCGCCACACCATGCTCGATGATTCAGACATTAGCCACACCCGCATGGCACGAGCCGTTGTAGGCGCGGTGATTGCGGCGGCGGTGCAAGACCCGATGATTTATGTTTCTGGCGGTGCCGAACATCAAGGACCTGCGGGTGGAGGACCGATCGCGGTGATTGCTCAAGCGGATTAATGGGTGACGGGGATTAGGGGATGGGTAATCTGTTTATTGAGGATGAGGCTCTTTGGGTTGAGGTGCGCGACCATAGGTAGTCACCATCGACTTCAAACAATCCCCTAGCTCAAAGCTCAACGCTCCACTCCAATAGCGCCATTCCCAGTTCCCTTCCGGCTTGCCAGGAAAATTCATCCGGGCTTCTTCTCCCAAACCCAGCAAATCTTGGACTGGAATGATGGCTAAGTTGGCGATCGAACTGTACGCCAGTCGCACTAAATCCCAGTGAATTCCATCCGGACTGAGATGACCCAGATATCGCAAAATCGCGTCCCGTTCCCACGCCTCTCGACTATTGAACCAGCCTACCGTTGTGTCGTTATCGTGGGTGCCTGTATACACCACACAATTGCGGGGATAGTTAAAGGGCAAAAAGGGATTGGCAGGATCAGACCCAAAGGCAAATTGCAGAATTTTCATGCCTGGAAACTCAAAGGTGTCACGCAACTCCTCCACTTCTGGCGTAATCACCCCTAAATCTTCCGCCAAGATTGGTAGCTTGCCCAATTGATCCCGTAAGCGCTCAAAAAATTCTTTTCCCGGTGCCTTTAGCCATTCCCCTTTTTCCGCTGTGCGCTTTTCGGGTTCAATCTCTGGGTCTAATTCCACTGCCCAAAAAGACTCAAAGCCTCGAAAATGGTCAATGCGGATAATGTCTACATAATCCAGCATGGCTTCAAAGCGTTGAATCCACCATTTGAAATCGGTCTTCTGCAAATGTTCCCAGTTGTAAACAGGATTGCCCCACAATTGCCCAGTAACACTGAAATAATCAGGCGGAACCCCTGCCATGAGCGCAGGTTGGTAGGTTTCTGGATCGAGGCAAAAGTTATCTGGATTTGCCCACACATCGGCACTGTCATGAGCGACGTAGATGGGGATGTCTCCAATAATTTGAATCCCCCGATCGTTGGCATACTGCTTTAACTGCGACCATTGAGAAAAGAACGCAAACTGAAGAAACTTGTGAAAAACGATGTCACTGTTGAGCCGTCGTCCCCATTGATCCAGCGCAGCGGGCGATCGCTGGACTAACTCTGGCTCCCAATCAAACCAACTCTTGCCACTGTTCGCTTCTTTCAATGCCATAAACATGGCGTAGTCGTCTAACCAGTAGGCTTTACTGTCGCAAAAACCAGCAAATCTGGTTTTTTGAATGTCTGAAGCGTTTGCCTTAAAGCTCTCACAGGCTTTTTGCAACAAGGGCATCTTGTAGGCAACAACCTGGTCATAATCGACGCGATCGCTGCGAAACTCTGGAACGTGCCACAAATCTTCGTCTGCCAGAAAGCCCTCATCCCGCAACAACTCCAGGCTAACCAGCAACGGATTGCCTGCCAAAGCGGAATAGCACATATAGGGAGAATTGCCAAAGCCCGTCGGTCCTAGCGGTAGCACTTGCCAGTACTGCTGTCCACTTCCGGCTAAAAAATCAACAAACCAATATGCCTCCTGCCCCAAGTCTCCAATTCCAAATCGACCGGGGAAAGAGGTTGGATGCAGCAAAACTCCACTGGCTCGTGTTGTTGGCATGATGAGTCCTCATGAAATAGCCGAATAGCACAATCAATCAATTCCCCAAGTAGATAGGCATAATTAACTGGTATGTAGGAGAGTCATTGGTCATTGGTCAATGATTGTTCACAAATGACGAATGATCATCCTATCCTCAGCTTATTGACACCCGTCTACTTAGATACTTAGATGCGTGATAAAAACTCACAATTCCATTTATCCTGACTGACACCCTTTCCAGTAAAAAGCATCTCAGGACAGACTTTATTGCGATCGGTTGAATGCCTCGACTTTATCATGGGTGGAGGTTAAATCGACTGTTCCTGTTCCGTTCTGATTATGGAACACTTCTCGAATTGCTCCTACGTTGCCACACCCACTCATCTACTCGTCTACCTATCTACCCACCTACCATTCCCCATCCCCCGTATGCCCTACCGTAACCCGACTCCCACTGTTGACATCATTATTGAATTGAGCGATCGCCCTCACCGCCCGATCGTACTGATTGAACGCCTCAATCCTCCTTATGGTTGGGCAATTCCAGGCGGATTTGTGGACTATGGTGAATCAGTCGAAACGGCAGCGCAGCGGGAGGCAGCAGAAGAAACGGGATTACAGGTGGAGCTTTTGCAGCAGTTTTATGTTTACTCTGACCCCACCCGCGACCCGCGACAACACACCATGAGCGTTGTGTTTATTGCAACTGCTACGGGTGACCCCCAAGCGGGCGATGATGCCAAGAATTTGGGGATGTTTGAACCCTGGAGCATTCCCACGAATCTATGCTTTGATCACGATCGCATTCTTCGGGATTACTTAAAGTACCGGAATTATGGGTTAAGACCGCAGGTTGGGGGTTAGAGGATGGGGGTTGGGAATTGGGGGTTAGGGGTTGGGGACTGGATCAAAAGTGAATTGGAGATTCCAAGAAGTGATAAAGTTTGACCGAGTAGAAATTGTTAGATTGCTTTAATTCCGATTTCCTCTCCCTTACTGCCTATCCCCTATCACCTAACCCCTAACTCCCATATGCGTGAAGTAATTCAGACTAATCAAGCTCCTGCCCCCGTTGGACCTTACAATCAAGCGATCGCTGCCTCTGGTCGCATGGTGTTTGTGGCAGGGCAAATTCCGCTTGATCCGGAGACGGGAGAAATCGTGGGCGAGGGCAATGTGGCAGCGCAAACGGAGCGATCGCTGAAAAACCTGAAAGCCATTTTGGAGGCTGCGGGGGCGACGTTAGCTGATGTGGTCAAAACTACGGTGTTCTTAAAGAACATGAATGATTTTGTGGCGATGAATGCCGTGTATTCCCAATATTTTGATGAAGCGATCGCTCCGGCGCGGGCAGCGGTGGAAGTCGCTCGTCTGCCTAAAGATGTGCTGGTGGAAATTGAATGTATTGCAGTGATTGAAAATGCTTAATCACTACCGTATGGGAAGCTGAATTACAAATTCTGTACCCGTACCCGGAGTTGAAAAACACTCAAGTTTACCGTTGTGTTTCTCGGTAATGATTTGATAGCTAATCGACATTCCTAACCCTGTCCCTTTCCCAACGGGTTTAGTCGTGAAAAATGGATCAAAAATTCGCAGTTGAACCGCTTCAGGAATCCCCGTACCATTATCGGCGATCGCGACTTTCACCCAATCTGAACCCACGACAGAAGTATGGATGGTAATGGTGGGAGATGTCATTTGTCCTTGGGCATTAGACATTTGTCCTTGAGTATTGGTTATGAATGAATCGGCTTTTACTGATGACAAATGACGAGTGACCAATGACTCTTGTGCTTGATTGTTGGTTATGAATGATTCGGTTTTTGCTGATGACAAATGACGAATGACAAATGACTCTTCCAGCGCTTCGATCGCGTTTGCCAAAATATTCATAAATACCTGGTTCAGTTGATCTGGATAGCACTCCACCAGCGGCAATTCGCCATAATCTCGAATCACTTCAATTGTTGGATGATTCGGCTTGGCTTTCAACCGATGCTGCAAAATTAATAGCGTACTCTCAATCCCGTCATGAATATTTGTGGCTTTTGCCTCTGCTTCATTGTTCCGAGAAAAGTTGCGTAACGACAGCACAATTTGTCGAATTCGTTCTGTTCCAACCTTCATGGACGTGAGGATTTTAATTAAATCTTCCTGCACAAACTCAATATTAATTGCCTCAACTTGATGCTGGATTTCATGGGCTGGGCTGGGGTAATGCTTTTGATAAAGGTGCAGCAAATTAATTAAGTCGTGAACGTACTCATCAGCATATTCAACATTCCCATGAATAAAATTGACTGGGTTATTAATTTCGTGGGCAACTCCTGCCACGAGTTGTCCTAAACTGGACATCTTTTCTTGCTGCACCAGTTGGATTTGAGTTTGCTGAAGTCGCTGGAGCGTTGCTTGCAGTTCCCGCGACGATCGCTCTGCTTCTTCCCGCGCCTCATTCACGGCAACAATTTGGGGAAAGACAGTCCAGCAGGCGATCGCCACCCCCACAAACGAGAGAATCAGCAGCAACACCACCAGCAAATCGGCGTGTTGCGAAGGGATCATCCGAGTCAACAGACTACTCACGAACCAACTGGCGATCGCCGCTCCAGAAATAAACAACACCAGCACTAAAACTTGCAGCGCAATAAAGTCTTGAAAACTCCTCTTTTTCTGCTGATCAAATTGCTGCAACCACCACTCAGGTTTTACAACCTGCCAGGAGATGTGCTGAATTCCGCGATCGCCCAGCAAAATCACTCCTGGCAACAACAACCCAATCAACAAATACTGGGCACCCCAGGCAAACCCGCCCACAACCAGCACCACCACTTCCAGCCCACAAAGCAGCAATGACCAGCGAGGTAGCAAGACATTGGGATTTTCTCGTTGCTGCCACAATCCCCAATGCAAAACGATGAAAGAGACGAGCCACCCCACTCCTGTCACCATCACAATCAAATGCACATTTTCCCAGAGCAAACAGACCAGACTCAGGAGCAAGGTCAGAATCAATCCAGGTGCAAACACCCCTTGCCGGGACGTTACGCCAAAAATTGGAGACAGGTGATTGTCTTGAGCCAGTTGGTACAAGATGCGAGGGCAAATCGAAACCGCTGTCGCACAGGACAGCAAACTGCTGGAAACCACTAAAAAGGTGACTAAAAAGGAGGCAAACTGTCCCCAAAACGGTTTGGCGACGGTCAATAAATTGAGAAACGTATCATCCCTGAGGGCAGAGTTGGTTGCCAGGTGCATTAACAACCAGGAGCCACCAATGTAGACCAGGGGAATCAATCCGGCTGCTACCAACAAACTTCCTAAGGTGCCTTGTGGACGTTTACTATCTGCGACAAATGCGGATGCCGTCTCGCAGGCATAGAAGGCGTAGGTTCCGTTTAAATACCACTTCGCCCAGCCCTGAAACGAGAACGTCGAGCCATCGTCCTGGAGCAAACTCAGATCAGGAGATGAATTTGCCACCCAGTACATCCCTTGCAAACAAAATGCCAGCAAAAACCCTACGGCTGGTAGCAAAAAAACCAAGTGTAGGGTGCCTAAGGCACGACTGCCACTGAAAGCAACGATAAACGCCAACACGGTAAACCCGACGCGGAGTAGCGTTTCGGGTAAGGCGATCCCTAGAATGGCAAAGTTGGCTTGCACCAGATCGGTCAAAATGATGGCATTGACGGGTAAGACGGCAACCCAGCTAATGAAATAGCCGATCGCGGCGTAGGTCGTGAGTTTTGGGTAATCTTTGAGCAAGTGTGTAATGTAATTGGGGGTGCCGCCTGCAACATCGGGCATCCCTCGCCCTAACTGCTGGACTTGCAAATTGATCACAACGCCGATCAGCGCCCCTGGAATCCAAACCCACATGGCTTGGGCACCCAGGTCATGATGAGCGCCTGGTGCAACCCCCATCCAGAGCAATAATCCGGTTAAACCAAACCCCCAAGTTTCAATCAAACTCAAACTGCGCTGAAGCCGAAAAGGGGATGCCTGCTCAGGATCAGCCTGAGCTGCACTTGAACTTTGGGACATGAAAATTGCTCTCGTTAAAAATAAGATTTAAGCTCAAAAACCCGTCGTAACCAGGGTAAATGCACATCTAAATTTATCGCTTTGGTCAGAACGCTGAGGACAAGGAAAAGTCGCAAAGCTAAGACTAGGTAGGCACTCTGATACTAATTTGAACACTGATAAGTCATATTCCTTGCACCCGATCCCCCTCAGTCCCCCTTATCAAGGGGGATGCCGAAGGCGGGGGGATCTTAATCTGTAGCGTGGCGAAAGCAAATTAGTATGACTTGCCTTCGCCCTGTTAGACACGACTACAGCTATAGTTTTGTGTACAAGCATAAAGAATTACAACCCGGTTAAATTGTTACAAATGCAGCACTTTCTCAGGTTTTCACAAATAGTTGAGCGTGAATGCTGAATAGACTCAGCAGTTTGGCGGACTTCTACGATCGCCCCTCCCCCAAGCCCCCCTGCCCCCAACTTTGTAACTCAACTAAAGTTCCCTCAAGCATTTGGAGGTTTCGTCAGTCTCGCGATCGCCTCATCGCACTTTTGAACCATCGACTCTAAACTCATTTTCTCGTAATCAGATCGAGCTTCTTTGAAGGCGGACTGAGCCTGTTCCAGTTTCTCTATCTTCTCTAAAGCAAGCCCCAGGTTCAACCAAGCGTCAGTTTCTCCTCGTCGATCGTCGATTTGCTGTGCAATCTCTAATGATTGTTGATACAACTCGATCGCCTGCTGGTTTTGCCCCCAGACGCTTGCTGCCTGCTTTCCGCCCTTTGACTGTCACACTAAATTATTAAAGCTCAAACTTGCTCACAGCAATCGTTTCAAAATATTTAGCTCATTTGAACTAATCCCTACCGTTCTCAATAAGCTTTTCTAGTTACAAATTGAGCGGCTTACGATCGCTGCAAGCATAATTATTCCGTCGTTAATATTTAATGTGCCAGTTGGAAGTGCGGAATCTGGGTTGCTGATATGCACAGGGCTGTTATCTTGCAGCAATTCCAAATTCAGAACGATTTTGCGCCATTCTAGAGAGCAGACGTTTTCTTGAGAAAAGTCAAGCCCTTGCTGGACAAGGCTTTTGAACCATAGAGTTTTCTAATTTGGAATTGCTGCTTGTCGAGTCAGCAGGCG
>JANRIN010000047.1:0-27604 GCA_033764965.1 Leptolyngbyaceae cyanobacterium bins.302 | reverse complement strand
GTTAAGCAAATCGGGCAGCGCATCAAACTATCGGGAGCGCAGTGGAAAAAAGACAATGTGCCACAGGTGTTGAAGCAGCGCTGTGCCTACCTTAATGGGCAATTCTCAAAATGAGTCTTACAAAACTGGGATGCACTCAATGAATCTCTTCAGAGATGGCTATCCTACTTATGACGATCTTCAAGGTATTTTTTTCTCTGAGTATAAACGGTGGAGTGATGGAGAGTATAAACCTCTATACCAACGAGATAAGAATGCCTTCAAAGAAAAATTTGGCGAATTAATAGGTAATTTGATCGTAAATCAGCCCCAGGAGTATGTGAAAAAACTCCTTAAAAATTCAATTTCTTCTAGAAAATTGATGCCTTGTATTGTGTTTGACAATACTGATCATTTCCCTCAATCTTTTCAAGAATCTGTTTTTCAATTTGCACAATCGATTTACAGAGAATGTTTTTCATTCATCATCTGTCCTATAACTGATCGCACTGTATGGCAGCTTTTAAAATCAGGACCGCTTCAATCCTATGATCATAGAGACTTTTATTTGCCCGTTCCCTCGACAAAAGAAGTTTTGACAAAGCGTGTTGAGTTTATAAAGTTAAAAGCTCAAGAAGATCCTGAAACTAGTAGAGAGTACTTTACCAGAAAGGGAATTCGCTTATCGATTTCAGATATGACAGCGTTTGCCTTATCTGTAGAAGATATATTTGTCAACGAAGACTATGTAGGACGTATGGTTGGATGGCTTGCCAACTTTGATATTCGTCGAGGACTTCAAATTGCTCAAAGAGTAATAACCTCGCCAATTCTAGATATTTCTGAGTTGGTCAAAGCTTATGCGATCGGTCAAAGATTTCGCCCTCAACGTTTAAGTATTAAAAAAGCTCTTCTATTGGGAGATTACAATCATTTCTACCAGCAGGATAGTAGCTTTATTCTTAATGTTTTTGAAGTTAACTCCAATGCCGTTACAAGTCCATTGCTTCGGTTATCAATTCTTCGTTTACTGATAGACATTTATTCTGAGACTTTGGAACCTGAAAAAATTTATCGCTCTGTGGAAGATATCCTGAATTACTTTGAACCTGCTACTGTCAGTCGAACTATTGTCAAGGAAAACCTTAAGTCCCTTCTAGATTACCGACTTATTGAACCTTATGATCCAACAGACACAAATATCTACGAGTCTCAGCGAGTGAAGATAACTCACTGTGGACGCATTCATTACGAGTTCGTCACTGATGACAGAGAAGGTATATACATGAGTGAAATGGCGTTGATGACTCCTGTTGTCAGCCAAGACTATGTTTCAAAGAATAGAAGTTTATTAATGAAGAATGAGAAGCTAAATGGTCAGGACTGGAGGAAGATTATTAAGTGGTTCGTAGAATACTGCTTGGAGCAAGATAGTCTTTACATATCACTGCCAAAAACTACGTCCTATCAAAGTCAACACGCTTTAAGAGAAATTCTCTCCAAAACTTGGATAGAGAAGTAAGATGAAGCTTCACTCTAGCCCCAGCATCCCAACAAGTCGATGAAGCGGACGGGCGAGAGATCCTGGTTATGATGCAAAGGTTCTCTGCCGCCGCTTATCTTAGTCGTTAGACCACAATGCAAGCTGTTTGAATATCTAACGAGTATGAACTTTCAAAGACAGATTTACATCGAGGTTAAGGGACTTTTTCCAGATGGCGCTGTTGAGGCATTAATCTCTCGACCAGCAGGGGCAGATGTAGGCGTATTTGATGCTGCTGTAAAACTCGTTCATACTCAAACCGGGATTGAGATAACCTGCGATGAGTTTCCAACACAGATTGAGAATTATATTGCAGCAACGATTCGGTTAAGGATTGCTTGCGATTCAGAACCTCTCGATCGCCCAAGCTAAAATGAAGGGGTTGAGTTGAAACGAGGTCAAGCTGATGGCAATTCGACAACCTCGATACAGCAAAGAGGAATTTGCTCGACGTGGCGATGAGATTTATGAAACTCAGGTGCGCTCTCAAGTAGAAGAAGGCAATCATGGGAAGATTGTGGCGATCGACATTGAAACCGGAGCCTTTGAAGTGGCAGATGAAATTTTGGATGCAGCTAATCGCTTATTTGAACGACTCCCGGATGCTCAACCTTGGATCGTCCGGATCGGGCATCGTGCCGTTCATCGCTTTGGCGCACGGAGTTTGAGAAAACCTGCATGATGCACGGTGTCGTGAATTTAAGCTGTGAGGCAATCATTTCACTGGTCATAAGCAATACAAATCGTCAGACGCGCCTAATTGATGCTGTTATTGATACAGGCTATACAGGATTTTTGAGCCTGCCTCGTGAAATCATTGTTGCTCTGAACCTTCCTTGGACAGGCATCGATCGCGGGACATTAGGAGATGGAAGCGAAGTCACTTTTGAGGTTTATGCCGCAACCGTCATTTGGGACGGGCAATACCGAGATATTCCCGTGAATGAAGCGGAAACTGATCCATTAGTCGGGATGAGCTTGCTGTATGGCTATGATTTGTACGTTCGGGCAGTGGAGGGCGGTAACGTCACCATCAAGCCTATCGAGTAGTTAAAAGTCTCTTCGTCGAGGCGCGGTCTAACAACACAGTGGAGCGGACGGTACAGAGACTTTGCGCTATGTTCTAGTCTACTCGCCGCCGCTGATTTGAGCCGTTAGACCGCTAGATTATCGGGGAAACGGTACTTGAAGCCTATCGGTTTATGAAACAGTTAAGCTCTCAGTGAGGCAATATAGTTTTGTGACTGCATAATCAGGATCACTTCCCTATTAGATTGTGGGAAGTTTCGGAAGTGTATATGAACTCTGAATTTTCCAGCAGTGCTCCAAGTTTACAGATACAATTCCTGATTGAAATTTGGAAAGATCTTCCTAGAATTTATCAAAGTGAAGTCATTGAAACTTTAATAAGATTGCATCTTGATGAGAATCACGAAGATCTGTATATCGATTCGTACATTTGGACAAGACTTCTGCCTCATATTATGGACTGGGATGAGTGCCAAAATGATTTGCTTGAGAGTCTCTTAGAGAAATGTCCCATAGAGTCAAAAACACAAATTGTATTTGAGCTCCTAAAT
This sequence comes from Leptolyngbyaceae cyanobacterium bins.302, assembly GCA_033764965.1. Classification (GTDB taxonomy): domain Bacteria; phylum Cyanobacteriota; class Cyanobacteriia; order Leptolyngbyales; family Leptolyngbyaceae; genus JSC-12. The sequence goes on along the minus strand of JANRIN010000047.1, from coordinate 24,502 downwards.
TCACTACCACATAATCAGCGAATGGACATACTTCATACTTACTTTAGAGTGCAACCTTTTCTTGAGGAAAATCAATCTTCATGAAAGATGTATCTACATTTAGGGGCGCAGTGCAACAGAAGTTGTGGGAGCATGATTTGTGTGCGATTAATGTCTGGCTTTCATGTCAACGAATGATTCTGAACTGCAAATTCAAGCTCGGAGAATCTTGGATGCGATCGCCTTCACCCCTTTTGAGCAGTGCTAACCATTAAACCGCGAATTTAATAATGTTCCTGCACGTCCAGGTATTTATGCAATCCGACACAAAACTGATGGATTGCTCTACATCGGCAAAACTAAAAGTTTACGAGGTCGCTTTAGTGGTGGGCATAAGGCTTTCTTCTGGGCATGGCTGGACAAATATAATGATGAAGACGTGCGGATTGCAGTACAGGTCATTTCTCATTGGGAGAACCCTGCGTTACTATTGGAGCTAGAACCCATTATTCTCAGAGCCACCGAACCCCCTTATAACGCCCAGATCCCGACTGAAAGGTGATGCCATGCAAGCCGAACTTCAAGAGCAACTTTCTCCCGTCGATGCTGAAACCATTTTAGGGCAATTGCCTGAGCGAATTCGGACGGCTTTGATTGAACGTACTGCTGAGATTGAGTATCCAATCGAGGCAGTGGTTGAGATGGCGATTGCTAGCTTTCTTGACACAGAGGCATTGGGTTTTGCAGATTGTAAACCAGGGCGCGGGCAGTAGAGTATTGTAGTTGGCGAATGCAGCGGTCTAACTATTCAAATGCAGCGGACAGTCCGAGATGCTTTCTGCTTCATGGCTGTTCTTCTGCTGCCGCTGAACAGCAGCGTTACACCCTGCTTTGCGCACTTTAACTGTCACACTCCGATATTTAATGCTGAAAGCTTTTCTAGACAGGGAGTACAAGCTTTTTAGTTCGAGTGAACTACTGAGATACAATTGAAAATGTATGCCGTTTATTGAGATAATTCTCCGAAAACAGCGTCTGCAAGTTCGATTACTTCGTCGTTATTCTCAATGTGCCAGTTGAAAGTGCGCAATGTGGGTTACACCTCATTTTTCGTAAAATCTTTGAGGTTTGCAGGATGATTCTGTCTGAGTGCTTGCAGGGTTTGGTTGACCACGAGAATAGCGTTGTAAAGAATGAATAGCGCCACCAGCAGGCTGACCGCTCCATCCACCCAGAACCAGTGAAAGACCGCGATCGCGATCGCAGCCAAAATCACGCCTAAGGAACTAATAGTATCTGCCAGTACATGGAGAAACGCTGCCCGTAAATTCAGGCTCTCGTGACTACTGGAATGGAGCAATTTCACGTTAATGCCATTGACGATGGCTCCAACTCCGGCGGTAATTAACACGGGCATACTGGCAATTTCCGGGGCTGGATGATGAAACCGGGAAACCGCTTCCCATAAAATCCAGCAGGCTATGCCACCCAGCGCCAGCCCATTCAGCAACGCCGCCCAATTCTCCCAGGATTGCTTCTGGGCATCAGGCCGCTTTGCCAGCCATACTGCAAGGATAGCCAGGGCGATCGCCAATCCATCAGATGCCATGTGTCCAGAATCCGCCATCAACGTTAAACTGTGGCTGGTCAATCCCACCACCCATTCCGCTCCAGCAAAACTCAGAATCAGCAACAGGGCAACGAGCAACAATCTTTGCTGTTGACCAGCAGCGGGGAAATGAATGTGGGCATGATTTCCACAATGGGCACAATCGGACGAATGGAGATGGGGTTCAGTCATAATAAACACAGAGCCAAATGCAAAATGTCACTTAGGAATGAGAATTAATTAACATCGAGAAATTGTCATTCTGAGCGGTGAGCGAAGAATCGCAGAGATGCTTCACTTCGCTCTGCTCGTTCAGCATGACAAACTCCGGATAGTATTGATTTCACGATTCTTAGGAGCGTGGATTCAGTATCCACAAAAATCTATTCTAATCTCGACTCCTACCGCATCTTCCGCCAATATCCTGAGAAAGATGAGGGCGTTTCTAGAAATGGGCATATTAGGTAGAGCAAGCTTTGCGCCTTCCTGCTCATCGTCACTATTGTCCTTACGGCGCACTTTCCAATTGCCATGCCAATCCAAAAAATCTCGCTTGAAGCCCTGCAAAAAGTTAGGCAACACATCAAAAGCGCTTTAACCTTACCAGATTCCGAAAATAATCCACGCTCGCCCGATGTACAGGTTGAAACTGAACTACCAGAACCGGGTTTTTTAGGGGACTTGGGCAGCTTATTCAGTTCAGGTGGCTCCGAAGAGTTTGATAGCCAAGCTCCTAACACAAAAGGGGAATGGTTTATTAGTTCCATGAATCCAGGGGCGGCGTTAATGAAGTTGCCGGGAGTCGGCTTAAAGCCAGGTATGCGGTTGGTCACTTACTTGCACCGTACCGGTAAAGACGGAATTGGCAGCACCTGGGCAGTTCCTGAATCCAAGAGTACGACCGCGCAACTGGAGCAGGCATTGAGCCAAAAATGTGATTTCCAGCATCCACCCAAACCCGACGCGGCATTGGCAGATGTGATGGAAGTGATCGAGGGCGATCGCTCTCCCCTATCGTTTGTGATTGCATCCCTGTTGCGGCGGGAGTTGCAGGAGTTTGGCACGGTGGGAAAGTTTTGTAACTGGGCGCATCACCGCTTGATCGATGCAATCCCTGGTCAGGTGCAGTGGGAATGGCGGGTTAAGCAGCCCCAGGATTTATCTCCCAAAGTACTGGTGTATCCAGACCAAAAAGTGGCGATCGAGTTTTTTACTTGCCGGGTGACGGCTCCCGTTGCCATTTTTCAGCACATTGACCAATACCCAGCCAACCAATACAAAGCTGCCAGCGCCGATCGCGCGATCGCCACGCCCCTGCGCCGCACTAATTAACCTGCCACCAACCAAACGCCGGACCCACAAAACGAACCGTCACCCACCACGCCACTAGCAATACAATTCCACCCCAGGCTCCGCGAGTACTCCATTTCACAAATTGATTGGCTTGCGTTTTAGTCACAGGCACCCAAGGCAGAATGTTTGTTTCTTGCCCGTATTTTTCTCCAAGAGTTTCTTTCCGCCGTTTTGAATCGCCCATTGCTGTCGTTTGAACTCATTGCATTTCCGATAATAGCGCTAATCCCCAAGGGTTAATCTAAAACGGAGTAGTCGGCGCGGGGGAACAAGCTCATGTCTAGATAATTAATGCGGGCGGCTGGATTTAGGGCGGTCAGGACATGATGCCCATAGCTGCGATGGATCACCCGATTATCCAGCAATGCCACAATGCCCTGCCGCTCTCGAACCGGGGCGATCGCGCGTTGCAGTTCACTGAGCGCCGCAGGCAACAGGTACAACCGGAACCAATCTTGCCGCAGTTTTTTGTAATAAGACACTCTGCCGCTAACAAGTGGATGCTCCAGCGAGGGAATGGGTAAGGTGGCAATCGCCAACAGGTGAGGAGAAGGCAAAAATCGCTGGTGCTGTCGCCAAAATTCCCAACCGGTCACCAGCACGCTATTGTCATCCAGGCAGGTTCGCTCCACCTGCACTCTAGAACCAAACTCTGAAGCCAAAATCGAGCCAACCTGACTTTTCAATGGGGTATCCCCCACAATTAAAACGGTTAGCCCAGGCATTCCGGCGGTCATTTGCAGCAGCGTGTGCATTTCCTGAATCAATGCCGCCTGAAATTGCGGAGTGTTGGGCAGGGGCAACCGTTCTGGCAGATAGAGGTGAATCAATTCTTCGTGGCGATCGGGGGAAAATTTAATGCACGTCATTTCTCCCAATCCAAACCGTTGTCGAAACACGGCGGCTTCTGCATCTAAATCCAGCGCTCCACCCACCAGGACAACGGGCTGTTGCGTCCAGATTGGTTCCAAATCGGCAGATAGGTCGGTCGGACCACAATGCAGAGAAAAAGAACCCTGTTGCCGGGAGACTTCTGCCCACATCATGGCGTGATCGGATTGTAGGGATTGCCAAAAATTTTGCCAGGGTTGGGGGAAGTGGGTGAAGGATTCAGCCGTTGCAGTGGGGAAAAATTCTGTCGATCGCTGTAAGCGGTGAAACAAAAACTTGATCAACTCTTGTTCCAGCGAGTCCATCAGATAGCACTCGTAGGGGTTGACTGGGTGCTGGAAAATTGCCTTCGTCAATTGGATGCGAATGTCGCGAATGGCATCTCCCTGCTCCGGACAGGCAAGCATCAGGGCATCCCAGTCCGCAGGCTGGAGCGAGTTGGTGAGTTGGGAGCGCACCCAGGTTTCCAGGTCATCCACCCCATCCACAATGGTGGGAATGCCATCTGGGAAACGTCCTTCTTGATGCAGGCGATCGCGCAGCCACACCTCCGGCGTAACCAGCAACAATCCCTGGAAATTTTCCCCCGGAAAGCGATCGCTGGCTTGAATCGGCTTTGAGGTTTGGATCCATTGTCGCAGTTGGGGAATTTCCACCATCAACAACCGTTGCTGTACGGCTTCAGGGGCAACCAGAATCACAGGTTCCTGCCACAGCAACACGGGCACCAGGTAACTGAGGCGATACCGTTCGTGATAGCCAGAGAAGGCACTGGTTTGAATCAAAGCACTCCGACCCAAACGCAGCGCTCGTGCCACCAGCCTAGCCATCGTCAAATGGTGGGGCCAGTAGGACTCGCCTTGCTGCCGTAGAAACGCACGGAGTTGCTGATGAACTTCTACTTCAATCACGAATCTAGAACTCTTGCCTACTCAATGAACTTCAATTTTGACACACCTATTCGCGATTCCTTGCGCGGATGCAGCATTTAGGGGATGAATTCTTAAATTCAGGGCGTGCCGATTACCCAACGGAATCGCCCTGGCTACCTACGATCGCGACCGATTCTCTAGAAATTTGAAAACTTTGGACAAAATCCACCACTGCGTTCACCGTTGGCACTTCTGCTTCCAGGTTTTCGATGACAGAGGAGGGATCAACAGAGGACCAGCCTAGCCCCGCAGAAACTCGCTTACCAAAGCCAGGATGACTGTATAAGGTCAGATTGGAATTACTGGAAGCAATCAACGTCGTTTGAGTCGGAGCTTCAAAAAATGCAACCTTTTTCAACAACATTTCGCAACTGGCAGGAAGTTGCATCCCTTCCACCCGAACAGTTAACTCTTCCAGGGTGCCCTCCAATTGCTGGACTAATGGGGACGATCGCACCTCATCAGGGCTATCGTGTTGCACCTGCTTCAGCAACCCCAATAAATTTTGCTGGGTAGACCAGGCATCCTTAAACGGCAAAATTGCAACGTAGGCAGATAAAAACAGGTCATCATCGCTTTTGAGTTCGATCGCCAGGGTGGTGCGACGGCGACCAATCCGAATATTGGGAGGAGTCAGCGATAACTGATACCGTCGAGCTAATTGGCAATAGGTCGCAGCCAAAGCGTAGTGAGCTTCAGCATCAAACTCGGCATCGATGGTAATTCGTACTGTAGGTGGCGTTTCGTGAAAAAAGGTTTTCAGGCGATCGCTGCTGAGATGGCAAATATCGCTCTGGTCTCCGTTCTGGCTCAAATCCACCCATTCACACAAAATACCCTCCGTCTTCACGCCAAACCGCAGCACGCCATACAATTTCGCTCCAGTGAGGGTTGCACCACTCAGATCAGAGCCAGCCCAATCTGCCCCAATCAAACTGGCACGGGTCAAATCCGCATGAACCAGAATTGTTCCTAGCAGATTGGCATAACTCAAATTCACCCCGGTCAGATTTGCCCCACTCAACCGTGCTCCGGTTAAATCCGCCCAACTCAGATCCGCCCCGCTCAAGTCTGCCCAGCGGAGATTTGCCCCACTGAGATTTGCCCCTCGCAAGTTGGCACGGCTAAGATTTGCCTGCCGCAGTTCGGTGTGGCTCAAGTCTGCCCCGCTTAAATCACAACTGCTGAGGTCGGTTCCGTGCAGATTGGCTTGGGTGAGATTGGCGGAGGTAAATGCTGCCCATTTCAAATCGGCACGACTCAAATTGGCATGGCTGAGATTCGCTTGCCTCAGCTTGGCATCTTTGAGATCGGCTCCAGAAAGGTTGGCATAGCTCAAATTTGCCGTACTCAATTCGGCTCTTGCCATTTCTGCCCTCACCAAAGAAGCCTGCCGTAGATCGGCATGACTCAAATCTGCCAGGGTAAGATTAGCAACGTTCAGGTTCGCTTCTGATAAATTGGCTTTAGAGAGATTTGCACCACTTAGTTTGGCAACATTCAACTTCGTTTTGCTCAGGTCAGCTTCGCTGAGATTGGTGCCACATAAGTTGGCAACACTCAAATTTGCCCCGCATAGATTGGCTTTGCTGAGGTTCACTCCACTGAGATTTTCCTCACAAAGTTTAGCAGCCGCAAAATTTCGCTCCCCTGTCGCGTACTTTTTAAGCAGTTCCTCAGCGTTCATGCACGATTTCCTTTGCGACGATCCTACCCTTTTCTTTCATCAGGATGCCCAGCTAGAGACTTGGAGTATTCCACTTTTAACCTTTTAATTCAAGGATTTGTAAGCTTCAACGTAGAGATTTAAACCTAAGCCTAAGTTTAAGCAGAACCGGATGACGGTTGGACTAAGTTGGAATCAGTATGGCATTGGATATTGTTGTGGATACTTAAGATGACTATTGGAATTGTAGGGCTTGGATTAATTGGCGGTTCACTGGGACTGGATTTTCGATCGCAGGGGCAGCGAGTGGTTGGGGTTAGCCGCAAACCCGAAACCTGCACTCGGGCGATCGAAATGGGAGCCGTGGATGATGCCAGCACTAGCCTGGAGTTGATGCAGCAGGCAGAGGTGATTTTCATTTGTACGCCGCTGGCAACGATGGAAGCAACCGTACTGGATCTGATGCCCTACCTTTCCCCGGAGACTGTGTTGACCGATGTGGGGTCGGTGAAGGGTTGGGTGATGCAGGCAGTTGCGCCGCATTGGAAGAATTTTGTGGGGGGGCACCCGATGGCAGGCAAAGCCGAGAATGGCATTGATGCTGCCCAGCGAGATTTGTTTACCGGTTGTGCTTACGTCCTGACTCCCACGGAAGCCACTCCTCCAGAGGCGATCGCAGCGGTGGAGGAACTAATTCGTCCCTTACGAGCGCGGATTTACCATTGCCATCCCGATGAGCACGATCGCGCCGTTGCCTGGATTTCGCATCTGCCTGCAATGGTGAGTGGCAGTTTGGTGGCAGCCTGTGGCAGCGAATCCAATAGCAGTGTGTTGAGTTTGGCGAAGGAACTGGCAAGTTCTGGTTTTCGAGACACGAGCCGCGTGGGAGGCGGCAATCCAGAGCTGGGCTTGATGATGGCGCGGTATAACTCAGAATCGCTGCTGCGATCGCTCTACACCTATCGAGATCAGCTTGACAAAGTGATTGCCCAAATTGAGCAAGAAGACTGGACAGGCTTGGAAGCAAGGCTCCAACACAACCACCGCACCCGTCCCGACTTTGTGAAATGCTACAAGCCAGATTAAGCCCATTTGACCTAATACTGGCTTGCCGATTTACGATGGTTTACCGCCGTTACACCCGTTTTTTCGATCAGTTTGCCGGTATTTACCAGGGCATACAGTAGCCAATGATCACCACAATCCATGCGATTTTGAACGGTGCATTCCAGGTAGGCGATCGCATCGGTCAACACTAAACAGCCATTGCTGGCAGAGGTGGTCGCAAGAGTCTCAAACGGATTTTCGTTGGGTGCAGGCGGCTTCAAAAAGTGACGACGCAGGTTTCTACCTTCTTTGAGGATATTGATCACAAACGCATCGTCAACGTGGGCAATGCTTTCTTCCAGGTGCTGTTTAGCAACGGAGATAGTCAAGGCGGGTGGGTTAAAGCCAGCTTGGGAGACCCAGGAAGTCAAGAATCCGTAATCATTATTGCCACTCTTCATCGTCACCACACACAGAGAACCCGTGACGCGACCGACTGCCTGACTGGTACGATCGCTCTGGGCATCTGCTACCGCCTGTCGCGGAATTCGCCCTTTACGGGTACGGTTCAATGTCCGGGCGAACTCTGCCCCAGCAACTTCGCATTGCTGCAGGGTTTCCTCCGTTGGCTTGAATTTCACTCGAATTGTTTCAAACCCAAATGGGTAGCCCGCATCCTGCAATTTACTTTCTACCAGGTCTACCGCTTCTCCACTCCAGCCATAGGAACCAAACACGCCAGCAACTTTCGTTTGATTCACATTGGAGAGCACCAAGCCCAGAGCCGTTTGAATTTGGGTGGGGGGATGTCCTGCCAGAGTTGGCGTACCAATGATAAAGCCATCGCAATCTCTAACTGCCTGGGTAATGGCTTCAGGACTGGTGGATTCACAATTAATCGTTTGAACGGCAACTCCAGCCTGAGTTATGCCTTTGGCGATCGCATGGGCTAGGGTGGCGGTGTTCCCGTAGGCGGACGTGTAGAGCAGTACGGCATTCAGATCTTTGGTTTGCTGTTGCTCACACCAGCGGCGATAGTCCAGGGTCAACACACTCACACTATGGCGGACAAGGGAACCATGACCGGGGGCGTACATTTTGGCAGCAAAAGCCGTCAGCTTATCGAGGGCAGCTTCCACCTGTGGGGCTTGGGCAGCATGAATGCAGTCGAAGAAGTAGCGTCGATCGGCTTCTAAGGTTTTCCAATGCTCATCAAAAACCGCATCATCGCAAATGTGAGCAGCAAAGAACTTATCCGTGAATAGGATCCGAGTTGCCGGATCGTAGGTGGCGATCGCGTCTGGATGGCGCGGAGTGGGGACAAAACGAAACTGAAGCTCATGACCGTTTCCTAGATCAAGCACTTCTTCATCCCGGATGATGTGAACTTTCAAAGTACGATCGCCATCAAAATTAATTCCCAGATCGTGGGCTTCATCTTCTCGCGGCGAGGGCAGGTTAAACGCTTGATTTAATAGCACCGATCGCAGTGTGTTCGCGCCCGGTTTGGAGCAAATGACCGTGGCATAGGGAGCCGCTTCCAGCAACCGCTTCAGGGTGGCAATGCGGTTCGGGTTGACATGGCTGAGAATGATGTAGTTCAACCGCTGATAGTAAACGTGATGCCCTAATTCTTCTAAAAATAAATCGGTGAAAGATTCTCCCGGTGGATCGAGTAAGGCGATCGTTTGCCCCTGAATTAAGTAGGAATTGGCAGTTGTCCCTTTCTGGCGGGCATATTCCACCTCAAACTTGAGCCGCTCCCAGGTGCGCGATCGCAGCACAGCCGTATTGGCACCAATTTCAGCCACTTGAACATCACGAGGTTTATAGTCAGCCATAACTCAAGAGAAAATAAAGATTGTTTTCAAAGAATAAAGCTCAATCAACGCCGCTTGACTGTGGTTAAACAGACCTGATGGATGGGTCATCTGGCTCTAGCTTACGCTGAAAAGCCGAATAAAGCCCACCCTACAGTTAATGGAACTTATCTGTCAGCCACTCAGCCATAGGGATTTCAAATAATATCAATTGCTTAGGTCAAAAGCTAATGAGTATAAATCCTCAAAGCCCCTCTGCTCCCCCGTTGCCGTCTTCATATCCGTCTACCGATAGATGAACGATCGGAGGACACCCTATTCCATCTGCCCACCCTATGAGAGAGACAAGGATCTGTTGGGAGGAAGAACGGAAAACCCAATACCAACGGGTAGGGTGGTATCAATAGCGAGTTCAACCAGTTAACAATGACGAATTTTAATCATCCAAATCAGCGCGATCGTGCTGTTTCTACAAATCAAAATCGTTCTAATCAAGCCGCTCTTTCAAATCAGGCTGATCTCTCAGATGGGCTAACTCAGCGTCCCGCCGCTCGCAATCAAGCCAACTACCAGGATGGATACTGGCAAGGTCGCTACTCTGAACGCCGCAACAACGCGGAGCGGCGTGCTTATGAAGAAGAAAGTGCTGCAAGCGGAATTATTTTTGGGCTACTGCTCGCATCTCTCGTTGGCTTGGGGTTGGGAACTTACTTTTTCCTCAATGGGCAGAATCGTGCGCCTCAAGTTGAGCCAAATGTGACAAATCCAGTTCCTTCTCCTAGCCAACCGCCGGAAGTGCGAGAACGGATTATCGAGCGCGATCGAGTGGTGCCTGTGCCACAGCAAGCTCCCAGTGCTCCGGATGTGAATGTCACGATCCCCAATCCTGCTCCGGCTCCCGAAACTCGTGTGACCCAGCCCGCACCTGAAGCCGCACCCAGCACAACGCAGCCTGGTTCTCCTGCTCCTGCCCCTGCCCAGTAGGACAGAGGTATTATCCCCACTCGCAAGGAACCAATTTGATTCGGTACGCTATAGATTGAAATCCCCCTGCCTGCGGCATCCTCCCTTGACAAGGGGGACTAAGGGGGATCGGTGCAAGGGATGGAGCACTTGCTGACCACATTTCAAAGGGATGGGAAAAACAGTTGCAGGTAGGCTGAGACGATCGCATTGCCCCAGATCGCTGCAATCATGCCTCCTAATGCCAGGAAGGGACCGAACGGAAACGCTTGGCGGCGGCTGAGGATGCCCATACCAAGTGCCAAACCTCCGCCAAGAGCCCCGATCGCGCAGGCGAGAAACCCAGCCAGCAACAACAATTGCCAGCCTAACCAGGCTCCCATCATGGCTGCGAGTTTAGCATCTCCACCCCCCATTGCATCTTGCCCAAAGGCAATTCCTCCCACAATGGCAATGACATCCACCAGCCAAATCCCCAACACGGCACCCAGCAAGCCTTGCATCAATTGCTGAATGCTTCCCGCTAGAGTTGCTGTGGCTGCATATCCCATCAAGGCTTGAAAAAGTAGACCAGCTATTAGCCCCCATTGCGTTAGGGGGTTGGGAAGGGTCATCGTATCGATGTCAATCAGGGAGAGGGCTAACAACCAGGCAAAAAACATCCAGTAGCCGACGGTTTGCCAGGTCAGCCCGAAGAGAGCAAAAATCACCACAAAAACAAATCCACATCCCGCTTCCAATAAGGGATAGCGGGCAGAGATTGGGGTACGACAGTTGGAACAACGCCCTTTTAGGCTCAACCATCCCAAAATCGGCACATTTTCGTAGAACTTTAGCCGATATCCGCACTGCGGGCAGTGAGAAGGTGGTTGAACGATCGACAACCTAGCCGGGATGCGATGGACAACAACACTCAAAAAACTACCGATCGAGGCACCCGTCCAGAAAACGAGGAGGTAGACGAGCAAGGTCAGCAGCGCTTCCATGCCATCTAGGAATACAGGTCAGATTCAATTTGGCTGAATGGCACAAAGCATTCTTGTGGCAGAAGTATGGGTTTGCCAGAAAAGATCAACTTACCGCGATGGGTGAAACGATCGATCGCGACTCCTAACGGACGCTGGATCAATTCAGGATGGACTTCGTAATATGTGGTGTAAATCATCCGGGCTGAGCGAATGAGTCCGGGATCGAGCAACACATCAAAATCTGAGTCATCAACAGCAGGCTTTTGCGGTTGCTTGGGCTGCTTTTGGGAAACGTATGCCACCAGTTCTAACCCCCCTTCATTTTGGACGAGTTTAGTATAACTGCCGAATTCCGGCAAGGATCATCTATTTAATTTAAGAAAGAGGCTAGGAAATAGCGATTAGGAATTAGGGGGAGGAATTAGGAAATAGTGACTAGCAGAAATCAGATTTCTTCTGTGAGAGTGAAAAGTTTGAGTGAGCATTCTTATCCGACTGGGGAATCCTGAGAAGGAAGACACTTCTAGGCAAACATGAGAAAAACTCTACCTACCATTATTTTGTTATTACTTGCGGCAGGCTGTGCTCAATCATCTACTGAGCAGTCTCAACCTGCGGCGATCGAGTCCTCAGCACCAGAAGTCTCGGTTGCGACCACTGAATCAGAGTCATTCGATTCACAAAAGTATTTGCGACCACTTGATGGACAATGCGAGTTACCTGAAGTAGAGTCCTATCAGACTGTGGTTGATGCTGCCGAAATTCCTTTTGATGCGTCGTATGGTTCCACAATGGGTCTTATGGGTGGGGAACCCTCAGAGGAAGTGTCAGAACTAGATAGCAAATTGCGTATTCTGTATTGGGATACTCCCCTAGAAGGCGGCGTAATGCGAGTGCGAATCAACGTGGTTGACGATCAGGTTGGTTCTAGGGTGTTAGAGGTTATCTCGGACGAATCAAAATGCACTTGGACAATTTTGCCAACCTCAAAAACTTGATCAATTCAAGGCACCCAAGATCGATCACCATGCTCTGTTCTCAATTCTTCATTCCTAATTCCGGTGCCAACGGGTGATGCCGCCTTTATCGTCGATCAAGGTGATTCCTTGGGCTTGCAACTCATCGCGGATGCGATCACTCTCCGCCCAATTCCTGACCTCACGAGCTTTCTGCCGCTGCTGAATTAATGTCTCAATCCTAGAATCCGTTAACTCCAAATCTTCACTTGCTTTTGCAGAGGCTTGTATCAACATACCTTTCGATACGAAATTAAAACCCATCACCTTTGTTGCTAAGAGAGCTAAGGTATACCATTGCTTTTCTAGAGTTGAAGATTCAACATCAATTGACCCAGTATGAAGAAAATTATTCCTTGAACGTCTGACATTTTTTGCTAATTCAAAAAGGATAGCTAAACCTTCAGAGGTATTAAAATCGTCGTCCATAGCATTGTTAAAATGTTCGACAATGGAGGCATCGAGCTTAGTTTGGTCATCAAACTTTAACAACTCGTCAACTTTCCAACCAAAGGCTTTTGTGCCAAATAAGTATCCAAACATCAAGCTATCCTTCAAAGTGTTCCAGCCATTTTCGGCGGCAGCGATCGCTTCATCGGTGAAGTCAATGGGGCTGCGATAGTGTGCCTGTAGCACAAACAAGCGAACGACCATTGGATCGGTGGTTTCCAGGAGCGATCGAATGGTGGTGAAGTTTTTCAACGACTTGGACATTTTATCGCCGCGAATTTTCACAAACCCGTTGTGCATCCAGAAGTTCGCTAGCGGTTTTGCCGATGCGGCTTCCGATTGGGCAATTTCGTTTTCGTGGTGGGGAAAGACGAGATCCTCGCCGCCCGTGTGAATGTCGATGCGATCGCCGAGCAATTCCTTCACCATCGCCGAGCATTCAATATGCCAGCCCGGACGACCCTTGCCCCAGGGTGATTCCCATTCGGGTTCTCCTGGTTTCGCGGCTTTCCACAGGGCAAAATCTAACGGATGACGTTTTTTGGTTTCGGTTTCGTCGTCTACCCGCCCACTGGCTCCGGCTTCCATTTGCTCCAGCTTGCGCCCGGAGAGTTTGCCATAGGAGGGAAACTTTTCCACGGCGTAATAGACATCTCCACCCGCCGCGTAGGCGTAGCCCTGCTCAATCAGTTGTTTGATCAGGTCGATCATTTGCGGGATGACTTCCGTGGCTTTGGGATAGGCATCCGCAGGCAGCACATTCAGCCGTCCCAAATCTTCCAGGTAAGCATCAATATATTTATGGGTGATGTCTTGCCAGGGCAGGTTTTCTGCCTGCGATCGCCGAATAATCTTGTCGTCAATATCTGTAAAGTTTTGTACGTAGCGCACATCATAGCCGCGCCATTGCAGGTAACGCCGCACCGTGTCCCACACAATATACGATCGGGCATGACCCAAATGGCAGTAGTCGTACACCGTCACGCCACACACATACATCCGCACCTTCCCTGGTTTCACGGGTTCAAAGGGCTGTTTTTGGCGCGTTAAGGTGTTGTAGATTGTCAGGGACATGGGATCAACTCATCCAAGCTGAGATGGGCAATAATGAAAATAGGTGCATGACTGAAATGTCATCTTCAGTAGTGGCATCTTCAGTCTAGCTACCTCACCACTTCTGTCGTTTCCGCCATGCTCTAATTTGGTAGAAACGAATCAGAAAGCCTACCCAGATTCGGCGCTTATTCGCCAACTCTGTTTAAGCGTTCTAACCAAAGTTATATTCTCTGACGTTTTGAACACCAACGCCATGCAATCAGCAGCGACTCCACAATCGGCTCCCGCAATGGATGCTCCCAAAGTCGGTCTTCCCGTTACGATCATCACGGGCTTTTTGGGCAGCGGTAAAACGACTTTGCTGAACCACATTTTGACCAATCAGCAAGGGGTTAAAACCGCTGTCCTGGTGAATGAATTTGGCGAAATCGGGATCGACAATGAGTTAATTGTCTCCACCAGCGAGGACATGGTGGAACTCAGCAATGGTTGTATCTGCTGCACGATTAATAATGACTTGCTGGAAGCGGTTTACAAAATTCTGGAACGGCAGGAAGGCATTGATTACTTAGTCGTGGAAACCACTGGACTGGCGGATCCCCTGCCCGTTGCCCTCACCTTTCTGGGGACTGAGTTGCGGGACATGACTCGCTTAGATTCGATCGTCACCGTCGTCGATTCCGAAAACTTCAGCCTTGATCTGTTCAATAGTCAAGCCGCCTACAGCCAGATTACCTACGGCGATATCCTTCTGCTCAACAAAGCTGATCTGGTCACGGAAGAAAAGTTGACCGACCTGGAAACGCGCATTCGCGAAATGAAAGAAGGCGCAAGAATTCTGCGAACCACAAAGGCAGCAGTTCCCCTACCCGTCATTCTTAGCGTTGGACTGTTTGAGTCGGACAAGTACTTTAAAGCAGAGGAATCAGGAGTCAAGAGTCAGGAGTCAGGGGGGCATGATCACGATCACGGGCACGACCATGATCATGATCACGAGCATCATCACCATGATCACAATCATCACGATCACTCCAATTGCGATCATGATCATGGGCATTGCGAACACGATCATGACCATCATCACGATCACTCCAACCACTTAGAGGAAGATGGCTTTACCTCCGTGTCCTTCCAGAGCGATCGCCCCTTTGAGATCAAAAAGTTTCAGTACTTCCTGGATAACCAACTGCCGGAGAGTGTCTTCCGTGCCAAAGGAATTCTCTGGTTTAAGGAGAGCGGTAAACGCCACATCTTTCACCTCAGCGGCAAACGCTTTTCACTGGATGATTCTGAGTGGAAAGGCGAACCCAAGAATCAGTTGGTTCTGATTGGACAAGGCTTAGATCACGCCACCTTGCGATCGCAAATTGAACACTGCCTGGGAATGACAACAACAAATACTGGGCGAGGCTTTGGCAAATAGGGAAAAGGGATTAGGGGTTAGGGGTTAGGCGTAAGGTGACAAGTCTAAAGATCTTCCAACCCCCTAATTCCCAACCCCTACTTCCCCATTCCACCCCCCACCCCCTTAGCCCCTACGTCCTAACCCCATTCCTACTCCCTCCCCTTCTCCCAAAGTTACTCCTGTGAAATCTGATCGCCAGGTGCTCGTTTGCCAGTATGTGAATTGTATTGCCAACGGCTCGAAAGAAGTCCTGGAGGCATTTCAGACTTACTCTGTAGCAGGAGTGGAGGTAGTTGCTGTGGCTTGTCAGGGGCAATGCAACATGGGCGCAACCGTGCGGATTTTGCCAGATGAAACCTGGTACTGCCGTGTCAAGTCGGCTGATGTGCCCGAAATCGTTGAACAGCACTTGAAGCGAGGAGAACTCGTCGATCGCTTGCTTCATCCCCGAATGCATCCTAGATTTGGAGGAGGGTATTAGGAATTGGGAATTGGGAATTAGGGGTTAGGAATTGGAGGTTCGGATGAGTTTAGTAGGAAACATTATCTGGCTGATATTTGGTGGATTGCTCAGTGGAGTGGGTTACATCATTGGCGGTATTGGTACTTGTTTAACTATCATTGGGATTCCTTTTGGACTGAAGGCGATCAACTTAGGAATTGCTACCTTTGCCCCCTTCGGTAAGGAAATTGTGGTTAAACCAAGTGCGAGTGGAGTCTTAACATCTATTTTTAATGTCATTTGGATTATCTTTTTTGGTTGGGCGATCGCGCTGAATCATCTCATTTGGGGTGTGATTCTGGCCATTACGATCGTGGGATTACCCTTTGCCAAGCAACATTTCAAGCTGATGATCCTGGCTCTGCTCCCTTTTGGACGCGAACTGGTGTAACCTTACTTTGGCAATCATCCCAGCCTGTTATAATAAATAGCTGTCGCGCCGATGTGGCTCAGTGGTAGAGCACTCGATTCGTAATCGAGCGGTCGCGGGTTCAAATCCCGCCATCGGCTTCCAAGGTTTCAAGCGATAAAAGCCTCTCTGATTGAGTTTCAAAGGGGCTTTTTGTTTCAACTACCACCATGACGTTAGAAAAGCGTCGATTCCCCTGCAACACAAAGATTCAAGCAATTCTGCAAAATGGGAGCATGAACCTTGATCGCATACATTCGTTAACCCCTACGAATCGCCTGTGGTACTTACGATTCAGCTATTTTTTAATTGAGCTAAGTGAGAATGAACCCCAGCTTATTAATAGGTAACTCGATCTCCGCGAAAAGGGGTAGTTAGAAGCCCAACTCTGCAACGGTTTTAGAAGGCAGGGGGACTCATCAACCACTTCCCCGCAAGGGGACGGAAACATAAAATCGTGGCAGGATAGTGAAAAGTATTTTGGGGTCACTATGGCGCGTGCTTCTCGTAAGTCGAAAGCAGGGAATTATTATTCTCCAACATTAACTGCAATCTGCCAAAATCCATGCTGGCAAAAGTGACTCTGTGACCGGCTTCATTGGGTTCAATCAACACCGAACCATAATCATCTATTGGAGTGTCTCCAAAGCCAGTGCCTTACTCGGTTTTTACCATAACCAACTGCGACAGATTAACGTAAGCTTGCAGGGTAAGTCGTTCAATTCTTCAACCAGCTAACCGATCGAGTCGTTAGGCAATCCTAATTTCGCACAACGGCATTTTCTTGCATGATTTCTAATTTTTGCCAAACCTGGTTTAACAAGTTGTCTAATCCCAATCGAGTTGCAGCAGAAATGCGAAAAACAGGGTTGCCAGAGAGTTGGCTTAAGTGGACTACGATTTCGTCTACATCGACATTGGGATCAACGGCATCCAGTTTGTTGAGCGCCACAATTTGTGGGCGATCGCCTAATCCGCGTCCGTAAGCACCCAACTCATCCTGAATCGTTTGATAATTAGCGATCGGATCAACATCCGTCACGTCTACCAAATGCAGTAGTAACCGTGTTCGCTCCACATGGCGCAGAAAATCGTGCCCTAAGCCAATTCCTAAATGGGCACCTTCAATTAAACCGGGAATATCGGCAAAAACCGTGCCGTCGCCGCTGGGTTTACGCACTACCCCCAAATTGGGAATTAGGGTTGTAAAAGGATAATTGGCAATTTTAGGACGAGCTGCCGAAAGCGCAGAAATCAAGGTGGATTTACCCGCATTTGGTAAGCCAATGATGCCCACTTCTGCCAGTAGTTTCAGTTCCAGCCGCAAAAACCGAAATTCTCCGGGCAAGCCAGGTAACGCCCTCTCTGGGGCGCGATTGCTGTTGCTCAAAAAATGAGCATTGCCCAATCCGCCTTTCCCGCCTTGTGCCACGCATAGGGTTTGTTCTGGTGTCGTCAAGTCACCAACAATTTCGTCCGTCTCAGCATCGTAAATCATTGTGCCGCAGGGAACTTCGATCACCAGATCGTTTCCTGACGCTCCCGTGCAGTTATTGGGACCACCCCGTTTGCCGTCGTCAGCTTTGAACAGGTGGCGGTAGCGAAAATCCAACAGCGTTTGCAAATTCTCAGTTGCTTTCAGAATCACAGAGCCACCCCTGCCGCCATTGCCCCCGGAAGGACCTCCCGCTGGTACGTACTTCTCCCGCCGAAAGGATACCAACCCGTCTCCACCGTCGCCTGCTTGCACCTGAACTTCTGCCTGATCAATAAATTGCATGAATGACTCTTGAATCTTCCTTTTTGATCATAGGCAATTGGGAGGAGTTTCGGGGAAAGAATGGGAGGTTAGGGGTTAGGGGGGGATTGATGGGTCGGGAGGGGCAATCACCGACTCATCGACTCGCTTAGTCCAGATCTTTGACGAATGCAAAGGAGGTATGGCGCTTTTGAAACCCGACCGATTGGTAGAGGGCAAGCGCACCAGAGGGATTTTCGGAATCGACTCCTAAGAGCGCAGTATTCATCCCGTGAGCTTGCAGGGTATGCAGCCCAGTCAGGAGCATGGCGCGACCTAAACCCATGCGGCGAAAACCGCGTCGGGTTCCCAAGTCAGCAATCCAGCCTTCTAATTGTCCCGTGAGTGTATTTTCCTCCGCATGGATGATGGCATAGCAGAAAGCCGCCAGGGTTCCGTCAGGAGCAACGGCAACCAGGTCTAGCTCCGGTTGATAGCTCGTTTCTGTGAGCCAATGGGCACGGCTTTCTACAGTTAAAGGGGTAAAGTTCCAGTGGTCGATGAAACTTTGATTAAACATTTCCACCCATGCTGCGACTTCTGCTTCGCCCTGGAGTGGACGAATAGTGAACCCGTCTGGCAATTGCGGCTGCGGAATCGGTTCAGAGAGCGATCGCATCATTTGGTAAAAGGTGCGATCGCTGGTGAAACCCTTCCTGGTTAACCAGTTGAGCCGAAACGCATAATCATCTCGCGCCCCTGTCCGCAATCTTGCCGGTCGCTGATGAGCTTGGGCTAAGTCTTTGACCAGTGCCTCTGCCCAGGAAAAGATATCTTCTTCAATGCCCTGCTCCCGTGCGCTGGGATGGATACTAAATCCGAAATATCCATTTTTCACCTCGGCTGGCTCAGGAAACCAGCAGGATGCTACGGCACAGAGCGCACCCGTCGCATTTGTCCAAAGTCGCAGATCCCGATCGACATCAAAATCTGGATCGGCATAGTCATCGCGCAACTCATCAACTGTTACCAAACCATCCTGGTTATCAGCCGTTTTGCAGAAGTTAATCAGTTCCGCGATCGCAGGCAAATCCACTTCACCCGCGTACGATCGTGCCTTAAACGTTGAAAGTAAGGCTGTCATGGGGGCACCTCCAGCCACATAAAAAATGCACCCTGAAAACTACAGTCCCTATTTCAAGATTTCGTAAATCAACTAATGGAGCTAAGCGGATTCGAACCGCTGACCTTCTCAATGCCATTGAGACGCGCTACCAACTGTGCTATAGCCCCTTGTGCGTATACTATGATGACGCGAAGAGGGGTAATTCGTCAATCGATCGCCCCTTGAACACGTTAGAGTTTTCTAAGCGAATGTACTTCAGGACTTATGGTAGACACTCCTCAAAATGCTCCTGATTCGGAGCAGCCCAACATCGACACCGACAAAATTCTGCAACAACTTCGGCGCAAAGAAGGCTCTTGGGTCGAGTGGGGGCAACTATGCCAAACCCTCCAAAAAGCAGGCTATAGCTCCCAAACCATTTTTGAGGAAACGGGATTTGAACCCATCCATCAGAACCAGGTGATTGTAGCAGCTCAGGTCTACAACACGGTTGTCGCGATCGGTGTACCAGAAGCAGTAAAAAACCACTTTGAGCGCAAAGGGAGTGATGTCCTGTACGAATTGAGGATTCTGAGTCAAACCGAACGGGCAGCCGTTGCCGCCTTAAGTTTGGAGAAAAGTCTGGACTTTGAGGAGGCAAGAGAAGCCGCCAAAGCGGTCAAAGATTTTTCGCGTTTAGGCAGTATCCCGGAAGGCTTTACGAACCATCCCGGTGACGCGATCGCCTATCAGTTTTGGCGGCAAGCTCGGCAAAAATCAGACCTCCAGGAGCGATCGCGCTTGATTGCCAAAGGGTTACGCTTTGCCCATAGCGACACCGCTCGTCAACAGATCGAAAAATTATTAACCGACTTCACCATCGTCAAAGCCAAAGCGGCTCCACTGCTACCGCTCTATCGATTGGAAGCCGATGAGTATCTACCCAGAGCATTACCTGTGGTGGGTAAACTTCCGCTCACTCGATCGGACTTGCAAGCAGTGCCCTTTGTGGAAGAAATTGAACCCTTCGGCATGGTGCAGTTTGCCGGAGCCTCTGCCTGGGTTCCCGTCCCCGGCTGGCAGGTGGTACGTTTGGCAGAAGACCCCGTCGCCATTTTATGCAGTAGCAATGCGTTCCCCACTCCCCTCCCTGGACAGGTGGAGGATGTGCTGGTGATTATCGATCGTGCCCAGCGGGACTGGGAAGCCAACGGTTACTTTTTGGTGGAGCAAGATGACACCTTGCAGATTCAGTGGTTTGAAGAAACTCCCAGCCTTGCCTTGCTGGGACGGGTGATTCTGATCATGCGTCCCAAAAAGGTGCTGGATGAGGACTACACCAAAGATCCCTGGCAAATGGATGAGTAAATGGGGGAGTAGCCCTACTGACAACGATAGCGTTGGTAGGGGATGCCTATCCGGTAGTAATTTGCAGGGTCAATTGAGCAAGTTTGCGGCTGGTTTGTATTCTGATTCAGAGTCAACTGTTGGGGATATCCCACCCGTTTTAGCCCTGGAGCAATGATCCATAGATTCAACGGCAGTGGCAATGGTTGAGGCATGAGGGCAAGTTGTTGCCACACTGGGTCATAGCCCTTGAATTGTCCCAGAAACGCAAAATTTGGCTCTGTTGCACGCTGCTGCTGAATGGGTTGCTCAAGTTTCGACAATCGTGGCGATCGCTCCACTGAGTGAATTTGAGATTGCTCTTGTTTCCCCAGTTGCAATGCAAAACTGAGTCCCAATGCCACATCTTGAAAATCATTGTAAGCCGAAACAACCAGCAATGAGGCAAACCTGTCCTGCACCATGCGGCTGGCAACTTGATCGGGGTTATAAGGTTTTTGAAAGACTTGATTGGAAATCACCAACACACTACTAAAAGTTGCGACCAGGCACAAAATTAGCACGACCGAACGATTGCATTTTGCCCAGAACCAAGACAATCCTGACCAAGCCCTGAATCTGGCAGGCTGCTGGGTTGATCGGGCTGGCTGCGTGAGCGGCGAACTCAAGCCCACCCCAATCAAAGCACACACCGCTGGAAAGTAGATGAAATTGTAGCGGGGCACCTGGGTAAAGTCTTTGCCCAACAAGTACGCGATCGCCAAAAACTCCCCAATCACAACCAAACAAAACATTCCCAGCATTCGTATTCCCAAGCGAGTATCAGGATCCTGCCATTGGTGCCACAGCCCTACACCCACCCGCCATGCTAACCACCCCGAAAACAGCGCCATCAAACAACCATTGACGATCGCCAGCCAAACAGGTTGATTTTCCACAGGTAAAGCAATCACTGCCAGCGTCCACCCGCTCACAAGTTGAAACAATGGCGCGATCGCCGCCAGAACTCCAGGCACATTCACCTTCACCCAGTCTGTTTCTGGACGATTCATGTGACTCAACAGGGTGGGTAGCCAGGGTAGGTACGTCAGGCAAACAAGAGCGATCGCGAGGAAAGGGAGCAGGGCGTGGAGGTTGGGGATTGGGGGTTGGGGGCGGGCTGCGCCACGCTTCGCAAGGGGGGTTGGGGAGTGTCTTCTGCCTTGCCAAATTAATGTTACTGCCTGCGCCGCAAACGCCAACAGGAAGAAGTAATGCACATAGAAGCCAAGACTGTTAACGGCAATCCACCCTAACCAAATGATGGGACGGAACTGACGATCGTGCAAATCTAGCAATAGCTGGTACAAGCCACACAGCGCCAGAATCACGAGCAACATGGGCAGAGTGTAATGGCGCGCTTCCTGGGAGAGATACACCGCAAAGGGAGAGACTGCCATGATTGCGGCTCCAACCAATCCAGCCCTAGTGGTGAACAGCGATCGATTGAGCTGATAGACTGCCGCGATCGCCACTACACCCACCAACGCTGGCAACGCTCTCAACTTCCAAACCCAGGAAAACGGTAATCCATTCAGCCACCTGAGCCATTGATGCATCCAGCAAAAAAATAGCGGCGGATGCACTGATTGCGTTGAAACCGTCTGCGTAATTTGGGTACAGGACGCACTGGAATTGAGGGTGAAAACTTGCTGAAATGCTGATAGGGGAAGTGCCTGTTCGAGAGGAACGTCATAATAAGTTCGCCCCATGCTGAACAGTGCCGTAATGACCTCATCCATCCACAGCGGCTTCAGTTCCAGATGCCAAAATCGGAGACCAAACCCCAACAGCAGAATGAGGGCAAGCAAAGGAATACGTTTCGCGATCGTCATCCTGCTATTCAAGCACAGCCTGCTACACAATCAAATTTAGCGATTTGCTAAGTGTTTAATCGTGTGAGAAATAAATATTGCAAGATTAATAGTGTGAGGAGTGCGATCGGCACAAAATAAGGAGGGCTGTATGTCTGCCGAATTACTTCACTCCCAAACCCATCACACTACCCACGAAAGCCTATGGTGTCCCAAATGTAACCAGTGGGGCTTAGTGTATTGTGACCACAACGACGAAGACGTTTGGAAATGTGTGTATTGCAGTTACCAGGTGAATTTAACTAAAGGTACCCGACGTAGTGGAGCTTCCGCTGAGTGGAAATTTCCCTGGGAAGTAATTTTTGCCACGTTCATCGTCTTGATGTTCCTGATTTTTGCCAAAGAGTTTGAGTTAAGCAGACCGCTTATACAAAACTCCTATACGGGACTGCGATCGCCCACATTTCAGG
This sequence comes from Leptolyngbyaceae cyanobacterium bins.302, assembly GCA_033764965.1. Lineage (GTDB taxonomy): Bacteria > Cyanobacteriota > Cyanobacteriia > Leptolyngbyales > Leptolyngbyaceae > JSC-12. The sequence goes on along the minus strand of JANRIN010000047.1, from coordinate 1,923 downwards.
ACTTACGTTGAACTCAAGACCTATCGACTTTTTAGTTCGGCTTCTAGTTTGGGTAAGTCTTCTCGCAGAAAAACAGTGAGTCTGCCAGAGTAGGCGAACCCATCGGGACGGCGGGTAATTTCCAGCCAGTAGCCATAGCGATCGCCTTGCCGCACTTCACCCTGAGTTGCCGCCAGGAGGGGTGTATCTCGGTTGATTGCCCGTCCTACAACGCCTGAAGTGGGGTAAGCATAGACCTTAACTGCCTCGGCATAATCTTGATAAACCGTCGGACCGTAGATCGATCGCAGAGACTCTTCCAAGCGAAACAAGGTGATGCCATTCACCATATCGAACAGCGCCAATTCTTCAGTGCGAATGACGCTGCCACCAAAGCCGATCGCCGCCCTTCCCACTTGCAACGGTAGCGCTTGAAAGGTGAACCGTTGAGCCGGAGTTTCCACTCGCCGCACCAGCAATCGTTCCCCTCGTGCAGGGCGTAGCGCCGAGTTTGCTTGAATCCAAGAAGCAGCCTCATCCGCCGTTTGCCCCGGTAATGCTTGAGCACTTTGCCCTGCCAACCCCAGCACCAACCCCAAACCAACTCCTGCCAGCAAGTTGCCTCTCCCCATAACGCCTCTCCCGATCGCCGTATGCAGCCATCTTGCCATCAGTTCACCAAATTGGCGCAATGATCTCCCCTTACTCCCTATCCCCCATCCCCTCACCACCAGCATCACCCACGATCGCCAAAATGGACGACAGGGACAGTTGAGCAAAGTACTGTCGATGAAACTGCTCTTCTTTGACGACCAACAAAAATTGCTGCACAGCGTCTTCTAAGGCAGGGTTAGTCGTGTCAGGTGGGGCAACGGCTCGGCGAATATGGATGCCTGCATCGGATGATTTCAACTCAAAGCCAAGTTGAGTCAAGCTTTTGAAGCCCTGTTGTAGAGCTAGATCGCCAATTTCGAGTTTGTCCAGGAACTGCTGCCGAGTCGCGGATTTTTCTGTTCGGCTCAGGTATTTAGCAATCCCTACTAACCGCTGCCAGATGTCCATCGGAGCAATCGAAGCTGGAGGGTGGAACGCGATCGCCACTGATCGCTGTTCTTGTCGTGCCCGCCGGAGCCAGAGCCGTAATTCGGTCCAACTGGCAGGCGGAGTGCGCAGGATGAGGGGGGATGGGAACTCTTTGCTCCCTCGCTCCCTTGCGCCCCTGCTCCTCGTCTCCTCGGCTTCTCGCCAATCTAGAATCCAGGAGTCAGTGATTCCAGTTTCTTCGATCGCCAATTCTTCGTGGAGACGCAGAGCAACGATGCGAACTTCGTAGCGTCGATCGTAGGTATTGAAGTCTAGCTCAACGATCGCATCACAACGTTCCTTGGGAAAATCATCCCGGTAATGCCCCCACCAGATGCCAGGAAATCCGCTTTTGCAGGAGTCGTCCCAAATCTCAAATTCAGTTTTAATGTATTCAATTTTTTGTCCACGCCGATCTTTGATTTTCTTGTTTCGCACGTTGGCAAACCAGCAATTTTGCAGCAGCAACCGAGGCACTGGATTGCCAATGCCACAGGGTTCTAGCAACTTCAATTCTTGAAATAGTTCTTTGCCTAAATCCCTGACGGTCACGCTTAAGTCCGCCACGATCGCAGGGGCGACAGTTTCTCCAGTCTGTTGCCGTAACTGTTGATTGATTGCCTCCGTAAATAGGGGAATATTTTCTACAGGCAAGCTCAGTCCTGCTGCAAAGGGGTGCCCCCCAAAGCGATACAGCAAATGTTCCTGTCCCTGCACCAACTGGTACAAATCAATCTTGTTGATCGATCGCGCCGAGCCTTTGGCTAGGGGTGTGGGAGGAAGGAGAGGGGATGGGAGAATGGGGGGTTGGGGGTTGGGGTTGGGGGAAGAAGTGGGGAACTGGTTGCTTTTTACAGTCAG
>JANRIN010000037.1:0-41059 GCA_033764965.1 Leptolyngbyaceae cyanobacterium bins.302 | reverse complement strand
TGTTGCTGCCGCTCACATTGCAATTACGACCAATACGGCTGGTGCCTTTGGTGGGGTAGCTGCAACTATCACTGCATGGTTAGTTTTAGGTAAACCGGATCTTTCCATGATCATCAACGGTATCCTGGCTGGTTTGGTGGCTGTTACTGCTTCCTGCGCCTGGGTGACAATTCCCGCCGCTGCTGTGATTGGCATTATTGGGGGGGTTCTGGTGGTCTTCTCGGTTGGCTTCTTCGATCGCCTCAACATTGATGACCCCGTTGGTGCAACTTCTGTCCACCTGGTTTGCGGTGTTTGGGGTACTTTAGCCGTCGGTTTGTTTGCAGTCGGTCCGAGCGATCAGGCAGGGGCACTGTATGCAGCGGGTCCCAAAGCAGGCTTGCTGTTGGGCGGTGGCTTTGAACAACTCTGGTATCAATTTCTGGGAGTAATCACCGTAGGCGGCTTTACTGTTCTGGTTTCCACTATCTTCTGGTTAGTTCTAAAAGCAGTCTTGGGGATTCGCGTCTCCGAGGAAGAGGAACTGCTGGGTCTGGATATTGGTGAACATGGCATGGAAGCTTATGCCGGATTTGTTAAGGAGAGTACTGGATCCATTGCTGATACGCCCGGGGTTCCCTCTAGTGTCGTTCGAGGGACTGGATACTAATGATTTGAGCCAAACTCATTTCGCTCTACTTAAGTATTAAGTGTCCAATCAATCTCTCTTGAGGCAGTGAAAGATAAAGTTTCACTGCCATTTTTATAACTCTGCTCTACATTCCTACAAAAGTAGAAATCACGAATGGACTGGAAGTTGAGGAAATGCTGACTCTTATTAAGATGAGCAAATTTGTATGATTGGATACAACTTAGGCAAGGGGATTGGAATCACAATCGCTCCATCCATTTCATCTATGAATTCCTTCATAGGCAAATAAGTAGATGCAGCTCTATATTTCCGTGGGGTTTTAGGTTAACGATGTTTAGAGATAACCGTTCTAATCGATTGAGTCGTAGAGGTGGTAGCAGTTCTTCAAATCGCTCTACGTTGCATCAAACTCTGCGCCAGCTGGCAGATACGGATCATCAGCGGGTCAGCCGTCAATCCTGGATAAAATTTACTCTGGCGTTTTGTTTGCCGTTGGCGCTACTAGCGATCGCTGGCTTGTTAACAGGTCCAATGGCTCAAACCGCGATCGCTCAAGCACCTGCGGCTGAACCTCCTAAAATCGACACGGGAGACACCGCCTGGATGTTAATGTCGGCGGCTTTAGTGCTGTTTATGTCTCCAGGTTTAGCATTCTTCTATGGTGGCTTGGTGCGTTCTCGCAACGTACTCAACACCATGATGATGACCCTAATTGCAATGGGCTTAGTTGCAGTTGTTTGGGTCTTTTGGGGTTACAGTCTCAGCTTTAGTGTAGGTGAGCTGAAGGATGGATTTGCTCAAGGCGCTGAGAGTATTATTGGCAATCTAAATTGGGCTTTTTTGAATGGAGTTGCCCATGATGCCCCCGATCCTGTGGGGTATGGGGCTACGATTCCCCATCAGGTGTTCATGGTTTACCAGATGATGTTTGCCATCATCACTGTGGCGCTGGTGTCCGGGGCGATCGCCGAACGGATGAGCTTTAAAGCCTTCTTCTGGTTCATTATCCTCTGGATTACCTTGATCTACTGTCCAATGGCACACTGGGTTTGGGGTAAAGGTTGGCTGGCATCCCGTGGTTCCCTGGACTTTGCTGGGGGTTTAGTGGTTCACGTTAGCTCTGGGGTATCTGCTCTAGTTGCTGCATGGATGCTGGGTCCTCGGAAAGATTGGACTGTAAAGCCAATTCTGCCTCACAATGTTCCTTTCATGCTCTTGGGCGTTGGTATCCTGTGGTTTGGCTGGTTTGGATTTAATGCGGGAAGCGCGATCGCGGCTGGAGCATTAGCAACCGTTGCCTTCGTTGCGACTACCCTTTCTGCCTCCGCGGCTGGTTTAGCATGGGTCATTGTGGAGTGGTTGACGAAGGGCAAGCCAACCGCAGTCGGGCTGGGAAGCGGATTTGTTGCAGGGTTAGTTGGGATCACGCCTGCCGCTGGTTTCGTGACTCCGATGGCAGCGATCGTGATTGGAGCAATTACCTCGATCGGCTGCTTTTATGCCGTCAACCTCAAAGCGAAACTGCAATTTGACGATACCCTCGACACTTTCCCAATTCATGGCGTAGGTGGCACCATTGGGGCAATTTTGACGGGTGTATTTGCCACGAAAGCTGTTAACTCGGCTGTTACCCACCAGGGCTTGTTTTTTGGTGATTTTTATCTATTTCTCGAAAACATTCTGGGTGTGATTGTCGCTTACATCGTGGCAGGAGTTGGCACGTTTGTGATTCTCAAAGTTCTAGCCTTCTTCATGGAACTGCGGGTGAAACCAGAAGTGGAAGACGAGGGTTTGGATATTCACGAACACGGAGAAGAAGCCTACGGAGAGGAACTGGCTGGGGAACTGTCCTTCGCTCAGAAGCTATCTGAATGATCTGGCGTTTTGGTCGGCGAAAGCGTTTATCTTGCCATTTTCAGAAATGGTATTAGAATCTGAGTCAAGGTTTTGAAGCTAGACCCGTGATCAGACGTTTGTTTGCATTTCCAAAGTGGATACTTTTGCCAGGGGTAGCCAGTGGAGCATTGCTGCTGACTGCCCTGCTCTTTTCTCAGCGAGACCATTTAACGGCATCCTCCAAAGTCAATGCTTCAACGGTCAGCGCTTTAACGATCAATGTTCCACTACTTGATTCAAAGATAGAGCCATCTATCGCGATGGAGGCAGAGGTTCCGGCAGTTTCCCTGGAGCCTCAAGAGCTGGGACCTCGTCATGAGCTGACCTACCATCAATGGGTCAATTTGTTGGCACGGGAAGCAGCGGCGATCGCTCACAAACCTCCAGAGCATCTGTATGTGCTGGCAGGAGACTCTCTCAGTTTGTGGTTTCCAACAGATTTATTGCCGACTGGAGTAACCTGGCTAAATCAGGGTATTTCTGGCGAAACCTCCTACGGCTTACTGCGGCGAGTCAAATTATTTGATCAGACGAAGCCCAAAGTGATTTTTGTCATGATCGGAATCAATGATTTGATCCGAGGGATGCGTTACGAAACTGTAGCCGCCAACCACCGGGAAATTGTTCGTCACTTGAGAGCGGCTCACCCCCAAGCGACGATCGTAATGCAGTCCATTTTGCCCCACGGAGGCAAGCGTGCCAGTCAACGCTATTTTGCATCCGTCAAAGGAGATCCAGCACCGGAGCAAAATCCTCTTCCCCTGTGGGTGAAGCGCTTGCCCGTGATCACTAATCCATCCATCCGGCGCTTAAATCAGCGACTAGCACTCATCGCCCAGGAAGAAAAGGTGCAGTTCCTGGATTTACACACTCAATTTACGGATACTCAGGGCGATCTACGAGATGAGTTATCTACCGATGGGTTACACCTGAGTGCTGCCGGATATACTTTGTGGCGATCGCACCTGGAACCATTTCTACCTGCTGCTCAAACAGCGGCTTCCCAGCGGTGATCCAGCGGCTAACAGCCTTCCTAGACGCGCTGCCCCTCTTGTTTTACGGTGCCCATGCCAACGACAGCGCTGCGTGAGAAGTTGATGCGCTGTTCAAAATCCAGTTGCTTGATACGATTAGCAAATTCATTGGTAGACTCAGGCAACTTGTAGTCAGCGGGGGGACGAACGATCGTGCCTTGCTCCATCCCCTGAGCTAACAGCAACCAGACCTCCAGCCGAGCGCTAGATGCTAAAGCATCATAAAGGCGCGTGTAGTTAGAATTAGTACCATTCACAATGTCCCGCTGGACTTGCAACTGTTGTTCTTGAGGCAATGCTGCGATTTGATCATAAAGGGCGCGGGCAGGTTCGCTAACTGATGGTCCTTCACCTGGTTGTAGTTGCTCTTTCAAATCCAAGTAGCCATACCACAATAGACCAAGTTGGGTATCTGCATCAAATTGACGAAACTGGCTCAATGCCTCTTTCGTTTTATTGTCTGTTGTGTAAGTCATGCTAATCTCCAAGATTGCCAAACATAATCTCGTGAGGAATTGTTTTTTAGGTTCGTAAGAATCTTTTACATTCCTCACCTCAACACCGTAATAAATGCTTTTGGCAAGTTAACCCAACTTTTGACAGAGATGTAGCTTATGTCCCAAGAAAGTCATGTGCTGTTTCTTCCATGTTTGCATTAATGCAACTTGAGTTACTTAGGACAATAAATCATTCAGAATGTAAAAAATAAAAGTGATGAAACCTTTGCTGAAAGCTATTTTGAACTTCTAATTTTTCATGTTTAATTGGTTCTCACTTCTCAAAAGGAATAGCTGTAACGGTGGCTTCTACGGGCAGAGTGATCACAAATTCTGCCCCTTGATTTGGGCTGGAGTTGACTTCCAGGGTGCCAGCGTGTTTATCTACCACAATTGAACGGGCGATTGCCAGCCCTAACCCTGTTCCTTTGCCAACTTCTTTGGTCGTAAACAAATGGTCAAAGATTTTTGGCTTAATCTCTTCTGGTATACCCGCTCCATTATCTTGAATATGAATTTTTACGTAATTTTGATCTTTTGTTAGTCGAGTTTGAACTGTGATGCGATTTGGGTTTGATTTGATTTGATCAAAAGTTCGAGTTTGGTTAAATTCTTCCAAAGCATCGATCGCATTGGCTAAAAGATTCATAAAGACCTGGTTAATCTGCCCTGCAAAACATTCCACTAAAGGAATCTCTCCATAGTCTGTGATGACTTCAATTGTCGGTCGAGATTCATTTGCTTTGAGTCGATGCTTGAGAATGAGAATGGTGCTGTTTAATCCGGCGTGCAGGCTGAAGGGCACCGGGCGATCGCTGTCTGCTCTGGAGAAGGTTCGCAAGCTGGTACTGATGCTGCGAATTCGATCAACGCCATCTTCCATTGAATGAACGAGGGTTGGTAAATCTTCGCGAATAAACTCCAGGTCGATCGTGTCGATTTCTGATTGAATTGCGGCTTCCGGTTGTGGGTAATGGTGCTGATAAAGATCAAGCAGTCCAAATAACTCGGCGACATAGTCCAGGGCTGGCTTAATATTGCCTTTGAGAAAACTTAAGGGATTGTTAATTTCGTGGGCAATTCCTGCAACCAAGTTACCCAGGGCAGACATTTTCTCACTTTGTACGAGTTGCGTTTGAGCTTGCTGAAGGTCTTGCAATGTGGTTTCCAATTGTTGAGTGCGATCGCGCAGTGCGGCTTCAGAAGCCTGTAGCTCTAAAACACTTGCTGCCAGATCTTGATTAGCTTTTTCCCTTGCCAGTTCAGATTGAGATCGTTCTGCCAGGGCTGCGCCCAGCACCAAACTGGTCAGCGCCACCGACCCCATAAAGGTTTGGAGCAGGATGAGAGATTCACTCAACACAGGACGCACAAAGGAGCCATGCCCTTGAACAGTGCCAACCAGTGCTGCAGTGGTGACAATCACCACCCCCGAAATTCCCCCCAGTTGCCCGTGCCGAAAGGTTGCCCACACTAAACAGGGAATTAGCAAATATTCAATTGGATAACCCAAGGTAAAGGCAATGTGGGCAATGATCAGCAGAACTGCCAGGAGAACAGCGACTTCCAACCACCGCCAACCCTTGAGCCGCTGATCCTGAATGCCCTGTCGCCAAATCATGAATGCAGGCAAGAAGATTAGAACGGCAATGGCGTTGCCAATCCACCAGGCTGACCAGAGCGAACCAAAATTAGCCCAACTTGCACTGCCACTCAAGCAGATGATGGATACGCTGATCAAAGCATTGAGCGCTGGAGAAAATAAGGCAACTAAAACAAACTTAAACACTCCCAAGGCGCGATCGAAAAAGTAGGTTTTACGAATCCAATATTGCAGGAGGAAAATACCCAGAGTTGCTTCCAGTGCGGCGGCTCCGCCAATCAGGCTGGTTGACATGAGGGCTTTCATCCAATTCTGACTGCTACCTAATATGCCTGGAAGATTCGCCGCCAGGTTTGCCAACCAGATTACTGGAAACACTCGATAACCCAGCCAGAGTACGGCAATCCAGGCAACGGCAGAGGGGGGCCAAACGGCAGTGATGTTACCGGGGGGAATGGGTAAGGCGAGTAGCAGTCCTAACTTGGCTGAACCAAGATATAAGGCACCGACCACGAAGCTAATGAACAACCATTTGAGCAAAACTATTGGCGATCGTAGCTCTTGAAGGTGGAAAAACTTGGCAGAGGAAAACTGTATGCTCATAGGGAACCTTCTTGCTTCCAGGGCTTAGGAAGCTCTCGTGTTTAACTCAGATGGGTTAGCGTGTGTTCCTTAGTTTTCCCAGTTGCTCAGGTCTGCTAACGGTATTAGCTTGCACGACAGACGATCGCATCTTATAAAACAAAACTGTCATAATGGCACGCTGGGCAGGCAATGTAGTTTCCTTTCCAGGGAATAGGACCCTCGCCACAAGCGGGACAGTAGAACGTGAGTTGGCTGGTGGCAACGGGCGATCGTGCCTTGCCTCCTTGCGATCGTTTCCCTGATTTGCGTTTTTTGTTCTGGGTTGAGGCTGGCTGAGGTTGCAGATATTGTTCTCGCTGAGCAATTTCTGCCATCTGTTGGGCTTCTGCCAAACTCCAACGAAGTTCTGGCTTGAGGGTGGGCACCTGGCGAAAAGGAACCATGATGGCGTTGTCTTGAGTGATGGAGGCGATCGTACTGGCGATCGTTTTGCAGCAACTCATGGGCAATTTCACCACCTGCCGCTCGCTAAACCGAATCACCACCCAACCCGCCTCCAGAAAAAACTGATTACGTAGCTCATCTTTGGTTGAACCCAGGTAATGCAAAGGCTGGCGCGTATCGTGGCTGTAAGGTTCATCCACCTCAATGTCAATGTGCAAGTTAAGAATGGAGTCAATGTAAGCAAAATCCGGCACATAAGGCTGGTCGTAACCGGGACGGGGTAGCATTAATCCAGTATGAATTTTAGCTGGGAAATATTGCCACAGATCCCGCTCAAACTGACTTTCAGAGTGCCCTTTGGGAGCTTTGTAGTGCATTCCGGCAGGTTGCCGAGTTTGGCTAAAAACCTGCAAGCGATCGACATCATCAGAAGCAGCAGAAATCTTTGTTGGGATCAGAACCGTTGGAAGTTTCTCCATCAGCGAATGACAAATGACAAATGCCTAATAACTAATAATCAATGACGAATCACTAACTAAATCTAACTGAATTAACGTTTGTTGCAGCAATTGTTTCAACTTCGATTTATGAACAAGTTTAATTGCTTTGTTTACTGATACCCATTGACGTTTTCTAATGGTTGCTTCAGGGTAAATCTCTTCCTCCTGCTCAACACACATCAAAAACACTTCTACCCGAAATATAAAGCCAAATTTTCGAGTCTCATAATGCCCGATCGCGTCAAGCTGAACCGTTCCCCGAACACCTGCTTCCTCCCAGGCTTCCTTCACTGCCGATTCTGCTGACGACAATCCAGGCTCAATCCAACCCTTGGGAATGCCCCATCGTTTGCCACTGGACGAACTCACCAGCAGCACTTCCACGCTGTCTGCTTGTAGACGGTAGGGAATCACTCCAGATTGCAAAATCATTGAGCCTGCTCCTTTGGGTCAATCTTTTCGTCCAGTTTAGGCAAAATCCTCAGAAGCGAGATTCTACAAAGGAGAGATTTACGAATGGGGCTTTTCGGGATCAGCAGCAGTACTCACTTCGAACGATTCAGAATCTAAAGGTAGATCTTGGGAGAACCAAACGTACAATCCATACGCCATCTGAATCAGCAACAGCAACAGCAACCCAACTTGTAGCCCGACAACCCAGGAGTTTGGGCTAATGATGCCAAACAGGATGGCGATCGACCCGGCTGCAAACTTCAGGATAGGGCTGATCTTTGGATGAGTCGGTTCATCGGGAGTGCGCTGGAGGGTTAATTCCAGTAGTCCCATCACAATTAGGGAAATGCCGACGGAGCAGCCAATCAACAAGCTGACGTTGGGATCAAGCAGCAAATCCTGGTCAGAAACCACGTTCAGCATTCCGGCACCCGTGGCAGTAATGGCGATCGTCAGCGGCAGATGTAAATAACCCCAGGCAAAAGACCAGCCCACTCCAGGTTTCGGCGGACGACGATTAATAAAGTCAAAGTAAATCCACCACACGCCAAAGGTGAGCGCAATGCCCAAAATCCCGACGATCGCGATCGTCGGAGTGAGCACTTTTTGCTGGGCAACCCCTTTCACAACTCCCATCACCGACTCACCCAACACAATAATCACCAACAATCCAAATCGTTCCGGTAATTTTGAAGTGCTGAATCGGGGAAGGAGAGCCTGCAAGCGCAGAGTGAAGAATGGAGTCATCAGATCCACGAGCAAGCCAACGCCCCACAACATGAAGCGGGTGGGGGGTTCCACAAAAATAGAGAGGACATACAGCAGAATCGACAATCCAAAACCCACAATGTAACGCCGTGCCGTTGGGCGAAAACGGCGATCGTACCGTCCTCCCCGCCACCAGAGATAGGTGATGATGGCGCGGCTCAGAGCATAGGACAGGGCAAAGCCAACCGACGTTTTACCGAGGGCGTAGTGGGCAAAAACTGCCATGCCCCCGATTGGAATCATTTGCAGAAAGGTAAAAAAGCGTTGATCCACCCCTTCTGTTTCAAACCGCTCTGTGTAATACGTTGAGGCAATCCAAACCCACCACAAATGCAAAAACAGGAAAACGAAGGAGCCAACTCCTGCCCAGGAGATGTCTTCAGCAAAGGAGTGGGAAAGTTCGACAACCACCACCACAATGAACAGATCAAAAAAGAGTTCTAGCCAGGTCACGCGGCGATCGCGTTCCTGCTCCTCGTCAGTTCGTAAGGTTGGACGCTGCCAAAGTAACCGTTTTACCGTCATGTGCCTGTCTCACCATGTTCTCAGTTATGACCCTAGAATACGATATGCGTTTGCGATCGAGATGAGATCTCAAAACCATCCTCTAAACTAGCAATCCTTGCATAAGTTCGATAACGATCGCAGTGGGCGGGTTGAGGACTGAGTCGCAATTAACCACCATCATGCCAGGAATCGCAGATGAATCAGGGTTGGACTTATCGCGAACAAGTTCCCCCATCCCAGGCAGGCATGACGGTGCTGGAATATTACACCCAGCGCTATCCGCATTCCAGCCAGAGTGAATGGCAGGAACGAATCACGTCTCACCAAATTCATCTGAATGGACAGCCAACAACCGCCAATACGCCCGTGCAAGCCGGACAGTGGCTCATCTACCAGCGCCCACCCTGGAAAGAACCGGATGTGCCACTCAATTTTGAAATCTTGCACGACGATCGCGATCTGCTGGTAGTCGCGAAGCCAGCCGGATTACCCGTTTTGCCGGGAGGGGGCTTTTTGGAACATACGTTGCTGGGGCAACTCAAACACCACTATCCAGACGAAACCCCTTACCCCATTCATCGCCTGGGACGGGGCACCTCCGGACTGCTGCTGCTGGCTCGATCGCCCTTTGCGAGAAGCAATCTCAGCCAACAGATGCGCGATCGGCAAATGCGTAAAACCTATCGAGCGCTGATCAGCAGCAGTTCTCTGCCTGATACTTTCACCATTACTCAACCCATCGGCAAAATTCCCTATCCTCGTTTGGGCTATGTGCATGGCGCAACTTCAGATGGATTATTTGCTCAGAGCGACTGTCGAGTGCTTTGCCGCAGCCGCACAACTACCCTGTTAGAAGTCACCATCCTCACGGGCAGACCCCACCAAATTCGGATTCATCTTGCCAGCGTAGGCTATCCGCTCATTGGGGATCCGCTTTACGAGATCGGCGGCATTCCCCACCCCGTCACAGACGATACCTTTCAAAAATCACCCATTCCTGGTGATTGTGGATACCATCTCCACGCTTATCAACTCACATTTACCCATCCCCGCAGCCAAAAACCCCTCGCTATCTTATGTCCTGCACCCCCCGCCCTAACTTATCCCTGTAGCTAGAGGTTGACGCAGTGAGTGACTCCTAAGCTTAAATCCGTGTTTCGGATTTACGAAGGAGAGTCTATGGAAAGTATCATTTCCTTTTTCAAAAAGCTAAATTTGCAAAAGGTGATTGTTGTGTTTATCGCAGGTTGTGCCCTCCTGCTAACCACAGCCTGCGGCAGCAATGAAAACATGACCGCATCCTCTAAAGATCGCCCTAACGATATTCCTGTCCAGGCAGGGGCAAACAATAATCCCTACAGCATGGGAGCAGACACCAAAGGCGAAGCAGTTTCTCCCTCAAACTATGGCAATCGCTCATACTCAAATCAACACAGTGATGCGTCTACTCTTCCAGGCTTCAACCGCTTGATTGCGACCAGCGTTGCAGGGCAGGATACGAGTGGTTTGCTGTATGAGAGTGCCGACCAGCGCCAACAGCCCGTGGATGATACTCGAACAACTCAGAATCCTGCTTACCAGCCGGAACCAATCACCAGCGATCGCCAACCCAGCATCAATCGCACCAACCCCGACGAAAAAATCATGGAAGGTGTTGGGCGACAATTTACCGAAGCGTCCAAATTCCTGACGGATGGGGTTCAACCAGCGGTTGAAAGTGCCAAGATCAAAACCAGCACTGGCAGTAACCAAACCGTTGCCAAGCAAAACGAGCAAGACAACTAAGGAGATTTCCGCAAAAGATTCTTCCCATTGCCCACCCGCAACTGAAGTGTGGGCTGAGAGCGAAAGTCTGCTGAAGCAGATTGCAAAAGGGTTTTAGTCCATTCCAATGGACTTCCCCTATGAGTTGCAGTTTACTCGCAGACGGGCTTACGGCACAGATACAGGTATTTTCTTTTGGAGAAATCACCCCAAACCTGGGAGGTTTAAACGTCAACACTGGCAATGATGCTTCGTTTACAGTAAAAGCCCCCCAGGTTTGGGCAACCAATGACCAGGGATCAATGACCAACCACTTTTGCAGGACTGAAACATTCGTCTGAATGATTTAGATCTGAATGATGATTTAGATCTGGATGATTTAGATAAATTGCATAACTAGCTTGCCATAATTCATATTTCTCAACACTTGCGTTAAACTTCATTGCGAAGCGACAAGGGGGTAAAACGAACATGATACGTTCTTTTACATTGCCGATTGATACCATTGATACAGAGTTTTGACAGGAGACGACCCTTGAATTCTCGTATTCATCCCCCTTTAGAAGCTTCGTTCCGAGAAGATTTTAGTGAATATGTTGCCCATCTTCAGCTTCACATGACGCTGCAAGCTCGCAATCTGGTGCCTACGTTGACCAATGTAGCTGATAGCCGAGAGCAACTCCTCCAGCAGACTCAGGCAAACTTTGAGAAGTTCGTCTCGCGCCAGGTGAACTAGGTCGATCGCGTTAGTATTTAACATCATCTGTTTATGATCAACCTCAAAAGCAGAGCCATCAAAGGTTCTGCTTTTTTATGACACTTCTCCGTTCAGCCAGGAAACGTCAAATGGTACGATTTGAGAAATCGTTTCTCATCAGCATTCTTTACCGCTTGTTAGGGGGAAGAAAGCTTCTGGAATGTTAGTGCGGGCGGTTTCGAGTCTGCTTCCTTTATAAAAGAAGCGAGCGCGTCCTTTTGCTTCGCCACTAACAACAATGATGTCCAGTAGTTTTCGGTTTGCTGCTAGTCATACATTTACTGTCAATGTTTTCGATCGTCTTTCTGTGGCGCTGCAAGAAGTTGCTCAAACTGCGGGAAGATGTCTAGCTCTGACTGAAGCGAATCTGCCCTCATTTCAGTTACCCATCAAGCTGTTTATTCATCGTTTTGTGGTGGTGGTTTCGCCTGGATTTAGTGGGCTGTTGTTGGGAAAAGCGGCGCAAAGTTCATCAAGATTAGCCGAAACGGATACTGCCGATGTTGACCAGTTCGTGCGCGGGCAGAGTTGGGAAGAACAATATTACACTTCGCTTGAATTTGAACCAGATGCGATCGCGGCTTTTCTGGCTGAACTCCAACAGGAATTCCTGGCAACTCATCCGCTACAGTCGCAACTCGCCCAGGCACTTTTGCAGCTTCAACCCAACTCACCTGACTTGCAAGCGCAATTTAGTCTTAAATTAGCGGAGGTTTTGAGTAACTCCTGCCCCCTGCGCCCGGAGATATCCCAGCCGCAATATTTACCTCTGGGAGATACCAATCAGCCAGAACAGGGGACGGTTTTTAGCGAAATGGCGACCCAAATTCGCCAGACGCAAGAATTATCTTTGATTCTGCAAACCGCAATTCAGCAGGTAAGAACCTTTCTACAGGTTGAACGAGTGGTTATTTACGAATTTGAGACCACGCTGAATTCACTTAACCCTGATCCGCTGTTGCCGTCCGTCGCTACTTCTAAAGTCAGCGTTGTTTGTGGACGAGTGACCTACGAAGATCGGGCGCATTCGGCTATTCCTCAGATTTTGAATTTAAGTGAGGGAATTCAGTGCTTTATTGAAGTGCCGGAGTATCAGGAAAAGTTTCGCAAAGGAGCGATTCAGGCGATCGAAGATGTCCGCACTGCCTATCCTGATGCCCCTTGTTTAGTTAATTTGCTGGAATGGGCGCACGTTCAATCCAAATTAGTGGTGCCGATCGTGTTTCGAGAAGAATTGTGGGGGTTGCTCATTGCCCACCAGTGTTCCAGCACGCGCCATTGGCAGGAGGGTGAAATTCGTTTTTTGCAATGTGTCGCCGAGTTGCTGTCGATCGCCATCTATCAAAATCAACTCTACAGCCAACTGCAACTCCAGGCACAAACCCTGGAACAACGGGTGATTGAGCGCACTCAAGAACTGCGGGATGCGGTCAATGCTGCCCAGTCCGCAGACCTATCAAAAACAGAATTTTTGGCGACGATCAGCCACGAACTACGCACGCCCCTGACCGCCATTATTGGGATGTCTACCACGCTGCTGCGGTTGCCGACGGATGCTCGCCGCGAGAAATTTCTACCGCTTGAAAAACAGCGGGAATATCTCAGAATTATTCGCACCAGCGGCGAGCATTTGCTGGAGTTAATCAATGACATTATTGACCTGTCTCAAGTTGAAGCGGGACGGGCGATTTTAGAGGTGCAGGAATTTTCGCTGTCTCAAGCTGCCAACGAGTGCATTCGGATGTTGCGCGATCGAGCACAGCAGAACCAGATTCAGCTCAATCTGGATTTGCAACTCACCCCCCCGGACAGTGCAGCGTCTTCAAATAGTCAAAACGGCGATCGGTTCACTGCCGATCCGCGACGAATTAAGCAAATTTTGTTGAATCTGCTGAGTAATGCCATCAAGTTCACCCCTGAAAATGGCAGTGTTACGCTGCGAGTTTGGACGGAAGCAGAAGCTGCGATTTTCCAGGTTGAAGACACAGGAATTGGCATCCCCGATCACCAATTTGCTTTGCTGTTTAAAAAATTTCAGCAACTAGACCGCACCTACGAACGCCGCTACGAAGGCACAGGCTTAGGATTAGCCATTACCAAACAACTGGTAGAACTCCACAATGGGCATATTGATGTGGATTCGATCGTGGATAAAGGCTCGACCTTCACTGTTCGCATCCCGGCTCAACCCTTGAAGCCCTTAAGCTTGAGCGAGTTCGATCGCCCGCCCCTGCCACCTGAAACCTTGCCCGGTGGGAGAGTGGTGCTGATTGAAGATGACGAAACTGTCGCGAATTTAATTTGTGATCTATTAAATGCAGCGGGACACCAGGTGATTTGGATGATTGACAGTACCACTGCCCTGGCTCAAATTGAGATTATTAAACCTGAAGTTGTCTTAATTGGAACCCAGTTAATGGGGATGAGCCGTGGGGAAGTTTTGCACTTGCTGCGTCAAACCCCTGCAACTCGCGCAGTTCGTATATTGCTGTTGCTCAACCCTGAAGATGCCCAGGGCGATCGCTGGCTGAGTCAGGGCGCAAATGCCTACCTCACACTACCCATCAGTTACCCGGAAGAACTGCTCGACAAAGTTCGGAACTTAATCTGAGTGCTCCCACTCCTGCCCGATCTGCGTTAACACAGCTTCCGGAGATCGCGGTTCCCATCCCAGCACTTGCCTTGCCTTGGTGGCATCTACCCGGACACAGCGATCGTAAATATAATGCACTCGCTCCCGACTGAGCGGCGGTTGCCAGGATAATAACCGTCCGACGGGATCGAGCAGATTTCCCAGCCACCGCACCAGCCACTGGGGAGCTTCAGCCGGAACAGGCACTCCCGTTGCGCGACCCACGATCTCAAACATTTCTCGTGTGGTCAAATCGCCAGCAGAAATAATAAAGTGTTCACCGGGTTTGGCTTTTGCTGCTGCCAGAAGCATCGCCGCCGCCAAGTCATCTACATGCACAATGCCGGTTATCCGATCGCCCCCTGCCCAAAGTTTGAGCTTGCCTTGCAGAAAGGCTTGCAGCACTGGACCAAAGTGCGGATCGTCTGAGCCAAAGATGCCAGAGGGCATCACACTAACGGCATCCAACCCCTGGGCAACCGCTTGATCAACAATTTGCTGTGCCTCGTATTTGGTGCGATCGTAAGCAGAAGAAAATCCCTTTTGCTCGCGCACAAAGGTTTCATCGATCGCCCGTCCGCGCGTATCGCCATAAATGCCGATCGTGCTGCAATAAACCAGTTTGGCAACGCCTGCGGCTTGGGCGGTTTCAACCACGGCACGAGTTCCTGCCACGTTCACCCGTTCCATTTCTGCCCCATCGACAATGCCCAATTCCACATAGGCAGCCGTATGAAACACCACATCCACCCCCTGCATCGCCGCTTTAAGCGCATCGCGATCGGTAATGTCGCCGTACACAAGCTGCACGGGATAGGGCTTCAGTCGAGTTAAGTTGCTCGATCGCCGCACCAGACCCACCACCTCATCGCCCCGTTGCCACAGCATCTGCACGAGATGGGATCCCGTGAATCCATTCGCTCCAGTCACCAGTGCTTTCATCGCTTAAACCAACGCTTTCTCGTAAATCCGGTAGGTTTTGTAAATCGTGCCGCCCGATGCTTCGATCAGTTTGCGGGAGGGAAAATTATCTTCATACACCCAGGAGAGTTCTGCCCGCTTGTAGGGTTTGCCTTTTTTGAGTCCGCCCATCATGCCTAGGTAAATCAAGGCTAAAGGCACCATTTTGCGGCGGTATTCCGGCAAGGAACAAATGGCAATCACACGCCCCTGGTCAATTTGTCGCCGAAACCAGAGAAATTTGAGGATGCCGAGCCAGTTCAACTTGCCCTTCACCTGCTTCAGAGGAATGTTGTAATCCGGCAATCCCATCCAAAAGCCAATCATTTTGCCGTTGTATTCTGCCACCGGAAACACGTCTGGATCCACCAGGCTTTGCAGCGATCGAGCTTCTTCCAAAAATTCTTCTTGGGTGCGCGGCGTAAAACTCCAGTTGCCCGAAAATGCAGTGGTGAACAGGTGATAAAGGCTGATGCAATCTTTCTCAAATGCTTCCCCTTTGGTGGCGAGTGGGCGAAAGGTCACACCAGACTCACAGGCAATTCGATAGGCTTTCTCAAACTCTGGTGGTAGAGGTTTATCCAGTGGGAAGGTGTAGGCGTAGGCATCTTTTGCTTTCTGCCAACCCGCCTGCTCCATACATTGCGGGTAATAGGGTGGGTTGTAGGGCATCATCACCATTGGCGGCGAATCGAACCCATCAATCAGCATCAAACAACTGTTGTGGGTAGACAGATCAATCGGACCGCGGATCCGTGTCATGCCCTGCTCTCGTAGCCACTGTGCCGCCGCATCCAATAGAGCTTGGGCGATCGCAAAATCATTCACACACTCAAAAAAACCGAACACCCCAATCTGCGCCTCTTCTCGCTGAATCAACCGTTGATTCACCGCTGCCACAATCCGACCCAGGACAGGGGGAGAGGAGGGGATGGAGGAGGATTTGGGAAGCGCAATAAACTGTTGCAACTTGCCGTATTGCAGAAACGGATTGCTGGGGGTGAACTGTTTGGCGATGTCACTCCGGATTGGTGCAACCCAGTTTGGATCATTGGCATAAACGAGCGCGGGGACATCCAAAAATAATTCTTGTTCCGCTGGAGTAGAAACGGGGATCACCTGAAACGATGAAGTTTGAGCAAGGGGGGCAGTGGGACGATCGGTAGATGGGTTGACCATCGGGAAAGGCTCCAATTAAACAGACACATTGATTTATGGAGACTATACCAGTCAATTGGGATCATCTTGGAGCGAGTGAAGAGATCCTGGACTTGGCATTGACTCCTGGAGAAATTGCTGGGATATTTTGAGCGTGACTATTAAGAAAAACTAAGATTTGATCCCGCTGTTCCGTTGTTCTAGTCGTGCCATGTCTAACCCGAAGCAGAACTCTCTATTTTCTTTAGCCCTATTCGTAAGTCTTGCTGCCAGCCCGATCGCAGCCTTTTATATCAACTCCAAACTGGTGTTAGCACAATCTCCCAGCCCAGCCCCCACCTTTCCATTGTCTCAATCCGTGCCAGCGGGAGCAACTGTGAAGGTGGATGGTTCCCCCAGTATGTCGGTGGTGAATCAGTTTCTGAAGCAGCAGTACGAGAAAGAATACACAGGTACTACGGTTGACCTCAAAACCAGCACATCAGATCAGGCAATCCAGGCACTTTTAGACGGAAAAATTGATGTTGCCGCAGTTGGGCGACCCTTGACCGAAGCAGAACGCAATAAGGGTCTGACTCCGGTCAACTTGGGACGAGAAAAAGTCGCCATCATCATCGGTCCCAACAATTCCTTTAAGGGCAACATTACCTTTGAGCAATTTGCCAAAATTTTTCGAGGAGAAATTACCGATTGGTCGGAGTTGGGTGGCGCTCCAGGGCGAATTCGCTTCATCGATCGCCCCGCCAGTAGTGACACTCGCCGCACCTTCCCCACCTATCCCGTGTTCCAGGCTGCTCCCTTTGAAACTGGGGAGACCGCTGTTCAAGCTGCGAAAGATGATACGGCTGAAATCATTCAACAACTTGGCACCGATGGCATCAGTTATGCCACCTATAGCCATGTGAAGGACACGGATGATGTCCAGATCGTGCCGATGCACAAAACCTTACCGGACGATCCCCGCTATCCATTCTCCAAACCCCGAAACTATGTGTATCGAGGAACAGCAACTCCTCCGGTTACTGCATTTTTAGGGTTTGCCACAGGCGCACCCGGAAAAGCGGCGATCGCCCAGGCAGGGGAAGCAGAAGCAGATGCGATCGCGGCAGGCAAGGATCTTTCTGTTGATCCCAAAGCTGCCGCTGCTGCCGCTGCCGGAACGATTTCAGGATCATCTCCAGCAACCAGTCCCGCTCCAACTGCCACCACCCCAGCGACAACCGCATCCCCGGCAGGAACTGCCCCTGACACCGCGATCGCCCAGGCTGCACCTGCTGCTACTCCTGCGATTCCATTCAGTTTCTCCAACCCTGGCATCTGGGATGATTTGCTGGCTTTGTTGCTGTTGCCTATCCTGGCAGGGTTGATGTGGCTGCTGTGGCGGGGCAAGTCTTCGCCTGAAGTGGTTCCACCGGCATCAACTGCGATCGATCCAACTCGCCGTCCGTTAACTGAAATTCCGCCTAGCCCCCCTGCTTCTGCTGGAATTCCTCAAACGGCGGCGGTGGTTCCCCCGATCGCGGCAATACCTCCAACCGTTGCCCCAGCGTCCGCTGCCCCACCCGTTATTCCATCAGTTGTTCCGCCTGTGGTTCCGCCCGTCGTCCCACCTCAGCCAGAACCCGAAACGGGATCATCTCCCCTGATCAACCCAGCCATCGCAGGGGCAGGTCAAAGCGCTCCTGCAAACTTGCCGATCGGTGGCATTGCGGCGGGAGCAGCAGGACTTGCAGGACTTGCAGCCGCAGGTTTAGCAAAAGGTCAAGACACGGCTAACTCCACCAGTGATGTTCGCCCATTTCTTTCGGAGGCAGAGATCCAGTCCGGGATTGAGGCAACGAAGTTTGATGTGGGACAAACCGATGCTGGAGCAGTTGGCAGTCGGGGAGACAGTTCCCTCGCCGGAGTCGATGATCTCCTGCCGAGCTTGCCCACAGGCTACAGCGAAAGCCGGATTGTGCTGATGCCGCGCGATCCCCAATGGGCGTATGCCTACTGGGATGTACCCAATTCCCACAAAGCAGCTGTGCGGCAGCAGGGGGGGAACCGTTTAGCCCTGCGCTTCTACGATGTGACAGATGTTGATCTGCGGGTGCAGAACCCTCACAACTTGCAGCAGTACGACATTGAAGAAATTGCCCAGAATTGGTATTTGCCAGTTCCAATTAGCGATCGGGATTATTTAGTCGAAATTGGCTACTTAACCAATGATGGACGCTGGCTGATGCTGGCGCGATCTGAACCGATCCGCATTCCACCTGTCTATCCAACCGATTGGATGAACGAACAGTTTCTAACTGTGGACTGGAACGATGACCTCCAGGGTCGCACCCTGGCTGAGCTAGAGCCTCCTGCCCCAAAAACCACTATCCACGATACGATGTATGCCTTGTCCTTAGGTGCAGAGTCTCAACGAGCAGCAGGTTCACTCTTCGGTTCCATGCAAGCCGTCAGTTCTTATGCCCTTGCCTCTGGTGTGGGAATGTCCGGGGTCGGGATGTCGGGCGTGGGTATGTCGGGAATCGGCATGACCCTGTCGGGTGTCGGGATGTCGGGCGTGGGAATGACACTGTCGGGCGTGGGAATGTCCGGGGTGGGTATGTCGGGCGTGGGGATGATGTCCGGGGTGGGAATGGCTGTTCCAACCATGTCCGGGATTAGCACGCTGTCCGGGATTGGCATGATGTCTGGGATTGGCATGATGTCTGGGGTGGGAATGGCTATTCCCACAATGTCGGGAGTTGGCATAATGTCTGGCGTGGGAATGGCTGTTCCAACTATGTCGGGAATTGGGATGTCGGGAATCGGGATGTCGGGAATTGGGATGATGATGTCGGGAGTTGGGCTGTCGATGTCGGGAATCGGGTTGACTATGTCTGGGGTGGGAATGTCCGGGGTTGGATTCTCCGCCTCTATGCCACCTCTGAGATCGCGTAAATTTTGGTTAATTGCAGATGCTGAATTGATTGTGTACGGCGCGACTGAGCCAGATGCGACCGTGACGATCGCAGGACAACCAATTCGACTCAACCCCGATGGCACCTTCCGGTTCCAAATGTCTTTCCCTGATGGCAACATCGATTACCCAATTTTGGCGGTTGCTGCGGATGGGGTTCAAACTCGCTCTATCCATCTCACCTTCGATCGCTCAACCCCTGAACGCCATACCAACACAAAGGATGAGGCGATCGATGAGTTATTGCCTTGATGGGGATTAGGGGTTGGGGTTTAGGTTGATTTCCAGGGAAAAATCTGCCCTTATTGGTATTTAAGGCAGGGGGCGGTTGTATCTAAAGACCAAGCCATAGAAGACTGCTATCGCCACAACCAGAACTGCCAAGGTAAACCGTGGATCAGAAGGCGTTTGCTGAATGATCAGTGCTGGAGTCGGGAGCGCGGAATCCTGGGTGTTGACCATCAAGACGACGAATAAATTATTGGCAGCATGAACCCCCAACGCCAACTCCAGACGATTATCTCTCAGCGTAATCAGGGTAAGAAAAATTCCCATCAGCCAGTAGGTTAGCCCAATCCACACGGCACCTCGCGCCATCTCAGGATTACTAAAATGAGCGATCGCAAAAGGCAAGCTGGAAACAAGGGTTAATACCACGGGCTGGCGAATGACCAGCCCTAACCCTTGCAGCAGGTAGCCGCGAAACAAGAGTTCTTCGGTTGAGGTTTGGAGGGGAGTGAACACGATCGCCCAGGGCAAAAAAGATAACCAGGCAGAGGGCTGAAAATTCCAGATAAAAGTACCTGGATTGTAAAGAAATTCTACGCAGGTTTGAATGCTTGCCAGAACAAACCAGAGGCTAAATCCAATCCCAAACCGCTGCCATTGGAAGGTGGCACCGGGGCTAATTAGGGTCAGCACTTTGCGCTGGTGTAACAGCTTCACGGCAATGAAAATACCAATACAAAAAAAGGCATAGGCGAAATGAATTGAAATATAAGAAGTTTCTAAAGAATGGGGTGAAAACTGTTTAATGTTTTCTTCGGTTTCAATCATGTCAATGGGCTGTTTGAAGATGACCAACGAGTCTCCAATTGCCGATGAAATGGGCATTCCGACCCATCGCAATCCCACTAATCCCAAAAGCATTGCTATCAGAATTCCGCAGATATATCGCCATACCGCATTGCAACCTTGTTCAGCACTTTTTAAGAATGACTGTTTCATAAGTTAGAGGGCATGAATCTGTAGCAGGATAGAAGCTTTATTACAAAAGATTTCGCTAATAGGAATAGGAGGTAAATTTTAGTGTCTTGGATGGTTGAGACCAGAAAGACTTTGATAGCCTCATAAATACGTCGGATAGTTATCACTTGTCCGGTAAGCGATCATATCAAGAGTCATGAATCATTACGCCGATCACTGGATTGAAAATTGGTGCCACGACAACGGTTGGACGGACTGGTTCGTTGAGCGTTCCAGGTATTGGGGGTTTCCGCCAAATGCTGTAATGCCTGTTCCCATTCCAGCGCAAGCTCTAAGATGCCTGAAAGCACAATATGGGCTGTGTTTCGAGGAGCGAGTTTGGGGATTATCTGCTGTGTTGAGTGCGGCGGTTGGTGGAGCTTTAAGCTATTTGCTCTCCTCTCCCATGCCGCTGGTTGCGGCTTTTGCCTACTGCGCGATCGTGGTTGCGCGGATGGAAGACGAAGACGCTTAGGGATTTACGAGTTTGCTGGTTTCCAAGTGCTTGATGTAACTTGTACCTCTTTGACTTCAGCTTGAAGTTTGAGGGGTATTTTTTTGTGGATTGGACGCAGGCTTTCGGGGTTCCACCCATGCCTTTCCTCAAACATCCGAACTCGCTAAAATGTTGAGAAGTTAATTGGCGACCCTAACGGTGAAACTGGCGTGACTCAGGAACGGGCAACTTCAAACGATGGAACGGCTAAAACTCCATACCAAAAAGTGTTGTCTGAGAGCTATTATGGGCTGTTGGGACTGCACCCTTCTGCCTCAGTCCGGGAAATTCGGCAGGCGTATCGAGATCTAAGCAAGCTATACCACCCGGATACGACGGTTCTACCAACGGCGATCGCCACTAGCAAATTTCAACAACTCAACGAAGCCTATGCCACGTTAAGCAGCCCGGAGCGCCGCACTGCCTACGATCGCAAGATCGGCTACTCCTCAGTCGCTGTAGTGCAACCCTTGCCAACCCTAAACCGTCCTGTTTCTAGAAATCAATCCTATTCGTCCTCTGCCTACCTTGACCCGACCGACCGACCCTTGTCTCCCGGAGAAATTTTTGCCTTGTTTATCCTGGGAATCACATTTTTGGGCTGCTTGGTGCTGGCAATCGCCATTGGTCTAACCCGGGGAGATACTGTACTACCAAGCGTGGCTCAACCTCCCTCAGTGCCTCAAGTCATTATTTCTGGAACGCCTGCAAAAACCGCTACGTCCAATCCACTGAAAACAGATTTGCCAAACCCTGCTGGTAGAGTCGTTGATCCTGAAAACTCTACAATGGAGCCAAATAAATCATTGCTTCCGCCAATCTCACCTGATTCATAGTCTTCAGCAGTTCTAGCATCCCACCTAACCCTCAAGCTTCAACCCACTTCATCACTTACCCATCCATGTCCATGACCCTTCCTCCTGCGAACACTCCTCTGTACAACCATCCCCTACCTGAAATTGAGCAATGGCTAATTGACAAAGGATGCCAGCAAGACCGAAAAGATTTACATTGCTGGTACGTGGCACATCCAAACTGGAAAGCTGAAATTTGGCTTGATATTGATCAGATGACGGTGCGCTACTTTGGATTAGTCGGAGAAGGCGCAGTCCAGCGATCGTTTAAATACTCCTTGAGTCGGCAAGATGTTGAAGATGCTATCTTTGCTGGACCTTAAGGTTTCATGCTGAAATTGCCAATACTTCTAGATCGTTTGATACCTTCCAACCTAGCAGCAAACACGATCAATCTTGCCTGCCCTCTGCATCAGGATTGTCGTGATGCACAAACCATGTCAGAGATAGACCCTCAGCCGCTAATACTTCTTCATTCAAGATACGTTGAAATGGGATGCTTCCAACTTTTGTCCCACGCTCCCAAAATTCACGTGCATATCGATGTGCAAACGCTTCCTTATCTTGACTTGGCTTGCTCCAAAACAATTCGTCTTCTTCATCCGCCCCAATCGTATTCAAATAATCCACGTAATGCCCAACCTCATGCGGCAAGGTACGGTATAGCTGAGTCGCACGAATCGATTCTGGAGTCATATGTAATACATAACGACGACGCTCAGAAATCAGTTGATGCCCGTCTTCTACTAGGCGCTCTAATTCCTGAGCATTATCAGGTGATAGCGATCTCTCCCAAGAGGCAGTGCCATTAGTTGGGTGAGCTTCTATGTGAATTGCGACACCGCTATATTGTTGGATTTCCGAGTAATACTGTAATCGTCCCCAAACTGGGCTGAGAATTCGTTCTTTTCGTTTGGGTTGACGTAGCACAACTAAATCAATTCCTTCTGTATGTTGTGGGGGAAGCAACCTTAAAACTTTGGCAATATCATCGGGAGTACAAGCATGAAGAAATCCTGAGTGAACGGGTTCGACCAGGATTGTAATGTTGCGATTGCCGATAGAGCGAGTCAACGCAACGGGATTATCCAACTGCTCATGAAATAAAATCCACTTTCCACCAATCCAGTGCTCAGGAATACGCATCTTGTTATCCTGACCGTGCCCAGATTTCGCAGTACCAATATTTCTATTTCTGCGTCGGGCATCCCATCCTGGTCTTCGCATATCGATCCTCCCGATTCCGCCTTCCTAGCCACCCGCGATCGCTGGAATAATGCTGACTTCATCACCATCGCTTAAAGGCGTATTGATTCCATCTAAAAAGCGAATGTCTTCGCTGTTGACATAGAAATTTACAAAGCGGCGGAGTTCGCCCTTGTCGTCACACAAACGCCCTTTGATGCCAGGACATCTCGATTCCAGGGAATTGAGTAGTTCCGCGATCGTCGTCCCCTGGCATTCCACGGTTGCTTGTTCGTTTGTCAGCTTTTGCAAGGGTGTGGGAATGAGAACTTTAACAGCCATAGTTTTGAGAAATTAGTCTTGAGATGAACGTCAATGATTGATCAAAACGTTTGGGGTAAGGAAATCAATAGAAATCCCTACCCATCATATTCAACATCCGGGACATTTTAGAAAACGTCCCTGGAAGTGAGTAGGGTTAAACCAGTACTTGTTGCCACTCCAGGCGATCGAGGGTGCGAGACCGTTCTAATGCCCGCTCGAAGCTATCCAACTTGGGTTCGATCGTCAAAGGTTCGCCCACATAGCCCTGAACGGCTTCCTGCGTCTTCAAGCCATTCCCGGTGATGTAAACCACTGTGGTTTCATCGGGATCAATTTTGCCAGCTTCCACCAGCTTTTTGAGCACGGCGATCGTTGTGCCACCAGCAGTTTCTGTGAAGATACCTTCAGTTTCGGCTAACAACTTGATGCCATCTACAATTTCCGCATCCGAAACAGATTCAATGTTGCCGTTCGTCTTGCGCGCAATATCCATAGCGTATACACCATCCGCAGGATTGCCGATCGCGATCGATTTGGCGATCGTATTGGGTTTCACTGGAGAAATGAAGTCTTTTTCTT
Organism: Leptolyngbyaceae cyanobacterium bins.302; assembly: GCA_033764965.1. Taxonomy (GTDB): domain Bacteria; phylum Cyanobacteriota; class Cyanobacteriia; order Leptolyngbyales; family Leptolyngbyaceae; genus JSC-12. Next base: position 17,231 of record JANRIN010000037.1, on the reverse strand, counting down.
CCCGGAACGCCTGGGCAATGGGAGAACAACCCTCTGCCTGAGCACCACTAAAGCGCACAGGTTTGTCCTCCACCAGCCCAACTTCCACAAACTCGCGAAAGCCTTTGTAGATCTTGGTGAACAGAGATCCAGAAGCCAAGGGGGCGACGATGTGGTCGGGCAGTTGCCAACCCAGTTGCTCAGCAACTTCGTAACCCAACGTTTTAGACCCTTCTGAGTAGTAAGGGCGCAGGTTGATGTTGACGAAGCCCCAACCGTGCGTATTTGCCACTTCAGAGCAAAGACGATTCACCTGATCATAGTTGCCCTGAACTGCCATCACTGTAGGGCTGTAGATGAGCGTCCCCATCACTTTTCCAGCTTCCAGATCCGCCGGAATGAAGACACAACAATCTAAGCCAGCATGAGCCGCGATCGCTGCCGTTGAATTCGCCAGGTTGCCAGTACTCGCGCAAGAAACGGTGGAGAATCCCAATTCCCGCGCCCGTGTCAACGCAACGGATACCACCCGATCCTTAAAGCTGAGGGTAGGCACATTTACCGCATCATTCTTGATGTAAAGCTTTTTCAAACCCAGGCGACGCGCCAATCGATTTGCCTGCACCAATGGAGTTAACCCAGTTCCCACATCGATCGGCTGTTCCGACTCAACTGGCAGAAAGGCGCGATACCGCCAAATCGAGTGAGGACCCGCCTGGATGCTTTCGCGAGTCACGGTGCGGCGTAGCTCATCATAATCGTAGGCAACTTCCAACGGACCAAAACAATATTCGCAAACGTGAATCGCCTTCGGTTCGTACTCTTCCCCGCATTCCTTACACTTCAAAGCGCGAAAGGTTGCAGCCGATTTGGGTTTTAGTTGGGTTGCCTGTGTCATGAGTTTAATCTCTCTACATCTCTAAATCTGTTCTCCACTGTTTGGCATCCTAACAGGTAAAAAAATATCCCGTCAAACATACCCGACAAAATTTATCGGGTATGGAGGCGGATGAGGCGGTGAGGGGTCAAGGGTGAGGCGTTAAACTTTAAGGCAGAGCTAATTATGAGGACAGATTCATGGTTCCTGCTGTCGTTCCTTCAGCCCTTCCCGAAATTCGATCGCTTGAAGATTGGATGCAAAATCCACCGGAGGGCAAAGAGTGGGTGAATGGAGAGCTAGTAGAAAAACATCCAGCGATCGCAGTTGGGGGGCAGTTAGTTGAGGCAAATGGAATGACGTTAAAGCACAGCCGCACCCAAGCTCGACTGGCATCTGCATGGAAAGATCATAAAAACGATTCTGAATCAGGGGGAGAGGTTTACACAGAAGCGCCTTGCCGGACTAACATAAGAGGTCGTTACCCTGATGTGGCGTACCTCACTCCAGAACTGGTGACGCAATATGGCGACCTGGCAACGCTGCCTCAAAGTTTTCCCTTAAGTGCTGAAATTGTTTCTTCAACGGACTTTGCGGAAGAGGTGATTGCTAAGGCGCAGGAATACTTGGAATCTGGTGGGGCAGAAGTCTGGTTAATCTTTCCTGAAAATCGTTGGATCATTGTGGTAACGCAGGAAACGCGAGAAATTTTTGTTTCAGGGCAAGTCGTCAGTACGCAAAAGGTGCTGTCAGGGTTTAGGGTAGCAGTGGATGAATTGCTGGGATAATTGGGTTGTCATGAAGCGGAGCCGAACACGAATGCAGGAGAACAAATCACAACGCATTGCCAAAATTTTCGCCGTTGGCTTTTCGTTGTTAGCAATTCCACTCCTTCTGTTGTTATTAACGTTCGTGCTGCCGGCTCAAAGCGCTACTCCCCAACACTACACCGAGCTAACTTTCCCGCCCATTCCAGAGGTGACGGTTCCCAAATACACCCAGTTCAAACTGGCGAATGGGATGAGCGTCTACTTGATGGAAGACCATGAATTACCATTGGTGGGGGGCACGGCATTGATTCGCACGGGCGATCGCTTTGAGCCAGCAGACAAAGTTGGGCTAGGTGACCTCATGGCAACGGTGATGCGGACGGGCGGCACCCAGAAGCGATCGGGAGATGCGATCAACCAATTCTTAGAGCGTCGTGCCGCATCGGTCGAAACCGGTATGGGAGAAGCATCCGGCAGTGCAGGTTTTAGTGCCTTGTCGGAAGATTTGGACAGCGTGTTTGATTTGTTCGTTGAAATCGTACGATCGCCTGCCTTCCCAGAAGACAAGCTGAATCTGGCAAAAATGCAGCAACGGGGTGGCATTGCGCGTCGGAATGATGATCCCAATGGCATCGCGGGACGGGAATTCAGTAAGTTGCTCTATGGCGATCGCAGTCCCTACGCTCGAACGGTGGAGTACAGCACCTTAGATAACATTACTCGTGCCGATCTGGTTGACTTTTACCAGCAATACTACGCCCCTCAAAATGTGCTTCTGGGGATCGTCGGAGATTTTGATAGTGCGAAAGTGCGGCGTTTAGTCGAGACCAAGTTTGGGGATTGGAAAGCAGCGGCAACGGCAAAATCTCCCTTGCCAACCGTATCTCAGGCAAAAACATCCGGCATTTTCTTCGTGGATCAACCCCAACTAACTCAAAGTAGTGTGCAGATTGGGCATTTGGGCGGACAACTGAACAGTCCCGATTATGCCGCTTTGTCGGTGATGAATGGGGTGTTAAACGGGTTTGGTGGACGCTTGTTTAACGAAGTGCGATCGCGTCAGGGACTTGCCTACTCAGTGTACGCCTCCTGGCGACCCAGCTTCGATTATCCAGGGGTATTTTTAGCCGGGGGGCAAACTCGATCGGATGCCACGGTTCCCTTTATTCGCAGTGTATTCAATGAGATTGAAAAAATTCGAACCAGCCCGGTTGCTGCGGATGAACTCGCCTACGCTAAGGATACGGTTTTGAACTCATTTATCTTTAATTTCCAGGATCCAGGTCAGACCTTATCCCGACTCCTCCGCTATGACTACTTTGGTTATCCCAAAGACTTCATTTTTCAATATCGCAAAGGCGTTGAAGCAACCACGATCGCCGATGTACAGCGAGTCGCCAAAACTTATCTAAAACCTGAAAATTTAGTCACATTAGTTGTAGGCAATTCTAAACAAATTCAACCGCCCCTAACTAGCATCAGCCCAGATGCCAAAGTCACCGCGATCGATGTCACCATTCCACCGCCACCCCGCAAAGGATAAATCCACATTGTCATGACTTACGCAGTTCTAGCTAAAACCTCAGAGGTTTGCGTAAGCCCTAAGAAAGTGTTTGTAAATCAATGTTTCGATCCCCCTAAATCTCTCTTCAAAAGGGAGACTTCAAACTTAGGGCTTGGTTCTTTCCTTGTTAAGAAGGGTCATGCAGGATCTCTTCAGAGCTTGCTTTGTAACCACATTTACACCTGGTTACAAACAGCTTCTAACTGTAAACCTTCAAAAGGACTTGACCTTTTTCAGTTTATTGGTTATTTCTTAGTAGGAACCGAAAAATTCTTGGCGTGTTTATTTCTACCTGATCTTCAAGTAGGCGCAAATACTTTAAGAATTTAACTTCTGTGTTTTGCACAGGCTTTATGTGATTAGCAATGTTGCTTTTCTAAAAAGCCAAATCCTTTGTTTCACGCTATGAAATATTGAGAGTTTGTTTCCTACAGTTATTCAACCAATCAAGAAGTAGAGATACTAATGTTTAGCTCACCATACCAACTACCCAAATTTTGGAATAATCGGTATTTGTTGCAACAAGCTCTAACTCACCGATCCCATACGAACGAGAGGAATAGTGAGCAGAAGAATAAAGAGGCTCATCGTGTTCCTGTAAGTTCTTCCTACTCCAGTCCTCTCTATGAGGGGGTTTTTCAAAACTCTTCTTCTATTCCATCAAGGCGCAGATTCGGAGTTGCAACAACAGAACTCTTTCAAGATAATGAGCGCTTAGAGTTTTTAGGCGATGCAATTCTCAACTTCTTGAGTGGAGAATTTTTATATAAGAAATATCCTGAAAAAACTGAGGGTGAGTTGACTACGTTACGAGCGATGTTAGTCGATACCAACCAGCTAGCAGAATTCGCCAAGATGTTAGATTTAGGAGACCATTTGCATCTTGGTCGAGGTGCAGAACAGGGTGGAGCACGCAAAAATCCGAGGATTTTAGGAAGTGCTTTTGAAGCTGTGATTGGAGCATACTTCTTGGAGCGTAATTCCAATATTCACGAAGTGCGCTCCTACGTGCTACCTTTCTTTGAACTCGTAGTCGAAAAGCTCAGTATATCCGTTTCAAGCGTTTCACTAAACAACTCTAAAATTGAACATCGAGCTACTAAAAACTACAAGAGTCAGCTTCAAGAATGGGCACTGGCTAAACATGGGACGAATCCTAGCTATGTGGTTGTGAAAGAGTCTGGACCTGACCATGCCAAAACCTTTGTGATTGAGGTGCAAGTCAAAGGTGAGAGCTATGGTCAGGGGAGTGGACGCAAGAAACAAGACGCAGAAAAAGATGCTGCCAGAGATGCCCTCGAACGCCTGGGTTTACTTTAGCTCGAAGGTTCTTCTTCCCCCTGAATAGTCAGCACGGAGCAGGGTGCATGGTGCAACACGTAATTACTCACACTGCCCAGGAACAATTCCTTAATTCCCTTGTGTCCGCGTCTGCCCAAAACGATTAAATCCGCATCCCAGGTACGGGCTAATTCGCAAATGACTTTGCCTGGATCGCCTGGGTTTTGGGTAAATTCCACCGCAATTCCAGTCTTAGAAATATCTTCAGTTAGATTTTTCAAATACTCGATCGCTTGTCGTTGATAAGCTTCCCACTGCTGGGCATACGCACGAATTGCTTGTTCGTGTAAGCCTGGATAAACACTATCAGGTCCAGGATAAACAGGCGTGGGATAACCTTCATCCATTGAAGATAGAACGTGCAATAGCATTAGGGTTGAACCACCAATTTTTGCGATCGCGATCGCCTCATCAATTACGTGTTCATTATTAAAAGTTGGAGAAACCGCAACGATGATCTTTTTGAACATATTGTTTTCCTTTGAGGAGTGATGTTGGAGTGTAAGGGAAGCATAGCAGTGTCTACTTCTATCCTGATAGTTCTGTAGCCTACACAGGAAAAAAATCTACCAATCTTAAAAAATCTCTGCTCGCCAGCGATAATGTCGCAAATCAATTTTGCCCTTAGTGTTAAATTGAACGCCTTCTTCCTCCAACAAAACCCGTTGCAAGTGGTCAGAGCCATACCGGATAGGCGATTCTGACACTTCTCCTTTTGCATTAATCACTCGATGCCACGGAATATCAGAATCCGGGGCAACGCGAAACAGGGCATAACCAACCAAGCGTGCCCGTCCTGGCAAATTTGCCAAATCTGCGACCTGTCCATAAGTGGCAACCTGTCCACGAGGAATGTTGCGAACAACGTTGTAAATCGCTTCGTAGGCAGACATGGGAAGAGGGATTGGAGATGGGGAGTAAATTCTGATTTCTAAAGAGATTTGACTAGCTCTTTCATTGATTGCTTAAACGTTTGCCACTGGCTTTCAGGTAAAACTATTGCTCGGTTTGTGAAGATGTAATCAATATCGCCATCATCCGAAACTTCAAAGCTTGCGAAAAATTCTTTTGCCCATCCGTCTAAGTAACGCCGCGCGATCGCAGGCTCCAGCCGAGTCGCAGCAGCAAAATCCAGTAGCGAAAGGCGACCTTGATTGGCTTGTAGTAGTTGGAAAAAACGATCGCGAATGGCGTACTGGTCTGCCTTGAAACTGGTGTAAAGCATCAGCCCACCCAACGCCGCAGGAGCCAACCCAAAAAATATCAAAACAGTCAGCAACATCGTGAGTAAAATGCTGCCCGGATGAATCGCTGCAATGCCAAACAAAATTCCCACAGAAGCTGTTCCACCGCTAACCAGGAATAAACCTCCCAACACCTTGCCCACCTTGCCCCAAACTTGACTCAACATTGCTCTACACCTTTTTCACAACCGCTCCATCCCACCTTAGCGCGTCTTTGATAAACGATGCCAAATCTTACGAAGTTGGGCACTCAATACGCTGAAAACAAACGCTTGCTGACTTAAGCGCCATACCTTTCGGGTAATTAAATGGAGTAACAGAGTATATAACCAAAAAGTTCTATGTTCTAAAATACTGACTCGCAATGTCTCTATCACATTGGAAAATACAATGAGAGTAATTACTATAAACACGGCTCTATGTTGACTTAACTCAATATATAAGTGATATTCACTATACTAATAGAGGTAACTAGACTGAGTTATAATCAGAGTTGGCATTTTATAGTACTAGATTGAGCATAATGAAAAGACTTGGTGAGATTTGCCTAAGCCTAACCAGAACACAATCAGGCACACAGGAAGGCACAGGCACATAGTACCCAGTCCCAACGATCGATGTGAATAGGTTTTCAATGTTTTACCGAATCACTCTTTGTCTACCCATTAATGCCGCTTAATCCAATCGATCGATCGGGGTCACTTTGGGGTCAATAATTTTTTGCCCTAGTCCGGGAAACTTGACGGCTAAACAAATTTTGTTGCCTGCCCCGAAGATGCGGGTGACTTCGCCCACACCAAAAGCTTTGTGAACGGCTCGATCGCCCACACTCCAATCACTCTCGTTGATATTCGCCATGTTAGCAGTATTTTTTTCGCGAATTTCGCGCATGGGTTTTGTCCAACGAGAGGGCACAGCCTCTTTCACATTCGAGTCCAGCAAGTCCTTGGGGAGTTCTGCCAAAAAGAGGGAAGGGCTGGCAGGTTCGCGGTTGCCGTACAAGCGTCGTTCCCGCGCATAGGAGATGAAGAGGCGCTCTTGAGCACGAGTGATGCCGACATAACAGAGTCGCCGTTCTTCTTCCAAAGAGGCGGGATCATCCAGCGATCGGAAGTTGGGAAACAAGCCCTGCTCAAGTCCTACCAGGAAAACGACGGGAAATTCCAAGCCTTTGGAGGAGTGGAGGGTCATCAGGGAGACGCGAGTGGCTTCTTCTTCTAAATTGTCTAAGTCAGAGGCAAGGGAAGCATTGGCGAGAAAGGCGATCATGCTTTGGTCTTCATTGTCTTCCTCAAATTGCAGCACTGCGTTGTAAAGTTCTTGCACGTTGCCGAGGCGATCGCTGGCTTCCTCAGTGCCCTGTTGTTTCAAGTCTTCCACATAGCCAGAATCGGTCAATACATTCTGGACGATCGTGCTGGCAGAGGCAGTATCTAATTCCTCGCGTCCCTTTTGAATAATGCTGGCAAAATTCAACACGCCTTTTGCCGATCGTCCTGCTAGAGCTTTAACCGAGGTTTCATCGGACAAAATTTCCCACAAGGGTTGATCCAATTCCGTTGCGGCTTTCATCAGGTTATCGATCGTCGTCTTGCCGATGCCCCGTCGAGGGGTGTTGATCACGCGCATCAGGCTCAGCGTGTCAAACGGATTGGCGATCGCTCGGAGATACGCCAGCACATCTTTAATTTCTTTGCGATCGTAGAATCGCAACCCACCCACGACTTTGTAGGGAATTTGATGTCGCACAAAAGAATCTTCCAATGCCCGTGATTGAGCATTAGTGCGATACAACACGGCAAACTTGCCCCAATGCAACTCTGGATGGCGGGATTCCAATTGCCGAATTTGATTCACCACAAACTCCGCTTCTGCCGTCTCATCATCGGCGCGGTAAAGATAAATTGCCTCCCCTTCCCCCCGCGTTGGTTTCAGGATTTTGTCGATGCGCTCGGTGTTATTTTCAATCAGTTGATTGGCAACTTCTAAAATATTTTCTGTGGAACGATAATTTTCTTCTAACTTGACCATTGTGCGGGTGTCGTCATCCGGCAAGCCATCGCCAAAATCAGTCTGGAAGTTCATCAAAATGGTGAAATCGGCTGCCCGGAAAGAGTAGATGGACTGATCTGCATCGCCCACCACAAACACCGATCGCTGTTCCCAATCTTTAAATCGCTTCGTGTCTTCCCCATTAGTGACGAGCAACCGGATGAAATCGTACTGGGTGCGGTTCGTGTCCTGGTACTCGTCTACCAGAATGTGGCGAAACCGATTGTGCCAGTAAGCTCGAACTTGCTCATTCTGGCGAAACAACTGCACTGGCATCAAAATCAAATCATCAAAATCCAGGGCATTATTTGCGGCTAGCGTATCCTGATACACGCTGTACACGTTCGCCAAAACTCGTCCCCGAAAATTGGGCTGCTCTCGCTCTACATCCTGCGGCGCAAGACTTTGGTTTTTGGCATTGCTGATGGCGTAGCGCATGGATTTTGGATCAAACTTTTTGTCATCCAGGTTGAGCTTCTGAGTGACAATCTCCTTCACCAAAGCTTGAGCATCGGATTCGTCAAAAATGGAAAAGCTCCGAGTCCATTTGCGTCCATTGGTATCTTGATATTTCTCCACGTCCAGGCGCAAAATCCGGGCGCAGAGGGCGTGAAACGTGCCAATCCACAGGTCTTTGGTGATGTTTTTGTAGACTTGAGACTTTAAACGAGTTTGCAAGTCAGCAGGAAGCGCGTCTAGAGGCTTGCTGTAATCGGTACGGGCGCGTTGTTCAGCAAACAGCTTTTCAATCCGCTCCTTCATTTCCCGCGCCGCTTTGTTGGTGAAGGTGACTGCCAGAATATTTTCGGGATCAACGTGATGATTCAGTACCAGGTTGGCAATGCGAAAGGTGAGCGCTCGTGTTTTGCCGGAACCTGCCCCTGCTACCACCAGCAACGGACCGGAGTGGTGTTCTACGGCGAGGCGTTGAGAATCGTTGAGCAGGCGAAGAAACTCTTTGGTTTGGGTCATGGCTGGGAAGAAGAGGCGATCGCGGCTAATCGTGCTGAAACCGAATCAGGAATGCCTTACAAGGGTATCGCATCTTGCCCAAATCCGCTCAATCTACTACTGGAGAAGCCATCCTAAATTTGCTTTAATGCTAAATTTAACAATGAAACCTAAAGTCACCGAAAGCTTTATGCCGCTTACTGAACTTGTCTCTCTTCTAAAAGAATTATCCTATTCTGAAAAACTCTTGTTGTTACACTTTTTAGTCACTGAGTTATTGAAAGATTCCGGTTTATCACCACTGAGTGCTCAAGATCATGACAGAGTGGCTAGTCAAGGTTTATATGACTCTTTTGAAGCTGCCGCTGTTTTAGCGAAAGCATTAGCAGAGGAAGAAGTTGCCACATATGGTCGATAAAGTCAGATTTGCTTTCACAGAAGTAGATCCAAGTCTCGGTGTGTTAAGTAGATTGCCTTATTTGCCAATAGTTCTGACTTATCAAAACCAATCTGTAAAGACAACAGGTTTGCTAGACACAGGCTCTAGCGTTAACGTATTACCTTACGAGATGGGCGTAAGACTAGGAGCTGTTTGGGAACGTCAAGGGCTGTCTGTTCCACTGGGTGGAAATTTGGCTAGATTTGAGTCGCGGGCATTAGTGTTGATAGCGAGTGTTGAGCAATTTCCTGCGGTACAGTTAGCTTTTGCTTGGACAAAAGACAAGAATGCCCCATTAATTTTGGGACACATGAACTTCTTTCTGGCATTTGATGTGTGCTTTTACAGATCCGAATTACTGTTTGAAATCAGTCCCAAGAGATCTCAATAGAATTGGCTACCACATTATTTTATCCTCTAGTTATGCATGACAGTGTAGTAATCTGCCTACCCACTTGATTTACCTAAATTGCATAGGGAGCAAAAGGTTTGCAAGTTCTCAATTATAGTCTTACCTCCTCTATTTCAAGCGATTTTGTGATCAACTTGTAGTTCCACACCCAAAGTCAGTGCTGGCTCTGCCCCACAACCACAACAGGTAAATCGATTGTTACCTGCTCAATGCGGATCGAGATCTACAAGGTTTATCGCGCCTTTGAAGTCATGCAAGATGGTATAGTGACATGGTTTTGGATGGGCAACCATGATGATTACGAAAAGTTTTTTTTCATGATCTGTTAACTTAAACAGTGCAATGAATAAGGTTATTGAAGAGTATGCATAAAATTCCTGTGACGGTGATTACTGGTTTTTTGGGGGCAGGCAAAACGACGCTGATTCGGCATTTGCTGCAAAATAACCAGGGACGACGCATCGCCGTATTGGTGAATGAATTTGGGGAAGTGGGAATTGATGGCGAGTTGCTGAAATCTTGTCAGGTGTGTGATGAAGATGGGAATGTAGCTGACTCAAACGCAAATACAAACATTGTCGAACTAACGAACGGATGTTTGTGCTGCACTGTGCAAGAGGAGTTCTTGCCAACCATGCAGACTCTTTTGCAACGATGGGAAGACTTAGATTGTATTGTGATTGAAACATCTGGTCTAGCGTTGCCAAAACCGCTGGTGCAAGCCTTTAAATGGCCCGGAATTCGGACTGGGGCAACCGTGGATGGAGTCGTCACAGTAGTAGACTGTGAGGCACTGGCAACGGGGCAATTGGTGGGGGATTTGGCAGCATTGGAGGCGCAACGTCAAGCCGACGATAGCCTGGAGCACGAAACCCCGATCGAGGAATTGTTTGAAGATCAACTCGCCTGTGCAGATATGGTCTTGTTAACCAAGAGCGATCGCGTCACCGCAGAGCAACAGCAGCAAGTACAGCAATGGCTCCAGCAAGAATTACGGCAGGGTGTGAAAATTGTGCCCTGCCAAAAAGGGGAAATCAACGCTGAGGTGCTACTGGGTTTCAACGCGGCAGTAGAAGACAATTTAGATAGTCGCCCCAGCCACCACGACCATGAAGCAGATCACGACCATGATGACGAAATTCATTCCATCCCGCTGGTGCTGGAGCAAACCTTTGAGCCCGATACACTGATTCAACGATTAAAACAAGTCGTTCAACAGCAAGAGATTTATCGCATCAAAGGCTTCGTTGCTGTGCCGAATAAAGCCATGCGGCTGGTGTTGCAAGGTGTGGGCGATCGCTTTGATACGTTTTACGATCGTCCCTGGCAACCGAATGAACCACGCCTCACCAAACTCGTCTTTATCGGTCGCAATATGCAAGAAGCTGATTTAAAGGCGATCGCCTATGATTGCGGATAGTAATCATTAGGTGAGTGATGTCAGAATTGAGCGATCGCAAAGCAATGACAATTAATGCGTTGCCTGAATATGAGATGAAGCTGCTGACTGCACTCAGTTTTTTCTTAGGGCGGAGTGTTTCGAGTCAAGCAACGGCGGCGTTGGCAATGTATGTGCGCCAATCCCACGATCGCATCCTGACCCAAACCGAGTACTACGCCCATCGGGCTGGCATGAACAAGTGGGATTTCTTCGACTTAATTTACGAAAATCCGCAAAAAGCCCAGGAGCTAATGCAAGGCACAGGCGCTAAAATTCATGCAGAGGAGTCTGATGTTTTTTCGGATTTGATTCCAACTGACGCAGAGGACGAGTAGCAAATGCTCTCAGTCACCACAATGGGCACGACTGATGGTGATGCGGCACTGTTCATTCAGTGTCACGATCGCCCGGTTGCTGTGGCGATCAAAGAGCTACCTGCATGGATTTGGAGTTGCGAAGATGCCAGCGTGGAAGTGTTTTTGCAGTGGAATGATCGCGTCTTTCATTGCCCAATTTCCCAATTGCTGCTGTTAGCCACTGACTCAAAGCAATAACTAATTTGCCCTCATCCCAACCCTTCTCCCCAAGGAGAAGAGCTTTTGGACGTATAAAAGTCGCACCTCGCGTCAACTTGTTGGATAAAATCATTTTTTATCCTGGCTGGGGGCTGGGTCTGATGGCAGCGGCACAAACACCTCCAGTGCTTTGGGGCAGAGTTCAAACAGGGCAGGGGTGGTGGTCGTAATTTCGCCGTCAGTATTAATTCGCTTGGGATTGTTGGTTTTGACCGTGATGTGTTGCCCTTCCCAGCGACAGATGCCGATGCGTTCGCTGAACCGTCCAGATTTCAAGGCAGGCAGCAAAAAGAAAATGTGCCACCAGTGAGGAATTTCCAGGCTGTAGAGATCCAGCCGCTGGTCATCGATCGCTGCATCAGCGGCGACGGTTAAGCCGCCGCCGTAATAGCGTCCATTGCCGACAGCAATTTGCAAAGAACGTCGTCTCATTTCGGTTCCACCATCGACTTGAATCAAGGCAGTGAAACGGCGGGCAGTGGCGAGGGTTTTCACAGCGGCGATCGCATACGCCAACACTCCCCACCGCTTCTTCAAGCGACCCGATAATTCCTGGGTAATTTTGATGCTCAATCCGCAACTGGCGACATTAAAAAAATACTTGCCATTCACCCGCCCCAAATCGATCGCTTGTCGGTGCCCCTCAGCAATCACACTACAGGCTTCTGGCAAGGTTCGAGGCAGATTCAGGGTGCGCCCCAAGTCGTTTGCGGTTCCCAGCGGCAATACTCCTAGCGGCAAGTTGGTTTCGACCAGGGCATCCACAGCAACATTCAGCGTGCCGTCTCCGCCGCCAATCACCACCGCAGACACCTTGTTGCGATAGCGACGAATGCAACGAGCAAAATCTTCCGGCTCTTTGATTTGTCCAATAATGTACTGAATCCCCAAATCATTGAAACTGGCAACGGCTTCCCCAAACCGTAATAGTCCTTGTTTGGAGTTCAAGTTGACCAGGAGCAAGATGGGTTTAGGCATGGCTTTGTTCTCGCAGCATCGCGCTAAAAGGCGGTAATCCATCATGACACAATCGGCATCATGTCCAGCATCAAGGGCAGAGGGGCAGGCAAAACCGAAACGTGCTGCCTTTCCCAAGCTCACTTTCGACTTCGATGTGTCCACCCTGGAGTTCCACCAGACGTTTGGCAATGGCGAGACCAATTCCCGTGCTACCTATTTTCCGGGCGCGAGCTTGTTCAGTTTGCCAGAAGCGATCGAAAATATGGGGCAAATCCGCTTGAGCAATGCCAGTTCCGGTGTCAATCACGGCAATCCACAATTCAAAATTTGTTGCCCAAGCGCGGAGCGTAATGGAGCCATCCGCACTGAAGGCGATCGCGTTATTCATTAAGTTCACCAAAATTTGGATCAACCGATCCGGGTCAGCAAAGACTGTGGGTAAGGTAGATGGATACTGCGATCGCAACTGACAGTTCGCTTTCAGGCATTCTGGCTCAAACATCGTAAGGACGTGGTTCAAGATGGGGACAGGCTGCAAGGGCTGAAGTTGCAAGGGCAAATATCCCGCCTCCAGTTTCGAGAGTTCCAGAACGTTGTTGACTAAGCGTTGAATCCGTTCCGTTTCCTGACTCATCTGGCTACCGATCGTGGGGTTGAATGGAATTTTGTCCGTATTCAACATTTCCAGATAGCCATGAATCACTGTAACCGGGGTGCGTAATTCGTGGGCAAGATCACTCATCAACTCCCGCCGCCGCTGTTCGACTCCTTCTAAGCTGCTTGCCAGGTTGTTGAAACTTAACCCCAGTTGATGAATTTCAGGAATGGAACTGGGTCGCACGCGGACGGTTAAATCCCCGGATTGAAAGGTTTGAATCGCTGTTTCCAGGCGTTGCAGCGGTCGTGCAATTTTGGTGCTGATCAACCAGCTAATCGTCAGCAGACTGGTCAAGCTCACGATCGAGGCAACTAGCGTATCGGACAGGTTGACATGATACAGATTGTTAATCAGCAAAATCACCCCAATGCCAATCAACATCACCAGGGCGTGAGTGGTCAACAACCTTACCCACAAGGTGGCATGGGAGTTGAGGGCGCGACTCGTCTGGTTGCTAGTCATCTTCAAAGGCATAGCCAACTCCCGGTACAGTGCGAATAAACGGCTGAGGCGATGCGATTCCTTGCCCTAATTTGTGGCGGAGGCGTTTGATGTAGGAGTCTACAATCCGTTCATCTCCTGGAAAGTCTCCGCCCCAAACATGATCCAGGAGTTGAGGTCGAGTCCACACTTTCTGCGGGCGGCTCGCCAGAGTTGCCAGCACATCAAATTCCAGGGAACTGAGTTGAACCGCGATCGCGCTCCCTTCAGCCATTTTCAAACTCACTATTCGGCGCTCCAGATCAATATGTAAGCGAGCCGTTTCCAGCACCAGGGTTTCTTGATGGCGCATGGTGCGGCGGAGGAGGGCGCGAATTCGGACTAACAACTCAGTGGGACTAAAGGGTTTTGCTAAGTAGTCATCCGCTCCGGTGGAAAATCCAATGATGCGATCGATCTCTTCCGCTTTTGCCGTCAGCATCATGATGTAGGGATCTTTCCGGGCACCCGATTGGCGAACGCGAGTACACACATCCAGCCCGTCCATTCCGGGCAGCATCAAATCCAAAATAATCACGTCCGGCTCAAACTCTCGAAAGGCAGCCAAGCCACTTTTGCCATCGTAAGCCACATGGCAGCCGTAACCCTCACTCTCTACGCAGGTTCGCAGCAGAGCCGCCACATTAACTTCATCCTCAATTATCAGAATCTTTATCAAAAGTGCTGACTCCGGAGGATACAACTAATAAACAATCTACACGTCAATCCTGGCTCTGATTCATCTCACCTTGAAGACATCCAACTTCAAGCGGTATCCGTACACATACAACACTCACACAACGTGTAGCGGTCAGCTTGTCAGAACACCTTAACCCAGGCTCGGTTACTAGACCGATTAGCGCTGCCCTGAGTACTCTGTCCCATGTACCTCATCCCTACTGCCTCTGAGGTTTGTGAATCATTTTGCCCAGTCACAAAATTTGCGGCTGTCAGTCGCAACTCAGTCATATTCAGTTCTTATCTTTGGGGGTAGTTGCTATCTAAAAGCTTGCTCAATTCAGTGTCGCTACGTGAAGCATCAGTGATGACGGATCAATTTTCCGGTAAACGGTATCGCCCGATTCTGCGGTTGAATGATTTGTTACATCCCATTCAGCAACGAGAGCGGATGCAGCAATTCTCTACGGTGGATGAGCCGATCGGTCCCTATCCTAACTATTCCAGGCTGTGGGCACCCACGAGAATTCCTGCTCTGTTTTTGACCAAGGTGCCTCGTTCGGCTACGCGGTTGAGCGAAGATGCTTATTTAACCTTGATGAAGCAACGTATGCAGTGGATGATGCAAACCTGGATGCAAAGTACAAACAGCAGCCCAGCCGAGACTCAAAGAATGCTGGAAAGCCATCTGGGACAGTTGACAGAACCTTCAGCCGTCTCGGCTCCTGGGCTGGATGAAGACATTGATGGCTATGCCAATGAACGGGGAACCGTCTCCAGCCAATGGCGGGAAGATTGGGCAGAAGTTTTCGTGGGCAGCGATCGCTTCTCAGAACTGCTGTTTCTGCAAGGGGTAAAGTTTCCCGTGCAAACCTACGATCACAATCATGCCGACTTTCAGGATTGGCTGGCGCTGCTTCAGGATACTGACCTGGAAACCTGGCTAAGTTTGTTATGCTCTTGACGGCAACAGAATTTATGCCGCGTAGGTGTTGCCGATAAAAGGTTACTCCGCTAGGCTTTGTATGTCGTTGTGTGGAAGATTCCCTATGGTAAGAGCGACGTGGAATGGAGCAGTTCTAGCCGAAAGTAGCAATTGCGAAGTGGTTGAAGGCAACCAATACTTCCCACCGGATGCGATCAACACTGACTATTTTCAGCAAAGCAACACCCACACGGTATGTCCGTGGAAGGGCACTGCCAGCTATTACGATGTGGTGGTGGGTGGACAGGTGAATAAGGATGCTGCCTGGTACTATCCAGAGCCGAAAGATGCAGCGAAGAACATTAAAGGTTACATCGCTTTTTGGCGAGGCGTAAAAGTAGAGGTTTAGCGGCTTCTGCCTGGGATATTTTCCCTTAGGATCGTGGATTAAATAAGATCGAAAAGTTGTTAGTGAGTTGGGGCGAACGGCCGTTCGCCCGTACAGGAAAGTTTCGGAATTATTAAATTCTCATTCCTTAGCCAGGTTCTTGCTCTGGTAGAGGGGCGGGTTTGACTGTAATCGATCGCGATTGCCCGTTGCGGTTGATGGTCATCGGCAACGAACTGCCAATGGCAGCAGCAGAAACCTTCTGCTGCACCTGGTCGGGCTTTTGAACAGCGGTTCCGCCCACACTCTCCACCACATCTCCAGGGCGCAGCCCACCAGTGGCAGCGGGAGAGTTGGGTTGAACGGCGATAATGACCACGCCTTGTTCTTGATCAATGCGGATATCCGAGTTACTGTTGTTCACCTGCTGCCGCAACTCTGGGGTGATTTCTGCCATTTGAATGCCCAGGTAGGGGTGTTCAACTCGCCCTTTGGCAATCAGTTGCTCTGCTACTCGTTCGGCGGTGGCGATCGGGATGGCAAAGCCGATGCCATTTGCGCCCTGGATAATTGCCGTATTGATGCCGACCACTTCTCCGCGAGAGTTCAGCAACGGACCACCTGAGTTACCAGGATTAATGGCAGTGTCGGTTTGAATAAAATCCACGCGAGAGGAGCCACCAAAGTCAGATCCCGATCGCCCAGTGGCGCTAATGATGCCTTGAGTCACGGTGGAGTCTAACCCCAGAGGATTGCCAATGGCGATCGCGGCTTGACCGGGCAATAAGTTACCGGAGTTCCCCAGCTTTACCGTGGGCAAGTTATTCGCATCGATTTCAACCACGGCTACATCGGTTGTGCGATCGGCACCACGAACTCGTCCATTAAAGTTGCGTCCATCTTGCAACACGACTGTCACTCTGTCCGCCCCTTCTACGACATGGGCATTGGTGTAGATGCGGCCATCTGCCGACACAATGAAGCCAGAACCTGTGCCTCGTTGTACCCGTTCCCGTGGGATGGGATCTCCAAAGGGGGAGCCAAAGCCACCAAAAGGCTGATCTCCTACCACTCGGCTGGCGTTGATACGGACAACCGCCGGAGCTACATCCTGCACAATTTTCGCCACAAAATCCGGGCTTCCCGGAGCCAGAGATAAAGCGGGGGCTTGCTGCGCCACAGGCTGGGAGGTTGGCGGACTGGCAGCAGGTTGGGCTTCATTATTGGCAGGATTGCGCTCCAACAGGCTCTGGCAACCAGCACCGCCAAACAGCAGGCTCAGAGCGAGAAGCAAGAGGGATTGTTTACGAAGGAATTTAATTTTACTCATTCATTTAAGCGATCGGGAGACCTATAGCGATCCTAAACGATTCAATTCTATGTTGAACGAAACTTACCGCATTGCGCCCATTGTGTTCTTCCAGGACAGTTCCTTACACAGCACCATCAACGCTTTTTGATCGGCTCCGGTAAATAGTTGACTTTGCACCAGTTCGT
>JANRIN010000031.1:0-69676 GCA_033764965.1 Leptolyngbyaceae cyanobacterium bins.302 | reverse complement strand
ATGTAGAAGCGTTCTACCGTTTCCGCATTAACGACAACATTGCTATTACTCCGGGTGTGTTTGTGTTGTTTAATCCCGAAGGTAACAGCGCCAACAATACTCAGTATGTCGGTGTCGTTCGCACCACCTTCACGTTCTAATCTCTTAGCAAACCGGGATTTAATCAAAAGAATCCCGGTGAAAGTTAGTAACTCACACCAAAAAAGATCGCCCTTCAAGGACGATCTTTTTTTTGGCGTATTGATAACTTGAGTCAGGCTTTGCTATTTTCAATACCCATTTGCTTTCGGGTGATGGATTAGAAATGTGAGTTTTGACTCCGCTCAACCTGCACCTACGGTGTGTTGAGGGAAGCCGAAACATAGATCTAACACACTACCTACTGTTTAATTTGCGCTTTAAGTTGCTCTGAAAAAACCGATCATCATCAGCAACGACTAGCCGCGTGGTTTCTGCGATGGTTCACGGTTCCAAAGAATGATCAAGGTTCCTGCGCCAAGCTTGGCTCGTATCAGGTTGAGGTGACGTACAAAGTTGCCTTGTTTGAATTCGTAAACCAGCCCGCCACCGAATTCTGATTTGGGTACGATCGCATAGTCGGGATACAGTTTCACCAACTGCTGATAAACCTGTTCAGGGCGTTGAAACGAAACGTATTCGATTCCCACAATTCCAGGTTGACCCAATTCTTTCACCGGATCCTGGTAAAAGTCTTCCGGATTGGGAAACAAGGTTGAGGAAACGGGTTCATTCACTTCTCGCCCCTCTAGTTTTTGCAACCGACTCACAAATGCCTGCTCTTTTGCCGTTAATTTTGCTGTCTGGACAGCGGTCTGAGTTGGAGTCGGCGCTTTTGTTTTTGTCGCTGTTTTCTGCGGGGTCTGAGTCACGATCGGAGCAGGAGACGGTTTAGCCGCTTTGGGCAAGGGCGTGGGGGAGGGAGTAGGCGATGGAGACGCTTTCACCACAATCTCGGATCGGTTTAGATTGCGAGTCGTTGCTTCTGCCGATTTCGACTGATCTGCTGGAGTTTCCCCTGGTTTCAAGGTCGTCAGCCGACTCAGTTTGACAGACTCTCCACTTGCTTTTTGAGCCTGATTCGGTTGCAGCGATCGCCAGGGAAAGAACAGCAAAAAGCTGTGGACTCCCAGAGCTATGAACAACATGGGACTCCACAACCTGCGCCAACTAGAGGATTTTTTGTCAGGGTTTGAACTTTGAGTCATTGCCTGATTAACCAAATCGACCACTAACGTAGTCTTGAGTGCGTTTGTGAGCGGGATGGTTGAAGAGGGTGGTGGTCTGGTTGAATTCCATCAACTCACCCAGATACATAAATGCGGTGTAGTCAGACAGGCGGGCTGCTTGCTGCATACTGTGAGTCACAATCAAAATCGTGACTTGTTGCTTCAGTTCATTCACCAAATCCTCGATGCTGGCAGTGGCGATCGGGTCGAGGGCAGAGGTGGGTTCATCAAACAGCACAATGTCAGGATTGGTGGCGATCGCGCGGGCAATACACAAGCGCTGCTGTTGACCGCCGGATAGAGTATAAGCTGAGTCTGACAGACGATCTTTTACCTCGTTCCACAGTGCCGCTCCCCGCAGCGCCTGCTCCACCTTGTCATCAATTTGGTTGCGTTTGGTTATACCCTGGACGCGCAAACCGTAAGCGACGTTTTCATAAATCGACTTGGGGAAGGGGTTGGGACGCTGGAACACCATGCTGACCCGCATTCGTACTTCGATCGGATCGATCTTCTTGCCCAAAATGTTGACCTCATCCAGGAAAATCTCGCCCCCGTAGCGATTCCCCGGATAGAGATCGTGCATCCGGTTAAAACACCGCAGCAGAGTGGTTTTGCCACACCCAGAAGGACCAATCAGGGCAGTCACTTTGTTTTCTGGAACCATCATGTTGATGTTTTTCAGCGCGTGAACCGTCCCCCCGTAGTAAAAGTCCAGGTTCCGCACCTCTGCCTTGGGAACGATCTCCGAAAAATTGAGTACACGAGCCGAAACATCTTCTACCATTTGATTCCCTTCCGAAAACGATAGCGGAGATAAATTGCTAAACCATTAAGCGCCAGAGTCATGAAAATCAGGACGACACCAGCGGCAGCGGCATTCACCTGAAACTCTTGCTCAGGGCGAGACACCCAGTTAAACATTTGGATGGGCATCACGGTAAACGGAGCTTTTAGCCATTCAAAAGAGATGAATGGAAACGTGGGTTGAATCGGTAACGGCGGCAAAAACGCAATGAACGTCAACGCACCGATCGTGATTAGCGGAGCCGTTTCCCCGATCGCCCGTGACAAACCGATGATGATCCCGGTTAAAATGCTGCCGAAGGAATAGGGCAGGATGTGATCCCAGATCATTTGCCACTTGCTAGCGCCCAGAGCATACGCGGCTTCTCGTAACAGATTTGGAATCGCCCGGAGTGCTTCCCGTGTCGTCACAATCACGATCGGCAAAATTAACAATGCTAATGTCAAGCCTGCGGTCACGATGCTCTCTCCCAGACCTAAGGTTTGGTTGAAAAAGCCCAGCGCCAACAGCCCGTATACGATCGAAGGCACTCCTGCCAGGTTGGTGACGTTAATTTCAATCAATGCTGACAACCAATTCTTGGAAGCGTATTCCTCTAGATAAATCCCCGCCGCGACACCCAGGGGAATAGCGATAATCATGGTGGCAAACATCACCAGCAACGATCCCACCCAGGCAGCTAAAATTCCGGCTTGTAATGGATCGCCACTGGGAAACGAGGTGAAAAACTGCCAGGTGAGGCGAGGTGCGCCCTGCACAAATAGACTCAACACCAATGCCAGCAACACAACCAGGGCGATCAGGATCACCAATAACCCCAAAATGGCAAACGAACTACTCACCAGTTGTCGCCGGGAGGCATTGTCGTGAAGTTGGGTCACTTCCCTTTGGGGGAGTTCAAGCTGCGCCATGATCTAGTAGCTCTCCCGGAAGCGTTTAGTCAAAAAGTAACCAATTACGTTGAAAACCAGGGTGATTAACACCAGCAGCAGCCCGACAGCAAAAATGCTCTGGTACTCAAGCGTGCCGTGGGGCAAATCTCCCAAACTCACCTGCACAATGTAAGCCGTCATGGTAGCGGCAGAATCCAGGGGGTTGAAGGTAAAGTTGGGCTGCAACCCTGCGGCGATCGCCACAATCATGGTTTCCCCAACGGCTCGCGAGATCCCTAGAATAATCGCCGCCATAATTCCCGAAATAGCAGCCGGTAAAACCACATTCAGGGAAGTTTGGAGCTTAGTTGCGCCTGTGGCGTAAGAACCCTCTCGCAAACCGGAAGGAACCGCCCGCATCGCGTCTTCGCTGATGGAACTAATCGTTGGAGTAATCATCAACCCCATGACGATGCCGGGACCCAGCATATTGAAGCCCGCCAGTTCCACCGGGAAAATACTCGGCAAAATATTGGACAAGGTTGGACCGATAAAGTTGTAAAGCCATTGCAGGATGGGAATCACCAGCAGCAACGCAAAGTAGCCATAGACAACCGTCGGGATCGCTGCCAGTAATTCCAGAATGGGTTTAACAGCTTCCCGCAGTTTGGCGTTGGCAAATTCGCTTAGATAAACCGCTGCAATCAAGCCCATTGGAATGGCAACCACAAGGGCGATCGCGGATGTGGTCAATGTGCCAGCAACCAGGGGCAAAATCCCGTAACCTGGGGGATCGAACAGCGGCGACCAATCCTTACTGGTGAAAAACTCGACGATCGAAACTTCCTTGAAGAAGTGAACCGATTCACTAATCAGAATTTCCATAATGGCAAAGGTAGCAGCCACACAGGAAAACCCAGCAAGGAACAGGACAAACTCGATCGCCTTTTCTCGCAGATCCCGCGACTGCTTACCCTTGGTAAATCGCTCGGCTCGATCAGGTTTCCGAGGCTCTGTTGTGGTGTGCATTTCAGATAGAACTATAAATTTCAGCCAGTTGGAAAATTTCTGACTTCTGAACAACTATAGAAGCATGAACTGGAAGCAGCGATCCGATTAAAGGGGCACAAAACTGTGCCCCTTTCGCTTCAGCCTCTAGTTCTTCAACTCGCGGCTAATCAAATCATTGACCTTCAAGCCAACGGCTTCTTCTCCACCAAAGATGGTGCCTGTCTTGCCTGCCGTGAAACGCTTGCCAATTTCGCTGTAAGCATTTCCTGGAAGGGGAACATACCGCACTGCTTTGACCGCGGAAGACGCATTCTTCATGTAGTAGTTGACGAAGTTCTTCACTTCAGGCTTCTTCGCCGCAGCGGAGTTGACGTAGATGAAGATAGGACGCGACAAGGGAGTGTAAGAACCATTGATGACGTTTTGGGGGGTGGGAGAAACGCCCTTAATCTTGACTGCCTTTAAGCGGCTCTTATTCGCTTCGTAGTAAGCCAAACCAAAGTAGCCCATTGCGCCCTTATCCCGGGAAACGCCCTGTACCAATACGTTGTCATCTTCGCTGGCGGTAAAGTCTTTGCGGCTAGCTTTCGATTTGCCGTTGATCGCCTCGGTGAAGTAGTCAAATGTACCCGAATCAGCACCTGGACCGTAGAGTTTCAGCGGTGAATTAGGGAAACTAGAACGAACTTCTCTCCAGTTCTTGACCGTGCTACCAGGCTCCCAAATCTTTTTCAATTCGGCGGGAGTCATGTCGGTTGCCCAGTTGTTACCGGGGTTGACAACGACGGTCAGAGCGTCGTAAGCAACAGGCAATTCAATGTAGCTGATGCCTTTTGCTCTGCAAGCATCCATTTCTTTCCTAAAAATGGGACGAGAGGCATTAGAAATATCGGTTTCTCCAGCGCAAAACTTCTTGAAACCACCCCCGGTTCCAGAAATACCGACAGTTACCCTAGTTCCACTAGACTTTTGGAAGCTTTCTGCGATTCTTTCTGTAATTGGGTATACGGTGCTAGAACCATCAACTTTAACAACGGAACCCTGAGAGTTCACCGCGGAAACTGACAGACCCACCACTGCAAGAGTTGCCGCAGAGGCGCTTAGAAGTGCGGTGAAGCGGTTGGGCACAAGCTTCACTCTATTGACCACCATAGGTTTGCTCCAGAAGGCTAAGTGTTTAGTTCAACATTCAGGTTTCAGAATACTGGCTGATGGTTAAGAGCCAATAATGATGAGTTATGTATTGGTTATGATTTGATTAAATTTTTGCCAAACCCTAGCCATAGAATCTTATTTAAAGGTTAAGAGCTTAGGATCGTGGATTAAATTAAGATCGAAAAGCCAGTAGTCGGTTGGGGTGACCTTTGCGGTAACGGTGGAGCCGCACGATCGTTCGCCCGTACAGGAAGATTTCGGAGCTATTGAATTCTCATTCCTTAGAAAGCTGAGGTTGTGGAATTGATGCTGTTAATGGCAATTAAGGGGTTAATCCTGCTAGTGGATGGTTCACCTGAAATTCCTGGGTTTAACATAGGAATTGCACCATCTATAGCGATCGTGCATCGTCCGATAGCGTATTTTTTCGATAGCGTATTTAGCGTATTTAATGACAAACGTGGAGACGGCTAAACCTCTTGATGCATCGCCCTGAGCTAACTCTTTACTGTGCCAATCCGCTATGTCAGGCTTCCAATCCGGTGAGCCACCGATTTTGCCAAACCTGTCGATCGCCGCTTGCTAAGCGTTACTTGTGGGTCGTGGGCAACCCCAAGTCTCTCTACAAACCTGGCACCTTGCTCAACGATCGCTACTGGTGGATGCAGGAAAATATTGTTCTGGATACCAAACCTGCCCTCTTGCCAGAGTTTCCAGCAGAAGTCTCGGAAGCAGTGGAACCCTATCTGCGGCTCATTGCCAACCAGCCCCATGTACCTCAAGTCTATGCGGTGGTGCCTGCTCCTTCCAAGACCCAGGCGGACTTGTGTTTGCTGGAAAATGCGCCCATTTATCCGGCTGAGGTGGAAGATACAGGTGCTCAGGGAACCCCAGGGACTTTGATGCCCGCGATCGCCGATGCTTGGCAAGCAGGTACTGGCTTTAGACAACTCCATTGGCTGTGGCAACTGGCTCAACTTTGGGAAACCTTTGCTCAGGAGAGTGTCACCCAGAGTTTATTCATTCCCAACCTGATTCGGGTGGAGGGAAGCTTAGTTAGATTGTTGGAACTGCACTCTGGCAAGTCAGCACGGTTGGCGGATTTGGGGATGCTGTGGCAACAGTGGCTCCCCGGTGCCCAGCCTGACATTGCAGCTTTTTTGCAGCAACTGTGTCAGCAATTGGTTGAGGAGCACATTCAGTCCTCGGCGCATCTGGTGGAAGTGTTGGATCGGGCGATCGCTCTCTCCAGCCAAGCCTACTCTTACCACCTTCAGGTAGGGACTTTGACCGATCAGGGACCAACCCGCCAACGCAATGAAGATGCCTGTTTTCCTGGAAGCGGGAGCCTATTATCCTTCAGTCTGAATGGCTCACAAACTTTGGCAGAAATGCCGCTGGCGATCGTGTGTGATGGGATTGGCGGGCATGAAGGGGGAGATGTTGCGTCTAATTTGGCGATCGCTGCCCTACACCAAAAGCTCCAACCCCTCTCTAGCCAAGCTCCTGTGGATGCGAATACCTTGACCCAAGCCCTGGAAGAAGCAACGTTGGTAGCGAATGATGCCATCTGTCAACGGAATGACACCGAGCAACGCCACGAACGGCAGCGTATGGGCACTACGCTGGTCATGGGGCTGGGGCATTTACATGAGTTTTACCTGACCCACGTGGGAGACAGCCGCGCCTACCGCATTACGCCAACGGGGTGCCATCAAGTCACGCTGGATGACGACCTGGCAGCCCGCGAAGTGCGATTGGGCTATAGCCTGTATCGGGAAGCGCTGCGGCAACCCAGTGCTGGCTCCCTGGTGCAGGCGTTGGGCATGAATGCGTCTAACATGGTGCGCCCGACGGTGCAGCGGTTTTTGCTGGATGAGGATTGTGTTTTTCTGTTGTGCTCTGATGGCTTGAGTGATCACGATCGGGTGGAAGAATCCTGGCAAGCTCAGATTCTGCCCGTACTTCAGGGAACGTTAGATGTAGGGACAGCGGTTCAGCAGTTAGTAGCGATCGCCAATCAACGCAACGGGCATGATAACGTCACCGTGGGATTGATCCATTGTCGGGTCACGCTGGGTTCGGCTCAACCCCTGGCAATTCCTGACTCTCTGACGATTCAACCTGCTTCAGAATACGTGCCTACGGTTTTGCAGAGTGCACCCAGGGAAGCATCGGTTAAGACCAAGAATTTGCACCCACAGAAACAAAAGCGATCGCGCCCTTCTTTGCTGACCGCCCTACTGATCATTCTGGGATTGGGTGGGCTGGCAACCTATTTCCTGATTCGTGGCATTGACTTTTTTGAGCAAGCAGGCGATCCCTTTGTCACGGCTCCTTCGCCAATCGCAGATCCCTCGGTTCCGATGCCACCACCAGCCACCGTGTCCCCGAATCCGGCAAGCTCTACTTTCGCGATCGGCACTCGCATCCTGGTAAACCGCGCCACTCCTGCCGGAGAAGGCATTGCTCCGATTGCGTTGTTGCCTCGTCCAATGGCGACTCCCGATCCTGACGTTTCCCGCTCACCCGTTTCTGTTGGCAGTGTTTTAGAAGTGATTGAGCAACGTCAGGACGACTCCAATCAGCGTTGGCTAGGAGTTCGGGTTTGCTCCACAACTACGGCTAAAGGACAGCCTGTAACGTCCGGGGAACTAGGTTGGGTGCAGGAAGTCGCGATCGCGCCCTTTGTGACTGCTAATGTTAGTCTCACGCCGACGCAGTTAGGGGTTTGTGCAGCGGAACGAAAGGTGGGTGGAAGCCAAGCCCCAAATACCAGCCAGTAACAGCCAGCCCAGCAGATTTAACCGGGCATCAAAAAAAGTGACATCAAATAGGTTAAACACGGTGTTGCTCATGAAGGCGGCAAGGAAACTGAACAGCAGCAGGCGATCGCTTTGATCAAACAAGATTTTGCTTGATGGCTGAACGGTGGGTATCATGTTGGCATCCTGCCTCAGCAAGCGCACTCCTTGCGTCACCATCCAGCCGACTAAGCCAAACAGTAGCACGGTTGCTGGGATGCCCGTTTCACACAACATCATCAGGGGGAAGTTGTGGGGATGTCCCAGGATAAACCCCGTTTCCTGCAAATACAACGGCTTGAAGTTTCGCAATCCCCACCCCAACCAGGGGCGCTCCAGAGTCAAATTCCAGGCAAATTGCCATTGAGTCGATCGCAGCGTTGGCACCGGACGATTGGGAAACATCTGGTCGGTGAGCCGTGCCCAAAAGAAACTGGGAACGATCGCCCGTAGCCCGGTTTGCAGGAGAGGCGGAGCAAATGCCGCCCCTAGCACCATCCCGACCACCATCCCCACGGCGACCACCAGCCAGCGCCAACCCAGGTAAAGAGCAAACACCAAACAAGCTCCAGCGGCGATCGCCCAGGCATTGCGAGAATTGGTCAAAATCAGGGCAATCCCGTTTACCAATAGCGTGAGCACCAGGAACACTTTTTCGCGGGTTTGTTTTTGCCAAATTGCCGCGATCGTCAGTCCCAGCCCTAGTACAAACGTAATCACCAGGTAGTTTGCCAGCACATTGGCATAGAAAAAGTTGGCAGACATCCGACCAGGGGGAGTGCCGTTGGGATCAATGATCCAACTCACCACAACCCATAACACCTGAACGTCGAGAACCTGCCGATAGCCTAGCCAACCCAGCAGCATTTGCCCAATGCCAATCAGGCACACGGGCATAGACGGAATCACCAGCAACCAGGCAAGGCGACGCAACTGTTCTGGGGTCTGAATCAGTTCACTCAGTCCGGCAAAGCCAAAGAAAAATAGCAGGAAATTAAACAGTCCCAGGTAGGCATCGGGGGCGGAGTCTGCCTGGATGGAACTCCAGATCAGCAAGCCACTTAGAACTGCAAACCCTATATAAACAGGCTGTTGGATGAATTGCCAAAAGCGCGATCGCCAAATCACACTGACCGCGATCAAGCTACCCACAATGCCTAACAGCGTACTGAAAGGCAACAACAGCACCGATAGCTGGGTGAGATTCCAGGAAAAGCGCAGTTGGGGATCGGAATGACGTTGGGGCGGCGGAATCACAAATGCTTAATCTTATGCAAATTCAAAACAGTCCGATCGTGTCAGGCGAATTTGCGCCAGGGCGTAGATGATCGGGATGATGCGACCGTAGTTAGTGGAAATCGATCGCCAGCCCAGATCTGCAAAAAACCAGCCCCACATCATGGGAGCAATGCAGGCAAACACGGTTCGCACAGCGGCGTATCTGGCGACGGTCACTGCCACGCCTTGTCGAGCCGTTTGCACCAGCACGTAATTGTGGAGTTGAGTGGCGATCGCCCCGCCGAGAGCCGCTGCTTGCTGTGCCAGTTGATAGCGAGCCAGTTGCACGGCAAACTGTCGCGCCACTAATTGCAGGATGGCTGGACGCAAAACGGAAGACACAGCCAGCGCGGTTCCGCCTTTCAGCATTAAGCGCATGGGGTCTTGCTGGACAGCGAGCGGCAGTTGGGGCAGGAGTTGCGATCGGGTGAGGGAGTGGGTCAATTCTACGGAAAAATCTTTTTGAGCCGCTTCTGGCAACTGTTTCCAGGTTCTTCCCACCAGTTCCAAAAATACTTCCGCCTCCAAATCTACGGTGGACATGGATTTTTTATAAGGCAGCTTCAAGTAGCGACACACCTGGATCAACACCTGACGGTAGCTCAACTCATCGGTTTTGCCACTCAACACGGTCATGCCATCCGCCGCCAGAAACCGAAAGCGATCTTCCAGAGTATCTAGCCACTGGTCGCGGTCTTGACTTTGAACGTCGATCGGGTCGGGAGTGCGAAGATAATCGATCGGGTTAAACTTGCGGCGGAACAGGATTTCCGTCAGATCTTGCAATTCTTCATCTGTTGCCAGTTCCAATGCGGTTCTTAGCTCATCCACTTCAGCGCCTCGCCTCCCACAGATAACATGCTTGCCATATTCTACTAAATGGGGCTGAAGGTTAGGCTGAAACTACTGCTTTCGTCAGGAAAACTCTATCGTCACCGCAGCGCCCTCCCGCTAAAATATAGAGCTATGGAACTAGAACGTATCACTTTACTATCCAGCCGAGAAATCGAAAAAATGCGTCGGGCAGGGCGGTTGGCTGCCGAGTTATTGCATTATTTGGGGACGCTCGTGAAACCGGGCGTAACCACCCTGGAACTCAACGACGAAGCTGAACGCTGGACACAGGCACATGGAGCCAAAAGCGCCCCTCTGGGTTACGGAGCAGATGGCAACCGCAAAGCCTTTCCCAAATCAATCTGCACCAGTGTGAATGAGGTGATTTGTCACGGCATCCCCAATGCCAAGCAAGTCTTGCAAGATGGGGACATTTTGAACATTGACGTGACCCTGATTGTGGATGGCTACCACGGCGACACCTCCAAAATGTTTTTCGTGGGAGAACCTTCTCCTAAAGCAAAGAAGCTAGTGGAAGTGACCCACGAATGTCGGCGGCGGGGAATTGCTGCCGTGAAGGAAGGTGCCCGAATTGGGGACATCGGCGCAGCCATTCAGGAGTATGCCGAGGCTCAAGGCTTTTCAGTCGTGCGAGACTTTGTCGGGCATGGCATCAGCAATGTCTTCCATACGGCTCCCCAAATCCCGCACTACGGCAAAAAAGGAACCGGAAAAAAGCTCAGAGCGGGCATGGTGTTTACGATCGAACCCATGATCAATGAAGGCACCTACGAAGCTGAAATCATGGGCGATGGCTGGACGGCTCTCACCCTTGATCGCAAGCTTTCTGCCCAGTGCGAACACACGATCGTTGTCACCAAAGATGGCTATGAAATCCTGACTCCCTACCCCGGCGAAGATATTTAGAGTAACGCCTGAGTCATTCCTGCGATAGACAACTGAATCACCTCAATGACCTTCCGCTCACCAAGGTGGACATTACTCATGGGATATGCTTTACTCATGGTGCTTTCATAAGGTTGGATTTGCTTTAGTGAGTACTTAATAAGTGGACATTTGGTTGTGTCATTGGCGTGTCAAGCACACTTGAGAAACTTTTGAATTTTTGACTCAATGTTGTTTCGTATACCTAAGCAAGCCTTTAAAAGTGAGCTTTTTTATCAATTAATCGCGATTGGATGTTTAACCTTGTTACTGATTAAGGCAGCTTTTTCAGTTGATATGAATTGGGATACATGGGCTTATCGCAACCCTTTTATTGCAAGGCTTTGGGGGATTGTCACTTCAGAACAATACTTAATGCCCAGTGGTCATGAAGAGCGATTTAAAGGTTTTCCCTTGGCAGCAGAGTTTTTACAAGGTTTTTTTTGGAAGATTTCAGGTCGTATTGAAGCTATTAACCTGCTAGGTATTTTTAGTTTTTTTGCCTACATTCTATTCATTTGGAATTATCTAAAAATACCTTTTTACGCATCAGTGATCGCTCTATTAGCTGTGCCACTCATTCAACTACATGCAACCTCTGCTTACATTGATCTCTTTGCTAATTTATGTATTTCAGCTTTTCTGGTACTCGTTTATATCATGTCTTTTCGGAGAGGAGAATTAAACGCTAGAAATTTACTACTCTTAATCCTGTTAGGTATTCTGGCTGGCAATGCCAAGTTTCAAGTCATGCCAACTTTATTGATTGGCTATTTCCTCTTCATCTTAAGAATCTTCTTAATGAAAGATGAAAGCTGGCTTGGTAATTTCTCTAAGCAGGCTTTAACTGGCTTAATCTTAATTGGCTTAGTTCTTTCCTTCGGAGTGATTGTTAAAAACTCTATTCTTTACTCAAATCCATTCTATCCAATTGACATTACTGTTGGCTTTTTGCACTTTAAAGGACCTGAAGCCGAGTATTCCATTATTCCTAAATATCTTAAAAATTTGCCTAGAACAATTCAGTGGTTTCTATCTGTAACGGAAATTGATTTTCTAATCCGCAAGCTTTGGCAAAAATCTTCACTTTACAATCTAGACATGAATACCGGTGATGAAGTCATTGGAAATGCTCATGTAGGTGGGCGGACAGGAGGTTTTTTTGGTCCTTATGTGATCTTTCAACTTTGCTTACTCTTCTACTACTCGATCATTTTTCTTAGACAACAGCAATATCATCAGAAACAACTTGCTCAGGGTAGTAAAGGTATTCACGAAAACGATGAGAAACGCCCCCTTTTTATAGTCTTTGCTTTACTAACGCTGTTTTCGTCATTTTTACCTCAATCGATAGAACTCAGGTATTATCTGTATTGGGTAATTATTCTAATAACGATTAATTTATATTTGTCAACTTACACGTCATCCTTTTTTAATCTTCAAAAGCTAAATTTTGCTTCTATGCTGTTTCTCATCCTAGTCACCGTAATCACTGGGTTTAATTCTTTTCATCTAAATCTTGTTTCTTTTGAAAGCTTCCGAATAAATACGTTAGATGCAAAAATTTTGACTCAAGTGAAAGCAACTAATCAACCCGTTTGCCTTGCAGGTTATTATCCTTCTACATTCTTATATGCCGCCCCATTTAATGACGGAAACTATATTCTACAAGATGGATGGAACGATCCTCAAACCTACTGTAACGAGGGCTATCACGTAATAGCAAATCCAGACAATATTATTCAAACTAACTCAACCAATTAGGTTCAAAATCTGGCACAATACTTTCAATTAAGTCGGCAGTTGCTATTATCTCCGTACATGCTTCTATCTTCACAAGCCCGACTGGCGCAACAGATTCAATTCATCATCGAGATCGACAAACTCAAGGGCATCCTGCGCCAAACCCTGCTAACGGATAGTTCTCGGCGGGAAAATAGCGCTGAACACTCCTGGCACATTGCCCTGATGGCTGTGGTGCTGGCAGAATACGCCCCCGCTCCGGTTGATATTTTGCGCGTGATCAAGATGCTGCTGATTCACGACCTCGTTGAAATCGATGCGGGAGATACTTTCTGCTACGACGTACAACATAACCAGAGCAAAGCCGATCGCGAACTTCAAGCTGCCGATCGGTTGTTTAGCCTGCTGCCACCGGAGCAAGCCACCGAGTTCCGCAACCTGTGGGATGAATTTGAGGCACAGCAATCCCTAGAAGCCCAGTTTGCTGCCTCCCTCGATCGGCTCCAGCCGATGCTGAATAATTACCAAACTAATGGCGGCACCTGGAAACAACACAACATCACTCGCGATCGCGTTTTGCACCGAGCCGCCCCGATCGCCACAGGTGCCCCACAACTCTGGGACTTCATCCAGCACTTAATTGACGACTCTGTAACTAAGGGCTTCTTGAAAGGGAGATAGGGGATGGGGGAATAGGGGATGGATATCAGGAACAGCCAACCCCCATCCCCCTTCCCCCTACTCAATAAATCGAATCAAGCGGACTTTCGGTTCAGATACATCATGAAACTGAAGGGATTTTGCTTCGATGTCTTGCAGTTGTCCCAATGCCAAGCCGCAAGGACGACCATATTTGGCTTTCACTCGATCGCTGGCAATGTGCAAAGCGGTGCGCGATCGTTGCACAAAGTCTTCTAAGGAATATTCTTCAGCAGGTGCGAAGTAGTCTTTAACGACCAGGGACGGGGAGTAGCAAATATCCTGGGAGCCATCGGGCCATTGAATTTGAAAGCGAATTTCGGGCATAAGGGGGATGGGGGCTAGGGGATGGATGGGCAGGTGATTATCCTACCTAAGTCTAGATTTTTTGGTGATTTGCATACATTCTGCCGACTAAGCAATTCTCGATAGTGAAACAGGTGCATTTGGGCGGAGGTTTGCCAATCATAGTGTGTCAAAACGGACTGACTGGCTTGTTTCAATTGACTTGCCACTACTGGATCCAAAATTTTTTGCATTGCCTGGGCGATCGCCGCTGTTGAGTTGGGATCAACGAGAAGCGCCTGAGTCGAATCGAGAAATTCGGTGAAGGGCGGCTCTTGGGAGGTGATGACGGGTAAGCCGGAGGCGATCGCTTCCAGCACGACCAAGCCCCAACCTTCGACGAGAGAAGGAAAAACGAAAGCATCCGCAGTGCGATAGAGCGCAGGCAGGTCAACATCTGCAATTACTCCAGGCAACACCAGGGAACGATCTATCGCAATTTCGAGGGCTTCAACCTGGGCAAAAAATTCCGATCGATAGGGCTGGTAATCAAACAGGGTTGCACCGCCCGCAATCACCAACTGGGCTGTGGGATGGTCTTCTAGAACATGCTTGAAGGCTTGCAGCAAGCGAATAGAATTTTTGCGCGGTTCAATCCCACCTACGGTTAAATAAATCGGTGCGCCAGTGAGTCCTAAGCGTTGCTTCAAGGATGATTCTGAGCCGTTTGGCAACGGTGAGAATCGTTGAGTGTTCACTCCGTTTACCACTCTGGGAGCAGGAATCTGGTACTGCTGCTGGAGTTCGGTTTGCCAGCGATCGCTGACGCACAAACACAATGCCGCTGCCCGAATAGAACGATCCTGACAGTGTTGCAGATAAGGGCTGACGTAATCCTCAATGTGATGCACGGTACGAATAAAACCAGAGATCTTTTGTTGTTGCGCGAGGATGGCTAAAGCATTGGCGCTGAGGCAATCTTGAGCATGGTAACAATCATAATTTAACTGGTCTATGTTCAAGTACTCGACAAACTCCTGAATCCGTTGCTGAATTAGTTGATCGATTTGGTTTGGGGCTGGTTTAGCTGGAATCAAATAGTAATTGCAAGACAATGGATAATCAAATCCTTGACCATCTTTATCTAACGCATAAACACACACAGCATGACCCAGTTTGTGTAGGGCTTCCGCCAGTTCTAAAGTATGAATCACGCTGCCTCTGGGTTTAGTAGAGTAAGTAAACAGCGCAATCCGGAGGGAGTTGTTTTGTGTCACGGGGCAAAACCAGTGAGTTTTTGTTGAGCTAAATCCCAAAAAACAGCAGATTCATCTTGCGATCGCAACACTAATTCCTGAGTCGGCTGCACTTTCCCGATCGCTTCGCAGACTAAGCCTTGCTGTTGGAAGCGCGACCGGACAGCCGCTACTTTTTCAGGACGCACACTCAGCAAAAAGCCATAACTGGGAAAGCTAATCAGCCAGCGTTCCAGAGGCAAACTATCAGGGCAAGGCACCTGATCCACTTGCAGCACTGCTCCACAGCCAGACGTTTCCAGCAACATCAGCAACGTTCCCACCAATCCCCCCATGCTGATGTCTTTACCCGCGTCGCACAATCCCATTTCGGCTAACTCTGGCAAAATCGCCAAATCAGCCCGCAGTTGCGCTGGATCAGCGGATGTTGCCGCATCCCAAAAGGGGTAGGTGGGATGAGCTTTGCCACGAAAATCGGTTGTCAGCAGGAGCGTATCTCCCGGTTGGGCGTTGAAACTGGTGATCAGGTGGGTGGCACGCCCTAGAATTGCCACCGCCAGAGCATTGTAGGGACTGTGGCAGTTAGTGTGTCCACCCACGATCGGCACGTTGTAAGTCTGGGCTGCGGCTTTCATGCCATTCCAGAGGTATTCCAGATCCGCATTGGGTTGACTCCAAAGCGCATCCACAACGGCGATCGGTCGTCCACCCATCGCGTAAATGTCACTCACATTCACCATCACCGCTGACCAGCCTGCAAACCAGGGTTCGGATTCTAGAAAGGCAGGAAGCAGCCCTTCGGTTGCCAGCAACAAGTACCCATCCCCGTCGGGAAGTGCGGCACAATCGTCCCCCAGCAGAATATTGGCATCCTGGAACGGTTGGTAAGTAGTCAATGCCTGGGATGCCGTTTGGATGTCCTGTTTTTGCAACAGACTGAGAGATTGTTGCAGATGGGCAACCAGTTCCGCCAACATCAGGATGCCTCTCTTGCCTGACGAGCCAATCCAGGGCGAGGCTCAACCCCCGGAGGATAATACGCCAAATCCGCTTCCATTAAGTGATGGGGGCGATCGCGCAAGGCAATTTCTTTCAAGGTCTGCCAGTGCAACCGCTGGAAAAACCGCACATTCTGGAGTTGCACCGTCGCCAAAAATTGCTCACAGCCCCAGGTGTTTGCCGTGCTGACAGCTTTGTAAATCAAGCCTTTGCCGATTTGCCAACCTTTGCGGTAATCGGGATGAGTGCCTAACCTGCCCCCATACCAGATTCCCGGTTTCGTTTCATAAATTCGCACCACACCCACGACTTGATTGGTTTCGGTTGCGACTGCCACGATCGGGTAAGCGATTTGATCGAATTCATCCTCATCATGGTTCTGAAACAGTTGTTGTTCTTCCGCAAAAATGACCCGCCGCAGATCAAAATAGGCTTCGATTTCAGTAGCAGTCGTTGCGAGTTTGAACTGGTAATTTTGAGTAGGCATAACGATTGATGACTGTATAACTGAGTAAACTCAAAGTCTTTACTGGAGGGCTTTTGTCATTGGTCATTGGTTATTCGCGAAGGACAACTGACGAATGACCAGTGACAGTTACCTTTAATCACGTTTCAAACTGTGATAGCGCCGAACACGCCCCACATTTCCCACATCCTGCCTTCATCTCAGCCGATGACATTCCTGCTCGCTTCAGCAATGCCCCCACCTGCTCATACACCATCAACATGAACTCGCTCTTGGGCGAAGGATGATTTGCCAAAGGTGTTCCACTAATAGGCACAAACGGCACCACAAAGGGATACACCCCCATTTGGATTAAGCGATCGCACATCTCCACCAGCGTTGCCAGACTGTCTCCCAACCCTGCTAATAAGTAGGTACTCACCTGTCCTCGCCCAAATACCTTTACCGCCGCATCAAATGCCCGATAGTAATGCTCTAACGGCACCGAAGCCTTCCCTGGCATAATTTTGGCGCGAACGATCGGATCTGCTGCTTCCAGGTGCATCCCCAAACTATCCACCCCAGCCGCTTTCATGCGATCGAACCAGTGAAAATCATCTGGTGGTTCACACTGAGCCTGTATTGGTAAATTAACTCGCGATCGCACTGCTCGCGCACATTCAGATAAGTAGGCTGCCCCGCGATCGCTAGTGTTGGGCGTACCCGTAGTCATGATCAAATGTTTTACGCCATCCAGACGGACGGCTGCCTCTGCCACTTCTGCCAACTGTGCCGGAGTTTTACGAGCGATTGTTTTGTCTGCTTCTAGAGATTGACCGATCGCACAAAACTGGCAAGCCGTCGCTGGATCGGTGTACCGCATACAAGTTTGCAAAACCGTAGTTGCCAACACATCTCGACTGTGCAATAGGGCAATTTTCCAGTAAGGAATGCCGTCCGCTGTCGCCAGGTTGTAGAACTGGGGCGGTTGGGGCAGCGTAATGGCAGACACCACTTCGCCCTCTCGTTCCAGCAGCAAGGGTTCTGATGCGTTGACCGCGATCGTGTAGGGCGATCGGGCGGCTGGACTGTTGAACACAGGCACCATCACCGTTGTTCCATCCACCGTCACCGCTTTGTGATCAGACGGGCCAGCACCGCCTTTGCGTCCGGCGGCTCCCAGGCTAGGGTCAATTAGCTTCAACCCCTGGGACTGAAGCTCGGTGATTAGCTGCTGCTTATTCATAGGGTCAGGTCAAAAGATTGGGAACAGGGAGAAAGATTAATGGGTTGATGGGCGAACCGCCGTTTGCCCGTACAGGAAAGTGGGGAAGGGTTAGTCTGCGGAGGGGCGAACCGCCGTTCGCCCGTACAGAAAGATTTCGGAGTTATTAAATTCTCATTCCTAAGCATCCGGCAGCGGAGCGGGTAAGGGCAATTCGGCGAATTCGGGCATATAGGGAGTGGAAATCAAACCAGCCGTTGGTAGAGGTGAACCAGCGGCTGGGCTGGAGGACGATCGCAGCAGCGATTGAGTTTCCAGGTTCGCCTGAAGCTGGAGTAAATCAGGGCGTGAGTAGTGCCCCACAGAATCCATCATGCGTTTGCGTTTGGTGATCAGAGAAAAGTCGAGATCGGCGATCGCGATGCCCTCCCCTTCTGTGATTGGCGGACAGAGATGGGTGCCTTCTGGGCTGATGATGGCAGTGTTGCAACCCCCACTCAGCGCTTTTTGCAGGCGCTCGTCGGGGGTAATCTGCTGCACCTGTTCAGGCGTTAGCCAGCCCGTTGCATTCACCACAAAACAACCTGATTCCAGCGCATGATGGCGAATCGTCACTTCAATTTGATCCGTGAAAATTTGCCCTACCAGAGAACCCGGAAACTGGGCACAATGAATTTGTTCGTGCTGTGCCATTAGCGCAAACCGAGCCAGCGGGTTGTAATGCTCCCAACACGCCAGAGCGCCCAGCTTACCAACTGCCGTATCCAGCACTTTCAGCCCCGAACCATCTCCCCGCCCCCAAACCATGCGTTCGTGGTAGGTGGGAGTGATTTTCCGCCGCTTCAACACCAGGGAACCATCCGCATCAAAGATGAGTTGGGTGTTATAAAGCGAGCCGTTATCTCGCTCATTCACCCCTAACACCACCACAATGCCATAGGAACGGGCAGCTCGGCTGACCGCATCCGTCACAGCCCCCGGTACGGTTACGGCTTCCTCGTACAACCGCATATGCTCCTTACCCATCAACACAGGCGATTGCACAAACGAGAAGTAAGGATAGTACGGCACAAAGGTTTCTGGGAAAACCACCAGTTGGGCACCTTCAGCCGCCGCTTTGGCGATCGCCTGCAAAACTTTCTCCGTTGTGCCATCCCGACTAAACAACACGGGGCTAATCTGAACGGCAGCGGCTCGAACTATCCGTGAGTGATTCATGATTAGAGCGTCCAGGTATCAAGAATAAATGCGCCATCCTTGCGATGCAGCAAGATCAAATCCAACACATCCAAGGGATTAATCGGACGAATGCCAGGAATGAGCGAGGGTTCACCATGACCGTAAAGAGCTTGCAGCGCAAATCGGCAGGCATAGACTTTGCCCCCTTCTGACATAAATTTACTGATTTGATCATTGAAGTTTTGGTGTCCGGGAAAGGCTGCGTCACCCAACTTGGGAAAACCTCGTTGCACACCCAAAGTCACACCAGGACCGTAGAGCAACACGGAGGTTTCAAATCCTTTCCGCTGCAAACGGGTGGCTTGCAATAGGTTAACGAACCCGATCGAGCCTTCAAAGGCAACCGTGTGAAACGTCACCAGTGCTTTTTCCCCCGGTTCTGCCTGCACATCGGGAAACACTTTTTCTTCGTAATCGACCAGGAAATCGCCAGTTTGGTGAAATGGAAGAGTAACCTCAGGCATGGAATTTTCTCCTTAAGCGGGATAGAAAAAGTTCAGAGTCAGCGTAGAAGCTAATGGAAGCCTTGTTTTGTATTTCTAACTACGAAAGCTGGAAGTCTAGTGATTCCGGCAGTAACCGCGATCGTATTTCTCTTTCAGATACAATCAAATCGCTCTCCCCTATTGATTTCGATAGGTTGCTAAAATTCCTTACGAACCTAATAAAAACTCGTTGACGACACTCCAATCATTCACCGATGACTGTTTTTTCCGCGCTGCGATGTAATCAGCCAGGTAATTGGCATCTTGAGCAATCCCGGAGAAGCGTCCAGACCCCCAGGTATACAGCCAGGGTAAGCCCAGGAAGTATAGCCCCCAGATGGGAGTAACTCCGCGTTCGTGTCCGGGGTAGCCCTTGCCATCGAACACCGGAACTTCAATCCAGCCAAAGTTTGACTGAAACCCCGTACACCAAATGACAGTCCCGATATTCGCCTGCTCGTAATCCAAATGCAGAATCTCTTCCGTTGGTTGCCAAACAGGTTGATAAACCGAATCTACGGGCGCGTCAATTTGATTCGTTTCAATGAAAGCATCAATCGTTTTTTTGATACTTTCTGAAACGGCATCTGCCTGGTCTAAGTTATCTCTCAAATCATGCTTAAACTCGATCGTAGTTTGAGCTATATCTTTGAGTCTGCCGTAAAGTTTCATGCCCTCCAACGCAAATTGACGTAGATCGATTTCGTGACCACCATTGCGTCCAGTTAAGTAGTGATTGGCTTTCGCCCGTACTTTCTCCTTCTGGGGATGCTCGTCAATGGATAAATCGTAGTAGCCCATTTGGTCTAGCCAATCCACTACATCCTTGCCCCGGTAACGACGCGGCGATTTAGGCGCACTCCCCACACAGAGATGCACTTGCTTCCCTGCCAGGTGTAAATCTTCTGCAATCTGGCAGCCGGATTGCCCTGTACCGACTACCAGAACGGCTTGATCTGACAGTTGTTCTGGATTTTTGTACGTGGAGGAATGAAGCTGTACAATGTGCGCTGGAAGCCGCTCTGCAAGGCGGGGAATTTTCGGTTGATGATAACCGCCCACTGCAATCACCACCTGATCGGCTGTGAATTCTCCCAAGGACGTAGAGATTTCAAACCCATTCTGACTATTTGATTTCCGTACACTGAATACTTCAACGCCTTCTTGAACCGGTGGAGCAAAGGATGCCGCATAGCTTTCAACATACTGAACAATTTCATCCTTCTGCATGAACCCGTGGGGGTCTTTGCCGGGATAGGGATAGCCAGGAAGTTTGCACTGCCAGTTGGGTGTCACCAGACAAAAGGAATCCCAGCGCTGAGATCGCCAGGCGTGGGCGATCGTGTGTTTCTCAAAAATGATATGGTCAAAACCCCGCTGCTTCAGGCAGTAGCTCATGGATAAGCCTGCCTGCCCGCCGCCGACAATCACAACTGGATAATGGCTTTGCATTGCCGAATGCCTCATGTGGTGGTTAACGAACGTGTTGTCACCTTAGGCGCTGAGAGATGGTAGGTTTTGTATTTCTCACTACGGATTCATCAGGTCTAACAGTAAGAACAGGTTGGCGATCGCTTTGCCTGAAGCGGATTCATTTCCTCATGCTTTTCCTAGCGATTTCGATAGGCAGTTGGTGCTAATGAATCCAACCATACGCCATAACTTGATGCAACGCTTGATACCGGGTTTGTGCTTTGAGCTTTTTCAGGACATTATTAATGTGAAATTTAACGGTGCTTTCGCTGATGATCAGACGATCTGCAATGTCCCGATCGCGGTGCCCCTGGGTGAGTAGCTTCAAAATCTCTAATTCCCGCTCCGACAGGGTTGGCGGCACTTCAGAAACGAATTCCACCCCCCAGGATAAGCCCTGATTCACGGCTTTGATCACCTGCCTAAAATCTTCAGGACTGGCGGAAAGATCTACTTTTGCCAGTATCCCTTTAGGCAGGGGTTGCGTTCCAGTGTGAACCCAGACAATGCGGCGAGAGGGCTGGAGTTGCTTCATATCATCCGTCAGCAGCGGCACGGTATCATCTTCACCCTTGAATAAACTTATGCCAGCTAATGCCGCCAGTTGGTTGAAAGCGAGTTGCAGCAGGGGTTGTTGGCAGCGAACTTGCAGGCGATCGCTCGTTGCATCCAGTTGATAGGGAATTTTCAGCCCAACTTGCACTGCCCGCTGATCATTACTGGATTGGAACTGCAACGTTCCACCTAAACCCGTTATGGCAAACTGAATCTCGTTAAAAGCAGTTTCCAATCTTGAAGTTGACTCTGGGTTAGGGGCTAGTTGGGGTGCGATCGCTTCCAGGTCAACCGAATGATTTCCATACACTAAACGACAGTAGGCACACCCAATCTGGTTCAGAATCTCGCCAACCTGTAAAAAAACATAGGTCACAGGAATCGGTAACGGTTGTTCAGTGCCGACCAGGGTTAATCGAGTTGAACTTAAGCTGATCGCTAACTGATCAGATAGGGACACAACACCCAAAGGCGAATGGCGAGACGACTGCCAGGTTTGTTTTTCCTTCTGGTAATGCAGGGCAGTATCCAGGGCAAGCGTGACCATGGTGCAAAGGGTCTGCAATACCTCCAAAAACTCTGGCTCCATTGCGTGGCGGCTAAAAACCGCTAACACGCCGATGACGCGATCGCCCACCGTTAGGGGATATCCTGCAAAACCTCGAATCTTATTAGCGATCGCCCATTCCCGATTGCCCACCCACGGTTCCGCCGCCAGGTTGTTACTCAGGAAAGATACCCGGTTTTGAGCGATTTTGCCGACTTTGAATGCTCCCATCGGCACTCTGCCAAAGAAGCCATTGAGGTGGGTATACAAGCCAGAAGACGCAACCAATTTCAACGCCGACTGATCTGGCTCCAGCAACCAGAGCCGCGCAAAGGCACAGTTAAATTGCTCGACTAAGCCATCGGTGACACGCCGCGCAATCTCATCCGGTTGGAAGCATCCCGAAAAGCTCTGAGCGATTTTGTTGCCCTGCTGAAGATCAAATAGAAGGCGAGTAGCATCCAGCAACCCGTTGGTTAAATCCGGCATCTAAAGTCAACCGATGCAAAAGAGTCCTGACTCAATTGACCCTTAGAAAAACTGAATTCTTTGTATCAAAAGCTACGGTTCCTCTTTGTATCTTGCGGAATTTGTTCAATCCACAACCCTAAGTTAAGGCAGCCCCACCATTGTTGAACCTATGCCCGATTCCACAGTTGGCAGGTCAGTCACCAGGTGTTCGGCTGAACCGTTCGAGGAACTAGCGGAATTAACCAGTTGAGTATCTTGAAACATCCCCAGATCAAACCAAAATGTGGTGCCAACGCCGACTTCGCTCACTAAATGAACTCGACTTCGGTGCTTCTCCACGATGTTACGAACGATCGACAAGCCCAAGCCTGTGCCTTCCAGGGTATGCACCCGATTTTCCACGCGGAAGAAGCGATCGAAAATGGCTTGCTGATCTTCTGGAGCAATGCCGATGCCCGTATCCGAAATCTCAATTCGAACTTTGCGGGTTTCGGTCGTTTCAGTATCGGTCGTTGAACTTTCGTTGGTTACAGCGTGATTCGGATCGGAGGTATTTGCCTCGACAACGTAAGCCCGCAACACAATCTTGCCGCCAGACTCCGTAAATTTGAGGGCATTGCCAACCAGATTCGTGAACACTTGCAACA
This sequence comes from Leptolyngbyaceae cyanobacterium bins.302, assembly GCA_033764965.1. Lineage (GTDB taxonomy): Bacteria > Cyanobacteriota > Cyanobacteriia > Leptolyngbyales > Leptolyngbyaceae > JSC-12. Next base: position 46,653 of record JANRIN010000031.1, on the reverse strand, counting down.
ACAAATCGTAGTGACCTAGAACGGGAGGCAGTCCGGGTTGAATTTCCTGGCTCAGTTCAATGCCTTTGTCGCGGGCGTTCAACTGGTAAGTTCTCAGGGTTTGTTCGATCGGCTGTGCCAGATCAACTGCCTCGAAGTTGTAGAGTTTGCAGGATTCCAAACGGGACAAATCCAGCACATCGTTCACCAAGCGAGTCAGGCGATCGGTTTCTCGGTTGGCAGTTTCCAAAAATTCGCGCTGTTCCTCCAGGCTCAATTCTTCACCGTATTCGTGCAGGGTTTCGATAAAAGATTTGATATTGAACAAAGGCGTGCGGAGTTCGTGAGACACATTACTGATAAATTGGCTCTTTGCTTCATTTAGCTCAGCTTCGCGAGTGATGTCCTGTGCCGTAATTGCGACTCCCTTCACCGTCTCGCGGTAGGAATCCAGCACGCTGGTTAACAACAAGCGAATGGTGCGATCGACGGGTTCCTTAAATGTGACCCGAAACTCGCTCCCTTCTCGCATTTCACCCTTTGCCATGCGGTACAGCGGACGGGTAATCTCAGCTTGCACCTCTGTCGGCAACCGAAACAGCACATTTTCCCCTTCAACGTCCTGTCCTTCCCAGCCGAAAATGCGGCGAGCGGTGGGGTTGACCAGCACCACTTGCAAGCTTGTGTCTAGTAACACGGCTCCATCGGCGATCGTTGAAACCAGGGTTTCCAGTTTGGCTTTCTCAGCCGTGAGTTCTTCAATGTTCTGTTCTTCGTAGCGCTCCAACCGTTCCGCCATTTCATTGAAGCTGACGATCAGTTCGCCCAGTTCGCCGCCAAAGGGCAATTCCACTCGCTGCTTGAAGTTGCCAGAAGTAATATTTTTGACCCCGACTAATAATTCCTTAATCGGTTTGGTAATCGTCAGGGCATTGAACACCGCACCCAGAATCACCATGACCCAAATGGAGACAAACACCGCGATCGTCACATCACGGGTCAGGTGAGAGGACGTGACGACGGTGGGATTAGGATTAGTGCCGATCGCCAGCACGCCTTTGTAGTTTCCTTCGTAGACGATCGGCACAAACACATCCGTCACTTCCCCGTCAGGCGTTAAATGCTGCCGCACCATTGGCATATCTGACTGAGAGGCGTAGTCATCCGGGAGATTAATTTTGCGGCGAATAGTCAGGGAGTTTTGCACTTCCGACTCGGAGAAGGGAATCCCCAGATAGATTGCCCCTTCCTCATCGGCATAGAGCATATAGCGAATGCTGGAGGTGCTGCTGTAGAAGCGATGGGAGAAACGAGCCAGTTCTGTCAAATTATTTTCCCCAATCAGAGGGGTGACGTTAGCAGCCAGCAACAAGCCCAAATCTCGACCGAAGCGAGTGTCGTTCATCCGGGCATCTTGCTGAATCGTATTCACTGCCCAAAAAGTGAGACCACTCATCAAGAGCGACACCACCAGCGTTGCCACTGCCATCAGCTTGGTCTGAAGTGTAAACTCTGACCACCAATGCGCGATCGTGCTTCTAATCTTTTGTAGAAGGTTTAACAAGACAAATTCGTTTCCTTATTTCGATCGATTAACGACTGTTAGCAACAAAACGTTACTAATGTCAGGCACCAGCTATTCATTTCTTCCTTCTCTATATTAGGATTTGTCCTGGATGAAAGCGATCAATTCAGACAAACTCGATGCAGACGACCTCGAAGCTGCCTCACCTGCTACCACAACCAACGAGGACTGTGAGATTGTTTAACTCCTGGCTTACAATAAGAAACTTGAGTTGTTTACTCCTTCATCCCCCAGTGTCCCTAACCCTGAACGCCGATCACCTACAAGCCATGCGATCGCACGCTGAAGCCGCCTATCCCAATGAATGTTGCGGATTGATGCTTGGCAGAATGCACGAGGACGATAAAGACGTGGTAGAGGTTCAGGCGATGGACAACGGCTGGAATAGCAATGCGGCTCAAGCCCTTGGCGATACGGCAGCCTTAGGTCGGGCAAAGCGCTATTGGATCAACCCGCAGGACTTGTTGACCGTCATGCGAACCGCTCGAAACCGCGGTTTAGACGTTATCGGTGTCTACCACTCCCACCCCGACCATGCAGCGCTGCCCTCAGAATGCGATCGGCGTTTAGCATGGCAACAGTACTCTTACATCATCCTGTCTGTCCAGAGCGGCACGGTTCAGGATGTGCAAAATTGGCAACTGGATGAGCATCATCAATTTCAGCCGGAAGCGATCGTGCTCCATCCAGCGTTGCCCCACTCTACCCCCGTTCGTCCCTGACCCCAAGCCCAAGCCCGATTATTGGTTCATTTCCTTTCGTTATACCCATTCACTACTGCAAACCCACCGAATCATGCTCAATCCGAATCTGGATGACATCCAGCTTGAAAAAGAAGAATACGAACGCTATTCACGCCATCTGATCCTGCCAGAAGTTGGACTGGAAGGACAGAAGCGCTTAAAGGCAGCCAGCGTTTTGTGCATTGGCACAGGCGGGCTGGGTTCTCCTCTGCTGCTGTACTTAGCTGCGGCTGGCATCGGACGTATTGGCATTGTTGATTTTGATGTGGTCGATCGCTCCAATCTTCAGCGTCAGGTCATTCACGGCACCTCCTGGGTGGGCAAACCCAAGATTGAATCTGCCAAAGATCGGATTCACGAAATTAACCCTTACTGCCAGGTCGATCTCTACGCAACTCGCCTCAGTTCCGAAAATGCGCTACAAATTGCCGAACCCTACGACATCATCGTGGATGGCACAGACAATTTCCCCACCCGCTATCTCGTGAACGACACTTGCGTTTTACTGGGTAAGCCCAATGTTTACGGCTCCATCTACCGCTTTGAAGGGCAGGCAACGGTTTTCAACTACGAAGATGGTCCCAACTACCGCGATCTCTACCCAGAACCACCCCCACCGGGACTTGTCCCTTCCTGTGCCGAAGGCGGCGTGTTGGGAATTTTGCCCGGAATCATTGGCGTGATCCAGGCAACGGAAACGATCAAAATCATTCTGGGTCAGGGCACCACATTGAATGGTCGTTTGCTGCTGTTCAACGCACTGGAGATGAAATTCCGGGAACTCAAGCTGCGACCCAATCCCCAACGTCCAGTGATTGAAAAGCTGATTGACTACGAAATGTTCTGTGGCATCCCCCAGGCAAAAGCAGCCGAAGCTCAACAACAATCTGACTTGCCAGAAATGAATGTGCAGGAACTGAAGCAAATTCTAGACAGCAATGCCGATGATTACCTGCTGATTGATGTTCGCAACCCCAACGAATACGAAATTGCTCGAATTCCAGGTGCTGTGCTGATTCCTTTACCCGACATCGAAAATGGCAGTGGCGTGGAAAAAGTGAAAGAACTGCTGAATGGGCATAAGTTGATTGCTCATTGCAAAATGGGGGGACGGTCTGCCAAAGCTCTGGGAATTTTGAAGCAATCTGGCATTGATGGCATCAATGTGAAGGGTGGAATCACTGCCTGGAGTAAAGAAGTAGACGCTTCTGTCCCAGAATACTAAGTAGGATTTACGCAAACCTCGGAGATTTTACTAGAAAGGAAGTTTGATCGCTATGTAGTGACTAAGCCTCCGAGGTTTTGCCCAACCTGCATGAGATTTCCGAAAAAGATTATCCCACTGCCACCTGCGACTAAAGTGCGGGCAGAGAGCGAAAGTCTGCCTAAGTGAACTGCGGATGGGTTTGCAGCAAGAATACGGGTATTTTCTTTTGTAGAAATCACCTAAGTTCTAAATCATCGTGCTGCTTCACCTATGAATTTCTACTTGCTGCCTGCTCCACGGGTGGTTTGAATCCGTGTTCAAAGGCAAAGCGCACAAGTTGAGAGCGATTTTCTAGCTCAAGCTTGCTGAGAATGTTGCTGAGATGGGTTTGCACTGTCCGAGGACTAACGAATAAGTGATCGCCAATTTGTTTGTTGGTATATCCCTGAACCACTTCCCAAAATACTTTCGCTTCTGCTGGGGTGAGGGGGAGAGGCGTTGAGGAGTTCGGTTGAGCCTGTTCGGAAGATTCCTTTGCAGTGGGGTTTTGCTGCATTAGACGCACTAACTCCACATGGAAACGTCGCGATCGCTCCAGTTGAGCCTCAATCTTTGCCAGCAGTTCCTTCGGTTCAAACGGCTTAATCAGGTAGTCGTCAGCCCCCATCAAATGCCCCTGTACCCGCGCATCAACCTCTATGCGGCTGGATAGAAAAATGAATGGCACCAATTGTCCCGATCGACTGGCTCGTAGTCGGCGGCAGAACTCATAACCATCCATTTCCGCCATCATCACATCTGAAACCACCAGATCCGGTGGATCTTGCTCAAAAACGTCTAGAGCTTCAGCCCCGGAACCAGCGTTTAACACGGCATACCCTCGCTTCTCCAGGTATCGTGTTAACGCCATGCGTAAAGTCGTGTCGTCATCAACTACGAGAACTCGTTTCATCTGGATTTCCTAAACACCTTTAGAATCAACTCAACCACTCAAGTCAACGAATGTTCTGAATCCCAAAACTGAAACAGACAAAAGCCTGTTTAATTCTTAGGGTTCCCAAGGAATCTCAAACTCTACCCCAGATCATCCTTTTTCTCATAACTTTTTGTCATAAAAAGAGCGTGAAGATGGGCTGGATTATTCTGCTTCTGGTTGTCAGGAACGAATCTGCCATTATTCCCAGGGTATGATGTGCCCTTAGTGGCTGTTGCAGCATTACACAGGAGTGACACGCATGACCTACGAAAAGATTACTCCCCCTGAAGTTGGCTCAACGATTCAGTTTGAAGCGGGGGAACCGATCGTGCCGGATAATCCCATCATTCCGTTTATCCGAGGAGATGGCACGGGGATTGATTTGTGGCCCGCATCCCAAAAAGTGTTTGATGCGGCAGTGGAAAAAGCCTATGGCGGAAAGCGCAAAATTTCCTGGTTCAAGGTGTACGCTGGCGATGAAGCGTGTGATTTGTATGGCACCTATCAATACTTGCCAGAAGACACCCTGACGGCGATTAAAACCTACGGCGTTGCGATTAAAGGACCATTAACGACTCCGATCGGTGGCGGGATTCGATCGCTCAACGTCGCTCTACGCCAGATTTTTGATCTTTATGCCTGCATTCGCCCCTGTCGCTATTACGCAGGCACCCCCTCGCCTCACAAAACGCCGGAAAAGCTGGATGTGATCGTGTATCGGGAAAACACTGAAGATATTTATTTGGGGATTGAATGGAAGCAGGGCAGCGAAATTGGCGATCGCTTGATCAAAATTCTCAACGAAGACCTGATCCCTGCCACTCCAGAGCATGGCAAGAAAAAGATCCCTCTAGATGCGGGAATTGGCATTAAACCCATCAGCAAAACCGGATCTCAGCGCTTAGTGCGACGAGCCATCAAACACGCCCTGCGCCTGCCGCCCAACAAGCAAATGGTAACGCTGGTGCATAAAGGCAACATCATGAAGTACACAGAGGGGGCTTTTCGGGATTGGGGTTATGAACTGGCAACCAGCGAGTTTCGGGCAGAGTGCGTGACGGAGCGAGAATCCTGGATTTTAGGCAACAAGGAGAAAAAGCCCGACCTTTCTCTGGAAGACAATGCCCGCATGATTGATCCGGGCTATGATGCGCTGACAACTGAAAAACGTGCCAGCATTTGTGAGGAAGTGAAGCAGGTGTTGGAGAGCATTTGGAATACTCACGGCAACGGTAAGTGGAAGGAAAAGGTGATGGTAAACGATCGCATCGCTGATAGCATCTTCCAGCAAATCCAAACCCGTCCCGATGAGTACTCGATTCTGGCAACCATGAACCTGAACGGGGATTACCTGTCGGATGCGGCAGCGGCGATCGTCGGTGGGCTAGGGATGGGACCAGGTGCCAACATTGGTGATCAGTGCGCCATTTTTGAAGCAACCCACGGCACAGCCCCCAAACACGCAGGACTCGATCGGGTTAATCCTGGCTCCGTGATTCTTTCTGGGGTGATGATGCTGGAATACATGGGCTGGCAAGAAGCGGCTGACCTGATCAAAAAAGGCTTGGGCGATGCCATTTCTAACCGAGAAGTAACCTATGACCTGGCTCGTTTGATGGAACCACCCGTAGAACCTCCACTCAAATGTTCCGAATTTGCGGAAGCCATTATTCGACGTTTCTAGGTTAATTTAAGTAAAAAACGGTCGTCAGAGATTTAATCTGACGACCGCTTTAATTTAGATGGTTGAACTTAGGAAATGGTTGCGTTGTGATTTGTCAACAGGAAAGCAATAACGGCTTAGGCAGCGCTGTTTTGCTTACGGCGACGACGCTTAAAGGCAGCAAAGGCAGAACCGGCGATCGCCGCACCTGCCATTGTGGTGGGTTCAGGAGCAGCCGTAGCGTTGAATGCCATGCCGTCGTTACCGCACTCCAGGAAGAGGCTCGCCAGGAAGTTGCCGCTACCAATCGCATTCTTGTCGAAGCTAAAGCCAAAGGTATTGGTTCCAGCGTTGTTACCAAAGTTCAGCCCCAAGCTAGATAGATCTCCACCCATCAGCATCGCAATATCACCAACTTTGGTGCCGGACGCGATCGAGTTTTGGATAGCACCCTTGCCATAGTAGTCGTAAGCGCCAGCCTTAGTGGAAATGGCAGTTCCTTGAGTGTTTGCCTTGTCAAAGCCAGCATTGTAATAGCTTTCCAGGCTGGAATAGCCGATGTTTTGACCAGCTACACTGGTTGTTTTAACCCCAGAGTAAACGCCCAACCCAACGGCAGAGTCGTTAGAAGCCGCAAAACGCACCCCAAACAGTTGACCAGCAGCGGCAGCATCATTAAACTTTTTGCCAGAAAAGTTGAAGAATAAATCACCCCAGCTTACAGTGCCGTTGGTGACTCCATTTTCCTTAACCCCAGCCAGAGGTGTACCACCCGTGAGGGCAACAAACAGGCGATCGCCCTTCGACATCATCGCCATGCCTTTGATGTCGTAACCCGAACCACCCGATCCATCACCCACTGCATCATATTGATACGTCCAAGAAGCACCCAAGGTTTGAGCGCTAACACTCTCGCTCATTGCAGGAACCAAACACAAAGCAGCCGCACCACCGATTACCATTGCCAACGTTGTGTTGCGTTTCATAAGAGAACCAGCCTTTGTTAATGTGACGAGGTGAACTGTAGAACTACATTTATGCTGCCCCAGAAAAGTAGCAAATGTAACCCTCAAGCTGTGAACATTGATTGAAGCTGGAACTTGTGGAATACCTGAAAATACTGAATCAAGTCGAGGTTGAATTCCTGATAATTACGTAGAGAATGAGCTTGCTTTGATGCAACCTTCAACTTGATGTGCGAAATACCGTCAATGCTGTAGTTAGCCCAATCCAAATAGACGGTCTTTTACTGTCCTCACCGGGGATGAGGGCGTAGTTGCACGATCGTAGTTAAGCCTGAAAAAATTAAGAGGTTTTTATTAGAATGATTAACGATTCAAATGATTAACGGTTCAAGCGAAATAAAAGGAACAGACCCGAACCCAAAGCGACCAGGGTGGGAAGCCAACCTGCGAAGAACGCATTAAACAGCCCAAATTGATACAGTCCTTGCCCCACGATGATCAACAAGTAGTAGGACACGATAATGATCAGGCTTAATCCAAACCCTGCGGCGCGACTGGTACGTTGGGGGCGGACTCCCATCGTGGCACCCACCAAGCCAAATGCCAGACAGGCAAAAGGAAGTGCCATTTTCTGCTGCATCCGTAACCGCATCTTGCGAATTTCCCGTTGGTTGCCGCTTTGCTCAATTAATCTCAAGTAGTCGCTGATTTCCGCAATATTCATTTCATCGGCATCACGGGAGGTTTGAGCAATATCAAGGGGAGTTCGAGGTAGTTTCAGTTCCTGCTGCTCAAACCGCACAATGTTGCGGTAGGAACCATCCGGTGCAACCAGATAAATGGTGCCGTTAAAGAAATCCCAAGACTTTTGCTCCCCGTTCCACTGAGCAGATTCAGACGCAATGATTTGATTCAATCCGTCTTTAGAAAAGTCAAGAATCGTCAGCCCCTTCATTTGTTGCCCATCGAATTCACGGGCGTAAAAGGTGCGGGAGAGCACTTCTTGTCTGCGTCCGTCGGGTTGTCTCTCCTTACGAAACTCTTGGTAGAGAATATTGCGCTCGGTAAAGGAGGGTCTGCCTTTGGTAATCGCCTGTTCTAGAACATCTGCCGCCTGTCGATTCGTGGCTGGAACGATCGCCTCGTTGAAGGCAAAATTTATCATAGTCACCACCAACCCAACCGCGATCGCGGGAGCCACCAATCGGTAAACACTCACGCCACAACTCCGCAGAGCGATCAATTCGCTATCCCCAGATAACCGCCCATAGACCATCAAGCAAGACAGGAGCATGGACATTGGGAAGGCGAACCCCACGAAGTAGGGCAGCTTCAACATGAAAATTTGCACCGCCGTGGTGAGGGGTAAACCGGACTCTGTAACCCGCCGCAGCAAGTCAAGCATCACGCCGATCGATACGCCAATCGAGGTAAATGCCACCACACCAAACAGGAACGGCATGACCAACTCTGCGGCAATATAGCGATCCATCAACGTTAGGAACGCTCCAAACCAACGAGCGGGATTGAAGGACGGCTTATTTGCAGAGGGAACACTGGTTGCCATTCGGAATATAAAAAGATAAGAGAATTACGGAGATATTTGGAGAGAAATTACCCCGATTGTAGGGGCAGGTTTATCGGATTGTTTTTGCTACTAACAAATTCAGTGGAAAAACCTGCCCTTACAGGAGATATTTTTATCTTAGAAGTTAAACCTGGAAGTTATCACCCAGGTAGTATTGCCGCACTAAAGGATTGTTGTAAAGCTCTTCCGAACTGCCTGCTGCCAGAATTTGCCCATCTCGCATGATGTAAGAGCGATCGGTAATGGCGAGAGTTTCCCGGACGTTGTGATCCGTAATCAAAATGCCAAGACTGCGATCGCGCAGCTTGGAGACAATTTGCTGAATTTCAGCCACGGCGATCGGGTCAACTCCAGCAAAGGGTTCATCGAGTAGAAGAAACTGAGGACCTTGCCGTCCTGCTGCCAGTGCTCTTGCCAGTTCAGTGCGGCGGCGCTCTCCCCCAGAAACCCGAATGCCCAACGTGTTCGCGACTTTTTCTAAACGAAACTCTTTGAGCAGAAAGGCAACTCGCTTATCCCACTCAGAGCGAGGGACGTTGGATTGCTCCATTACCAACAAAATGTTTTCGCGTACCGTCAAATGTCGGAAGATACTGGCTTCCTGCGCCAGATAACCAATTCCCAACCTTGCCCGCATATGAAACGGCAGCGAGGTGATTTCTCGATCGTTGAGCCAAACCTGCCCCTGATTTGGCTTCTCTAACCCCGTTGCGATATAAAAAGTTGTCGTTTTACCTGCCCCATTGGGACCGAGCAAGCCAACAATTTCGCCTTGAGCCACCGACAGACTCACGCGGCTGACGATTGTTTTCTGCCCATAGGACTTATGAATATTTTCCAATGCAATTTTCAACCGCTCCCTCCTCGCGTCTTTCTATCTTGCGATCGGCACTGACAATCTTACCAAAGCCTCGAATAAAACCTTGCACTAAGGTCTTTGAGGGTTTGCAGGAGCAGAAAATTCAGGCTGACCAAATGGCTCAACCACTGGTGTAGGAATGGGGGTAGTGGCAGCAGGGGTGGGAGAGGCGGCAGGGCTTTCCCGCAGAATGTAAATTGCTTCAACTTGTTTGGGGGTGCGAGGCAGTGCTACAAACCGCCCTTCATCAATTAAGTAAGTGATGGTTTCCCCACGTAAGCTATTGCCTTGCTGCAAGACATAAACATCGCCTGTGAGCACAATCCGCCGCTCGCGACTAAAGTATTGTGCCTGGGCTGAGGTTGCTTGAATCTGACGGGCTGGGTAATAAATTTGCACATTGCCCCGTGCTGTGATGACTCCAGTTTTAGAGTTTGCCTCTTGAACGTCTGATCGCAGGGTCAAGGGTTGTCCAGTTTGAGGCACCTGGGCGATCGCGGACTGGTGACGGGTGGACGACCCATCCATCAGTCCATTCATTACGAAAACGGTCAGCAACCCGACTGGAGCGATCGCCCCCAGCAAGAGCCAACGGTGGAAGGATTTAGCCAAGGAAAAACGGTTCATCATGGGGCGAACAAGAACACAGTAGACGAACAACCTCGTAGCGGACAAAACTCGGCTTGCATGGTTCAACTTGCCGAATCAGCCCACAACAGTCATAACATAGAGACGGCAGAGTGACCCTAGAAGTTTCTGGAGAAGATCTGAAGAAGTTGCTCTAGAGTCTATATTCTCTCGATTTTAGGTAGTTTCAGGATAGTGTCATCAAAACTCTTGATTTCGGATAGTCCGGTTCGCAGTTGTTGAGCGATCGCCCCAACCTGATCTGCCCCCATAACCTGAAGCTGTTTGAGCAAGGTTGCGGCATCGTCTACCAAACTATCCACATCAATGTCGCCATAGTCAGAGGGATACGATCGCAATCGACTCACCCCTTCTCCCATCAAAATTACTGCACCGCGCCAGTTTTCATTGCTTAAGTGATGTAAGGCAACTGCGATTTGCAGAATGCCTTGAAAAAAGTTTTTATCCGATGGCAGAGCATTAATCCAAATTGCCTCCAGGGTGTCGTGGCAGGCATAAAACTCCTGCTGGTTAAACTGCTCCACCCCTTGCCAGAATTCTGCGGGAATTTCATCCATTTTTTACCTCTCCTGGGTGGGCATAAAGTGCTGCTCCTACGGTTTTCCCTGATGCCTAATCTCGCCTAATTTCCAATTCCTGATCCCTTAAGTCCTCTCCTCCACATACCATTTCAACTCTCGTGCCATGCGGCGGATACCCTGCTGCTCATCCTGGCGAATGAAGGGTAGAAAGAGGCGGGTAAGTCTGCCAGAAAAACGTTCTTGATGGATGTACTGGGTGCGATCGCGCCCCACATCTTGTAACTCAAAGTTGTGTTCGCTGACGAATCCGGGAATGGTAGACACCCAGTGTAAGCAGGCGTAGGGCTGTACTCGCACCACCTGGGGCTGAAATTCGGTGATTTCTTCTCCGGGGACTCTTTGGAGTGAGAGCAACACCTTGCGCCCTTCCACAAAATTTTGTTCGGGGTCGCCATCGTACAGAAAGGTATTCCAGTACATCCAGAGTTCCTTGTGATACAGCACTCGCCAAACTTTGCGGCGGGGTGCATTAATTTCCACAGCAGTATAAAGACTTGGCATAGATTTTAAGCAATAGAAATTCGATCGTGAATATCCGGTGGTTGGTGTGTCCTGGTACAGTTGTGGGCTTTATAGTCTTCTAAGCTGGCAAAGCATAGCTCAGGTCAGAATGCTCGAATAGCGTCTTCTGATTCCTCTGCCGTCCATTGCACCGCAACCAAACTTTCTGCCGCTGCGTCTATCAGCATCCCAGCTTGCAGCACTTTCACTTATCTGTTAAGGCACCATGACAAATCTGACACCTAACTCTAGTTTTAGCCTAACGATTCGGTTTCAAGTTCCGAATCGTCCCGGAATGTTGGCAAACGTAACCCACGCAATTTCTGCGCTGGGTGGCAGCATGGGACAGATTGACCTGATTGAGCAAACCCGCCAAATTTCAGTTCGTGATGTGACGGTGGATTGTGCTAGTACGGAACACGCAGAAACGATCGTGGATGCAGTGAAGGCTTTACCAGAAACGAAGGTGATTAATGTTTTCGATCGCACCTTCAACTTGCATCGGGGTGGCAAGATTTGTATTCAAAGTCGGATTCCGCTCCGGGGTCAGGATGATCTGGCGATGGCATACACTCCTGGCGTGGGACGGATCTGCAACGCGATCGCCCGCGATCCAGAGGAAGTGTATAACCTGACGATTAAGCAAAACATGGTGGCGATCGTCACGGATGGCAGTGCCGTGCTGGGCTTAGGTAACCTGGGACCAGAAGCCGCCATGCCTGTGATGGAAGGCAAAGCCATGCTGTTTAAGGAGTTTGCAGGCGTGGATGCTTTTCCTATTTGTTTAGCGACTCAAGATACGGATGAAATTGTGGAAACAGTGAAACGGATTGCGCCCGTATTTGGTGGTGTGAATCTGGAAGACATTGCGGCTCCTCGCTGTTTTGAAATAGAAGCGCGGTTGCAACGGGAACTGAATATCCCGATTTTTCATGATGACCAGCATGGCACGGCGATCGTCACGCTGGCGGCGTTGCTGAATGCCCTGAAGCTGGTCAAGAAGTTTATGACGGAGATCAAGATTGTGATCAATGGGGCAGGGGCGGCGGGAGTGGCGATCGCGCGATTGCTGCAAAAAGCGGGTGCCCAACATATTGTGATGTGCGATTCCAAGGGGATTTTGTCCTTCGATCGCAATGACCTGATGGAGCAAAAGCGGGAATTTGCCGTCGAAAAAGGTGGCGTGCTGGCGGATGCGATGCAGGGGGCGGATGTATTTCTGGGGGTGAGTGCGCCGGGAGTGGTGACTCCGGAGATGGTGCGATCGATGGCAAAAGACCCGATCGTTTTTGCGATGGCAAACCCAATTCCCGAAATTCAGCCGGAACTGGTGGCATCCGATGTCGCCATAATGGCAACTGGACGCAGCGACTACCCCAACCAGATCAATAACGTGCTGGCATTTCCGGGCATTTTCCGGGGAGCGTTGGATTGTCGGGCAGAAACCCTAACGACAACGATGTATCTGGAAGCTGCCCAGGCGATCGCGGACTTGGTCAAACCCTCGGAACTGCACGCAGAGCATATTGTCCCTTCTGTGTTTGATGAGCGCGTGGCAACCGCTGTTTCTGCCGCTGTGCAACACGCTGCCCGCCATGATGGAGTTGCGCGTAATTAATTGTTGTTTTTTCTGCGGTGTTGGGGATAACTGAGACTATTCCTTCACTGTAAAATCTGGGTGCATTGATGACGTATAGTTTGCGCGTTGCAGACATGCCTGCAACTGAACGCCCGCGAGAACGGTTGATTGCCTATGGATCTCGCAACCTGGCAACGGCTGAACTTTTGGCAATTTTGCTGGGTACGGGGCAGGGGTCGGGAAAGCTCTCTGCCGTGGGTTTGGGACAGTATATCTTGCAGGAGTTAGGCAAGGGCAAGGACGACGCATTGGCAGCGTTGCGCGAAACCAGTGTGGGTGAATTGACTCAAATTCCGGGCATTGGTGAGGCAAAGGCAACCACAATTTTGGCAGCGATCGAACTGGGTAAGCGCGTTTTCCAATCTCGTCCGGCTGAATTAACAGTAGTGGATGATCCGGCGATCGCGGCGGCAGCTTTGAGTCAGGATTTGATGTGGCAGGCACAGGAACGGTTTGCCGTGTTGCTGTTGGATGTAAAACACCGATTGCTGGGCACGCGCATCGTGACGATCGGGACTGCCACCGAAACCCTTGCCCATCCCCGCGACATTTTCCGGGAGGTGATCAAGCATGGCGCAACCCGACTGATCATTGCTCACAATCACCCCTCTGGCAATACGGAACCCAGTCCAGAAGACATTCACCTCACTCGCCAGTTACTCTCTGGCGCACAATTGCTGGACATTCCGTTGCTCGACCATTTGATTTTAGGCAATGGCGATTTTCGCAGCTTGCGGCAAGAAACAGGTTTGTGGAGTGAGTTGCCGCAGGGAGATTGAGAGGAATTAGGAGTCAGGAACTAGAAAATAGGAAGACAGTGGTTGTACCATCGGCATGATGGATAGTGACGGAATGCCCTTGGCGATATGCCTGGTAATGCTTGCCTCTCACGCCTCCAGCAAAATCGTATTCTGGACGTATCTCATCGTCAAATTGCTTTGTGTTGTGAATAGTTTTGTTCATAGCTTCTTCTTTGACTAACCCAAAAACTGTGCCGGGGGACTTCCCCCCGTGCCCCCGCTTCGTGGGGTACTAACTCCCCCACACCCCCCGAAAGGAATTGTCTGTAAGCAACTTAAGCTGAGGTTAAATCTAGCAGACTGTATATACCAAGGACTGCTGCGTTTTAGATCAAACCTTTCTGTAGTTTTTTTTACCTACTTTATTTGCCATTGCCTGAGTTGTCTGCTGCCACCAGCATTTTTTATTCTGCTTCGAGCCATCCTTTTATAGTTTCAGCCGGAATGCTGAATGCTGGATGGTTGAATATTGCTTTCAATGCTTCTAGTCCTCCCGACTTTAGAGCGTTAACTAATCTGGCTTTAAGAGTAGGGTTTTTCTGGATTTCTCGATAAACAGCTTCAGCAAATTCATCATCAGACTTAGGATTCACCACAGCAAGAAGTTGCTGAATTTCTGCTGCCGCCGCTGCTAGATTTTGCTCCGGTGCATAGATGTGTTGAACAGTCTGTTGTTTTCCACCATCCTGAATAGTATCGGCAAAGTTCGCGAAGTTAGAGTTTCGCATATCGTATTTTGGGGCTTGATTTTCTTTTTCTGCCATTGTTTTGAGAACTTCCATTAATTGTGTATTGTCTTGACGTTTTGCTGCCATTTCCTCACGGTAAAACTGCAACTGTTCACCCTGAAGTTGAAGTTGCATCTCGTATCGAGCTTCAATTGCTTTCAATGCCACCTCGTATTCTCGCTTGAGAAATTTTTCGACTTCGGCTTTGTCGGCTTCGGGTGGCGTGTTGACCCGCACGACAAACGCCCCGTCGTTCTTGTTTTCAATTGCCTGAATCGATAACTCTGCCCCTGCTGCCTCCACGCGCAGCTTTTCTAATGAAATCAGTAAGGCTTGCCAATCCACGCCATTGCGAAAAATCAAATCAACCGTGCTGAGAAACTTCTGAAACAGCTTGGTAAACTCACCTGGTTCAAAGTTTCGTTTCGGGTCACTGGGGCGACGTTCCTGATTGCCACTCTTCAGGTAAATGTAATCACACTCAACTTCATCCAGTTTTGTTGCACTATTAGAATGCCAGTCCTCAATGCAAGCACCTGTTAAATTTGCACCTGTGAAGTTTGTACCAAGGACTTGAGCTTTGCTGAGGTTAGTTCCGCTAAGGTTAGCCGACCTAAGATTAGCCGAGCTAAGGTCAGCTTCGTTCAGATTAACGCTAGAGAGATGAGCCTCACTAAGGTTAGCCGAGCTAAGATTAGCCGAGCTAAGGTCAGCTTCATTGAGATTAGCATTCTTAAGATTAGCCCAGCTAAAGTCAGTTTCACTCAGATAAGCCTTTGAGAGGTGAGCCTTACCAAGGTTAGCAAAGCTGAGATTAGCTCCAATAAGGAAAGCCTCACTGAGATCAGCCTCACTAAGATCAGTTGTAAACAAGTAGGACTCGATTTCGTAAACAGTTTCATTAAAGCTATCTACGCTATTAACGCAGATCTGACCGTATTCAACTGTGCCTTGGAGGTCAGCCTCACTCAGGAAAGCCCTGCTGAGATTAGCTCTATGGAGGTTGAATTCTTTAAGATCAGCCTCTTTGAGGTCAGCCTCACTTAGGTCTATTCCAACTTCTGGGTTGTTTTTGCGCCATTCATTCCAGACTTTTACTCCTTGCATGAGCAGTTTAAGCTGTTCCTCGTTTGCCACAGGGATTTCCTTTACCATCAGGTCGATCTCATTCCATCTAATATGCTTTATTCAACTCAAAACCGCCAAATTTGCTAAAACCTCGGAGTTTTGAGTTCCTGGGTGGTCGCAGAGTTCAATTTTGGGGTGAAAACTCTGAGGTTTGCGCCGAAAGCTTCTAAAACACCTGGATTAGTTGGATGGCTTGGAGGAGTTCTGGGACAGCGGCGGGTTGCCAGGTGCCTTCGGCGCGTCGTCCGGTGAGCAGGATCAGGTGGAGCGAGTAGGCGTGGGGATAGCCTTCCGCTTCCAGCCAGAGCCGATCGCTTTCCACTTCGCAGGCGATCGCTTCCTCATCCATCAGTTCTGCCTGGATTTGCTGAATTGCCGTAATCAGTTGCTCTAGCAGGCGGGTGAAGTCTTGCCACTCTGCTTCCGTGAGTTCCAGTGACCAGTCTTCTGTACCAACGAGGGCTTTGTAGTTTAGAGCAGTTGCATCCCAGCCAACCCGCCAACCCTGCCCTGATTTAATGTACGGGCGTTTCATGAAACGCCCCTCCACAATCCCCTGGCATCTCGCACCCCCTCCATCATTTTCCCTTCTACCTTTTGCCCTCTACCTTCTGCCTTTTTACGGCTTGCCCCCAGCAGGTAACTGAATCACGGGCTTGGGCACGGCTTGAGGCGGACGAGTTTGAGGCGAGAACGCATCGACTAGCGCTTGCACCAAGGCATTTCGTTGCGCCAGGTTAAGTTTACGAATAGCAACAATATCACCCTCTAAAGGGTTTTTGTTGAGTCTGGCAGCACCGGGATAGTCGGAATCGTCCATTTGTCCGCTGAGTCCCAGATATTCTGCCAGGGTCAGCTTCCAATCCAGTCGGTAAAAAGCGGGACGACCTTTGACGTAAACGTGATAGCGCACGAGACGGTTGACCAGGGTTTCGTCTTCTGAAACTTTTCCGGTTTCTTTGTTGATGTACTGATTTTCGCGAGGAAAGTCGGGCAATTGTTCATACACTCGCCGCCCAACACCCTCGGTTCGGATAATTTGAGCGATCGCCGCCTGATTCCCTCCCATTGCTAACCAGGAAAGGGACAAAACAGGCGCGATCGCCAGAATCAGAACGGCGGTTGCAAATGGTCTTCGCACAACCTGCGTCCTTATTCGCCAATAATTTCGGGTTGGGTCAGTTCATCGGACATCTCAATGATTGCCCGCATCACGGGCTTCATGGAAGAGTCTTCGTTGTTGTCAAAATCTTCAAATCGCCGCCGCTTTGCCCGATTTGCCACCTGAACGGTAATCCGATAACGGTTAGAAGCGGCACCGATTAACTCATCAGCGCGACGCATGACTTGAGTACTATCGACAGGAGAGCGTTTGTGCATAGTTTTGAGATCAGCTACGAACTTGGTCTTCTTAGTTTATCAAGAGAATCCAGGTTTGGGGATTGGAGATTGGGGAAATGGGGAGTGGTTGCTTCTTGTAGTAGTGGTTGATTTTTGTAACTGTATGTCAGAATCTCAAAAGCTTGACTGTTTTCCCTATCTTTAAAAACTTCATGTGTCGATTATTGGGTTATTTGGGCAGACCGATCGCGCTAGAGCAATTGCTTTACGAGCCGGAACATTCCCTGGTTGTGCAAAGTTATCAACCGCGCGAGATGACATCGGGGGTCGTCAATGCGGACGGGTTTGGCGTGGGTTGGTATCACGCCGATCGGGCAACAGCCCCCTTCAACTACAAAACGATTTTGCCTGTGTGGAATGATGTGAATTTGGTTAGCCTCAGTCGTTATATCGAGTCGGGCTGTGTTGTAGCCAACGTCCGGAGTGCGACAGCAGGGCAATCGGTGGATCTAGTGAATTGCCAACCCTTTCAGCAGCATGATATTTCTTTCATCCACAACGGCTTTATTGCCAATTTTCGAGAAACCCTCTACCGTCCATTGCGCGAACGGTTGAGCGATAGCGCCTATCAACAGATTCAGGGCACAACGGATTCTGAACACATTTTTGCCCTGTTGATGGATGAATTGGATGCCACAGGTTCGCTGCCAGAAGCTTTGCAACAAACGATCGCCACTCTGCACCAATTGGCGGACAAGTACCAAACGGAATTTTCTGCCAATATGATTGTGAGCGATGGCAAACAACTGGTTGCGTCTCGCTTTGCCAACCGGGAGCCTGTCCCCACGCTGTATTGGCTGGCGCAGAGTGAACAACTTCCGGATGCCGTTTTAGTTGCCTCTGAACCGATGTTTACTGGGAATTGGAGTTCGTTCGGCGATCGCAGCCTACTCACCGTAAATTCAGATTTCAGTACCAAACTGATTTCGTTGTAAATTGAACTAGCCATTGAAGATGAACCAGCAACTGGGAACTGGAAATTGGCAATTAAAGATTGGCGATCGTCATCAAGTTCGACAATGGATGAAACAATGTCGCGAAACAACGCTCTCCTTGTTTACCGACGTTGATCACGAAACATTTTGTTGTCAGGCACATCCCGACTTCAGCCCGATCGGTTGGCACTTGGGACACATCGCCTACACCGAAGGGCTTTGGCTGCTGGAGCATCTGGCTGGCAACCCGCCCCAGTTCCCAGAATACCGCCGCCTGTTTGCTGCCGATACTTTGCCCAAGCACGATCGCGTCAATCTACCCTCATTAGCCGCAGTTCAAACCTACCTCGCCACCATCCGAGAGCAAGTTTTTGCTTACCTGGACGTTGCCCCATTAGAAAAACAACAACGGCTCTGGCTGTGGCTGTTGCAGCACGAAAGTCAGCATTATGAAACGATCGCGATCGTCCAAGCGTTGCAGGATTTGGAAACTAGACGGCAAAAGATAAAGGCAGAATCGTCATGGGTCATGGGTCATGGGTCATTGGAAGGGCAAAGAACAAGTGACGAAGGACGAATGCTGAATGACAAAATTTCTTTTACTGACATGGTTCTCATCCCGGCGGGCGAGTTTGAGATGGGGGATGAAAGTCTTTTTGCCTTAGATAATGAACGTCCCGTACACAAGGTTTATGTAGAGGACTTTTGGATCGATCGTGCTCCTGTCACCTGCGGACAGTATCGACAATTCATGCAAGCAGGTGGCTACAAAGATTCGCAGTGGTGGTCTGAAGCGGGTTGGGCATGGCGACAGGCGAATTCCGTTCACCATCCGCTTTACTGGATTGACGAATGGAATTGGGGGGACGATCGTCCGGTTTTTGGTGTGAACTGGTATGAGGCGGAAGCCTACGCTAATTTTGTGGGCAAGCGCTTACCCACGGAGGCGGAATGGGAAAAAGCGGCTCGTTGGCACTGCGATCGCTTACACGCTCCAATGCTTCCAGGCAGGGGGAATCTTGTTTGGGAATGGACAGATTCCTGGTTTGATGGTTATCCAGGATTTGAGGCTTATCCCTACCGGGGTTACTCTCAAGCGTATTTTGATGGCAACCATCGCGTGTTGCGGGGCGGCAGTTGGGTGACTCAGCCCTGGGCATCGCGGGTTTCTTTTCGCAATTGGTATCATCCCCACGTGCGGGAAATCTTTGCTGGGTTTCGCTGTGCCAGGTCGGGCTATTGAGGATGAGATCGCTGCTTCAGATGGCGCGTTTCATCCAGAATCAGAGTCAAATCTTCCTCACTTAACCGCTGAACGTAATTAATCTTGATTTCTTCTAATAAGTCTGATAGTAGCAATTCGATTTCTTTTAAGCTCTCCTTCTGTCGTGCTTCAGAAATGACTGTATTAGAGAAATTTCGGATCAGTTGTATGGTCACTTCGGTTGTTTTAGGGTCTTCCAGCAAAGTTTGCAATGTGTCATGAATGGCTTGAGTTAGATCAGTGACAAGTCGTTCAGTCACTTGTCCAGGTACAGTGCCGATTCCAGGTAGGGAAGTAATTCCTTGATAAACCGGAGATTGGCTTAAGACACTGGTAATACCATGATTTAAAAAGACTTCCAAATCAGGTTTAATCTTAGGAAAAACCTGATAAATTACAAGTTCTAGAAGGTGTTTTGCAATCACCTCAATTTCATTGATATTGTTAATGTCTACATAGCGGCGAGAGGTGGTGCGTTCCAGAAGTGCGGAAAACTCCCCGCGACGAATGGCTCCCTGCACTTGATTAACGACTTGCACAATCACAACTTCTGTGATTTCTTCGGCGATCGCGCTCACAAATCCTTCCCGCACTCTGGCATTGAGATTGTGCAAATCAATCATCTTGGCTTGATGCAAGCGTAGAGTTGTGGGAATGACTCGCGTTAATGCGAATACTGGGATAAATAGGCTGAAGGGCAGAAACAACGGAATGTCATACCAGCGCCAAATCATGGCATCTAGCCAGGTGAGGTTGCGATAACGACTACTGATGTAAAGGGTACGCGCCAGAAATTCCAACAGAAATAAGCTCACAAAAGGAGCATCAATCAGCCAAAAGTTGTTGGTTGGTTCACCATTTTCCCCAATCGATCGGTAATAGTTGGTTGCAATTAAGGGTCGAATCCTTTGGTTGAACCACTTCATTTCCTCGTTGAAGTTAGAGGACGACAGGTAATTGGGATATTGGGGATTGTTTGTACTCCAAAATATCTGAAACGCTTCTGTCGCCGATACATCCGCCTTAACTCGATCGCCCACCCGATCGCGCATTTCATTCTTGATTTTCTCCAACGTGCCGCTTTTGTCTGCTGCCTCGAAGGGATTTAACGCAATCATGGCTTGGCTTTGCGCTCTCAGTTCTGCCAGCGTTTTTTGGACTTCAGCCGACTGCAACCCAGAGTCCAAACCTTTTTGTCCAACTTGTTGCTGAAGCTGATCAACCGTTTCCAGGTGTGCCTTGGTATCTCGATGCGATTCAATGCCCTTCACTGGGTCATACAAACAGGTCACGATCGACTGCTGAATTGTGGCTGGAGGCTGGTCTCCTGGCACCGATCGATCTGGACAAGCCATCGTTGGCAAAGGAATGTGCAGCTTTTGTCCAGTAAAGGGAATCACCACATTCGATTGCAACCAAAAATTACGCCAGGGCACGTAGGTTAAATCAAACACCACCAATGCCAAATTGACCGTTGCCACGATCGCCATTGTCCGTTCAAACCATAAATTTCTACGACGTTTGCCAGGAATCAATGGACTATATTTTTGCAGCGCCATCACACCAGGGAACAAGGTACAGCTTTTATAGCGTACCTTATGTGTTGAGCGGACTCACTTTGGCGCGGTACAATAAGCGATCGCCCTGCCGATAGCCCACGTATCGGACTCGGACTCGATCGTCGGGTGCAGCGTTTCCTTCCATCAATTGATGCTGTTGCGGGTCGTAAGCCACTTCTGCCCCCACTGTTGCGATCGGTTCAATGCCCCACTGTTGTAAGAGTGCGTCAATGGGACGGAGCAAAGGTAATAGTTTGACGGCTGGAGCTTGAGGATTCTGTTGAGCCGCGTACATGGCGGTGGGCAGTTGCAATAACAACGATTCCAGAACCTGCAAGCTCGATTGTTGAAATTCTTGCCACACTTCCTGTTTTTGTTGGTTTAATTTTGCCTGGAGGCGATCGTACTCTTGTCGTAGATCGTGATGGGTGGGTGAGGCAACGGGTTTAGGGGTTGGGGTTGGGGGGTTGGGGAAAACTCCGAAAACTGTGACAAGTTCTTCTAGTGACACTTGCAATGCTTGACTGAGTTTGATCACAGTTTCAAGTCGCATCGTTGCTAGTTTGCCCTGCCGCAGATTGCGAATTTGTTTTTCAGATACGTCTGCGGCTTGACTCAACGCTTTGTAGCTCGACAATTCAGCCTGTTGCATCAGGTGGCGGAGTTGAGTTGTGCGATCGCCAGAAGCAGATATCGTCATAGGACTGGAAGTTGGTTGCGATCAATTGCCATGCTCATCCCCCTGATCTTGCAAAATATCGAGAATGCGCCGATTCTCGACTTGTAACCCTCGAATTTCGGACTGCATTTCCTGCATATCAGCCCGCATTTCCTGCATATCAGATCGCATGGATTGAATCTCAGCCATAATCCGTTCAAAATTGCGCTGACTGGTTTCGTGATAAACCTGATGGCGCTCAACCACTGCCAGCAGAGAGCTAACCGCCAGTTTTAAATCAATTTGCCCATTTTCTAAGCGTTCTACTCGTTGGGGGAGGTCGTTGGATTGAGTCATTTGGCAAACTGCACTCAAGCAAAAAAGGAGTAAAACAAATCTAGCAAGTTTTTACCGCTTCTCTACTTGCCTGCCTGCTCTGCGGCTTTTTGGATTTGATCGGTAAAGTACTCTTCGCGAAACTTGAGTTGACGGGCAATTTCGCGTCCTTGTTCAAAGGCAACGATCGCCTCTGAATATTGTTGCTGTTGCACATGGATTTGCCCTAATTGGTCGTAGGCTTCCATGATGCCGTAGGAGTTGTATGCCTGTTGCTCTACGTTCACCAAAAAAGTGTAAATGCGTTGGGCAGAATCGAGGCGATCGTTGCTACGATACATCTCTCCCAGTTTCTTCAAAGCGTCCCCCGCCACCGCCCACTGCAATTGAGGTTGAGCAGATTTGTAAGCTAGTTGATAGTTGGCTTCGGCGCGATCGAGTTGTCCCAAAGTTTGCTGATTATCGGCGATGCGTTTAATCAGCGCTGGAACAGGCTTGGGATCATTCACCTTACGATGAAACTCGATCAGTTGTTGTTGATAAAAAATCGTTTCCTTGGGTTGCTTCGCCTGCTCATGCACAAAGATCAGTTGCCCCAGATACAGCGGCTCGTTAAATAAGTCCTGGCGTGCCTGCGATCGCTGCCATAATTCCCGATACACTCTGGCAGCATTGGGATAGTCAAACCAGCCCAGATGCAATTGCCCCAGGTTAATCAACGTTGCTTCCAGTTTCAGGTCGTCTCCCTGTTGCCGAGCATTTGCCAGCACTTGCTCAAATAAACTCGCAGAAATTTTGGGCAGGCGCACCTGTTGGTAAGCAAAGCCCAAGGCTTCGATCACATCCATGCGTTGCTTTGGATTCGCCAGTTCTGGAGGCGTTTTGGCATCATTTTCCAGTTGGGCGATCGGCTTTTCGGTTTGCAGGCGAATGTCATCCAGTCGCTTGGTGATGTAGCGCAATTGTTGGGTGTTCGTTTGCCCCCACGCCGCATCTCCCACCCGTCCCAACGCCTGCACTTCACCCACCAAGAAGCCTGCCACGCGGCGATAGCGCAACTCCTGGTTCCAGGCTTCATACGCACCCACAGAATCCTGGGCTTGCAGCCGTTGTGCCCCAATCAACGCCAGTCGATCGGCAGCTTTCACCAGTTCCCGGCGTTCGTCTGCGGTCAGGGGACGGTTTTTGTAGTCGTAGGGAATGAGGGGGTCGAGTGGCTCAGAGATTTCTAGCGGGTTGGGGGGAAATTTATCGGGTGGAGGTTGTTTTTTGGGGGTTTGGGGTTTGGGGGAGGGTTGGGGGTTGGGGGAGAGTTGGGGGTTGGGGGTTGGGGGTTGGGGATTAGATTGGGGGTTGGGGGCAGAGGGGGGGAGGGGAGTTGAGGAGGGTTCAGAGAGTTGGGCGATCGCGGTATTGTTGCCCATACTCACGACGCTCCACAACGCAATTGCGATCGCGATTTGTCTCCTCATCCAAACAGCACTCATCACCACGTCTCCTGCCTCACATCAAGATTCACTATGCACCATTCCAGCCAGAGCTATTCCCCGTCCAAGACGGTTGCCTGCGGAAACTGTTCCTCTACCCTTATACCTATTTCTTGTAGCGCTTTTCAAAATTTGAGCAGGAGCGTGACATAATTTTGGATGCGTTCAACTAACAGCGATGGCGCTGAAGCGTTCAGTAAAGGATAGGGCAACGTGAAGGTTCTGGTGATTGGAAACGGCGGTCGGGAACACGCGATCGCGTGGAAACTGTTGCAGTCTGCGAATGTCCAGCAAGTGATTTGCGTTCCTGGGAATGGCGGCACTGCATCTACTCCCCGTTGCCTGAACCTGGCAATGAATGTGCTGGATTTTGAAGGAATTGCTCGATTTGCACTGGTGAATGGCGTAGATCTGGTTGTTGTCGGACCTGAAGTGCCCCTTGCGGCTGGAGTTACGGATTATTTGCAAAGCCAGGGCTTAACGGTGTTTGGTCCCACTCGCCTGGGAGCGCAAATTGAAGCCAGCAAAGCCTGGGCAAAAGACCTGATGCGCGAGGCAAACATTCCCACGGCTGAAGCGGTTGTGTTTATTCAAGCCAATGCTGCCCTTGCCTATGTGCAAAAGCAAGGCGCGCCGATCGTCATCAAAGCCGATGGGTTAGCAGCGGGAAAAGGCGTAACCGTGGCAATGACGATCGCCGAAGCCGAAGCCGCGATCGCCGATGCGTTTGGCGGCAAGTTTGGCGAAGCGGGGCAACGGGTTGTGATCGAAGAATGCCTCACCGGACAGGAAGTGTCGGTGTTGGCAGTAACCGATGGGCTAACGATTCGTCCCTTGCTGCCAGCGCAGGATCATAAGCGCATTGGCGAGGGGGATACGGGAGCAAATACAGGTGGCATGGGTGCCTATGCTCCAGCCCCGATCGCCACTCCCCAAATGATGGAGCGCATTCAGCAAGAAATTTTAGAACCCGCGATCGCCACGCTCCGCAAACGCCAGATTGATTATCGGGGGGTGCTGTACGCCGGACTGATGATCACTCCCAGCCATGAACCGAAAGTGATCGAATTTAACTGTCGCTTTGGCGATCCTGAAACGCAAGTGGTGCTGCCCTTGCTGGAAACACCCCTCGCTGATCTGTTACTGGCGTGTGCCGAGCAACGATTGGAAGCATTTCCGCCTCTAGAGTGGACAACAGGCGCGGCAGCTTGCGTGGTAATGGCGGCAGGCGGCTATCCCGACGCTTATGAGAAAGGCAAACCTATCACTGGAATTGAGCAAGCAGAAAACCAGGATGCGATCGTGTTTCATGCCGGGACGCAAAAACGAGGGCAGGCGATCGTCACAGATGGCGGACGAGTGCTGAATGTGGTTGCGACTGGAGCAAGCTTGGATGGAGCGATCGCCAATGCTTACACTGCGCTCAACTCCATCCAGTTCGACGATATGTACTTTCGTCGCGACATTGGCTTCCGTGCCAAGATTGCCCAGTAAAAATCACAGTAAAAATCAACGTGTGCCGTCCTGATCTGACCAAGCATTTCTGCGGCGGCGGCTTATCGGAGCGGGAAGAGTGTTTAACCTTCTAATACCTGCCACTCCAAGACATGGAGGAACCAGAAGCCCCAGAGGGGAATGTGCTACTTGGCAAAGACCGCAAGGGTCGTGTTTCTTCGTCCATCGCCCGCACAAGTTTGTTGTAGATTTCTTCGGCTTGTTGGGGGGAGTTGCCAATGCTGGTGAGTCCGAGTTTGCCGAATTCGGAGAGACAGCCCATGAGGTGAAAGACGGTGCCTGTTTCGGTGCCCGTGTCGAAGTGGAGTTGATGACTGGCGATGATATCCATCAAGTCGTTGGGCAGCAAGCCGCGATATTGGTCTTTTTGTAAGTTGTCCGTTGCCATGTAATATTTGGCGCGTCCCTGCTGGCTGTAAAACAAACCGCTGCTCAGGTCATAGCGTCCGTTAGTGAGAAACTTGAGCGTCATGAAGGGATGGGTGGTGCCGCCTTTCCGCAGGTTGATCTCGATCGCGTAGATGTCCCATTCGGGTTTGCCGGGTTGGTTGGGTTGATGGACGGCAACAAAATCTACTCCAAATCGTTCGATCGCGCCTTTTTCTGCCAAATTGCGTCCAATTTTCATGCCCAATTCTTGCAGGCGTAACCGGTAGGCTTCGTCCGCCGGAAAGCGACAACCCAGATAAATTTGTCCGGTGGGACCGCCCAAAATCTGGTCATGGGTGGAAATTATTTCGACTTCACCCAGCGGGTCAATGCGTCCTTGCACGCTAGGCGATCGCTTTTCTCCTTCTAAAAACAGTTCCACGATCGCGCCCAGTTCAGAAATACGGCTACCAAAGTTTTGCCAGGTTTCGCCTTTTGCTTCAAACCGCATACAGGCAAACTGTTCTTTTAGCGCATCCACTCTGGCAGAGTGAGAGGCGTTTCCCGGTGTCACTTCTTGAATATTTCGCAAATCCAGCAGGGCATTGCCTTCTCCCGAAAAGCCTTCGTTCAGCTTGACCACCATGCGTTTCATCTGGGGTTGGCGTTCCCATAAATCTGCCGCCGCATTAGCTAGCTCATTAATGGACCAAACCGAATCGCTGCCGTCGGGATGGGGAACGCCGGATTCCGCAAAAATTTGACGACTGCCCCCTTTGGTGCCCCAGTTAAGCAGGGCTGGATCAAGGGCAAAGAGCGGAATGCCTGTTTTAATCGATAGGTCTCGTTCTGCGGCAGTGGAGTTGTAGCAGATCATGAAGCTACGATCGGGGCGCACAGCATGACGAATACGCTTCATCAGACGCGGACGATCGAGGATCTTTTGGCTCAAAGGACTGAGGGAGGAGTCGTAGGTTGAGAGCAGCAACAGGCGATCGCGGGCATGGGAGAAGGGAATGCCAGGAAGCAGTTGCAGATAGTAATCAATCACGCTGGGATGGAGTGGCTGCGAGGTAACATAGACCATGCGAGTGCGGGGGTTCCGTAGCCGAATCAGCGAAAATAACAGCCGTTCTTCGTAATGATGGAACCCTTCAATCTTTTGCAGTTCCCGCTGATCCAGGCTGAGAGACGGCACAACTACGATATCGGCATCGCTCGGATCGAAATTGTCCGCTGACTCCACCGATTGCCACAGGTCGCGTAACTGATGCTGTAGGTTGTGGAAAGATTCGATGACTTCGATCGGGGAGATGGGAGTTTGCATCATGTCCGCAGCGACTCCAAATGGGATTCATCTCTTACTCTGCCTTGAAATGGGAAAAAGTCAGCAGCAAAAAGAACAAATGTAAAATTCGTTTTTTTCTGAAGTTCTCTGAGTATCAAGAGGGTGACTGAGTTGGTAAGAGCTTGAAGATCTCCGTTGCTGCCCGATCGCAGACTCCTGGTTCTCCTAATGCCTGCCGCATTGCCTGGTAATCTGCCTGAATTGTATGCCGACGGTCTGGATTCAGCAAAATCTCCAGGGCTTCCTGAGCCAGATTTTCTGGAGTTGCCTGATCTTGCATGAACTCTGGCACGATCGCTCGCATCATCACCAGGTTCGGCGGAGACATGAAAGGAATCCAAATTTTGAGAATGTGCTGGAGAATCCAGGCGGTGAGCTTATTCACCTTATACAGCACCACTTGCGGCGTATTCAGCAAGGCAATTTCTAGATTAACCGTACCAGATTTGGTAATTGCCAGATCTGCCGCGGCGATCGCCTGGAGTGTCACCGATTGGGCTGGATTGTTGGTCTGGGTGCTAGCCTGATCCGCCAGAATCGTTGCCTGTAACCCGTATTGCGCGATCGCCTGCTCGATCGGCTGACGGTATTTTTCCAGCGCCAACGGGATCAAGAATTGCACTTGAGGCAGTTTTGCTTGGATCAACTGTGCCGCTCGACAAATGACTGGCAACAGGTACTTAATCTCCTGTTGGCGGGATGCGGGTAGCAATGTAAGTACAGGTTGATCGGGCAATAAATTCAGGGCTGCTCGACTGCTCTCCCGA
Organism: Leptolyngbyaceae cyanobacterium bins.302; assembly: GCA_033764965.1. Classification (GTDB taxonomy): domain Bacteria; phylum Cyanobacteriota; class Cyanobacteriia; order Leptolyngbyales; family Leptolyngbyaceae; genus JSC-12. The sequence goes on along the minus strand of JANRIN010000031.1, from coordinate 19,424 downwards.
CCAGGAACGGTTTGCATCCGATCGACCAAAGGATGTCCTACCCAACTCACCTGGGCACCCTTTTGTTCCATATACTTCGCTTCTGCTGGAAAAATTGCCAAAACTCGTTCAGTTGCTTCAACGATCAGGTCAGACCGAAACAGCTTCACGCCCCACTGCCATTGATCTCCCCAGACCCATTCTTGCGGACTGATGTAGTACACTACTGGAGGTGAAAGGGGTTGGTGCAAGAAATAATCGCAAAACGCCAGATTGGGTCCCATATAGTCGATTAACACCACTACATCTGGCGGGTGTTGCTTCAAGTAAGCTTTTGCTCGATTTTGGATTCGCAGCGTTGGAAAGACGAAGGGCAAAGACTCCAAAATTCCCATTGAGCCAATTTCGCTGGTATGCGCCAGCAGCGTTGCTCCCGCATTTGCCATACGATCGCCCCCCAGCCCTGTAATCTCAAGCTCGATGCCACGATCCTGCGCTTGCTGTTTGAGTGATTCAATCAGGAGTGCCCCTTGCAAATCTCCAGAGACCTCACCTGTACTGATGAAAATGCGATAAGGGCGCTGGTGGTTTGCGGCAACCGTGTCACTCATCCTCGTCATCCCCTGATTTTGATCCTGGTGTTGGTCCGCGTCGTCCGGGTTGTTGAGACAGTTGCAAAAAGTGGTGTAAGTGTTGCAAATGTTCGTCGTCGAGCAAAATTTCTAACTTTTCTAGAGCTTCTGGCAACGACAATCCAGAGCGGTACAGCAGGCGAAACGCCTTTTTCAAACTTTGAAATACCTGCCCGTCATTTAGGGTAACGATGCCTGCCCGTTCCAACCCGACTCGATTGAGCGATCGAACTCTTGCCCCATTGCCCTCTACCAGCATATAGGGTGGGACATCACGGGTAATACGGCTCATGCCACCCACCATCGCCAACCGCCCAATGTGAACGCCCTGATGAATGCCACACATACCGCCAACTCTGGCTTGCGATTCGATGTGAACGTGCCCACCTAGAGAAACGGCGTTGGTGATAATCACCTGATCTTCAATCACGCAGTTATGGGCGATGTGAGTGTATGCCATGATCAAGTTGCGATCGCCAATCAACGTTACTTCATCCGAATAGGTGGCACAGTTGATCGTGACAAATTCTCGGATGCGGTTATCATCACCAATTTTGACCAGGCTATCCGTACCGTCGTACTTCTTGTCCTGAGAGGCTAACCCGATCGCGGCTCCCGGAAAAATTTGGTTGCGTGCTCCAATCTCCGTCCAACCATCCAGCACCACATGCGCCCCAACGATAGTTTCTGGCCCGACTTTGACCTTTTCCCCAATCACGGCATAGGGTCTAACCTCAACAGTGGGATGTAGTTCTGCACCAGGATGAATGACAGCAGTTGGATGAATTAGGGTTGCCATAGGGGTTGTGAGTGATGAGTTATGAGTGATGAGTTGCTGCGAGCGATGAGTTTATTTCTCAAAACTCAGAAATCAAGACTCAAACTTCGTTAGTCTACAAGCGAAAACATAAACTCGCCTTCCGCCGCGAGGTGTCCATCCACTTCAGCCCGTCCTTGCATCTTGCCAAACCGACGGCGTTTGACGCTCAGAAGTTCCACCGTCATGATTAGCTGATCCCCTGGCACCACTGGGCGACGAAACCGCACCCCATCAATGCCTGCAAACATAAACAGTCCACCATTGAGATCTGCCATTTGCGTCAGGACAATCCCTCCTACCTGCGCCATCGCTTCAATAATCAAGACTCCCGGCATGATAGGACGATCCGGAAAATGCCCTTGAAAGTGAGGTTCGTTGAAGGTGACATTTTTAATGCCAACCGCTTTTTTACCGGGAACGTAGTCGATGATGCGATCGACCAATGCAAAGGGGTAGCGGTGGGGTAGCAGTTTTTGAATTTCCTCGACCGTGAGGACTGCTTTATCGGTGGTTGCAGGAGAACTGACGGCTGAATCCCCAGCTTCGTGGCGATCAGGAAGGTTCACATGGCTAGGCTGGGCATCGGCAGTGTTGGCATCAGTGAGAATGGACATGAGCAAGGGGTAACGAAGGACGACAGGTAAGGCAAACAATAGAACGAATCGGGGGGCTGTTGGTCAACAGCTTGAACCATTAGGGATTTATGGGCAGGGCACCTCGCAATGCACTGAGCGATCGCGCCAGTTGAGTGTGCATGGTATGGCTGGCTTTGTATGCCAGGAAGTGAGCCGTTGGCAGGGTGCCCACTAAACTTAAATCTCCAACTAAATCTAAAAGTTTATGACGGGCAGGCTCATTTGCAAACCTTAGCGGTGGGTTTAGCCATCCCTCCGATCCACAAACCAGTGCGTTATCTAAACTACCACCCTTAATCAACCCTTGTGCTCTTAAATACTCAATTTGGTCTGCCAAGCCAAATGTACGGGCTGGCGCGATCGCCACTGCAAACGGCTCCTGGCTGGGTGCCCAACTGTGCCACTGGTTGCCGATCGCGGGTAAAGCAAAATCAATTCCGTAAGTAAAGCGCAACTCTGGAGCGGGTAGGGCTGCGACGAACATATCCCCCTCTCGAATCCAGATCGGTTCCGCCAAGGTCCAGTTAGAGCGGAGAGCGGATTGCGGCACGACTCCAACTTGCGCGATCGCTGCCGCCCACTCTTTCGCAGAACCGTCTAGTAAGGGAGCCTCCGGAGCATCCAGTTCAATCCGAGCATTGTCTACTCCCATGCCGAATAGCGCTGCTAACAGATGCTCCACCGTCCGAACTCGCGCCTCTCCCTGACTCAATTCCGTTGAGAGCATGGTCTGGCTCACCTGAGCAACCTGAGCCGGAATGATTGCGGCTTCAGATAGGTCAGTCCGCACAAAATAACGTCCCGCTCCAACCTCAGCAGGCAAAACTCGCACCTGGACAGCAGAACCCGTATGCAAGCCCACTCCAGCGCAGGTGAATTCTCCTCTCAGGGTTTGCTGTGCCGAACCTGGAGCAGATAGATGCTGAACAGAGTGTTCCAGAACCTCCATTAGAATCGCTCCCCAATCCCAAAGTTAACCTGGGTATCTCCCTGGTCGTTCACACCAAAGTCCACCCGAATCGGTCCCAGCGGCGATTGCACTCGCACCCCAACCCCATAGCCAAATCCTTGCCCTGGCTTATTCCGAATTCCCCCAGGGTTGCCAGGTACTAAGCCTTGAGAACCAAAGCCGTAGGCTCCGTCAACAAACAGCGCACCGGAGAAGATCGAGAAAATAGGGAAACGATATTCAACCGTGCCCTGGATGAAATAGCGAGTTGCCCCCAGATCGCCTTCATCGTAACCCCGAACCGAGTTCGCCCCCCCCAGAGAGAAGGCTTCGTAGGGCGGCAGATCTCCCAGGAATGCCCCGCCTTGCACGTTGAAGGCAAAGGTTTGAGGACAGTCGGCGGGTCTGGGGTTTGTGCCTCGACAGCCAGTAGACAACCGGAGCAGTTGGGTGGGGATGTAGTAACTGTAGCTGCCCCGGAGACGATTACCTAAGATGCTGCCCGATCCGATCGGGATAAATTGTTCGCTCCCCAACCGCAAGAAACTGCCCTGAGTGGGTCGCAGATTGTCGTTGCGTCGATCTTGAACAATCCCAAATTGCAAGGAGAGCAAATCATCTCGCCCACTCCCACTAAAGCTCAGATCATTGCCGAGTTGATCCAGAGGGCTAAGTTCACCGTCTCGATCTCGAATCGACACCCGCTGGTATTGCAATCCTAAGGAAGCCGTCCATTCTGCTCTACGGTAAGGATTGCCATTCAAGGGACGAGTGAAGCTAATAAAGCCCCCAGTTCTTAGAATTCGAGGCGTATCCCCATTGGGCAAGTCAATGTCTGGGTCGCCGCCGTCAAAGATTAAGGAAATTGTTCGGCGGCGGAATAAATTGACTGTATAGGACGTGCGGAATGGGTCGCCTCCAATCCAGGGATCGGTAAAGCCCAGGTCAAACAACAACTCCCGTTGACCGATTTGAACCTCAGCGGACAGGCGCTGGTTGTTGCCTCCCAGGTTTTGCTGCTGATAACCGACCGACCCAAACAAACCGCTGGCGGAACTAACCCCGGCGCTGGCGAAAATTGACCCCGTATTCTTTTCAACGATCGTGGGTACGATCACCACCTTCCGGGGATCATCGGGACTGGGTTCCAGGGCAAGGCGAACATCATCAAAGATGCCCAAGCCAAATACCCGCTGAATATCTTGCTCAACCGCGGCTCGATTAAAAATATCTCCAGGCTTCGTAGCAAATTCTCGTGTCACAATAAATTCGCGAGTGCGGTTGCGGCATCCTGTAGGATTGCCATTTTTATCCAAAATGGGTTGTTTCGATTCTGGATCAACTAGCGTGAACCCGCCCTTATCGTTCCGAATACACTCATTCCCTTCTTTGTTGAGGTAGCGCACTCGTAAGCCTGCAACCTCGCCCTCTGCCACCTGAAGCGTGACCACCCCACTGGGGGATACGGCTGGAGAATCCAGGACTTGCCCCAGCACATAGCCGTTGTCCTGATACCACTTGTTGAGCCGCTTGATACCTTCCTGCAAGGCGTTGAGGTTTAGAACCCTGCCGTACTGCTCCTGAAATGTGTCTGTCACCACCTGTTGCGGCAGCACGCGATTGCCTTCCACCTGCACTGCTTGCAACACTGGGTTGAGCACAACTTCAAAAGTGACTCTTACCCCTAGAGGCGTATCTTCAGGAACTGCCCGAACGTTTGAGAAGAAGCCCGTAGCGAAAATTGCATTAATGTCCTGCTGGAGTTGAGAGCGTGTAGTGGTTCTACCAGGACGGGTTTGAATCGCGTTGTAAACCTCGTCTTGATATTCTCCTTCGACTCCCGTCACTAAGACTTCTGCCACGAGTACACGGGGTTCTGCTGCTGTGGGGGGGGGAGGGGTTGCGGGGGTTGCTGGGGTTGCTGGGGTTGCCTCTGTTCCCGGCGCAGGAGTGGGAGATGCTTCTGGCGTTGGAGCGGGCGAGCTGGGGGTTGTTGGTTGGGGAGTTCCTGGAGAAAGGGGATTGACTCGAATTCGATCGGGGGTCTCTTGTCCCGGAGTCGATTGAGCAAAAATAGGGGACACCTGTAGTAAGTCTGTGGGGGACAGGGTGGCTGATGGTGAAGCGGTTGGTGCGATCGCCTCCTGAGGAATGTCAGTCGTTTGTCCGGAGACAGAGTTTGAAATACCAAACGTAGCAGACGCGGTAAACAGCGCCATCAGAAAAGGAGATAGTCGCATTTTGTTCATTTGCACAATCCACACCACACTCAACTCAAGGCAGATTTAAGGATGAAACAGGTTCAAAGAACTTAATCTTAAACCGTCAAATTCTACCGCATGAATGGGTACCAATACTTAGGTATGTGCCAAAACCCGTTCTAATACCTGCTGGTAAGCCGACTCCACGGATCCCAGATCCCGCCGAAAACGGTCTTTGTCCATGACTCGTCGATTTGGATCGGTTTCTGCTTGATTCCACAACCGGCAAGTATCGGGACTAATTTCGTCTGCGAGAATGATGTTTCCATCGCGATCGCTGCCAAATTCAAGCTTGAAATCGACCAGGGTAATTTCACACTCATCAAAAAATTTGAGTAAAATTTCGTTGATTTGAAGTGCCATCGCCTGCAACTGCTCCACCTGCTCCGGAGTCGCGAGTTTCAGTAACCGCAAGCGATCGTGGGTCAGCAGTGGATCTCCCAAGTCATCATTTTTGTAGTAAAACTCCACCAGTGGCGGCTGAATTGGAGTTCCCTCTGCCAAGCCAGTTTGTTTACATAAACTCCCCGCTGCAATATTTCGTACCACTACTTCTAGCGGCACAATTTTGACCGCTTTTACTCGCATTTCGTTGGGGCTGGGTTGATCGATAAAATGAGTCGGAATTCCCTGTGCTGCCAATTGTTGAAACAGATGGCTGGCGATCGCGCAATTCATCCGCCCCTTGCCCTGGATAGATCCCTTTTTCTGAGCATTAAAGGCAGTGGCATCATCTTTGAAATAAGTCAGCAGCACATCCGCATCATCCGTTGCATAAAGGATTTTTGCCTTGCCCTCGTAAAGCTTTGGATGAGAAGTCATGAGTAGTCGCCCAATGAGTAAATCAACTGCTAAAACAGAAGCGGGACTCAGTCAGATTTCAGGATTTTGGTGATTTTGGATGTAAAAGAGTAACTGGAGAAGAATTCCTATGCTGTTCATAGCATCTTCATCTTTAAACCCGAATAATTCCCTTACCCTGACCTTAGTCATTTTGATCGTAAGATGAAACGTTCCTGTCTGGCGATGACTCTATCAGCCAGCTTTCTAATGCTGGCAGGCTGCTCCCAGCCGTTCTATACCTTGCCCTCAAACCACGCCGAAACTGCTTCAGCTCAAACTATTTCCCCGAAGGAGAGTTTGAACATGGCGAGACAGTTGGCATGGGAAGCGGCAGTTTTAGTGCAGGAACCACCCCATCCGGCAGAACGGTGGCAAGCAGCCCGAGGCAAGTGGCGGCAAGCTGTGAGGTTGCTGGAGTCGATTCCCCAAAGCTCCCCTATCTTCAAGCAAGCCCAACAAAAATTGGCTGATTACCGCATGCGGTACGACGCAATCACCCAGCGGTTAACCGATGAAGAGTTGGCGATGGACAACTTTAACCAGGCTCAAACCGTTGCATGGCAGGCAGCGGTGACAGTCCAAGATCCGCCCCATTCCTTAGAAGTGTGGCAGCGGGCTTCTGAGCGTTGGGGACGGGCGACTCGATTGATGAGTGCAATTCCGCCTTTGACTACCGTTTCAGCCGCCGCCCAGGAGAAATTAGCTGGCTACCGCCAAAATTATCAGGCGATCGCTCACCGGATTCAGGCAGAAAAAGCCTTCTTATCTACGGTGGAGGCGTTTTCTGCCAGCGTCACCCGCCTGAACACGCTGCAAACAAAAGCCTTAACCGGACAAACCGAAGATCCGATCGGGATTGACTACAAAGACTATCAAACGTTTGTCCGCTCCCTTCAAGCACTTCAGCAGGAAATTGAAAACTCGCCAATCACAAAAAACAATCCTGCCTACGCAGAAATGAAAACTGCGATCGCCGATTATGAATTTGCTCTCACGATTTGGCAAACCTACCTGCGTCACAAAGAAGCCAACGCAGACTGGCTGCAGAATGGCGATTTTTTCAATCGACTGGTGCCCCTCTCCCTGATTGACGGCGATCGGCTGCTACAAACCTATGATGTGGAAGTGCGGCAGGGAATTCGCGGAGCCAAAGTCCCCCTGAAATCGACCGTCTGGGCAATTTGGGAAAAAGCCGACGAACACGCCAGGGCTACCCAGCAAAAAGTATCTGCTCGCTGACATTCGGCTATCAGAACTCGATAGAATCTTGCTAACCAGTTCTGCGAGTCGATCGCCTTCTGCCCCTATGCTGACCCCTTCCCAACGTCCCGAACAAACCTGGATCACGGTGCTGCGCTTGCTGCGGTGGGACAAACCAGCCGGACGCTTGATATTGATGATTCCGGCTCTGTGGGCAGTGGTTTTGGCATCAGGTGGAGTGCCTCCCCTGCCGCTAATTGGGGTGATTGTGTTAGGGACTGTGGCAACTAGCGCCGCAGGTTGTGTGGTGAACGATTTGTGGGATCGAAATATTGACCCGAAAGTCCAGCGCACTCGTAATCGCCCCTTGGCATCACGGGCATTGTCGGTTCAGGTGGGAATTGTGGTGGCACTGATTGCCTTTTTCTGTGCCTGGATTTTATCGACTTACCTAAACCCATTGACGTTTTGGCTTTGTGTTGCAGCGGTTCCCGTGATTGTGCTTTATCCTTTGGCAAAACGAGTGTTTCCGGTGCCGCAACTGGTGCTTGCGATCGCCTGGGGTTTTGCAGTTTTAATCAGTTGGAGTGCGGTAAGTTGTGGAGCAACACCCGCTCCCACGTCCTGTTTGGGAATCGCAACCTGGCTCCTGTGGGGCGCTACCGTTTTGTGGACTCTGGGTTTTGATACGGTCTACGCCATGTCCGATCGGGAGGACGATCGCCGCATTGGGGTTAACTCCAGCGCGTTATTTTTTGGCAACGCGGCTGCTCACGCGGTGGGTGTTTTCTATCTGGGAACAGCAATTTTGCTGGCAAGCTTGGGGGTCGTTTTGTCCCTCAACTGGGCTTTCTGGATTTCCCTGGCGATCGCGATCGTGCTCTGGGCATGGCACTACTACCAACTTTGCCAACGCGCCATTCCCCACACAACCTACGGACAGCAATTTCGCCAAAACGTCTGGATTGGGTTCATTTTGCTGGCAGGCATGATTTTGGGTTAACGCCCCAATTTCTATCTAAACAACAAGAAAGCTGAACCCATACAGGATTCAGCTTTAGAGTCTGTTGTAGAGTGAAAGGTCTACAAGTCAATCAGGAGAGAGAAAATTAAGGATCGGTTTGCAAAACCTGGGGTTGCAGACAAGTAACCATCTGCTGGATTCCACGATGCAAGCGCCGAGTCACGGTCATGGGACTAACCCCAATCCGTTCAGCAACTTCTTTGCGAGACAAATCGTTGATAAAAACGTATTCGATCGCCTGACGGGTTTTTTCTTCTAGTTGGTTTAATGCCCGCTGAAGTTGTTGCCGATCTTCTTCAAGCACTTGCAGATTTTGATAGTGTGCGTCGGGCAGGGTGTCGCCCAAGGTCATGGGAGAATCTACTTGCTGGCTAATCGTCGCATCCAGGCTCAGGGGCAGACGGTTCTTGGTCGCCATCTTGCTTTCCCGCCATTCCATCACCGATACACCAAGCTGTTCAGCAACTTCTTCATCTGTCGGTTGGCGACCGAAAGCCTCAGCCAATTCTTCCCGAACTTTTTGTCCCGCTTTGTTGAGTTGTTGCCAACGACGGGGAATCTTAACGGTAGAGCTGCGATCGCGCAAGAAATGCAGCATCTCGCCCCGAATATAAGGAACGGCGAAGGAGCTAAAAGCACAACCCTGATTGGGATTAAACCGTTCAATAGCTCGAATCAATCCTAAGTAGCCGATTTGTTCCAGATCTTCGTAGGGTTCAGCACATTGATGGCTCACCCGATGGGCAATTTTTCTGACCAAACCCGCATTCATTTGCACAAGTTGGTTACGCAGTCTAACCGAGGGTTTCTGGTGATACGCAATCAGTAGTTCCATACCGTGGGAACGTACATTGGTTTGAGTCGCCATCATTTGCAGTTACCTTTCACATCAGAGTTGAGCTTATTCTCGTTAGTGAGAGGGGGTGTGTACCATCGTCAATCTACGGGACTTCTGAAGGAGGGCTTGAGCGGAGTCGGCATAAATACTGATCTTCAGATTGTCAACTCTCTTGAGAGGGAGGGCAGCGGCAATGGCAAAAAGCCTTAAACAAAGGATTTGAGGCGACTACGGATGCAAAGTTGGTGATAACGCTAAAATAGGCTCAAAACCTGATTCTATAAATCTGGGAGGATTTCCCGTGGCGAATACAAGTAACTTCCGGCAAGCGGTACGCGAGTCTAGAAGTCAAGCAATTATCGGACCCAACGTGATTGCAAACGCTCTCCCGTTTGTGGGCGGCGGGCTGCTCCTGACAGCGCTTGGTGTTTACGGCGGTATGGGGGTTCTCACAAATTACCCTGGGATCTTCATGCCGACCTTCTGGGTGGCAACGATCGCATCCCTCGTCCTGTTTTTCGTCTCCATGAATGTTGCTGAGAAAGGCAAGAACGGTGTTGCTCTTCCCCTACTGGCAACCTATAGCTTGTTGGTGGGCTATACCCTGACGGGCTTGATTTTTGTTGCCCTGCAAACTCCCAACGTGGGCATTGGGGGCATTGGATTTGCGGCTTTGGGGTGTGGCATCACCTTCATTGCCGGTCGGCAGATTGGCTCCAACCTTTCCGAAAAGGATGGGATGGCTCTCGCGAAAACGGTGCAACTGGGCATCATTGCCCTGTTTGTAGTGCTAATTGCCCAACTGCTGTTTTCCGTGTTTGGCATTTTTACTCCCACCTTCCTGGAAGTTGCGATTTCAGGCATTGGTGTGGTGCTGTTTGTCGGCGCAGCGGTTGTGGACTTTTTCATTCTTCCTCGTACTTACCGAGATGATCAGTACCTCCCTGCGGCACTGTCGATGTACCTCACTTACATCAATCTGTTCATTTTCATTTTGCGTCTGTTGATTGCCATTAATAGTCGCGATTAGCTGAGTGGGAGTTGGGAATTAGCTACTAGGAATTGGGAATGAACGATTAGCGATTAGGAATTAGTGCTAGGCGATTTCCAGAAAAGAGTTTACCTTTCGACTTCGCTCAAGGTGCAAGCTGGTTGAGCGAAGTCGAAGCCAGCGGGTAGATTATTTACCAGAAATTTCCTTAGACATCGTTATCCCTAAATCCCTACCTCCTGATCCCTAGTTCCTAATTCCTGGTTCCTAATTCCTACCCCCAACTCCAACCCCCAAGACCGTAGAGATGTTGATAACGATGGAAGCATTGGAAATTAAGCGGGAAGTTGACGTGTTAAGCGATCGCCTGGGCAAAGCTCAGGACTATCTTTGACGTACCTGCTCTGAAAGCAAAAATTCAAGACCTGGAACAACTGGCTGCCCAACCGGATTTTTGGGATGAGCAAAACTCCGCCCAACAAACGCTACAGGAGTTGAACGATCTAAAGTCCCACCTGGAGCAGTTAGCCCAGTGGCAAGCTCATCTAGAAGATGCCAGAACCGTACTGGAACTGCTGGAGTTGGAAGATGACGCATCCTTACTGCAAGAAGCAGCAACCAACGTCACCCAACTGGCACGGGATCTGGATCAGTGGGAGTTGCAACAGTTGCTATCAGGTACTTACGACCAAAAAGGAGCCGTACTCACCATCAATGCAGGGGCGGGTGGCACAGATGCCCAGGATTGGGCTGAAATGTTGCTGCGAATGTATACTCGCTGGGCAGAAGACCATCGCTACAAAGTTCATCTGGCAGAGATCTCTGAAGGGGACGAAGCTGGCATTAAGTCAGTCACCTTGGAAATTGAAGGTCGCTATGCTTATGGCTACTTGCGGTCAGAGAAAGGCACCCATCGCCTGGTTCGCATTTCACCCTTCAATGCAAATGGCAAGCGGCAAACGAGCTTTGCTGGGGTAGAGGTGATGCCGTTGATCGACAATAGCGTGCAGCTTGAAATTCCCGAAAAAGACCTGGAAATTACGACCTCCCGCGCTGGCGGCAAGGGTGGGCAAAACGTCAACAAAGTAGAAACTGCTGTGCGGATTTTGCACATCCCCACAGGTTTGGCGGTGCGTTGCACAGAAGAGCGATCGCAACTGCAAAACAAAGAAAAAGCCCTTGCCATTTTGAAGGCAAAACTGTTAATCATTGCCCAGGAGCAAAAAGCAAAGGAAATTGCCGATATTCGGGGCGATATGGTGGAAGCGTCTTGGGGAAATCAAATTCGCAATTACGTCTTCCATCCCTATCAAATGGTGAAAGACCTGCGGACTGGAGCCGAAACGACTGCCATTACTGACGTGATGAATGGCGATCTGGACGATTTCATTCAGGCATATCTGCGTCAGGAAGTTCAACTGGTCGATGCTTAAAAACTTTTCTGCCAGGGATTCTTGTTACATTAGTTAAAGCTTTTCAGGTGAAGGTTCACTATGGCAACCGAAAATTTATCTTCTGAGGATGTGGATTCCTCCCAGGCGGTTGAGATTTCTGGACGTGAAGATTCCACCTCTTCAGCCACCCCTCAAGAACCCAAGCCCAGCTACGTGAAGCTGGCAATGCGGAACATGGTGCGTAAACGGGGCAAATCCTTACAACACTTTTTCCTGACCACGATCGCGCTGCTGGGCGTGTTTGTTGGTTTAGCTTACCTGACTCGTTAAGTCAGTGCTGTCACTGGTCACTCTGCCCTCGTCCTCTGCCAATGACGAATGACTGATGACCAATGACCAGTGTCATTCCAACAGATTCAGTTGACTGTGGACACCCAATCAAAAGGTTGTAACCAATGGGTATTCAGGTTGAAGTTTGTGTGCAAGACTGCTTCTCTCCAGCAGAGGAAAACGAATCGGTAAGCTCCACTCGAGACAAGGTGGTTGGTATTTCATGGGAAGTTTGGTTTCAGCAATGGCTTGAACAGTTGCAGCCAAATTTATCCCCGATTCAAGCCTATGAACTAAGTTTGCGTCTGACGGACGATCGCGAAATTCAAACCCTCAATACTCAATATCGGCAGCAAGATAAACCCACCGATGTTCTAGCGTTTGCCGCCTTGGAAGTCGATTCGCCTCAAGCAGAGGAATTACAGGACTTACCCCTCTATCTGGGCGATATCATCATCTCTATTGAGACGGCTCAGAGACAGGCGATCGCCCAGGGGCATGACTTAAACACGGAGCTAACCTGGTTAGCAAGTCATGGCTTACTCCACTTATTGGGATGGGATCATCCGGATGAAGCCAGCCTGGAAGAGATGTTAACTCTACAAAAAGCCCTGCTCAATACGGTTGGTGTTTCCATCATGGACAGTTAGAATTCTTGCTAGTCTCTGGGGCACGTTAAGGGCAACCTTTAAAGAGGTCAGCCACCCATGCCAAAAAAACCTTTACTTCAGCAAAACTTAATCGAATGTACCGCCTTGCAGCCTATGCCATCTGAACTTCAATCCTCCGACTCCGATCACCCTGGCAAAACGGGACAGGGAATCAAAGCAAATCGGGAGTTGGCTTGGCGGGTTGCCCCTACCCTATTCATTAGCTTTAAGTACGCCTGGGCTGGGATTAGCTATGCCTTTAAAACCCAGCGCAACTTTCGCATCCATGTTTTTTTAGGAACCCTGGCAGTCATTCTGGGTATTTTTCTGAATCTGGCAGCCGTTGAGATGACGGTCATTTGCTTAACGGTTGGTGCCGTCCTCACAATGGAATTGCTCAATACCGCGATCGAGTCTGTGGTTGATTTAACCGTCAAGCAGAATTATCATGAGCTTGCCAAAATTGCCAAAGACTGTGCGGCGGCGGCGGTGCTCATCTCCGCGATCGCCTCAGTTGGTGTGGCTGGCTCCTTAATCCTGCCCAAACTTTGGCTCAAACTGCTTCTGTTATCTGAAGCAAGTTTGTAGGTGCAGCGGGCAGAAAAAACCGCTCTTCCCCTTCATCCCTAACCCCCATCCTCTATCTGGTAGCAACCCGTGATCCTCGTTATCGACAACTACGACAGCTTCACCTACAACCTGGTGCAATATTTGGGAGAACTGGGAGAAGAGTTTCCGATCGCCCAAGAGATTCAAGTTTACCGCAATGACCAGATCTCTCTAGAGCAGATTCGCCAGCTAAATCCTGATGGAATTGTGATTTCTCCAGGACCAGGCAGACCAGATGATGCCGGAATTTCCTTACAAATCATTGAAACGCTGGGCAAAACCCTGCCCGTTTTAGGCGTTTGCCTGGGACACCAAAGCATTGGACAGGTGTTTGGCGGCAATGTTATTTCTGCACCCGTACTAATGCACGGCAAAACATCTGAGATACATCACACAGGCGTTGGAGTTTTTGCCGGACTCGAAAATCCGTTGACCGCCACCCGCTATCATAGTTTGGTGATTGAACGGCAGACGTTGCCGGATGTGCTGGAAATAACTGCCTGGGTAGACGACGGCACGATTATGGGTGTCCGCCATCGGCAGTTGCCTCACATTCAGGGCGTACAGTTTCATCCAGAAAGTGTACTCACCCAGTTGGGTAAGGAACTTCTGAGAAACTTCCTGCGGTCAATTAGTTAAGTGTGGTCATGTGAGGACATTATGAAACGGCGGCAGTTGGTGCGTTACGCAGGTGCAAGTCTGCTAACAGCGTTAGGTATGGGAGCGGCATCTGGGTTGCAACAAGCCCAGGCGCAGACTGGTGGAACTCTTTCCATCCAGTTTTTCGGTCATACTTGCTTTCTGTTTACAGGCGGCGGGGCGGGGCGAATTTTGGTCAATCCCTTCCGGGCAGTGGGTTGCACAGCGGGTTATCGTCCTCCCCGTGTAGGTGCAGACCTGGTGATGATCAGCAGCCAATTGTTGGATGAAGGCGCGGTTGAGATTTTGCCTGGAAACCCCAAGCTTCTCTTTGAGCCTGGTTCCTATCAAGTAAACGGTCGGCAGTTTCAAGGTATTCGCACACCGCATGATCTGCTTGATGGCAAGCGCTTTGGGATTAATGTGGCGTGGCGGTGGAGACAGGCGGGGATTGATATTCTGCACATGGGCGGCGCTGCGGCTCCTGTCACACCGGAGCAAAAAATTCTCATGGGTAGACCCGATTTGCTCCTGATTCCCGTTGGCAATGGACCAAAAGCCTATACGCCAGAGAATGCTAAGGCAGCGATCGAGGTGCTAAATCCCAGAATGGTTGTTCCAACTCACTACCGCACTCGTGCAGCTAAAGGAACGTGCGACCTGGTTACGATCGACAAATTTTTGTCCCTCATGAGCGGCACCCCCATCCGCCGAGTGGGCACCACAGCCTCGCTCCGGGCAGCAGATTTACCCAGAAATGGCATGGTGATTCAAGTGATGAATTCCCCAGTTTAGAGGTTGCTCAATTCCCGCCTCCATTCAGCAAAATTGCTGAGTAACTTTGCGCCCTGAGTCAGTTGTGAACTTATCAGCCCACAATCTGCTTAAAATCCATGTTGGAATATCACCTTAGTAAGTCGCCTACTTGGGTGATTTTGCTGATTGGTTTCCGTGTAATGGCTGAGAGTTTCTGTAAAGACTGGGGCATGATTAGGGAAAGAGTTCAAAACTTCAGGGTGCATACTTATGATTGCCATCTTATTTCTGTCCATGATGACTGGTTTTATTACTTACCTACTGTGGCGACCGAATAGTGAATTTCACTCACGCAGGTAACAGTTAAAAGCCCCTGAGGAAATCTCAGGGGCTTTTAAGTTTGTCAGGTTGACAAAGCAAGAATTAGAAGAACTTTGCTCGCAATAATTCAGCGACCTCAGGCGGGACTGCCGTAAAGTGAACCAGAAAATGATGGGGACGATCGGGTATTTCTCGCATAACTTTGGCGTACAACTCTCCTGATATCTGAGTCCGTTCTAACCCTACTAGCAAATGGATTTTGAGGTTACTTAATAGCTCTAAAGCTTGCTCTGTTTGCAACTCCGCTTCAGAGGTGGAGAGGTGAGTGAACTTCCCCAAAAATAAATTTCCAACGGCGTGTTTTCCTTCCAAAACCGTGTATTCCAGGGGAATGGGTGGATCAATTTTGACCAGCGGCTCCTGATTTTTGGATAGAAAAAGATTGTACTTGCCGCCAATTCCACTTAGCTCATACAACGTAATCGGGTCACGAATCCCTTTGGGTTCAACCTGAAGCTGTCCTTCAACCTGAACATCGTAATTGGCATCCTTCAACGTCGCTTCAGAAATTAGAATTTGCCCACCGACGGTATAGGATTCAATCCGTGCCGCTAAGTTCACATGACTGCCAATTACCGTGTACTTGGCGCGTCGTTGGGAACCCACATTGCCAGCCACTACTTCTCCCGTATGAATGCCTATCCCCATCTCAATTTCAGGTAAATTCAATTGCTGACTCTGGTCATTCACAGATTTCATGGCAAGCTGCATGGCAATGGCACAGGCGATCGCGCGTTGGGCATCATCTGGGCGGGCGATCGGCGCACCAAACATGACAAAAATTCCATCCCCGATAAATTCGTTAATTGTGCCCTTGTATCGGTCAACCACATCTGCCATGACTCCCAAATAGAGGTTAAGCAGGGTAACAACTTGTTCGGGCGGCAAGCGTTCTGAGAAGGCGGAGAAACCCCGTAAGTCGGATATGAGCAGGGTGACTTTGCGACGTTCGCCTCCGAACTGCAAGCCTGCTGGAGTCTCAAGCAGGTTCGCAACGACTTCGTTGGTCAGGTAACGCCCAAAGGTTTTTCGCATTTCAAAGGCATTGTGAGCCAGATAGCCTACGATCGAAAAAGCTGCCCCGGCAAACCCAATCAGCGCTGGCACCAGAGGGATCCACCAACCCGCCAAAAATGCCAGGTATGTGAGTGCTAACAAGCATCCTCCAGCAATGGTTAATCGAAAGCGTTTAAGAAACAGGATCCCCATAGCCCCGGTGCTTTGCCGTTGTTGCCAGCTAATGACTGCTCCAATTCCAATCCAGCTCAAAATCCATAACCATTCTGCCCACTCTGGTAAGGTGCGGATCAGAGGACGCTGGTCGGTCGCCGCACTCAAAATCTGGCTGATTAAATTGGCATGAATGACGACCCCTGGCATTCGCACTGGAGTCGTCAAGATGTAGCTGCCAACGGGGGTATAGAACAAATCTTTGTGGCTTTCGGCAATGTTGCCAATCAGCACAATGCGATCGTGAATCAGATCGGACGGGATGCGATTCTCTAGCACATCCATCACCCCCACCACGGGAAACCGATCGATGCCACCCCGGTAGTTAATCATCACTTGATAGCCGCTGGTTTGCGCCCGCACATAGCCACCGTCATTTGGCTCCAATGGTTTAAACACCGTGCTGCCTGCAAAAATATATCCTTCAGAGGTAAGATTACTGTTTACTCCACGCTGCGAAAGATACTGGTATGCCAGCTTGAACCCAAAACTAAACATGGGTTGTCCTGGCTGCTCATCCACTGTCAGAAAAATTCGTCGCACTTTGCCATCCGCATCGAGCAACACATCGTTGACTCCCACCTGCCCCTGTTGTTTCAATCTGGGGGAAGCCGCAACCGGTTTACTATCCACACTGGTACTGACTTTCTGCACCCCAATTAGATTCGGTGTGGTCGCAAACATCTGGTTTAAGGCAGCTTCTCCGGGCGGCACAGGTAAATCGCGGTACAGATCCAGCCCGATCGCACTGGGACGATGTTGCTTCAGGTGATTCACCAAGCGGGCAAGGGTGGCATCGGAAATGGGATACTGCCGCAGCTTTTGGATATCTGGCTCGTCGATCGTGACAATCACAATGCGAGAATCCACTGGCTCTTGAGGACGTAGCCGAAAAAATTGATCCAGCGTGGCTAATTCAAGTAATTGCAGCAAGCCAATGAGCCTCAAGGTCATGACAACCCCCATAACGGTTGGAACGGCGATCAACACACCGCGCCAACGCCAGAGAGCCTGCTTCCACGCCGATGTCATGCTAGTTCTGGCTCAAAGTGGCTTGATATAAGGGTTCTGCGGCGATCGCATCCAGGTTGACGGATTTCAATAATTCATTCCAGCCTGCGATCGTTGCTGCATCCTTGGGATTTGTTTGCCGCAAAGTTGCCAGAGTCGTAACTGCTTCATACCAAATACCGTTCTCGGCATAAATTCGAGCGCGACTCTTGAAATCAGCTTTTTGGAGCTGGCTAGAAAGGTCTGGCGTTGGTTCTACCCGCTCAACCCATCCTTCTAAACTGGGATTGGCAATTTGATCGTTCTCGTTACAACTGACCACCAGATACCAGTGATATTGTTTGCCCACTTCCAGCGGAGGCACGGTGGAGGGAAGCGCAAAACTGACGATGCCTGAAGTTTTGGGTAGGTTCAGGGTTGTTTCGTAATGCACATCCGCATCGTCATTGCTCAACAGAATGAACTTCGCTGTTTTTGCAGAGGAAGGCGGCACATACCAATAAAAGGTGGGATTGCCGCTGTAAGAGAGTCCCAGTCGGGTTTGGGGCATCAGAGAGGTAAGTTGTTTGCCGCTGGTTAAACAGGAATTGCCCAGGGTGCCGCTACGGGTGGCGCTACCTGCGGTGGGTGGTGCGGTGCCGCGACTGGGCGGCTTAAAGCTTTGGCTGATTTGGAACGATCGCTGCCTAGATGGAGTGGGGTTAGCCTCGGATGGAGTAGGGGAAAGCGATAATCCCGTGAGAACAATGACTGTGGAAATCAGAAGGGATGCAGATTTAAGAGTTCTATTCATAGAACAAAATTTCTGGATAAATAGGGCATAGGAAGATTCAGTAGTGCGCCCCTGTATCTGTTACCACACTCTCCAGTCTTCCCAGTCCAGATTGAAGATGGAGGTGTCGGGAAATTCAGTTGGATTATTGTGTCGCTCTAGCTTTGCCCGCAACTTAGCAAGTAAGGGTTCTGGGCGAGGCAACTCGTCTACAAACTGGTAGGGCAAAACCTGTTCAGCCAGGGCAAAAGAGGCTGTGGTTCCTGCCGCTGCTCCAACCGACCATTCAAACCCATGCACCCGATAGGCGGAAGCGGCGATCGTGCTATTGGCGATGCTTTTCCCGGTGATAATTAAATTATCCAACTTTTGAGGAATCATGGCACGGAGTGGAACTTCTCCAGGGTAAGCCTGTCCATGTGCCTGTCGAACTCCGGGACGCTCGATGTTGCCGGGTTTTTCAGGAGGAGACTCTGCCATGCAGGGGTGAAAGTCCATCGCGTATTGGGCAATGCCAACAGAGTCGGGATAAATGGTCGATCGGGTGCGGCGAGTGATAGTTTGCGGATCGATCGTGCTACCTGCTGGTAATTTGAGAATTTCTAACCCGGCTAACAGCTTCCACAAAGTTTGATACATGGCAGGGGGGAGATTTTGGGCGTAGTAGGCTTCACCCCGATAATCAATTTTGGACACATCAATCTCATTTACCCGAAACCCATTCGGATAGTTGGCGTAGGAACGTCCCACAATCCGGCGAGACTCGCGAATGTAGGGATATTTGGATAAGCCATGCACTGTCCCCATTGGAGAATCCAGACCGGTGAGATAGCGATGATTCGGCGCAGATTTTTTGATGCCGTTGCCTAACTGAGAGTCGGTGGTGCCCGTAGTCAGCCAGTAGTAGTAAGCGATCGCGTTTTCTTCCCCCCGTTGCAAGGTTTCAGTGCGTAAGCCGCCCATCCAGCCACCTGGAGCCAATTCTCCCCGTTGTTGGAGCTGCTCACGGCTATAGATTAAATTGTCTTGCGCCGTCCCAGGACGATAATCGTTGCCCCAGGTCCAGTTCTGCATGGAGATGTCCCCCGGCAAGATCACAGCCCCAACGCCAGACTGGCGGGGACGCTGCCGGTAATTGGGACTCCAGATGCGGCGGTAGGTAAAAACGCGATCGACGCTGGCATTATTTTTATTTTCGTAGCTAAAGTAAGGGGCGTATTGGGCATAGAAACTGGGAACAGGTTGCGGTTGAGAAGAAGCCGTCCGTTCCATTGCAAACGTGTAAGTAAAGCCCTGAGTGCAATAAGGATCGTTAGTTTTGACCGGGGAGGACGGATTGTAGGCAGAGACGGGATCAAGTCCCAAATGGTGGGGAATGTCTGCCAGACCAATCAGTTCTCCAGTTTCGGTGGCTTCGATGACGTACCAGGGGGTGGGAGAGTTGGGTTTTGGGGATTGGGGGTTGGGGGTTGGGGGGGTG
>JANRIN010000027.1:0-1604 GCA_033764965.1 Leptolyngbyaceae cyanobacterium bins.302 | reverse complement strand
TGTCCCATCAGTGCCCGCAGTTCCTCAATGCCCATCAGTCCGACCCGCTCTGTCGCAAAGGTGTGGCGCAGATCGTGAAGGCGAATACCTTGAAGCAGCGGTTCGGCATCCACCAGTCCTCGCCATTGCTTCTGAACCGAGGCATAGCTGAGCCGAACAACCTTGTCGGTAAGCCGATGTTGCGCGGTGAAGAGGGCCGCATGGTCAGCGTGGCGATAGTACCGTAAATAGCAGGCTAGAACAGAGGCGGCATCTGGGCTATAGAAACACCAACGTCTTTTATTCCCTTTGCCCACTACTTGAAATTTGCACGCGTCTAGATCAACCTCCTCCAAATTCAACGCCAAAACCTCAGCAATTCTGGCTCCACTACGATGGAGTAGCCGAACTAGCGCATGAAGACGGCAATCCACCTCAACCACTTTGTATAACTGGGTCAACTGCTCCTGACTGAGATAACGAATGATTTGGTCAGACGAGTGTTCTCCCTTGGCGGCGTCGGGTTTGCGTCGCTGCAGGTGAGCGATGGGATTGACTTTGAGATACCCCTGTTCTACGGCAAAGTTCAATAAGGCTTGAATGACTGCTTGATGGCGATGATGAGTCGTATAAGCCAGATGCTCCAGGCGGTTGAGATATTCCTCTAACAAGGAACGACTGACGATTTCAATCGGATAGCGTCCATGATCCTGCAACAACGGCATCAGAGTCAGTTCATAGGAGCGTTGAGTACTTTTAGCAAGACCAGGGCGATCTAAAAACTGGGTGGCAACGGTGGCAAGAGAAATCGACAAAATAGAAACCGAGTAGATTAGCAGTAGAATTAATTGCTGCTAAAAGCATAGTCTTTGAACCATACTTTTATTCACCTTTTTATGCGGTCTTTACAGTCTGACCTCGCTCCCAATCCTGATGAATCACTGGCACAGTACCTCCGCAGGCTCCGACAAGTCTGTGGGCTGAGTCAGAAGGAGGTGGTTGCCAAAGCGGGGATTCACTTGCAAAGTTTGGGTAAGATTGAACGAGGTAAAACGGTTAAGCTCAATCAAAAAACTCGCAGCGGTTTGGCTTACGCCTTGAATATTCCAGTTGAATACTTGGAGGCGGTTGGTCGAGGGGGGGCTGTTGAAGCTGCCAGTGCCTTAAAGTTCTGTCCCCATTGCTGGGTACCTGGAACATCCCCTGAGCCAATGTGGCTTGATCTTCGCTCCAAACATTGTTTCCTCTGTGGAACGGTGCTTCGCAATCGCTGCATCAGTTGCAACGAGCCGATTACTTCGTTGCAACACCGCTTTTGCCCTTACTGTGGGACAACTTACAAAGTAGAAAAGAGCTAACGTCTATAAGCTATAACCTGAAAGCTTTTCAGCATTTCGTGGCACTAAATTACACGTATCCTGATTACACCCCTATGTAAGCTGGTGGGAGATTATGATCGGTATGTAGGTTGGAGCGCAGCAGAGGCGACTATGAAGCCGTGGGGGTGTCAACAAATCAAATTTCCCTTTCCAAGCAGCCCAGTTTTCTGGATACAGAAATGCATCTACCCATTTGTATCCAAATTAAATTTAGTCTTAGTTCTCTGTTCGTACTTCTTATTCTGT
>JANRIN010000020.1:0-3371 GCA_033764965.1 Leptolyngbyaceae cyanobacterium bins.302 | reverse complement strand
CTTACATCGCTTGGAATAACCGCAAAAAACTCACTGAGGTGGAACAGGCACTACAGGAAATTCAAACCGTCTTGAAGAGAACTGAAGTAGAACTGGGGAACATGGAGGATGAGTCAGTGCTTGAAAAAGATAAATGGATTGGATAAAACAAGTTGCATTTGAGTATGGATATGCGTAGAATGGGGGGAGGAATTTGACTTGAGAATCCTCCCCGATGGGTAAACGCAATTGGCTCGAACATCTCATTAACAACGATTATTTGCCCACGATCTCACGCCTGGAAAATACGCCCGAAGGGAGGAAAGATGCGAAAAAATGGGCGGATTGGATGAAACAACAGTGGGAACAGCATGGGCTACGGACGCTCAAACAGCAGCAGTCCCTGATGGATAGAACTCGCAGGGTAATTAAAGACCAGTTAGGAGAAGACCATTTCGCCTTGGAGTCCATGCGGTTTTCGACTGAGGAATATATCCAAATTAATCATGAGAAGCAAGGGGTGGTGAGCGATCGCAATGAACAGGTTCAATTCCTAGACAATCCGGATGCGATCGTCGCTCAGGCGGTCAGACTGCTAGACTCCCCAGAGTGGGCGGATGTAGCGGCAGGTCTATCGGTGTTGGCGGGCAGAAGAAGTTCGGAAATCCTCTCAACCGCAGAGTTTGTGCCCAAAACTCAGTGGAGTGTCACTTTCACAGGGGCATTGAAAAGACGGGGAGAGACACAGATTCTGAGTTTTGAAATCCCTACCCTGACAACCGCAAAGAAGGTTTGTAAGGCATTGGAAAAGGTCAGACACGAATTGCCGGAGGCTCAAGGGTTATCGCCGCAGGCTGTTAATAGTAAATATGGACAGGCAGTCGCTAGAGCGTGTGATCACCACTTTGCTGATTGGGTGCCAGTCAGGGAGGGAAAGGATAATCTCTATACCCATCTCTTCAGAAGTATTTACGCCACGATCGCGACCTTCTGGTACTGTCCCCCACGAGTCAATGAAACTGAATTTAAGGCGCATATTCAAGGGCATTTTGCGGTGCTCGATGAAAACAATCCGGAGTTAAGGCGATCGCAAAAACCAATAATCTGAGCGTTGGGAGAATTAGCACAACCAACCTAGAAAAGTTTGCAGGAGCAACCAACTATTTAAACCAACAATGATGGTTGCAACTGACCAAGCTAGAATCTTAAGCCAACGAGGATTCACAAACTCGCCCATCAAACGGCGATTGCTGGTAAACGTAATCAACGGAATCACCGCAAACGAGAGTTGCAAACTCAACACGACTTGGCTACCCACCAGCAGCTTTCCTGTGCTTTGCTCCCCAAAGAAAATGATGGCAATCAGAGCAGGAATGATGGCTAACAATCGAGTGGCTAATCGACGCAACCAGGGCGGCAATCGAAATCTCAAGAAGCCTTCCATGACGATTTGTCCTGCCAACGTTGCTGTCAGCGTCGAACTTTGACCGGATGCCAGCAGAGCTAATCCAAAAATGGCACTGGCAGCACTCACGCCAAGTAAAGGCGACAGCAGTTTATAGGCATCTTGAATTTCAGCGACTTCGTGATAGCCAGAGAAATGAAAGGTCGCCGCTGCTACAATCAAAATGGCAGAGTTAATGAATAGAGCGAAGGAGAGAGCAACCGTAGAGTCGATCGTGCAAAACTTAATAGCTTCCCATTTCTTATGGGGAGTGGGTTGCCAAGCGCGAGTTTGAACGATCGACGAATGGAGATACAGATTGTGCGGCATCACCGTTGCTCCCAAAATACCGATCGCAATGTAAAGCATTTCTGGATTCCGCAAAATCTCCCGGTTTGGTAGATAACCTCGCAGGATTCCTCCCACATCAGGTCGAGAAAACAGAATCTCAGCACCGAAGCATATTCCAACCATTGCAACCAGCAGGATGACAATAGCTTCCACATAGCGAAAGCCCTTGCCTTGCAGAAATAGCAACACCAGGACATCGAGTGCCGTGATGCAAACACCCCAAATTAACGGAATTCCAAACAGTAGGTGCAGGGCGATCGCGCTTCCTAGTAGTTCTGCCAGATCGCAAGCTGCGATCGCAATTTCACACAGCACCCAGAGCATGAAGCTGATGCGAGGACTAAAGTAGTCCCGGCAAGCCTGCGCCAAATCTTTTCCAGTGGCTACCCCTAACCGCACACACAGCGATTGCAGCAGAATTGCCATCAGGTTTGAGAGCAGAATCACGCTCAACAGGGTGTACCCAAACCGGGAGCCTCCAGCAATGTCCGTTGCCCAGTTGCCAGGGTCCATATATCCCACGGAAACGAGGTAGCCAGGTCCCGCAAATGCCAGCATTTTGCGCCAAAAGCCTTTGACCTGGGGAACTTCAATACTGCGGTGAACCTCTGGCAAGCTAGGAAGAAGATCGGAGAGTGCCATTGCTAAAAGCCTTTCATTTTTCTTTCATAATCAACCCTATCATTGCAGCCTAAAGAATATGCAAGAAAAATGCCTGCTCCTATGGAGCGAGTTGAGTTTTGTTGAGATTGCACTTTTGATCACACGCTTTACCTGATTTCGGCTATAGTTCTACAGCCTGTTTTGCTTATCAACACGTTTGCATTATGAGACGCTTTCTCCTTGCTCTACTTTCCTCGTCGTCATTAGTGGGTTCAGCCTCTTGCCTTCTAGGTGTTTTGTCCCCTGCTCACGCGGCTGAGCTAAAAGCTTTACCACTGGACAGGAAGGTATGCATCGAATCTAGCCATAGTCGAACGAATTATGTCTGCACGAGAGTCAAAGATATTACCAAGGTGAAGGCAAATCCGGCGATCGACCTAGCAACGAATCCTCAAGACTCCCCCTATGCCCTGGAGTTTTCAGATGAGGAAAGTAATGCAGCGATCGCCCTGTTTGGTTGCGACTGTCCGCTTTGTGTGAACTCACTTCGCAAACTGCGAATGATGGCATTAGGTCAGATGTAAACTATCGTGCAGTAATCGCACTACCCCTTTCGATAAGTCACAGACTCGCTCTCATCATTGCCCAAGCGAGTCTGCTATCAATGTGATCGCAATCAGGACTAGTCGCGCTTCGAGACCATCTGGCTTCAAGGACTATCGCTGACTCAACACCAATTTATTTGATAAGAACTATAAAGCAATTGCAGTTGTCTCTTTCGCAGATGCAAATCTACGGTATTGTTTGAGTGATCAATCGGTTCTGGTGGGGAACAGCCACCGGAGGTTTACGATTCAAAACTTCAGCAAATGTAGTTTTGAAGGCTAAATCGGGGAAAGTGCAGTTTGAGTCTGCCACTGTCCCGCAACTGTGATAAGGCACATGTCTTTAAGTCAGAACGCCCACCGATCGTCATACCCCTGTCAACCCATCT
>JANRIN010000012.1:0-27465 GCA_033764965.1 Leptolyngbyaceae cyanobacterium bins.302 | reverse complement strand
TTCGTAATAGTCTCGTTCTGCTTCAATATCTGCCAAAATCATCAGAGTGTTTGAATTAATGTCTTCTTCTGAACATTGCTCAGATTCAAGAGAGAGATCAGGATGGGTAGGGGTTAATAGTATTAAGTGATGAGTAGAAGTAGTTATCAGAGTTTGCATAGAGGTAGCCTTGATCACACTGCATGAACCAGCGCGATAGCGCATTACCTCTGTGCCGTAAACCGCTGAATGCTTTTGGCGCATACAATACACCGAGCTTCCCGGTTTCCTTGAAACCCTAATTTCCAGGCAGGTGTGCGAATTAGTTTACCGTTACGGGTATGAATAATCAATCCATAGCGGGCACCATCCCAGGCAAGGCTGCTATCAGCACTGTAAGCCAAACCCCGTAGATGATTGAGGGCAACGGTCCAGTTGCACCCATAGATATGAAACCGTTGAGGGTATTGCTGACAAAGGGTTTTCAATTGACGCAGCATTTTGTAAGCGATCGCCCGTTCTTCTGAGCTTTCAGATTTACCTTGGCGCATCAGCATCACTAATCCACCAATTCCCACAATCCTGTTGCATCGTAGGTAGTAGTTGAGATATTTCCTGGGCGTTCCCCAGCCCCATACCGGAACCATTCTGACAGGTGGTTTCCTAAAATTTTGCTTGAGCCATTGGTGTGCAATCACCCAGTTTTGATAGGTTGTTTCTGGATCTCCGATCACGTCAGGGGAACTCACCCAAACATAATTGCCTGAAACGGCAACTTCCATGTATCGAGCCACATCTAACGTACCGCCATGCCTGAAGTAGTGATAGGCATCAGAGTCTAAAGCCACTCTGTGAAATTCTTGAGCCAGATGAATTTTTGTTGGATTCACAAGGACTCGATGCACACCCGCCTGTCGCAACATCAATGCATCATTTTTGCCAGAGAGCCCACTGAAGTAGAAACGCATGAAGCTACTCACCATCCTGTTGCAAAGCTGCCAGAGCGTTTTGGATGATTGGTAGGGCATCTTCGTCAGCAACAGGTACAAGTCGATAAATTCGAGTGTTTTGGGTGGTGTAGCCAAAGTCCTCAATCAAGGATGCCACCAGTTCGGCTGCTCTCTGAAGTGTGCCATAGGTATGAGGTTCTTCTGTTGGCAAAATAGGATAGAAAATCTCCTGCTCTGACCACGGCAAAGGTTCATCGACCTTAACCACTACAAAAGTTGGAGGATTTGAGTTTGGCGATTCAGACATAGACCTCTCCAGATTAGTAAACAGGTGAAGATATACAGCCCACCTAAGGTGTCTGGAGCGGAAGCTCTACCGCGATCGCAACATCCTGTTGTACTTGGGGTTAGGGGACAAACAGGTCCAATTGGACAGGTTTACTAGGTCCTGTCAGTTCTCTCCAATGTTGGTCAAAAGCTTTTAGGTTACGGCATTTGTTTTTTGCCAGCTTGGGAGCAACGACATAAAACTCCTCAAAAGCTGGATAAACGCCTTCTTGGCGTTGGTAGCGATAGCATCGTTTGCCATACAGGTCTTCTACTGGGACATGATGACGTTGGCAAATCGCTTCTAACTTGGATTCCATCTGAGCTTTGTTGCCTTCATTGATGAGAACCACGTTGCGATCGGAGTTGACGTAGGACTTACCGTTCTCCCCAATTAGTTGTTTGTAAGTGCGTTGCACATGATAGATTGCCCACTGTAATTGCTGTAATAGCTGCTCTAATTCATCAAAGGCAGCCTGATTACCACTTTTTGCCATCAGGTCGTAAGCAGTGCCTGATGAGAATAAGTGCATTCGCGGATTAAACGCCAGGGCGTTCATCTCCATCAGCAGTGTGAATCCTGCGGCTTTGGGATCACGATCATAGCGGGCGATCGCCGCTTGTTTCTGTTGAAATGGGCAATAGCTACAGGCAGATTTTCTCCAAAGAACTCCGAGCGTTCGATAGAGATACTCAATGCAATCATCGCGTGTCCATCTCCATTCGATGAGCGGATAGAGAAACTGGTGTCCTTGGCAGGTATAGCCGTCAGCTTTACCAGCTCGTTTGGTCTCATCAGCGTTGTAACCCAAATATGGACCAAAAGCTTCTGTAATATGATCTGTGATCCAGGCATCAAGTACTTCCCCTTTCCAGCGTTGGGCACAGATGTGAGGTCGTCCTAACCGAGGCACAGTTCCAGACTGAATTAGGTCATGACTGAGGGGAAAGTATCCTTCAGTATGCAGCTCGTAAGGTTGGTGAGTGTCACTGAGAATGATGTAACCATCTCGCTTGCTGGCAGAAGCTTTAGCAATCTGCACCAATCGAACCTTGCGCTCCTGCATTAATGGGAAGAGATAATTTTCGCACAAGTATTTGGTTTCATCGATCTCATCACCAGTTTGCGCGGTTAGCACAATCAGATTGTGGAAGTCATTGAAGGGACGAAGTTGAGGCTCCAGCATCCAACGCACGAGGATTGCTGTGCTCTCGACTCCCATACCCCAATTGAGGAGATGCAGTTGAGGAATCATGGTACGGAGATAAAAAATCCTCCAGACAAATGCCTAAAGGAGATAGCAGAAAGGAGATAGAGGTTCTTAAATAGCGTTTCCTGTTCGTTCAGTGATATGTAGGAACCCGGCGTTCGCGCCTTCTGGGTTTGCCTGAGCGATGACATAGAAGAATACTTCTGTATCTGGTTGTTTGATAATCAGATAAGGGTAGCCATCTTGGGTTAAGCCTGCCTGATGGACTTGACCACCAATCAATTTGGCGAGTTCTTGTTGATAGGGGTTCATTACAATGTCCTGCTTGGTCTGCGCTTGTCGAAGCCAGTTATGAAAGTCAATGCTTTCAGGTTCTGGTGTGCGATCGCTGGGTTTAAGTTTGCGAGTGCGATCGTATATCACCTCTGGCACCACGCTTTTTAGATGTGCATCAATAGCATTGAAATTTACGGCGTGTAGATTGCTCCAAGGAAGACTCACATGAAAGCGATGAGGTTCACCAACCAAGTTGAAGTTGAGATAGTGCTCCATAGTGCTGTAGAGATTTAAAGATTTGAGAGCGTTGGAGCGGTAGCTCTGAAGCTAACTTAGGGAATAAAACTTTGGGCTTTTAGTTGAGTTTATTCCCTAAGTCAAACGCAGGGATGTTTAACCAGCAAGATAGGTGGGTCAGATGGTTCCGTGTATAGCTTGCCTAGAAACCACTGCGATCGCGGTTTAATGTTGGGATCTGGGTAAACGTCTTGACAGTACCATTGGTTGTGAATCAGGTAGCACGGCTCGCCCCAAGGAGAGGGCTGAATCTGTTGAACTGCTCCTCGGATACTGACACCACAAGTAAAGACGATGACAGACTGTCCAGTGTGAATTGTGTACATAAAATTGGATAGAGACTATCTAGTCATCAATAGCGATAGCTAATTAAGGGCAGTATTTTGGTATGAGAGGTGCTTGTTCCGCCTTTCCAGTTCTGCCATTAGATTGTTCCACAACTTAAGATTTGCACCTCTGACTATGATTTTTTGGGCTGCTTCCCTTGCCTGCTCTAGAATCTCAGCGTCTTTCACCAAATCTGCTAGTTTGAAACTGAGCAAACCTGCTTGAGTTGTACCTAAAACTTCGCCTGGACCCCGTAGGTGCAAATCCATTTCAGCAATGAAGAAGCCGTTCTGGGACTGCTCCAAAACTTTCATTCGTTTGATTGTTTCCTCAGAAGTGGAGGTGTTGATCAGCAAACAGTATGACTTGGCTTTGCCCCTACCGACTCGCCCCCGCAGTTGGTGAAGTTGAGACAATCCAAACCGCTCAGCGTGTTCGATCAGGATGACTGTGGCATTGGGAACATCGATACCCACCTCAATTACAGTAGTAGATACCAACACTTGAGTCTGACAGTTACGAAAGCGGGCGATCGCTTCTTCTTTTTCTACACTATTCATCCGCCCATGTAGCAAACCTACTCGGAATTCTGGAAATACATTGTCCTGTAGAAATTGATACTCGCTGGTGGCAGCCTTTAAATTTACTGTGTCCGAGTCCTCCACTAGTGGCAGCACAATATAAGCTTGGTGTCCTTGCATTAACTGTTCCCAGATCAGGTTGTGTGCTTGTGAACGCTGCTGTTTCGTTAAAACTTGAGTAGCGATCGCCTGTCTACCTGGTGGCAATTCATTGATCTGGCTTACATCCAAGTCTCCATGTAATGTTAGAGCAAGTGTTCGGGGAATGGGGGTTGCTGTCATCGTCAGCAAATGGGGATGATCACCCTTCTGTTGCAATTTGAGCCGCTGCTGCACACCAAATCGATGCTGTTCATCAATGACAACTAAACCCAATTGATGAAACTGAACAGAATTTTGAATCAACGCATGAGTGCCAATTAGTAGCGGTAATTTGCCAGTCTGTAGATCCCGATGAATGTCTTGACGAGTGGACAGTGGGGTAGAACCCATCAGAAGGGCTACAGGTAATTTCAGAGGTTTGAACCAGTGAGCAAGTTTGCGAAAGTGTTGCTCTGCCAAAACCTCTGTAGGTGCCATTAATGCTGCCTGATAACCAGATTGAATCGCTGCTAGGATTGCTGCGATCGCAACTACCGTTTTACCCGATCCCACATCCCCTAGCACTAAGCGATTCATTGGTGTAGTTTGGTTCAGGTCAGCCAGGATCTCATTCACGACTCGTTGCTGTGATTGGGTAAGCTGAAAAGGCAGAATCCTATAAAACTGCTCTAGAAGTGTTCCTTGATTGAGGAGCGCGTCCCGTTGTATTTGGCGGCGAGCCTGTTTCTGTTGCAGCAAACTCAGTTGCAGGTAGAAGAACTCATCGAAAACCAGGCGGTGACGGGCAGCTTCTAGAGTTGCTTGATTGGTAGGAAAGTGGATATGAGCGATCGCCTGCTTCAATCCCACTAATTTGTATTGCTCCCGTAATGCCTTAGGTAAAGGATCAGTCAGGATTGACATTTTCAAAGCAGACTTGAGGCATTCTTGAATCAGATCGCCGGTGACTCCCTTAGTTAGAGCATAAACGGGCTGAATGGTGCTAGTTTTCGCATCTGAGACAGTCCCATTCAAATCAATAACTTTAACCTCTGCGGAAACGATCGCCTTGCCACCTGTATAGCTGTCCAGCTTAACTTTACCGGAGAGCATGACAATTTTATTTGCTTGATAAACATTACATTGTTGCGATCGCCATCTTTGTGATTGATAGTAGGGATGATTGTGGAAGTGTGTACAGGTAATGCTAGCAGAACCTGATTTGTTAGTGATGCTCCACTGTTGAACAGTGAGTTTGCCATTCTTGGCGGTGAAGATGCGATGTTGCTTAATCTTGCCAATGATGGTAACAATTTCTCCAACTCTTGCTTCTGCAAGCTTTACACGCTTACAAACAATATGGTCACGAGGACAATAGTGAAGCAGATCCAGAATAGTATCGATGCCTAATTTATGAAGCTTGCTGATGTGGGATTGCTTAATATCAGCACGGTGTAGAGAGGATTTTTTCAGGGTCATGATTCCAGACGGAGTGAAGGTCTGGAGGTAGAACTGCGCTAGCAGGGCAACTCAAGCAAACGATTCCTCCAATAGTGACGAACTACTGGAGGAATGGAACATTATTGAACACTAGCTGCTCTAGCTTGAGCGTGTCGGTTCCTATGCTTACGATCTCGCCATCGACTCATACTCGTCAATATTGAGCTAAGAGTACGACTGGCAAAAGCAGGTGTTTTGTTGGCACTTTGCCAGATAGTCTTAGCTTCAGAATCATCTAGAGCAGGTGTACAGCGATCGCAGTATTGCTCGAAGAGTTGATACGGATCAGGATGGTGAGCGATCCGGTGCCGAGTTAACAGATCGGCGGTTCCCAGTAGGTTCCGAGCCAATTTGTAACCTGCATTATTACGGTTACCTTCTAACTCACCATGTTTCAAGAGGGCGCGATCGCTTTTTGTCAGGCAGATGGTTAGTGGAATTGATGTCCCGCTAGCGCGGTGATGTTTGAGAGAGAAGTGATTATCTCTTGTTGCAGGGCTTGTTCCAAGTTTCCGATGCTTCAGCACAGTTGAGCGGGATCTTGGAGCAGGCGGTTGAGTCAGTGCGGAGTGTGGGTCAATTGAACTGTTCATTTTCGCCAGATGAACAAGTTGCACCCACTTCCGCCATTGTTGATCCGATAGTCCATAAGGAAACAGCCCGGTGGCATCCAAAGCAACGCTCAGCTTTCTGAAACTGTACTGGAACATGGAGTAATCCTCCAAAGTAATTGCTTTAGCGTCACTCAACTCCCCACTTCCTACTTCCCTGCGAACCATGCCTGGAAGCCGCATAGAGCGTGCTAGATTGCAAATTGCTGGGTCAGCATTTTGAGCGATCGCAAGTTTCCGATTCAGCAAGATCCAGTTCTCTGGAGATAGCCCAACACTGCATCTGAAATATATATGAAGGGACTTTCCCCCGGTATAGACAACTGCTGCGGGTTCTAACCCAGTCATATGCTTAAATCGTTCTAGTGCAGCATGTTGATCAGTCAGAGGTAAATCATCGATTTCGTAGAAAAGGCACTGACATTGCCTGACATGGTTGTTGCTGATGCCTTTATTAGGTTGGTTGGGATAGAAGCTAACGGTTGCACCCAAATAGGAGAATTTGAATGCAAGTGCCCATCCATCTGCATAGTGTTTGGGAGTCAGTTGCCAGCAGGTATTACCCTGGCGATCGCGCCCACCCTGAGTGCAACAGTAGAGAGTAAAACCCTGGGAAGTGATCTTGCCGCAAAAGATGTAATGGCTGTAAATTAGTTGTTCATTTTTCCAGTAGCAGTTCCAGTTGGTAGGAATGAATTCCACGGGTAGATCCCAGGAGATCCGCAGCCAAATTTTAGCACCCGGTATAAAACCAATGTGCCTAAGAAATTGAATCGTCATTTGTCGTAAATTGACATTCATTGCAGTTAAGCCACTAACGTTATTACTTCTTGAGTGGCGTTAGCTACCTTGACTATCAAAGTTCTAATTCTTGTTGGCGATGTTTTAGCAATTTTGATTCTTGGTTATTTTTCTCTACATCTTTATCTTTTCGACCATTTTCTATATTTGGTATCTGTGTAAATGAGTTTATTCCAATGTCAATTTTGGTTGATGAGTTGACAGGTTGCTCTATCAGCTTTTTGATTAATTGATTATCTCGGTGTGAGTTATAATCCACTCCTCGGTATTTCTGCAAACCTTTAAAGGTGTAGGCTTTTCCTAAACGAGTGCCACTGAAGGCAACACCCTTTAATTCATAACTAATTCCTTTTATCTGGTCAGTCTGATGATCGCTGACTCGAACACTGATTCCCTTCTGCTGCAATTGGTCAATCAACTGAGGCATAGTTAGAGAAAATTGTGTGGCTTGATCAAGCGATCGCTGAAGCTGTACTCGCACACTTTCCTCACCAGTTCGAGCCAATAACCGTTGTTCTCCAGTTGTTGGGCTGCGGCTGTCTTTTTCCTGGCTAGAGTGGAGCGATCGCAATCCATACGCTTGTTCCAACTGGCGAATAGCTGCTTCACTCCGAGGGTAATCCCAACTATCTGAAACTGTTGTGCCATCCAGACGAACCCGACTGGCAACAATATGAGCATGATCATGGTCGCGATCGCTGTGTCGCACTACTGCGTACTGATTCATGCCAAAGTCCATTGCTTGAAGATATTTTTTGGCAATCTCATGCCAGATTTCATTCTCCAAATGCTCAGTGTGGGGAAGACTCAGAGAGGCATGGTAAACAACACGGTTTACTCTGGGGTTGAGCTGCTGCGAGAACCGGAACTCGGCTGCCAATTCACGTGGGGTAAGTCCCTCCATGTTGCTGCCAATTAAGCTAGCTCCATCTTTGCCAAACAGATAGTTGAGCAGTTTGCTGAAGCTTCGACCTTTAGTTTGTTTGCCAATCACGGTTCTTCTTCAATCTCTGTTAAAAAGTCCAGGTCAACCAATTCTCGCCGCACTTGACTGAGGAGGGTTCTGGTTTGGTTTAGCAACTCCTGATCAACGACAATTGGGGTTTCTCCAAATGGAGTAGTGGCGTTAGCAAGTATTGCTTTTGCAATCTGGCTCAGACTGTCACTGATTCGAGTTAATTCCCAGTAGGTTAGACCTGTAATCTGAGTTACACGTCGGGGAAGTTGATTTTTTAATGTCTTAGCACGAAATAATTCTGCCATTGTCAGGTTGTTTTCCGCTGCCATGCGGCGCACCAGTTCTTTCTCTTCAGAACTGAGTGAGATATGAAACTTGATAGGACGTTTCTGAGATGACATTCTAGCTAGCCAGGATGATGGCAAATATTCTTCTCTAGCTTTGCCATTCATGTAGTCATCTGTTATCTATCAGGTGGCTATCTCTCTAGTTGCTGTTTCCTGAATAGCTTTCTATATTTGCAAAACGAGCAACTATTTCTGGTGGCGAGATGAATATACATTACAACATGGCTTGCTCTGCATCCTGAAATCTGAGCGAGTGACATAGCCTGTTGAAAAAAAGTGGATCAATGGTGGAGGGCTGTAAGAAATTTGTGAAAATTTGAGGGAATTGAATGTCAATAAGCTTGAGCTATTGAAAATCCAGCACTTCAACACTGTGTGTAAATGAGGATAGAGGTGGAACGCTGAGGAAAATTGTGGCAATGCGTGAACTTCTGTGCGGGAAGAAATTCAAGTATTTCCTTTTTATCCATGTGGATGATGAGTATTCACTGAGCGCTCGCTAAGTTGAGGGAGCGTCAACTTACTGATCAATCTACGATGTCTGACCTTACGTTGACTTTTGATCCAGGTTCTTCGCTCAGCAAAGTGATCTACTGCTTGTCGGATGGGAAACCTCGATTGCTGCTCATGGAACCTGAAGTGATTGAACTCAGCATGAGTTCTATTGATGCTCACCTGAAAACCAGAGGAAATCTTGGTATCACCCGACCTGAAGATGATGTTTGGTTGCAATGTGGGACAAGTGAGCAGTGCCAGGTGGTTGGCTATTTGGCACGTCAGTTTCTAGCAGCCGTGCGAATGAATGAGGTGAAATACGAGCGAGCGTTATATAAGGTGCTGGCAGCCGTAGGAGCGATCGCTCAACAAACAAATCTACCCCGAAAATTTTCTGTTGCCATCTCTGCCTTGCTGCCTTACAGCGAATATCAAAATGCTCAACGCCTTCAACAACTACTGAAGCAACATCTTAAGAACTACAGCTTTCGGGGTGAACGTCTCCAGGTCAAACTAGAAGCCTTTGAGTGTCGCCCGGAGGGGGGTGGCTTGGCAATGGGACGAGTGATGCAAAATGGGGCGGAGTGGTTCCAGCAACAAACGCTGGCTGTGTTAATGTTTGGGCACCGAAATACTAGTTTGTTGCTATTTGAACGAGGTAAATTGGCGAGCGGTAATACCACTAATCTAGGCTTTCATCAGCTAGTAGATAAGGTTTTACAGCGTACTTCTGGTCAAAGTGCAGATTCACTAACCAGTGCAATCTATAACATTAGCAATCAACTTGTTCCTGATAATGCACAAGTTCAACCGTTGGTGAAAACGCGATCGCCCACTGAACAAAAACTAGAACGCGAGCAAATTATCACTGCCATTCTGACTGCTAGAGAGGAATACTGGTCACGATTGCAGGATTGGTTAGATACAGTGCTACCAAATGTCACAGAGGTGATTGTTTCTGGCGGAGCTGCTCTCTATCTCCACGATGAATTAGAAGGCTATTTCAGTCGAACTCCAACTTATTGGGGCACCGATCTACAACGACGATTACAGGAGTTATTAGGGCTAGATTATCGCTCGAACCGTCCAGATGCTGAAGCTTTATCCTTTCGCCTGGTAGACGCTTTCGGAATGTACTGCGATTTTGTTGAACAGTTAGCGGAGGTGGCATGAACGACGTTCCACAAACCTCTCGCAAACGCGAAGATTTTAGCTTTCGCTATTCACCCTACACTGACACACAAGACGGCGCATTGATGGCATTTCTGAAAAAGGGGGATGGAGTCAAGCAAGGCAAAGAATTGGTGTTGGAGTCCGTTAGAGCTTTTTGGATAGTAGCAGCTTGTCAATCGGAGGGGCTATTGAGCCAAGAAGAGTTACGGCAACTTGGATTGAACTGCTGCCGTGCTTTAGAGCGTCAAGCAGATTACATCCGGGAATGTTTGCAGCTGCCGATTCCATCTGCGGAATCTTCCACGATCGCACCCAAAACTGGCGATCGTCAAAATGGCAACATCAAACCCGTTGAACGAGCAACTCGAAGCATGTGGCAATAGGAGAGCACAATGGCAACAATTCATTTTATTGATGGCGAAAAAGGTGGTGTCGGCAAATCTCTGTTTGCTCGTGTGATGGTGCAATATTGTATTGATCGTCAGTTGCCCCATGTATTGGTAGAAGCCGATCGCAGCAATCCTGATGTCGGTGAAGTCTATCCTGAAAGATGTGAACGCGCTATCTTTAGTGAAGCCGAACGCAAAGCTTACGATGCCGATCGCATCTTTGACTTGGCGATCAAAACTCCAGTCATTGTGAATCTTCCTGCTCAGGTCTTTTCAGCGGTCACCGATTGGATTGAGCGCAATGGGGTGCTGGAGATGGGAGCACAGCATGGAGTCAGTATCTGCAAGTGGTTTATCTGCACTGGTGGCTATGACAGTGTGCAGCTTTTCATCCAGTCTCTAAAGCGGTTTGATGGCAAAGTGCAACACGTCTTTGTTCGTAACTGGGGACTGTGTGATGATTGGTCTCATCTGGACAGTAGAGAGGAACTCCAACAACTTCTGGCAAAGCAAAAAGTTCCAGTGCTTGACTTTCCCAAATTCAGCTACAGAGAGCGAGATCACCTGGATGCCAAGCGAATTCCTTTTTCAGAAGGCAGGGAGAGTAGTGAGTTAGGTGTTTTGGGTAAGCAGCGACTCCATACTTTCCTAAAGAGTGCTTATCAGGCGATCGACCAGGCAAATATCTGGAGGCTTTCACCATCAGAAGTTAGTCCTTCAACGGCAACTGCGATCGATGCCAATGGTACATCAGCGGAAGCTGGAGAAGGTGATACTAAAGCAGTTGAACCAGCAACAAGTAGCTCTAAATCTCGCAATAGCAAACGTTCTAGCTAAGGGAGGTGAAAGCTCATGACCCATTCTCGACCAGTAGAAGAACCCCTGGATCTAGATGACCAATTTTTAGAATCGATGGCTGCCAGAGGCAAAGGACTAAATCGGATTCCTTATCCGACCCTGCTCGATCTGGCAATTCGCGGTAAGGATGATTCCTTTAAAGCCAGGGTATGGGAAATTGTAGTGCAAACGGGAATTGACCCGGATGATCCAGCCTTCTTGATGCTGGTCGCGACTGGCAGACTAGAAGTGCTGCTAGAAGACAGTCCCAAAGAGATGGAGACGATGTTTGATCAGTGGCAGACACAGTTGTATGACCGGCTCCAAACCTATGAGAAGGTAGCAGTCAAGGGACATCAAAAGGCGATCGCCCAAACGGTTTCTGCTTTGATTCGCCGTACCGAGTTTGAGCGGGCAATTCACTCGGTTCCCTCATTGATCGCAGCGGGGGTATTGCTCCTAATTACAGCCGGACTGGGAGGACTTCTAGGTGTGGCTGGGATCTCCTGGTATCAAGCTAGTCGTCCACTCGATCCCACCGGACCGCGACAACTGACGCTGGAACAAGCCAAAGCCTTAGATTGGGCAACCAGCGCCGAGGGGCAATTTTCCCGCAATTTAATGAGCTGGAATCAAGACCTATTGAGTCGCGATCGCAATGGTCAGCTTGCTTGTACCAACGAAGTTAAGCGATTGGGTGTCACCCTGGAGATGCTACCTGGTCGAAAAGCCACTGCTGGATTCTGCACGTTATGGGTTCAGCCTCCCGACCAACGCGAGTTTGCGCCTATTCAAGGAAACTGAGCGCTTATCCAAACTTTGAGGGGGATTGACCGATGGGATCTTGTAAAGCTACTGAATACTGGACAGTCGGGACATTGGTAGGTCTGCTTATCGTTGGTTGTTCTCCTCGCACAGTAACAGGGGGCGGCAACGAAGCTACTCAAGCGCAGAATGCTCCAATTCCAGAATATCCACCGCTATACAACGTGGATGTCAAGGTATGCGGTAACATTATCGCGCCACTTGAAGATGGAAAACGTTGTATCACGACTCAGCTTCAACTTTGGGGTTCAGTTGGCGAGGCAAAACTGGTTCAGACAGGGGTTGCTCTGCCATCTGTGTCGGCTGTGCAGCACAAGGTAGCAATTTCTTCTAAAGGCTGCTATCCAGCATATTCTCAACCATCACAGGAGCAGTTTTACTGGGCAGACACAATCATCCAAGTTAACCGGGGTGGTGAAACCACAGTCGAGGTAAAACCTACTCAACTCTCAAATCAACAAGTACATGAACTGGTTACGGGAAAGCTCTCAAATCCGAGTGTTCCAACTTTTAGCGGTGTTAGCTGCGAACCTGCGCCTGCTAATTGAAATCAAGAATTTTGCCACTTACAAAAGTATTTCTGAAAAACTATTTCACCTTAAAACGGCTCACTCGTCTGTTTCTGTAGAGGTTTCAATTGCTTTCACTGCAAGCGTATTTAGTTCTATTTCAAGTTGCTCAATGCTGGGTAAGTTGCTTTGCAATGGCTCCGGAAGTTTATCCTTCAGTCGATAGGTTGCAACACCAATTGGTTTTTGCATAGGTTGTAAAGCATACTCAACCGTTGTTTTGTCTTTTGTTTTGCAAAGAATAATTCCAATCGTTGGATTATCTATTTCAGTCTTTAATAAGTTATCTACAGCCATTACATAGAAAGCCATTTTCCCAGAAAATTCCGGCTCAAATTCTCCCATCTTGAGATCAATTACTACATAACAGTGCAATCGAACATGATAAAACAACAAGTCCAATCGATATTCTTTATTACTAACTTCAAGAGGGTATTGACTACCTAAGAATGAGAAACCAACACCCAGCTCCAATAAGAAATCGCGGATATGATCAACTAAAGCTTTTTCTAATTCGCGTTCTTGAACATCACGACTGAGGCTAAGAAATGAAAAATTATAGGGGTCTTTGAGGAGCTGATGAGCCAAGTCAGACTGGGGTTGAGGTAAGACTTGTTCAAAATTAGTAATTGCCCCACCTAAGCGATTGTATAACCCACTTTCCATTTGATGAACTAGAACATTTCGGCTCCAACCATGTTCAATCGTTTGTTGAATGTACCAAAGACGTTCTTCAATATCCTTGATGTACTCTAAAATCCGAACATTGTGTCCCCAAGGAATTTGTCCAACCATTTGTTGAACAATTTTTTCATCCGAATACGCTTCAGCAAGAGCACGCATATACATTAAGTTAGAACGAGAGAATCCTGTCATATCAGGAAACTCTTTCTTGAGATCTTTTGCTAATTTATCAATAACTTTCGCTCCCCAACCCTGCTGCTGTTGACGTGCCAAGATTGCCTTACCGATTTGCCAGTACAGAACAACCAATTCTCGATTGACCGCTGAAGCTGCCTTCATCTGAGCAAGGCGAATCTGCTCTTTTAACTCTCGCAAAAAACTGTCATAATCGCTGGATGATAGGTTGCTACCCATATTGACGATACATTTGCATTAAGCCAGCTTTCACTATAGCAGCTTACAAAGCCTTTCCTGATACGGGTTTCCACAATTGTCCAACATCTGTTGGACAATTACGGGTGGGCGGGTGGCAATAGAAAACCCCGACGATGAGTCGGGGTTTGATGTTAAGCTGCGGAAGCTGTCCAGGAATTAGTCATCCAGATTGATGTCTTCTTCCAGGTCAACTTCAAACTCCTCATCCGTATCCAGGTCATCCGTTGTGCTCAAGCCGTTCAGCGCATTCAAGCGCCCCGTGCGAGTTGCTTTGTGAGCTGCACGGCGATCGCGCACTTCATCCAGATTTTGCAATCCGTAGAGCTTGCGAGCATAGGTCAGCAGATCGCGGAGTGAGGTTTCGGCATAGTCATGGCGAAACTGAGCATTGTGCTGTTCCCAATCGAACTCTTGTCCGTTGAAACGCGCGGATGCTGCCAGTTCCCGTCCAGACTCCTCCCGTAGCACTTCAATCACCATCAGTCGAACCTTCTCCTGATAGGGAATCACCCGTTGCAAAGCGGGAGTGTGCTTCGGTGCCTTGCGTGCAGTAGCTTTTGCAGATTTGCGTGTTGCAGTTGCAGTAACCATGAGAATTGCTCCTTTATTGATGAGTTGGATTTCTCACCGCGATCGCATCGACAGATGCCTTCCTCATTCAATTTGAGATTCACTTCCTCTATAGTTGTTGCTATCCTCCACTTCAACGGGTCAGGGAGGTGGGTGGGAAAAAAAGAACTCTGCATCAGTTCAACTAATGCAGAGTAAGCAATGAGGCAGTGAGCAAGAAGGCTGAATGGGTACTATTCGTCCTCCTCCTCCAGATCCTCGTCTAACTCTTCATCTAGGTCATCATCCAATTCGTCGCTGGTTTCGTCATCCAGTTCATCACTAAGGTCATCATCAAGCTCATCGTCAAGCTCGTCATCCAAATCATCCAGTTCGTCATCCTGCTCTGTTTGGAACGAGTTGCGACGTTCCAATGATGCCCGGTTAAATTCCACCAGATCTGCAACGGCTTGCTCCGGGTCAGTACGAATGGTGTCATACAGCAAGCTCATAACGACCGCCACGACTTCAGGCGGATACTTTAGAGCATCTGGTTGCCCAAATAATCGTGGGAACACCTTTGTATTCCATCGCTGCCAATCGAACTTTTTGTTACCACCCTTCTTTTTCACTTGAGCGGCAATGTCGAGTCCAAGTTTTTCGCGAGTGGCGTGCCCGATCTTGGTAGAGACGCGAGCATCTCGGAGTTGCAGCTTTACACCATATTCTTTGAACACCAAATTCCGCAGTTCTTTCAGCAGTGCCGCTGCATGACTTTCTGGTGGTCCTTCAACGGTCGGCGCTTTGGCTTTGGTGGCTGAGGTAGCACCGTTGGGCTTAGCTGCTTTAGAGGTGGCACCATTGCGAGTGCCATTAGGGGTGCGAGGTTTTGTGGTTGTTGCCATCTTAATAAACTCCCAAATTTGAGGATTTCACCCCCTCGCCGCATTAGCGGCATTTCCCTCCAACACTCCATCACAGTGTTGGGTAAAAGTGTCCAGTTGACCGAGGCAAGGAGTGTTTTTGTTTCGTTAGAACCAGTGGGAACCCTTATAGTTTAAGATCATGCGACAGTTCCAGGATTGGATAAAACTGATTGAGCAGAACGCTCCAATTGTGGCGTTGGAGTATCAGACCCCGGATCGGATGACGGTGTTGAACCAGTTTTATCAATGGGGTGAAGTGCGATCGCTCCCAGTGTATGTCTGGAACCCTGGTTTCTCAACACTTCAGCAGTTGATGGCACCTCAAGGACAAATGATTCTGCAATCTACAACGCAAACCATCGAGCAAGACATTCTCCAATTCTTGTTAGAGCAGTCAAAACCTGGTATTTACCTTCTCGAAGGAGTTTTGAATAGCACAGTTGCAGAGATGAGTCAGCAACGTTGCTACCAACTTCTAAATGCTTACCATCAGGCGCTATGGAACTCAGTGCCTCATTACTGGGTTTTGTTAGAAACTTACGTTCAATTGCCTCTAGAACTGCAACCATTTATTCCAGTACTGTCTCATGCACTGCCCGATCTTCAGCAGGTACAGGCGATCGCTACCCAGTTCTGTAACCAGCATCCCTGGCTGGGTAAGGATGATCCAGACGCCAAACAAAAACTGGTCACAGCTTGTCAGGGATTGCCAGTCGGTGAGATTGAAATGGTACTGGGCAGACTGTTGGCATTTGTAGATAACCCTGAGCAGTTAGTGCAACTGATTCTAGAACACAAAACTGACAAACTGCGGGGGCGGGGATTGGAGTACATTGCAGAACCCGATGTACCCACTGCTGCCGGATTAGATTTACTAGAGCGACGGTTGGAGGCGATCGCTTCTCTGCTGCGACCCGAAGCTCAACAGTATGGGCTAAGCTTGCCTACGGGCATGGTGCTATGGGGACCACCCGGTACAGGCAAGAGCCTCTCTGCCAAATTAGCAGCTAAAAAGATGGGATTACCACTGCTAGCTGCTAATTGGGGAGTTCTTTTGAGTAGTGCTAATCCCGATCGCGCTTTGAAGGAGTTTATTGCTGTAGTCACGTCCCTGGCTCCTTGTGTGCTTTACTGGGACGATTTTGATAAGGGCTTTGCAGGCTGGGATTCAAATGCTGATGGTGGGATAGCCCGTCGTCTTTCAGCGGTTCTACTGACCTGGATGCAGGAACACCAGGAACCGATCTACACGATCGCGACCGTCAACCGTTTAGGTCTGCTACCACCTGAATTGGTACGGCGGTTCGAGGACATCTTCTTCGTGGATTTACCCCATGAGGGAGCCAGATATGAAGTGTTCAATCTACATCTGGCAAAGTATTTTGCAGCATTTCAAGGGAATGGTCAATCTCCCTGGACCGACAACCGGTGGCGTAGACTATTGACGGAGTACCGAATCTGTACCCCTGCTGAGATTGGAAATGCGGTGCGACGATGTGCAGAGGAGGCATTTTACAAGGGCAAACCGGGGCAGATTGAACTGGAAGATTTGTTGGAGCAGCGGCAGCAGTTTACCCCAGCGATGGAGCGGGAGTCAGAACAGATGCAGGCAATTCGGAATCAGGCGACCTATGCAAGACCTGCTAGCGGGAGCGATCGCTCTAGGTTTGCTCACACTTATCGAGAGTTGTTTGAATAGAAAAGTTAATCACTTCTTTCCACTAGAGTAATTAAGTTGGGTTGCTCAATTCTAAAGTTCTTAGAATTATTTATCCCTTCTCAAAGGAAGCTGAACAGCAAAAATACTGCCTTTCCCTAATTCACTTTTTACTTGAATGTTCCCTTGGTGAGCTTGAACGATCGCCTGTGCAATGGCTAGCCCCAATCCTGCTCCTCCAGTATGACGGGAGCGATCGCTATTGACTCGATAAAAGCGATCGAAGATCCGCGCTTGTTCTTTCGGTGGAATTCCAATTCCCGTATCTTCAACCTGGATCAGCGCATGATGATCGTCTCGCTTGAGATGAACAATGACCTTGCCGTCACTGGAAGTGTATTGAATGGCATTTGTGATGAGATTTGCAACGAGGCGATAGAGTTGCTCCTCACTACCGAATACCGTAATGGGTATGTTTGTCTGAATGTTTGCGGTGAGTGAGATCTTTGAAGCAAGCGCAAGTGCTGAAAACTCTTCCACTAAATCATTCACTAAATCATTGAGACTACAGGACTCCTGTTTCGCAGAAAATCCCTGTAAATCCATTCTGGAGAGCAGTAGCAAATCATGAACAAGCCCTGATAAGCGGTTGTTTTGGCGTTCGACAGTACGCAGCGTGTCCCAAGCATCGGCATCGGTTGCCTCTGGGGTAAGGGTTGATTCTAAGTTAGCCTGGATTGCGGCTAAGGGGGTACGAAGTTCGTGAGCAGCATCGGCGGTAAACTGCTGCATCTGTCGGTAAGAACTATATACAGGTTTCATGGCTTGTCCAGCCAACCACCAACTGGTAATCACCACGAGCAGCAGGGCAGTGGGCAAGCCAATTAGCAGAATCAACTTGACCCAAACCATGTGTTCATCAATGTCAGAGAGCGATCGCCCGACCTGCATATATCCCCAAGCATCCTGGT
This sequence comes from Leptolyngbyaceae cyanobacterium bins.302, assembly GCA_033764965.1. Lineage (GTDB taxonomy): Bacteria > Cyanobacteriota > Cyanobacteriia > Leptolyngbyales > Leptolyngbyaceae > JSC-12. Next base: position 9,709 of record JANRIN010000012.1, on the reverse strand, counting down.
TAGTCGTTTTCAGCAGCAGGGATAATTGCTGATAACGAGTACCATCAGTTGCTTCTAGTGTTTGCCAGGGTTCTGTCCCGACCTGCACAGGCAAGTCAGTTGTGATCTCGCCTGCGCTGGCTAACAATTGCCCAGATAGCGTGACAAAGCGAATGTAATAACCATGTTCTTGAAACACTCCTAAATAGTGAGCCGCTGTAGATTTGTAGGTACAAGTCGTTCCAGCAATACAGAGAGATGGAACAAACTTTTGCACGATTGGCTCTAGCTTGCCCGGTTGTTGCAATGAGGCTTCTAACCCATCATGGAGGGTGCCAGCAACTGACTCAATCCGGTGGTTTAACTCAGAAACATGACTATGTGCCATCGCTTCATAGAAACCTACGGCACAGAGGGTGAGAATAAAACCCATCGTTCCGGCATACAGCCCTGCTAACCGCAGTCGAGTGGTATGGAAGACTCGGCTATGTTTCATAGGTGTTGAGCTTATAGCCCATGCCGTAAACGGTTTCAATGAGGTGATCATAACCATGTTCGGTTAATTTTCGCCGCAGTAGGCGCATTTGAGCCGCAACTACATTACTGTTGAAGTCTGCTTCTGTCCGCCAAATGCGTCCGATAATTTGATCGCGCGAAAGAATTTGGTTGGGGTGCTGCATAAAGTATTCCAGCAGTTGAAATTCTTTGGTGGTGAGGGGAATATTTTGGAGTTCCCCATTGAAGGTTGTAATTGAAACCGTTGAGGTGCCGTAATCAAGGAGGAGGTTACCAACTTGGAGTTGGGGTGGTTGAATTTGCAGCGATCGCCGTTGCAGTGCTCGCAGTCGTGCCAACAGTTCTGCCATACCGAAGGGTTTGATCAGATAATCATCGGCTCCGGCATCTAAACCCATGACTCGATCTTCCATGCGATCGCGGGCAGTCAGCATGAGGACTGGAAGGGGACTTTGATCTGTCCGGAGGCGTTGGCAGAGTTCGATCCCAGATAGCCCTGGTAGCAACCAGTCAAAGATGGCAACGGTGTACTGGTTCCAGCCGTTTTCGAGGAATTGCCATGCTTCTGTGCCGTCCTTCACCCAATCCACGACATATTTTTCGCGCTTGAGCGATCGCTCCAACGCTGCACCTAAATCGGGTTCGTCTTCAACCAGGAGTATTCTCATGACAATATTTCTAATTAAGTTGAGAGAATCTATGGACTCCTATTTCAGAGGCAACACTCAACAAGCAAATTAGGATGAAATTGTTTCTTTCTCTTCGATCAGTACTTTCTGAATTTCTTGATCGGTATTTGAGGTTGGGCAAGCTTGATATACTTCGGACTGTGAATTTAAATCTGTATCTTTAGGCTTTCTAAATTCCAGGTAGAGTTTGGCAATTACTTCAATCAATTGAAGAGTTGTGGTAATAAACGCCAAAACAATAATTATGCTTTCCATTGGTATATCTAGAATCTGTAGACTTATTCAGATAATAGAAAGCTAATGCCCATCTTGGGTATGGAAAAAATCGGCTGAAATTTTCCATACCTTATATTTCCTTTTCCTGGCAGATAATTCCGCTATATCCATGCCCTAAAAATGTTTTCCTCACTAAGTCCTGATACTTTGACCAAGATTCTGGATGAGTTTGATTGAGTAACTCTACTGCTTTTTGTCGTCCTATTTTACTTTTATCCTCTTTCGTCAATACTTCTATATCCATTAGCTGAGTTACGGGAGGTACTCTCACTATAACTTTGCCTGTTTTTTGTTCCTTCTCCCATTGACGTAAGGCATCCTTTACTCTTAAACCATCTATGGGTCCACTACTAAGAGACCAAGGAGCACGACCTTCCTGAATTTCTTGCAGCGATGGAATCAACCACCCTAGAATATCTTCTTTCTTCATCCGCATACATTCAAGCAAGGATGCTGCTGCCGAAAAAGCTGTGATGTCTATTTCTGCACCTTTGTCTCTTACCGAACCATCTAAGGCACAGCATAGATTCACCAAACAGTCAAAGTTAACATCCATAGCTATGGAGTTGTAACTCCAACCTTTAGCTTTCATGTCTGCATAACCATACATAAACGACTTTTCCCGTTCTTGCATATCTGAACCTTGGAATTCACGCAAGCTTTTTCGTGCTCTGCTTATTGCACGCCAAGCGTTCCTTAATTCATCAGCGGAGGTATCATCCTTAATGACTACAGCTAATTCTATTCTCCCGCTTCTTGTTCTTAGAAGACGACCATTGACTCCCTCACCAAGAGGGAAGGGAGCTGAACTAATCAGCTTTTCATGCTCTTGCTTACTCATAAGAAGTGTTAAAAATGAAGTTTTGGAAGATAAAGCAGAAAGTGTAAAGATCTGAGCGTTCTTAATGGTATTGTCCCACAGTGCACTGAAGGGCACCTAAATCAGGTTCGTCTTCAACTAATAGAATGCGCAGGGGATGTTATTTCTTCTGAAGAAGCGGGTTGAACAGACTGTGATTGGTTGGACTTAGGCATCAACATTTTACCGAATCGGGCATAGAGGGCGGGTAGCACCATCAGCGTTAAGGCAGTGGAGGTGAACAGACCACCCAGAACCACGATCGAGAGGGGTTGTAAAATTTCTTTTCCGGGACCTCCTGAAATGACGAGGGGCAGTAATCCTAATGCTGAAGTAAAGGCGGTCATGAGAATCGCGTTGAGTCGCTCCATTGAGCCTTTAACCAACGCTTGTCGTAGGGGCATTCCCTGAGCAAATTTGGTGTTGTAGTTATCAACTAACAACAAGCCATTTCGCGTTGCCACTCCAAACAACGTGACAAACCCGACTAGCGAAGCAACCGAAATTACTCCACCTGTTAAGGCAACGGAAAAAACTCCACCCACTAATGCCAAAGGTAGGTTAATCATGATCATGGCAGTGGAGGCAACGGATTTCACCGAAAGATACATGATCACAGTAATGACCACGAAGGCGATCGCGCTAAACACCAAAATATTTTGCGTTGCGCGTTGTTCTGCCTCAAATTGCCCCCCGTATTGGGGGAAGTATCCTGCCGGAAACTGAACTTGCTCTGCCACTTTCGATCGGATTTCATTAACGACCGATCGCACATCTCGCCCATTCACATTGGCGGCAACCACGATTAGGCGAGAGACATTTTCCCGATTGATGGTATTCGGTCCTGTGCCTGTACGAATTTGAGCAACCTGTGCCAAAGGGATCTTCTGACCCGTAGGAGTATCGATGAGTAAATTGCTGATCGTATCGAGATTATTTCTCGCTTCTGGTTCTAACCACACCACTAGGTCAAAGGTTTGTTGCTGCTCCAAAACCTGAGAGACAACTCTACCATTGAGAGCTGTTTCAATCGTGTTAGACAGTTCACCCACGGTTAATCCATAACGACCTGCCGCCGCTCGGTCGAACTGAATTTGAATTTGCTCGATGGGGATCTGGGGTTCCAATTGCAGATCCACCACTCCCTCAACGGTCTGCATGATCTGCTCTACCTCTTGCCCCAAGGTATGAAGTTGCTGCAAGTCAGAACCAAAGATTTTAACGGCGATCGCGCTCCGCACGCCCGACAGCACTTCATCCATGCGGTGAGAGATGAAGCCGCCGATATTGGGAGCCACTCCCGGCAATTTAGCAAACTCTTCTCGCAGTTTCTCAATACTGCCCTCGCGGTCTTTTAGCCCTTCTTCGCTTAAATCGACATCCAGGTGGGCTGTATTGACTGCAGCCGCATCACTGTCGCCAGGGGCGCGACCAGACCGCAACTGCACATAGCGAAAGCGAGGATCGGCTTTGAGAGCATCTTGAACCGCGAACCCGGCACTATTGGTTGCTTCTAAGGATGAGCCAGGATAGAGCATTAATGTGTTGACCAGATTCTCCTCCTGAAACTCTGGCAAAAACTCCCGTCCTAGTGACGGTACGATGATCAGGGCCGCAACGAGGGTAGAAGCGGCGATCGCCAGAATCAAACGGGAGCGACGCAGCGAAAAATCCAAAATGGGCTGATAAAGACCCTTGAAGAAACGGGCAACCCAGGGTTCAATTTCGGGTAAGCGTCCGTGAGGCAGCAGAATCGCACATAGAGCAGGTGTGACCGTCAAAGCAGTGACACTTGATGCCAATACTGCCACCATGTAACCCAACCCCATTGGGATGAAAATACTGCCTTCTACCCCACCCAATGCAAACACAGGTGAGAAGACCACGACGGTAATAATTGTGGCTCCAAACACTGAATCACGGACTTCCTGACATCCCTCCAGCACAACCTCCAGCACAGGACGGGGATGGGCAGAATGCTTATTTTCTCGCAAAGCCCTATAGACGTTTTCTGCATCGACGATCGCATCATCCACAGCAGACCCGATCGCAACGGCGAGTCCGCCCAGAGTCATTGTGTTGAGTCCCTGTCCTAACCAGTTGAGGGCTAACACTCCAATCAACAAAGACAGGGGAAGTGCCACCAGGCACACTAACAAGTTGCGCCAGTTCATCAAGAAGGGAATGAGAATCAGCGCAACAATGATGCTGCCTTCAATTAACGCGGCTCGGACATTTTCAATGGACGCATCAATGTATTTGTCCTGGCTGAAGGTGATATCAACTTTGATATCTTCTGGTAATCCCGCTTGAATCTCCTGCATGGCAGACTCAATTCCCTGAGCGACGGTGGGAGTGTCAGCAAGGGGCTGTTTGTTCACCATGACCACAACAGCAGGTTCTCCATTCAGGCTGCTATCGCCTCGTTGAAGAGCCGCCCCAATTTGTACGGTTGCGACATCCGACAAGCGAATCGGTGTCCCATTACGGGCTGTGATGACAGATTGCTTCAAGTCATCAATGGTTTCTAACCGTCCAATGCCTCGAATCAGGGTTTCCTTATCTGGCGTGGTTAGAAAACCTCCCGGAGCATTGACGTTTGCTGCTTCAACGGCTTCTGTCACGTCCTGCAATGACACATCGAAGGCTTGCAACTTTTGTGGATCAACCAACACCTGATATTGCTGAACTTCTCCACCATAGACAACCACCTGTGATACACCGGGAACTGCTAATAATCGGTTAGTAATCTGCCAATCTGCAATTCGTCGCAGTTCCATTAAAGAAGTGCGGGATTCTTCTGGTGCTGATTCATCCACCGTAAAGGCGACCATCATGACGGTGCTAATCGGGGATGTGATCGGAGAAATTTGAGGCGTTTCAACGTTTTCAGGAATCTTGTCCTGCGCTTGCTGCAATCGCTCCGTTACAAGCTGCCGTGCCTGGTAAATGTCGGTATTCCAGGTAAAAATCACTTTGACAACCGAAATTCCGGCAGCAGAGGCAGAACGAACGTCAGTCACGCCAGGAGTGCCATTAATCGCGCTTTCGATCGGCAGTGTCACCAGGGATTCCACCTCTTCTGGTGCCAAACCCGGTGCTTCGGTTTGGACTTCCACCTGAGGGGGTGCAAAACTGGGAAACACATCCAGCGGCATCTGCATCACGGTGCGAAAGATCCAAACTGTCAGCACCATCGCGCCTAAGATGACCAGCCAGCGACGTGCGATCGCCCATTTGATAATGGCATTGAGCATAGCAGTTTAATGTTTAATAGCTGTAGCAACCATCAACCCCCAAATCAATCCAAACCGCAGTTTCTTTGCAGCTTGAATGTTGAGTTGGGATGAGGAAAGAAAATTGTGAAACTCTTGTTGCGTGTAACACTGTTTGTGGGCTGGATCAAACACTTTTAGGGCAGCATCACAAAAGCGACACAACAGAAAGTCTTTACACCAATCTAAAATGATTAATCTGCCCCCTGGTTTGAGAACTCGCTTCATCTCTACCAGTGCATCAAGGGGAGCGTCAAAATAGTGGAAAGAATTGGCACAAATGACAACATCAAAAGATTCGTTGGCAGAGGGAATCGCTGTTACACCGCTCTGACGAAATGACACGGAAGAATAAGGTTGCAGCTTTCTTTTAGCAATGGCTAGCATTTCTGTTGAAATATCAATTCCCACAACTTTTTGATTGGGGTGATCTTGTAGCAGCAACCGCTCAAACTCTCCTGTTCCACAAGCCACATCAAGAACAGTTTCTTGTGGATGAATTTGTGCCCACTGTTTTAAGAAATTGAGAGTGTTTGTAACGTAATTACGCCAACGTTGATCGTAGATTTTGGCAAGGTGATCATATTGCTGTTGGACAACGGCTTCAATCATGTCATTCGTTCCTGTTTAACTGGCGATCGCCTCTTTAGCTTGACTACTGACTAAAGTTGAAACGCCCGTTGACTTTCTCACCCTTAATATCTGTCAAGATGGCAACGTTGTACTCTCCGGCTGCTGTGTCAGGCAAGGTAGCAACATAGTGTTGTCCAGCAGTGTCATATTCAAACTCAACTGTCTTTTGCGTTCCATCAGGAAGTTGAACTTGTCCAGTTACAGTTGCATCTGGAATTGCTTCGTGGGTATCTCCTTTCTGTAAATAGAAATCGAGATGTACACCACTTGATTCTTTCAGAGTGACCAGTTCTAGATGATATGGACCTGCTTCAACGACCTGTCCGCCCTTTGAGGCACTTGTATTGTGAGCAGTATCTGCTTGAGCTGTTGTTGCAGGACTGGTGGAAGATTCAGCAGCAGGTGATGTTTCCGGGGATGCGGCAGGGCTTTCTGACGTGGCTGTTTGCTCTCCGCTGCTGGCACAAGATCCCAGAATGAATCCCAGGCTAATAAGAGCGATCGCAAGAGATTTGCTGAATTTCACAGTTTGATTCCTCTCAAATAGTCGATGGTGAAATAGTTTTAGAAAGCGACTTAATGATGCTGGTGCGGTGGTGCAGAGACCTCAGCATCTCGATGGTGTGGATCTGCTGAATGTAGCAGTGCAGAATGGTTGTCAGGTGCCACATGGTGCCCGTTATGGGAATCTTCTAGATGTTCTAGGGCACTAATTGCTGATGTGAATTGTTTCCGGTTGCGTCGATTTGACCAAAAAGCTCCGGCTACAAAAGTGGCGATCGGCACTAATCCCCCTGCTGGAAGTACAATCCACCAGGGCAACCCTCCACCTGCGATGCTGGCTTGCGTAACCTCTGGTTCAGCTTCCTCAGAGGCTCCCCCACCACGTAAAGATTGGGCATAGAGTTGATTGGCGCGTTGGGTGACGATGCGATCGCCTTCAAACAATCCACTTTTGACTTCGACTAAATTTCCTGCTTGCCGACCCAACACGATTTCAACAGGTTGGAAGCTGTTGCCATTCTGAACAAACACAAGTTGCTGACCGTTTGCCTCAACCAGTGCTGACTGAGGGATTACAACAACGGGTTCTGGGGTGCGATCGGTGAGTACCTCTAACTCAGCGAACATCCCTGGCTTCAGTGCCCCATCTGCATTGTCTAACTCTGCCCTCACAGGGACGACCCGATTTTCTCCTTCCACCACTGAACCAATGCTGGTAATTTGCCCTTCAAAGACTTGATTGGGAAGGCTCGATACCGTGACCCGCACTCGTTGACCTTGAGAAACCTGGCTCAAATCTTTTTCGTAGATATTAGCGGTAGCGAGAACAGTGCGATCGTCCACAATCGTCATCAGGGTTGCCCCTGCATCCTGTGCTGACTGCCCTAATGTGACTTCGCGATCGGCAATCGTCCCTGCAATCGGGGCTTTGATGGTAATCGTGCCGTCTGGATTAGCAGATGCACCTAACTGCTGCAATCGAGTTCTATAGGTGCCTGCACTCAGTTGAGCACGAGATTGAGCCACTTGAACAGCAGTTTGGGCACGATCTACTTCGGTTCGAGCTTCCAGCACTTCTAACTGGCTTTCTGCGGCAGTTAGGGCTTGCCGTGCTGATGCCAGATGAGCTTCTGATTCTAAGAATTCTCGCCTGGGGATAGCTCCCTGCTCTGTAAGCTCCTTATCGCGATCGTACTGCTCTTGCGCGACTCGGAGTTCTGTTCTTGCCTGGTTAATGGCAGTCTGGGCAATTTGCCGCTGTCGTTCGTAAGTCTGTTGGGCTAACCGTAAATTGGCTTGGGCCTGCTGGACATCTCCTTGCCGCTCTGCGGAGTTCTCTAATGCTGTAACGCGCAGTTCTGCCAGTTCGCCGCTTGTAATGACTGCCAGAGGTTGTCCTGCTTCGACGGTATCGCCTGGCTCCACCAGTAGCTTGACCACCGTTCCACCAACAGGATTGGTGACTTCTACTCTGCGGCTAGGAGAAGCCTCAATTTGCCCTGTTGCCTGCACTCCAAAGGCTAGAGCTTGACGAGCGACAGGTTCTATTTTTAATCCAATCCTTTCTGCGGTTGCATTATCGACCTCGATCGCTCCTGTTGGCTGAGCTGACTGATTCTGGTGGAACTCGTCTCCATGTCCTGTATGAGCCAATACTTCGGCTGAAGTCACTAGCAACAGCAGACTAAGACACGTTCCAGCGACGCGGTCTCTCGTCAGTAGATTAGAGCGTTTCAGAGTGAGAACCATCGGCATTTCCTGGGGCAGCGACAAAGGTATGGAGTCAAGTCTTAACAAAAGTTGAAGAGCAGTATTGCAGGTAAATATAAAATGAGGATGAAATTTTCACTTTTGAGCTTTGATTCTTTATTGACTGCTCAAAGGGCAATAACTAATTTGCTAAGTTTATTAATCGGGTCGCCGGAGGGTTTTCCCCTCCAGCTCCCACAGCACCCCGCATGCGGCTCCGCACGGGGCGCTTCCCCAAAGAGGTTTAGACGGTTTGGATCCGAAGAACCAATGTCCAGGGCTGGTTACGCAATTAAGCGCCGACTATTTAGCTCCCCCATCCGGGTTCATCGCCACGTCGAGCTTTACGGCTCCTCCCTGCTCTCTGAAGTTCGGCCCTTCACCGTGTCTCATCCATTACGATGAGCATTTGGCTACTATGGCCTCGGCTGACTTCTGCTCAATTACACAGGGCGTTTCCGCACCTGTGCGCTATCTGCTTTTCCGTAGGGTTCTGTGGCTTTCCTACCCGTTTCCCGGTAGACCTCAGTCAGACTCCCATAGATCGGTAGACCGCCATTTGAACAGATCTCCCCGGATAAGAACGTGAACTGTCTCTGCACAACCGCATCATTTACCGTGCTCCCTGAACCAGAGGCTTTGTTATGTTGTGCTAACTCGCCACAGGAGTCTCGGCCTTCTATGATGTTTCTGTTCGTCGGCTCGCAGATTTGCTGCTGGCTTCCTTCAGACATTTCCTCGCGGGTTTGCCCTTGCCTTAAGCTAGTAGTTAGCGTCACTCGGATCTGTAACTTGATCATTTGGACGTTGGTTCTCCTACAGGGGACTTTCACCCCATGAGTTCACGCCCATGCCGGGCGTACACACAAAAACCTCCTGCCGATAGGAAAGCTAGAGACACAGTGCTTTCAGCTATTATCAGCAGGAGGTTTACAGCAAAAGTTTTTCTAGAGTTTTTCTATAGGTACTATTGAATGATTCATGGTGAAACTATCGCTCTTGATATTCCACTTCATGTCTCAGTAGAGGGCAACATGCCAATACAGAACTAAGGAAGATAGACACTGTTTCAGTGGACAGCCGTCAAATAAATCTTATTCAGCTAAAGACATACTCTTTCCTGGGTATAACCAGTTTTTTAATTTAGAAGGCACTTTTGCTTGCGCTAAATATTGTCCTAGTAGCTCCCCTTCCAGCACTTCTTTCTGCAACAAGTGTTGGGTGATTTC
>JANRIN010000299.1:0-7006 GCA_033764965.1 Leptolyngbyaceae cyanobacterium bins.302 | reverse complement strand
TTGAGCACGTTGGCGTTTAACTTGTGGGTGCGGCACAACTCGCTGGCACTTTTCTCTCCACTGATCACCTGCAAGACCAGTTTGGCTTTGAACTCTGCACTATGTTGACGTCGCTTTTCTGTCATAAATGCCTCCCTTTGTCGAACAAGGATACTACTCTTAGTTCCCTGTCCGAAAGTTGGGGGTCATTTCAGAGGTTGATCATTGAACGTAAACAAGTCCCGTATCATCGGGTCGCCATTGGCTTGCTGATTTACTTCAATAACCTTCTCCAAAGGTATAAATTCAAATGCTGGAAAAACGAATGATGGGACATCTGAAGCTGTGCCATTTCTCCATTCATAAAGTTCGTACAACTCGTCGGGTAGTGGACTGCCTATTATTTCTACCTGCTCTAAAATCTCATCAAATGTTAACCCTGGTAAGAAGGAGTTAGCATACTCAGGCAGATGGTTTTCCATCCACCTCATAGAACTATTTAGTGCTTGAACTAAGTTGCTCATAGTAAAAGCAGGGTGGGCACTGCCCACATCAATTGGTTGGGTCAAACTGATCGGTGGCGAGGATAAAGAAGACGGTGGAGCCTGGAACGTAGGCGAGGCAGTATTCTGGCATTTGGGGAATTGGATAAATAGATATCCAGGTTAGTGTTTCCATTTGAGGGTGGAAATTGATTGGGAGGCATTGTGGGCGTTCACCCTACCTTGCTTGATTGTTGCCAGTGGTATTCTAGTCAGAGGCGATCGCTTTAGAACCTATCCGCAACTCATTTTGTAGGGTTGGCATTGCCCACCCTTGTATCTTCAAAACAAGTTTTTCCGATAGGCAGTTAGAACTGCCTCAGAAAACGCAAATCGCTGGTGTAGAGGCGACGAATATCGTCGATCTGGTAAAGGACAGCCGCCAGTCGCTCTACCCCTAAACCTCCGGCAAAGCCCGTGTAAACCTCTGGGTCGTAACCGACGGATTTCAACACATTGGGATCCACCATGCCGCAACCCATGATCTCCAGCCAGCGCCCTTTCCACTGCAAATCCACCTCGGCTGAGGGTTCTGTGAAGGGGAAGAAGCTAGGACGGAGACGAATCGGTACATCGCCAAATAGTTGCTCCAGGAACATCCGCAGAGTGCCTTTAAGGTCAGTGAAGGTGAGTCCTTCATCGATCGCCAAAAACTCGATTTGATGGAAGACAGCGGTGTGGGTGGCATCCACCGTATCGCGACGGTAGCAGCGTCCCGGCATCACAATTCGTACTGGAGGCTCGTTGGCTTCCATGTAACGGATTTGCACTGAGGAGGTATGGGTTCGCAGAATATTGCCATCGGGCAGGAATAGGGTGTCCTGCATATCGCGGGCGGGATGGTCAGGCAAGAAATTGAGTGCCTCAAAGTTGTAGTAATCGGTCTCCATTTCGGGACCTTCCGCCACGGTGTAGCCCAACCCCACAAAAATATCGACGACTCGATCGAGAATACTGTTGAGGGGATGCACCCGTCCCTGAGGTAGAAAAACTCCTGGCATTGAGACATCCAACGTCTCAGATTCCAGCTTGGCTTGCAGTTCAGACGTTTGTAGAGTGGTTTTCCGCTGTTCCAACTCGGTTTGAATTGCTTCCTTGACCTCGTTGGCTCTGGCTCCAATCCGGGGGCGATCGCTGGCATCCAGCTTACCCATACCTCCTAACACCTGCGGAATTGGACCTTTTTTGCCTAAATATTTGACGCGCAATTGCTCCAGTTGATCGAGCGAGTCTGCTGCTGCCAGGGCAGCCTGAGCCTCTAGACGAATCGCGTCAAGTTGGGCTTCCAATTCGGTGGGCTGAACAGTCATACAAAGTTGGGTTAAAAACGCAGTAGAACAGAAAGGGTTGCCGACGAGAGCAAACAAAGAACAGCAAACGAATTGTAACGCATTGCTTTCTTTACCAGTGTAATCGAGGTTGGAGTGGTCTTCTGAGAGATTTGAGTGGAGTTAATTAAGGGATGGGCATGAACCTTTTAATCAGTAACGACGATGGCATTCAAGCGATCGGGATACGGACACTGGCAAACCAGTTGGCAGCAGCAGGACATCAAGTGACGGTGGTGTGTCCTGATCGGGAGAGATCGGCAACCGGACACGGACTCACCCTGCATCAACCGATTCGCGCTAATCCAGTGGAAGCGTTGTTTCACCCCTCAGTGCGGGCATGGGCGTGTTCTGGCACTCCCGCAGATTGTGTCAAGCTGGCACTCTGGGCACTGTTAGACCAAAAGCCTGATCTGGTTTTGTCAGGAATTAATCACGGAGCCAACCTGGGAACGGACGTGTTGTATTCCGGTACGGTGTCTGCCGCGATGGAAGGCTTAGTCGAAGGGATCCCCGCGATCGCCTTCAGCCTTACCAGCTTCACCAGTCGAGATTTTGCCCCCGCCGCCCATTTTGCCCAAACCCTGGTGGCTCAACTGGAAGTTTGCCCTTTAGCGGAACTGTTGCTGCTCAATGTCAACGTGCCTGCAGTCAGCCAGTCTGAAATTGCTGGAGTAGCGGTTACCCGGCAAGGCATTCGGCGCTATGTGGATGTGTTTGAAAAACGGATTGATCCACGAGGCAAAACTTACTATTGGTTAGCTGGAGAATTGTTGGAAGATGTGGAAGATTCCCCCGACTTTGCCGAATATGCGATGACAGACGTGCAGGCAATTCGCCAAAACTACATTACTGTTACACCTTTGCAATATAACCTCACCTCAGTGAAAGGTTTGACGGCATTACAAAACCAAACGTTAACGTTTGATTCCAAACCGTAAAGAGAATCTAAATTGTGTGTTGATCTGGGTTCAAATGTTAATCTTTACGGGTACTTTAAGTAATAAGTGTCTCTATGTTTACACCGTCTTATGAAGTAGTTGAGGTTGAAGCTACTTTGAAGTGAGGCTTGGGAGTGAGTTCTGGGAACTGTTGCATATTTAAGATCACTTATTTAGGCGATCGAGATCACAACAAACCTGGAAAATGTTCCTAAGCTTTCATCAGGGGCACTCCATACAGGTAATGTTAAATTTTTGTCAGCATGATTTTTAGCCTTTCCACGTCTTACATGGCAGGGGCAAGTCAGAAAGCCTAACCAGAATCGGCGTTTAAGCAATTGGTTTTGTCCTAAGCGTTCTGATCAAAGTGATTTTTTCAACCAAGATCTTGCTGATGGGAACGGAGCTATCAAAACTACAAGAGACACCCATAATGTCCAGTTTGTCGCAGCACTTTGTCGTTAACTTTTGGGGAGTACGCGGTAGTATTGCAAGTCCAGGTCCATCTACGGTTCGGTATGGCGGCAATACTCCCTGTGTTGAAATGCAAGTTGCAGGACATCGCCTCATTTTTGATGGCGGAACAGGGCTGCGGGTTTTAGGGCAATCGTTACTGGCTCAAATGCCCGTAGCAGGGCACCTATTTTTTACCCATTCCCACTGGGATCACATTCAAGGGTTTCCCTTTTTCACGCCTGCCTTTGCCAGGGGCAATCACTTCTCGATCTACGGCGCGATCGCTCCAGACCAGTCTAATATCGAGCAACGCCTCACCGATCAAATGCGGCATCCCAACTTTCCCGTACCGCTGCAAATTATGGGGGCTGATCTCAAATTTGTAGATGTCGAAATTGGCAAGCCGATCCAGATTGGCGAGGTCGTGGTTGAGAATAGGCTGCTGAACCATCCAGGACAGGCGATCGGCTATCGAGTCAATTGGCAAGGACATTCTGCCGCCTACATCACAGATACGGAACACTATCCCGATCGCTTAGACGACAATGTGTTGCATCTGGTACGAAACACCGATGTCATGATTTACGACGCAACCTATACCGATGAGGAATATCATTCCCCAACCAGTAGCAAGGTGGGGTGGGGACACTCAACCTGGCAAGAGGCAGTGAAGCTTGCCCAGGCAGCCAATGCCAAAACATTAGTGATTTTTCACCACGATCCGCTGCATGATGACGATTTTTTGGATGGGATCGGTGCCCAGGTCGCGCAAGCCTTTCCCAACGGGATCATGGCGCGGGAAGGACTATCTATTCCGATCATTGCGAGTGAAAAGGCGACTGCGATCGCTGAATCTGTTGAAGTGGCAGAGCCGACAAACATTGCAGAGCAACCAGAAACTGTCGATCGAGTTGAGTCGCTTCAGTCCGTATAATCAGCCGGAATGTGTCAAAATGTAAAGCGTGAGAGTAACCTCGACGCTGGATTCAGTTTTAACGCCTACTGCTGTTGCGCTAGGAAACTTTGATGGTGTGCATCAAGGGCATCGGCAGGTAATTTGTCCTATTTCGCAATCAGCACACTTAGCCGAGGATGTTGTCAAAACCGTGGTGACGTTCAATCCTCATCCGCAAGAGTTTTTTTCGGGACAATCCCGCTGTTTACTGACTCCCCTGGATGAAAAAGTGGCGCAATTGGCAGACATGGGAGTCGAGCAACTTGTTTTATTGCCCTTCGATCGCGAACTCGCCCGTCTGACTCCAGAACAATTTGTCGCTACGATTCTGGTTCAAGGGTTGCAAGCAAAGCAAATCTCAGTTGGGCAAGACTTTTGCTTTGGACGAGGACGCACCGGAACCGCAGCAGATCTGCAAGTGATCGCCGCAACTTACGGAGTCGATGTGACGATCGCGGCTTTGAAGTGCCTGGACGATCGCCGCATCAGCAGTTCTGGAATCCGTCAGGCATTGCTAGAAGGCGACATTCAAACGGCAAATTCCTTGCTGGGACGGTCTTACAGTTTAGTGGGGCAGGTAGTTCAGGGGCAGCAGGTGGGCAGAACCCTGGGCTTTCCCACTGCCAATCTTCAGTTACCCGCAGAGAAGTTTTTGCCGTGTTTGGGCGTGTATGCGGTGCGGGTGCAAATTTGCGATCGCCTGGATGGCTATCTTCGCTGTGAAACTCCTTTGCTACCTGGAGTGATGAATTTGGGAAACCGCCCCACGGTAGACGGAACGCGACTTACTCCAGAAGTTCATCTATTTGATTGGACTGGAGATGTATATGACAAGATTCTGGCAGTGCATCTAGACACATTTATTCGTAAAGAACAGAAATTCACCTCTCTAGAGCAGCTTAAAACCCAGATTCACCATGATTGTGACGTAGCGCGATCGCTCTTAGGAGACTTCCAATAAATAACTTGACCTCATCGTAAGATGAGTACAGATTCCTAACCGTGCCTATCCCAAGTCAAATCAGCAGATAGGCACTCAGGCTTTGCCTAACCTGCCTGGGTATCTTGTTGGCTAGAAATCTACCTGGTCCGCTTGAGTGGACTTTTGTTGTTAGCCCGAATTTTAATTCAGGGCGAGTAATCGGGAAGTAGTTAGACTGGTGCAAGATACGACCAAAGCTATCTTGAAGCGAAACTCCGATCTGACACCGCGTATGAAACGCCCACTTTCCTTACATTTCCCTAGTTCCGCCTTTGTTGCGTTCTTCCTGGTTGTAGCCAGCTTAGTCATGGCATCTTCTGTTCCTGCTGGCGCTCAAGAAAATTCTCCTGCCGCAACCCAAGAGCGCAGCAACCCAGGGCAGCCCGCTAGTACTTCAAATCCCGCGATCAATGCAAATCCACAATCCGGTTCAGACCAACAGTCAGTAAATTCTGACTCTAAACCCGCCGCTCAAGAAAAAAGGGACGATCGCGTTTATATCAGCGACATTTATCCTGAATACTGCCGGATGTATTTCCATCGCCAGGATTGGGTCAGCCTATTTGAATACCGCGAAGGAATGTACCGCTGCAAACATGGCAACGATCGCTGGTGGTAGAACCTCTATACTTGGAAGCGTTGTGTTTGGACGAGAACGTTATTCATGAAGGTGATTTTGTCGCTGGTGGTCGCCCCGATCGCAATGGTATTGGCTCCGGTTTCGGCTTTTGCAGCACTGAAAACACAATTAGTGGAATACAAGCAGGGCGATACCGTGTTAGAGGGGTATTTAGCGTATGACGATGCCATCACAACAAAACGACCGGCGGTGATGGTGGTTCATGCCTGGATGGGGGTAGATGATTACGTCAAAAAACGGGCTGAACAACTCGCCCAGATGGGATATGTGGCGTTTGCCGCAGATATCTATGGCAAGGGTATTCGTCCTGATAACCCGAAGGATGCAGGCGCACAGGCTGGAATTTATCGAGAAAATCGGCAATTGATGCGCGATCGTGCCCGTGCAGGATTGGCTGTGCTGCAAAATAATCCCCAAGTAGATGCGAAGCGGATTGCGGCGATCGGCTACTGCTTTGGCGGTGGAGTGGTACTGGAACTAGCTCGGAGTGGTGCTCCAGTAGCAGGTGTTGTTAGCTTCCACGGCAATTTAGATACACCAAATCCAGCAGACGCGAAAAATATTAAAGGGAAAGTCTTGGTGCTGCATGGCGCGATCGATCCCTTGGTGCCCGCAGCTCAGGTTGATGCGTTTGAAAAAGAAATGAATAACGCCAATGTGGACTGGCAACTCGTATCTTATGGGGGAGCCGTTCACAGTTTTACAATGCCCAAAGCCGGAAGTGACAAATCCAAAGGGGCTGCTTACGATGCGACGGCGGATCGGCGCTCCTTTGCGGCAATGAAACAGTTTTTTGAGGAAATTTTTGGGCGATCGACCAGTCTTTTTCCGCAGCAACCTGCTCGCGTGACGAATCCCCGCCCTCTCTTTCCCCCGCCTGGAGGACGGCGGCGAGTTGTGCCAAATATTCGTTAGTTAGGCACGAAATTGGGGATAGGTGAATAAAGGTCATTCGTCATGGGTCATTCGCGGGTAGCGTGTTAGATCTATATTTCGGCTTTGCTCAACACACGGTAGGTACGGGTTGAGCAGAGTCGAAACCCTGTAATTGCTCAACTAGGTTGACGGAGGTAGGACTTTGGCAGAAGATGGTAAGCTTTTGCCATGAAGGAACTGCCTCCCCTCAATGGACTAAGCCACGCCGAAAAGGATGCCCTGATTGGCGGGCTGTGGCAGGAGTTGC
>JANRIN010000277.1:0-3790 GCA_033764965.1 Leptolyngbyaceae cyanobacterium bins.302 | reverse complement strand
GCAAGCGCTCAAATTCTGCTTGAGTCAGTCCTGTCAAGCTTCTGAGCACTTGAGGTTTGCTTTGAATTTTGGCGTACGATAGCATTGCCGGTTCCGAAATTATTTACTTTCTAGGCTAACCTATTTCCGATTAAGTCTACTGTATGACGAGACCCCTAACTCCTGACAATCGGTTGCCAGAACGGACTCACTGGACCTGGCAAGATGGTCTGGTGATTCTGGCAATGGTGACTTTGATCGTTGCGATCGTCGATACGGCTGCCCAATTCACGGGAACGTACAACGCTCAAGCCGTGATTGACACTGATCCAAAAGTGTTGCCGTGGTATACCGCTCAAACGCTGCTCCGTATGGCGATCGCCTATTTTTTGTCCTTAGGGTTTAGTATCCTCTACGCCTATGTGGCTTATCGCTGGACAATTGCCGCAAAAATCCTGTTACCCCTGTTAGACATTTTGCAGTCAATTCCCGTGTTGTCTTTTTTACCTGGCGTTGTCTTAGCATTGGTGGCGCTATTTCCGGGGCAACTGATCGGAGTGGAATTGGCATCGATTATTTTGATTTTTACGGGCATGGCATGGAATTTAACGTTCAGTTTTTATCAATCGCTGTGTAGCATTCCCAAAGAATTGATTGAAGCCGCTACCACCTATCGTCTCAATGCTATTCAACGATTCTGGACGCTGGAATTACCCGCCGGAGTGATTGGGCTGGTTTGGAATAGTGTGATGTCTGTGGCGGGGGGATGGTTCTTTTTAATGGAGATCGAATCCTTCACCCTGGGCAAAGAGAGCTTTCAACTACCAGGGTTGGGTTCCTACCTCTCCAAAGCGTCTAATGATGGGAATTTAATCGCGATCGGCTATGGACTCGCAGTATTAATCGGCATCATTGTATTGTTAGACTTTTTCCTCTGGCGACCCTTGATTGCCTGGGCAGAAAAGTTCAAATTAGAACTGGTTGAATCAGAAAATCCACCTCAATCGAGCGTGTTAGATTTTTTACGACGATCGCCCACCTTCCAAATGTTGACCAAAAAGATTTGGATTCCCCTCACCCAAACCGTCGATCGCCCCCTCTCCCCTCCTCACCCTACACCCCACCCCTCATACCCCCACACCCCACGCCCCACACTCCACACCCTCCTCCACTGGCTCAACTGGCTCTTTGTCAGCGGCTTTGCCTTCATCGTTCTGTGGGGCACCTGGGAGGCGGCGTTATTGCTCAAACTGTTGAACCCTGCGGATTGGTGGCAAGTCATGCAAGGGGCAATTTTGACGACTTTGCGAGTATTGCTGGCGCTGGCGTTATCGGTGCTTTGGACGGTTCCGGTGGGGGTGGCGATCGGTCGCAATCCTCGTCTTGCAAAACTCTTGCAGCCAATGGTTCAAATTGCGGCTTCGGTTCCAGCAACTGCTTTATTTCCCGTGTTACTGCTTTACCTGGTGCGGTGGGGCGGCGGACTTCAGATTGGCTCAGTGGTGCTGATGATGATGGGCACAATGTGGTACGTGCTGTTCAATGTCATTGCCGGGGCACAATCCATTCCCTCGGAGCTATTTGAAGCTGCAACCGTTTATCGTTTATCCCGCATTCAACGCTGGAAAACAGTGATTCTACCCGGCATCTTTCCCTATTTAGTGACTGGAGCGATTACTGCCACGGGTGGAGCCTGGAACGCCAGTGTGGTGAGCGAATACGTCAACTTTCAAGGCAAAACTTTGACCACACCTGGATTGGGAGAAACCATTTCTCAGGCTTCCGCAAACAATAACTATCCACTGCTGCTCGCGGCAACGGGGGTAATGTCTTTGATTGTGGTACTCACCAATCGCCTGGTTTGGCGACGACTGTATCAGCTTGCTCAGGACAAATATCAGTTGCTTTAGGATGAACAATTATCGTTATCTCGTCTATCTCAGGTCGGCAAACTTGCCCGATATAGCAGTGGGTCTGGTGCGGGCAGACTCCAGCGATCGCCGGTAGATTACCTCAAGCCCGAAACTTAAACCGCTTTCACGTCTAGAATTGGAGGTTTACCTTAGAGGACAATACAGAATCCTGCTAACGCCTTGCGCCAGGACGTATCTCGTGATTATAGGAACGATTGATATCAAGGCTAAGGGCTTGTTAAAAAATAACTTCATGCTTTCGACTGGCTGTTAGCTGTTGGCTAATAGCTAAGGAATGAGCATTAAATAAGGTCAAAAAGTTAAGGTCAAAAAGTTGGTAGTGGGTTGGGGCAAACGGCTGTTCGTCTGTACAAGAAGATTTCGATCTTATTGAATTCGCTATCCTAATCGTTAACAGCCGATCGCAGTTATTTCTTAGCAGATCCTAAAGTTTGTTCAGTCGCTGTTTAGCAAATTTCAGCATCGTTTGAGCTTTATCATAAACCGTTGTTCCGGGCTGAATGTCTTTTAATTCATCTACAATGGTTTGTAGTTTGCTAACCTGTATTTTGCTCAAGGCTTTTGCATTATCTGGCGTGGATGCAATTAAAGATTGTGTCATTTGTTGAGCATTCTTATAAGACTGAATGGCTTCCTGTTCTTGCTGTAGTCGAATCCGAGTTTTACTTAAATTTTGAGTATAGATTTGCAGTAATGTTTGTGCCTGGATATAGTCTGGATCGCCCACTTCGATGGTTTTCAGTTGCGCGATCGCCCCTTCCCAGTGGGTCTTCGCTTCCTGCCATTCCGCTGCTGACTGGACAGACTTGCTGGAAAACTTTTGGGCTGTTTCTGCGGCTAATTTAGAGGACTGAATCACACTTCCCGATCGCACGTTATCCGCCGTGAACCCTGCCACCTGCTGAAAGTCCCGTTCAAACGCCATCAGTTTTGTTTGGGCGGTTCGTCCTCCCAGGGTTTCTCCAGACACGGTTTTGAGTTCATCCATTGCCTGTTGCCACTGGCTCAACGCCGCTTGCTTACCTGCGACATTTGATTGCTGTTGATATTGCTGTTTGGCGGCGGCGATCGTCTTTTCGGTTTCGGCAACTTTGGTCAGGGCATTGCGTTCCTGAAACAACTTGGCTTCCATCCGTGCCACATTCTTGCGTGCCTGCTGAAATTCGTCCAACGTGAAGCGCCAACTACACCCAAACCAGCCACAGTAGGCACCGGGGTAATAGCCCAAAAACCAGACTGGTAAGGCATCTAAATGCTTTTGTGCCGTTTTGACTTTGGTATCTCCCAAATCAAAATCTGCCGAACTGGTTGCCCGATTGACCAACTGATCCGCTTGTTCCGTAGAGGCGATCGCCTGTCGATAGTTGTGATCCATGCTAATAAAGCTGGGCAGCAATACAAAAGGAATTGTTCTCGCCACCGGATACCGGATCATCGGGTAGGGCAGATTCAGAAACCAGACCCCACCTGCAATGCCCGCGATTGCGATCGCGCCAAACTTGAGCCGATTCCAAACCGGGGATGCTGGACGGTTTGCCTTCGCTGCCCGCTTTAGCACCTGTTCGTCAAAGTCAGGAAACAAGTCATTTAAGCTATCCCGCAACTGGTCTAGAGTGAACGGTTCTCCCGATCGTTGAGTCAGCTTCTCCAATCGCTTCAGGGCAATTTCCTGTTGAATATCCCCCGCTGGATGGCTGGCGCAGCGCCGTTGAACTTCAGCTTTAAGAATGTCAAACGCAGACTTGCTAAGACAAAACATGGATAAGGTCAAATTAAAAACTACTAGGATCTACAGGGTCTCGCTCCTGTATTTCGTTCACAGATGCCAGAACACCCTGATTATTCCCAGTATTCCCCCCCACTCACCCACTCACCCA
>JANRIN010000017.1:0-4134 GCA_033764965.1 Leptolyngbyaceae cyanobacterium bins.302 | reverse complement strand
TCTAATTCACTGTCAGAGTTGAAAACTGCCCAGTCGGATGTACAGGTTGCCCAGTCGCGAATAGGACTGAGTGACGCAGCCTACCGAACCCGACTAGCACAACTCGGTTCTAGTTCCAACCCGGATGGAACCGTCACGATCAGTGCACCGATTTCTGGAACGGTTGCAGACCGAGAAGCGACTCAGGGTGAATCGGCGGCAGATCCTGGCAAGGCACTGATGACAATCGTGGACGACAGCAGCGTGTTGGCAGTTGCCAATGTCTTTGAAAAAGATCTGGATCAAATTCGAGTCGGTCAATCTGTGCGGGTCACGGTGAAAAGTTTGCCCAACCGGATATTTAACGGACGGGTGACAGTCGTCGGTTCCATGATTCAGGGACAAAGCCGCTCCCTACCTGTCAAAGCTGAACTGAACAATCCCGATGGAGCATTAAAGCCAGGGATGTTCTCCAGAATGGAAATTATTACCGATCGCACCTATGCTGCTGCCCTAGCGGTTCCTAAATCAGCCATTGTGGACGCGAATGGAAAGACGCTGGTGTTTGTTCAGGAGCAGGGTGGACACCAAGAGGATGAGCAGAACCATCAGGAAGGGGAGAAAGAAAACGAACCCGGACACCAAGAGGGGGAGAGCCATTCAGAAGAGAAAGGTGGAGAGGGACAAGTTTATGAACCCGTTGAGGTAACACTGGGACGATCAGCGGGGGATTTGGTGGAAATCAAAAAAGGAATCCAGGCAGGCGATCGCGTTGTCACTCAAGGAACAACGCTGCTCTATGCCCAATCCCTTCAGGGTGGTAAAGCGAAGGAAGGAGATGAACATAGCAATGAGGGCGGAGGTGAGAAAGCTGCTGCTGCTACCAGTCAGAGTGGGATGCTTCCCTGGTGGTTGATGTTGCCATTAGCAGGGGCGATCGCGGCGGGTACATTCTGGCTGGGACGGCGCAGTAAACCGCCCGTGATTCTGCGCGATCCAGACTTTGCCGATCCGGAATACAAAAAGGACTCTGACTACAAATCAGACTCAAATTAACGGTTATGACAACCTTCACGCTCAAAATTCTGCGAGACACGGTATTGCAACAAAAGCTATTACCACTTGAGGAATTAGCCGACCGAGAAAAGCATCCTGCCCCAGCAGGAACAGAATTTCCAATTCATTCTTACCTGCAAGTCGTTGATCACTTACGGTTTACTTTAGAGCATCACGGGATCGCGGGTTGTAGCATCTGGTATGTCAACGCGGATGACATTCAATTGCTGAAAGATGGAGGCATTCTTCAAACTCCAGAACATCCGGCGCAACGGGGACATGGCACCTCTGAACTCTGCCGTCGCCCTCCGGTCATTTGGGAGCCGTCACCCAATTTCTCCAGTCGCAACGGCACCCCCATTCGTCGCATTATTTTGCACTGCACCGCAACAAATTCTCTGGCAACCGTTCTGAGTTGGTTCCGACATCCTGACTGTCAGGTGAGCGCCCATTACGTGGTGGCGCGGGACGGCACAATCTATCAAATGGTGCGAGATAGCGAAAAAGCATGGCACGCTTACGGCGAGAATTCAGACTCCATTGGCATTGAGCATGTCGCTGATATTCACGAACAGCTTTCCCCTCTGCAAGAGCATTCCACGATCGCCCTGCTCCAATGGCTGATGGCGGAGTATCGGATTCCAACCTACGCCATTACCGGACACCGCTTTTCTCCAAGTCATCCAGGGGATATTACCTGTCCCCACCACCTGTTTGGTGACGAAACAGAAGAAGCCTTGAGGCGCTGGATTACTCGAAACCTGGCTTAGTTTATTTCCCTTTGCCCGTTGTTAACCTTGCTCTCTCATCTCTAGCTTTATGAACGCCTTACTCAAATGGTCGATCGCCCAACGCTGGATTGTAGTCATCGCCTCCGTCATTATCACCATTTGGGGCATTTTTGTGTTGATGCAAATGCCCTTAGACGTGATCCCCAGCTTTGCCCCACCCCAGGTACAAATTCAGACAGAAGCACCCGGACTGGCTCCTGAAGAAGTGGAATCTCTCGTGACGCTGCCGATTGAAACTGCCATTAATGGGACACCCGGAGTTGAATCTGTTCGATCCTCTTCAGCCGTTGGGCTGTCGGTCGTCAACATTGTCTTTAACTGGAGTACAGACATTTACCGTGCTCGGCAATTGGTAACAGAACGGGTGCAGCAGGTGCAAGGGAAACTGCCAGCAGGGGTTGAACAACCAGAGCTAACCCCGATCAACTCTCCATTAGGAGATGTGATTCGGCTTGCCTTTACGGTGGAAGAGGGCGGTCAAGCACCCGGAAAGGAGAGGGGAGAGCACAAGGAGCACGGAGCAGAACAAGAAGCTGCTGAGCATCAGGAGGAAGGGACAGAACACGCCGCAGCCGCCCACACCTCCATGATGGAGCTAAAGCGGATCGTTAACTGGCAGGTGAGAAATCGACTGCTAGGAATTCCAGGTGTCAGCCAGATTACAATGTTTGGCGGGGACGATCGCCAATACCAAGTGCTGGTTGATCCAGCCAAGATGCAAGCCTTCGCTGTCACCCTGGATCAGGTGACAGAGGCAGCTACTCAGACCAATGCCAATGCTCCAGGAGGTTTTTTGATTACCCCTGATCAGGAAATTCTGACTAGAGGTGTAGGGCGTGTAACCTCTTTAGAAGACTTGCAGCAGTCAGTGATTGCCCAACGCAATGGAGTTCCTGTGCGGTTGAGTGATATTGCCGAGATCGCCTATGGGGCAGAACTGAAGCGGGGTGACGGCAGGTTAGCAGGACAACCTGCCGTGGTGATGACCGTGCGAAAGCAGCCGCAAGCAGATACCGTTCGTGTTACCGAAGCCGTTCAAACGGCGATGAAAGAGTTGAAAGCTAGCTTCCCAAAAGATGTCAAAGTAACTGAGACCTTCCGGCAGGCACAGTTCATCGAAGCATCAATCAAAAATGTGGAATCTGCTTTGCTGGAGGGGGTCATTATCGTCTCGATCATCATCATTCTATTTCTAATGAACTGGCGCACAGTGGTTATTTCATTAAGCGCTCTTCCCATTTCATTACTAGGAGGATTGATGATCCTCAGCTGGTCTGGACAGGGTATTAACACGATGACCTTAGGTGGATTGGTCGTGGCGATCGGGTCTGTAGTAGATGACGCGATCGTGGATATGGAAAATATCTATCGCCGTCTGCGAGAAAACCAACAGGCAGGAAACCCAATTCCTCCACTCCAAATTGTTCTCAGCGCGTCCATCGAAGTGCGGACAAGCGTACTGTTTGCCACTGTCATTATTGCCGTAGTCTTCGCACCCGTATTTGCCCTGTCGGGAGTTGAAGGACGCATTTTCACTCCAATGGGGATTACCTATTTGCTGGCAATCTTTGTTTCCACCCTGGTTGCGGTGACTCTAACGCCTGCCCTATGTGCATTGCTATTGGTCAATCGCCGTATACCCACCAAAGAACCCTGGGTTGCTCGCAAGGCAGAACACCTTTATCGTCCTGCCCTAGGGTTTGCGTTGAGCCGCCCTAAAGTTGTTGTTTTAGGTGCTGTGGTGGCGCTGGTCGCATCGCTGATAATGTTAACCGGCATGGGGCGCATCTTTTTGCCGGAGTTTCAGGAGCGATCGCTCGTGGTTGCCCTCAACCTATTTCCCGGTGCCTCCTTGCAAACCACTAACCGGGTAGGAACTGCTCTCGCCAATAAACTTGAAGGCGACCCCCGCTATGAAATTGTTGCGATGCGTGCTGGAAGAGCCAGCGGTGACATTGAAACCTGGGGCGTGAACTTTGCCGAAGTTGATGTCGAACTGAGCAAAGAAGCCGCTAAAGACATCGAAAACGCAGAGGAAGGAATCCGGGAAGCATCCAACAAGCTTCCCGGTGCGGTAGTGACTGTAGGTGGTTTCATTTCTCACCGGATTGATGAAGTTTTATCTGGGGTGCGCTCCAGTATTGCGGTAAAAATTTTTGGTTCTGACTTGGAGCAACTCCGGGCGATCGGCAGCCAGGTGCAATCTGCCATGAGCGAAGTGAATGGGGTGGTAGATTTACAGACAGAGCAACAAATTCCCATTCGGCAAATTCAAATCAAAATTGACCGGGATGCTGCTTCTCGCTAC
>JANRIN010000258.1:0-13851 GCA_033764965.1 Leptolyngbyaceae cyanobacterium bins.302 | reverse complement strand
ATTGCTGGTAGCGAGGGACGTAGGGGTTCTTTCCAGTGGCGAATACAGGATTCGTGGGCAACAATTGTCATGGTGCGGTAGATGCGATCGTTCGATCGCTCCAGCATCCGCAGGCTGAGTTGCCCAAATCGGTAGGCTCCTTCGATATCCCCTAAGCCCGCCCGCAACATCACGCCATAGGCGGCTCCTTGCACGGCAGAGGAGGGTGAACTGCCATACCGCACCACTAAGTTGACGACTCGCAATGCCAGAACTCCAACCAGTAAAGGTGCTGCGTTAATCGCAGCGAGGGCGGCGGATCCCAGGAGATTCACGGTTGCCAGTTTGTAGGGATCGGTCATGGTGGGCAGGGCTTCCAACTCTTTCATCGATCGCCTGCCCACCATCCAAAAGCGAGTATAGAGCAGTTCCAAACCCACTCTCAGGCGGTTCGGGTGACGCGGCAGCGGTTCTCCTAAACGGCGAGTGGCATCCAGAATTGTGTTAATTGCGGCTTCCAGGTTGTTTTGGGCAGTGTAGGCTCCCGCCTGGGCTTGATAAGCGTTGACGCAATCTAGAACACCTTTTGCGTGGGCAAAAATTTGTTTGACTAATCGTTCCGTTTCAGCAAACTCGCCATTCAGGTAAGTCGCTTCTGCCGCTTCATTATGGAGAGCCACTGCCAGTTGATACTGTTTTTGCCAGCTTTGCTCTCCCAGCAGGTCAATTCCGGTTAATAAATAACGAGTCGCCGTTTCATAGGCTGCCGAGTCTTTGGCTTTTTTCCCTGCGGTTAAATTCAATGCCGCCAACTCGTCTCGTTCGGCGGCGTGGGTAATCAAACTAGCGCCGATATTCAGTTGGTTTACTATGTCAAAGATGCGATCTTCCCGTTTTTCCGGTGGCGTGTTGAGCAACAGCAGTTTGCCGATCTCACGATGAATTGCTCGCCGCTCAGAGGTTGGAATCAGTTCATAGGCAACTTGCTGGACGCGATCGTGCAGAAACTTAAAAGAGACTAATAATTGACCGGGAGACTGGGGCAGCGATGGAGATGAAGGTAGCGATTGATCCGTCACGCTGGCAAACTTGTAGGTATCTCCCAGGGGCAAGATCAATCCTTCCTGGACGGCTTGCCAGAGATGGTGAATCACTTGCGATCGCGTTTGTTTAGAAATGATTGCCAGAGTGAGAGAGTCAAACTGATTGCCGATGCAAGCTGCTAACTTCAAGGTATCTTGAGTTTGCACATCCAATTTCTGAATTTTGCCAGCCATTAATTGCACAACATCATCCGGAATTTGGGCGATCCGAATTTGTTCCAGATGCCACTGCCAGGAACCTTGTTGCACATCAAAGTTGAGCAGTCCTTCTTCATATAAAGACTTGAGAAATTGGTTAATGAAAAATGGGTTGCCTTCCGTCACCTGAAGGATTAATTCTGCCAGCGGTGTCGCTCTGCTTCCGTCACATCGAAAAGCTTCAACCACTAATTGGATGATGTGCTCCAGTCTCAAAGGGGACAGGTCAATTTGGCTGACGGTGACTCCGCTTTTGCGAATTTCTTCGATCGCCCGATTCAACAACGCCGTATTAACTTCATTCACGCGGTAAGACAGTAACAGCAAAAGATAGCGACTATCGGGTGCTGTCAGCAGCAAGTTGAGCAACTTGAGCGAAGCTGAATCTGCCCATTGCAAATCATCCAGAAAAATCACCAAGGGATGCTCTGCTTGAGCAAATACTTTGATGAAATTCTGCATCACCAGATTGAATCGGTTTTGATTTTCGCGCGGACCCAGTTCGGCGATCGCTGGTTGCGGACCAATGATCAGTTCCACTTCTGGGATCACTTCAATCATGATCTGCCCGTTGTTGCCCAGTGCAGCCAGCAGTTGCGATCGCCAACGGGCAATTTGCTCCAGATTTTCAGTCAATAGTTGCCGAATTAATTCCTGAAATGCCTGAATAATCGCAGAGTAGGGAATGTTGCGCTGAAACTGATCGTATTTACCCGCAATAAAATAGCCCTTGCGCTGGGTAATCGGCTTGTGAATTTCCTGCACCAAGACCGATTTTCCTACCCCAGAGTAGCCCGCCACCAAGATCAGTTCGCTGCGAGTCAGGAGGCGAGTGGAGGCGTAACTTCGCTGGCGTTCCCCAACTCCACTCACTCGTTCAAAGGCTTGCAATAATTGGTTTACTTCCGCTTCCCGTCCATACAATTTCTGAGGAATCTGGAATTTGCCAGAGGTATCTTGTTGTCCCAGAGGAAATGAGGCGATCGTGCCAGTCTGCTGCAATTGCTCCAAGCACTGGTGCAAATCGCCGCGAATGCCAAATGCACCCTGATACCGATCCTCTGCATTTTTTGCCAATAGCCTGAGAACAATTTGCGAGATCGTTTCCGGGATCTCAGGCTTCACGCCATGAGGCGGAGCCGGTTGCTTTGCCAAATGACAATGAATGAGCTCCATCGGATCGCCCACCACGAAAGGCGGCGCACCCGTCAATAATTCATAAAGTGTGGCACCTAACGAGTAAAAGTCAGTGCGGTAATCCAGCGCTCGGTTCATGCGTCCGGTTTGCTCCGGAGAGAGGTAAGGTAGGGTGCCCTCCAGTACGTTTGGGCTGCGGATGGAGGGATTTTCTCGCGATAGAACCGTCGCGTTGCCAAAATCAATTAGCTTCACCTGGTTAGACTGGGGGTTCACCAGAATATTGGCAGGATTAATATCTTTATGAATCACGTTGGCGGCGTGAATCCTGCCGAGAATTTCGGTAATCGCGATCGCCAGTTCCAAAAACTCAATTAGCGTGAGCTGACGAGATTGCAGCAACGAGTGTAACGACTCCCCACCAAAGTCTTCTAGCACCAGGACTAATCCATTTTTGTAGGGGATCAGTTCATAGGCTTGGGCAACGCCATCAATTTGCAGCCGATTGATAATGTCGTATTCCAGACGATAGCGTCCCAACTCTTCCAGGCTGGGATACTCCGCCTGCATCAGCTTCAAAATAAAAGATTGCTGGGTCGTGTTCTGTCCCCGGTAAACCAGAGAACGACTGCCTTCATACAGTTTCTCAAGCACTTCGTAGCCTGCAATCTCGACCATAGACCTGCCTAAGTAACAGAAACTATGCACACCAAAATACTCTGGTTAGTGGGCGAAATTCGATTCTTTCATACCAAAGTTCACAACTAGAAGTCCTTTTAAGACGGGTGGGCATTGCCCACCCGTCTTAAGGATTCTGTATACTTAGGTGATTTCCGGTAAATAATTTACCCGCTGTCTTCGGCTCTGTTCAGCCAGCTTGTACCTTGAGCGAAGTCGAAAGGTACCCTCTTTTCTGGAAATCGCCTTAGGAGTGGGGTGGGCTACTACCTCATTCCTCAGAACAAAAATTGAGTTCTTAACACTGCACTAAAAACCGTTGGATTGTCACTGAAATTGTTGGCGTTAAACGTGGTGAAAAACATGGGAACCAGCGCCACGTTGGGTGTAATCGGGAAGAAGTAAGACGCTTCCACATTAATCTCCATCCCGCCATTGCCATAGCCCGCAACTAGAAATCGGCGACCCTCCAACACATCAAACGGAGCGACCACAGAAATCGTACCTAATGCCCCCTTTTTGCCCAGGTCTGGAAAAGCCAGTCCAAGCTGAAACGCCTGCACCCGGACGACCCCATCCCGAATCAGGGGATTGATGGGATCAATGCCAGAACGACTGTAGGAATAACGTCCAAACAGTGCAAAGCTTGGAGCTATAGTCCAGTCGAAGTTAAATACGAAATTATCCGAATCCACATCATTGATGCTGCCTCCAAATCCGTCATCCACCACCCCCCGCAGGGAATTGGTCAAGAAAAAGGGGAAATTGGGCTGAAAGGGGGGAGCCGCTGGCGGGGCTTGAATGTGGGCACGGGTGTATAAAAACCGCAGGGTGAGTTCGGGGATCGGAGAGTAGGCAAGTTCTGCCAGCCAGGAGTAGGTGCCATTAAACAGTCCACGGGAGGGATTGGAGGGACTGTCGGGTCCAAAAAATTGCAACGAGGCATCATTCCGTGCCAGGTAGCCGCCCTGAAAGACGATCTGTGGAGTAATGTTCCAACTGACGATCGCCCCTGCCCCCGACAACCCACCATTTGCCAGCGTACTCTGGTACGAGTTCAATCCGCTGGCTCCCGTCACCACATTGGTATAGAGATTTTGGTCCACATGGCGGAACGGCAAAATGCGCGGACCCACCACCACGTTGACTGCATCACCAATGGGAAAGCTATATTTTGCCTCAAACAACCCGACACTGGAGGGAGCCAGGGGATTAACCGGGTTGGAGTCGGCGTAAGGCACGCCAAAGGTGCTGGCAAACCCAGCAGAACTAAAGCTGCTGGCGGGCGGATTCCCATTCCCAGCCGCCAGGATCGTTGTCAGGGTATCCTTGCCTGTAAAGGAAGAGGTCAGGATTAAGTAGGAGGAGTAACTGAGAGTCGTTTCTGGGTTGCGCGTCGTTTGGGTGACAATCGGCGCAACCTCTCCCGTAAAGGGATTGAGAAATCGAGTGCCAAATCGCGCGGTGGGAAAAGAGCCAGGAATGGGGATGCCCTCTGCTTTCACGTCCCCTGCGGCGAAAGCCCGACTGAGATTGAAAGAGGTGAGGATGTTGAGGCGCGTGGTGGTGGAAAATTGTTGTTTTTCCAGGGTGGCTGTCCGCACCTCCAGGCTTTCCACCCGTCCTCGCAATGCCGCCAGTTCTGGAGCAAACTCTTCCATCATCTTTTTGAGGGCTTCCAGGTCTTGCTTGGTGGCGAAGTTGGCAGTGCCAGCGGCAATCAATTCCTGAATCTTGTCCAGACAGGCATTTAACCCGGCGGCAAACTCGTAGCGACTCAGGGCACGATTGCCGCGATAGGTTTTGTCTGGATAGCCGACGATGCAACCATAACGCTCAACTAAGGATTGCAACGCTTGAAAAGCCCAATCGGTCGGCTTGACATCAGAAAGCTGGGAAACGGACGTAACTTGATCTTCGCTTTCCTGGCTGTCCAACCTATCACCAGAGCGGTTGATGCCTGGACTCTCAGCGATCGCCGGACTCCCTGAACTGGCTACTGCTTGCGGTGCCCACACAATGAAGCTTGTCAATCCAGCCCACAGCCAGACCCCAGCAAGTTTCGTTGGAGCTTTGTCAATCAATCGAAAAAGCTTTGTTTCGTTATTTTTGATACAACTTTGAATCATGTCCTTACTCCTCACACAGTTACCTTGCACAAACACCACACCCAACAAGTCCGCTAATATCTTCGCAAAAATAGCGAAATTATTTCCATTAGAAGAAATGCAGTTGAATGTCTATCTCATTTTCCTCCTGCTTGAGCACTCTGTCTGAATTTAAGACCATCGCGATCGGCTGGATGATCTCGGCAAATCATTGGGAAATTATGAACATAAAGCGATCTTTTAAGAATTCGTAGATACTGAGGTATGATTCTCCCAGCATAGTGAAAGCGTGGGAAGTAATTGAGGGCTACAAACATGGCTCAAATCCTGGGAGATTTCAGCGAACACTTGCCCGTCAGCCAACAATACATGACCATTGTTTTGTCGCCCAGTTCTGCTCCTTTGAAAGAGCGCTGGTATAACAATGGACTGTCGGCTGATTTTATGGCAGATTATTTTGCCACGTTTTTCCCCAGGCATGAGGATACCGTTTCCAAGATTAATAGCAAAGTGGAAGTCAAAAGTGCTGTTAGCTTCATTGCAAATGAGTTACTAGAGAATGCAATGAAGTTTAATGATCCAGTTGCGGAGTATCCCATCAGCATCACCTTACAACTTCATAAAGATTGCTTAGTATTTCTGGCAACCAATAGCATTAAAGCGGAAGCTGTTGAGCAGTTTCAGGCGTTCATTCAAGAACTAATAGCAGGAGATCCGTGTGAGTTGTTGATTCGTCAGTTAGAAAAGAATGCCGAGGATGATGAACAAAGTGGTTCAGGGTTGGGGTTGTTGACCATGATGAGCGATTATCTGGCAAAAGTGGGGTGGAAGTTTGAAACAGTGGAGTCAGACTCGGAAATCTTTATTGTGACGACAATGGTGTATTTAATGTTATAGACAATGGACGATGTCGCAAGGTTAATCAGCAGTAGGGATTAGAAGAGTATGGAGATTACATCTGAGAAATATCGTGTGCAATACGATGAAGCAACCCAAACCGTGTTTTGTCGTGGCGCTCTACGGTTGGCAGGAATGGAAGACTACGCTCCGATCGTGCAGTTATTCGACAAAGTATTAGAGGCTGAACCAGCAACGCTCAAACTGAATTTGCAGGAACTTGAGTTTCTCAATAGTTCAGGCATTAATGTCATCTCTAAATTCGTTTTGAAGGTGCGCGGCAAAGAAAATATGCATTTGATCGTGCAAGGCTCTACCGCGATTCCCTGGCAGGAAAAGTCATTAAAAAACTTACAGCGATTGATGCCCAGGTTAGAGCTTGTATGGGATTAGGATCGATCGCTCAAATGTTCACGCCTTTGATTCGCAAACTGGAAGATGATAGAACCAATGAACTGACAAAACTGATGAAACATTTAGTTAACTAATTCTCCTGTATTGTGTATTAGAACTGTGACTATTCTAGGTTTTTTACTATTGTCCCTATGTATCTCCATTAGCTATTGGTTGGAGCTAAATCGAGCAATTAAGGAACTACCTCAGATTGTTCCTGTCGATCAGGAAAGGAAAACCGATTTATTCATTGAGCAGTTTCCTAAAGTCTCCATTATTGTTCCGGCATATAACGAAGCCGAGAATATTGAAGCCTGCGTGGAAGCAATTTTGCTGAACACCGCCCTGCCACCAGAGAAACTTGAAGTTTGGGTGGTTGATGATCAATCCAGCGATCGTACCCTAGCCATCCTTCACGCCTTCCAGCAGCAGAGCCGTGATCCGCGTTTGCAAGTGATTTCTGGCATCCCCAAACCGGAGGATCGGGTGTGGTTGGGAAAGAACTGGGCGTGCCAACAGGCTGCCAGCAAAGCAACCGGAGATTATTTCATCTTCATTGATGCGGATGTGCGGGTTAAACCGGGAGCGATCACGGCGATCGTGCAAACGGCAGTGACACGCCAGCTAGACTTCATTACCTGCATTCCTCAAGTGGTGAGTGGATCCTTAGCCGAATGGCTGGTGCAACCCTTGATGTATATCAACGTGTTAGTTTCCTTTAATTCAGCGGTAGTCAAAAACCCAAAAACGAAAACAGCCTATGCCTTAGGTCCTTTTCTCCTTTTTCATGCTGCTGCTTACCAGCAATTGGGAACTCATGCCACCGTATCCCAGGAAGTCGCTGAGGATGTCGCCTTTGCCCGTAAGGTCAAACAACAGGGATTTTCCGCTTGCTCCATTTTGGCTCCCAACTTACTATCACTGCGGATGTATCAAACCTGGCAAGCTCTGTGGGAAGGGTGGACCAAAGTTTTATATGTGGGTGCTCATCGTAGTGTTTCCATGATGCTACTGTTAGTATTTGTGATGCTACTGGTCTACACCATTCCCTGGATTGGGCTGGGATTAGCGTTTGTTCAAATAGTTTACATTCCAGGCGGATTGGGCTGGGCTAAGATTGGTCTAGCGGCAGTGACTATCCTGTTGCAATATGGCATTCGTGCCCAAGGCTCACGGGCATTGGGCACTCAACCAAGGTACTGGTGGCTGCAAGGGGTGGGCGGTTGTTTGATTGCCAGCCTTGCGATCGTGTCCATCATCAAAGCTGAAACCGGGTGGGGCTGGACTTGGCGCGGACGTAGTTTGGTTGCGGCTAGAAAGGGAATAGATCAGTAGTCAAACCTAAAAAGGTAAAGTATAAGGAACAGGAGCGGCGATCGTATGAGCATTCGATGGATCAGTTGTTTGATAGTGCCTTGCATCGGACTACTTGGAAGCCAGTTCGTGTCTGATCCAGGTCAAGCCGTGTCTGATTTTGGGCAACTCGCTCAAACGAACTGCTCCAAATCAGAGCTAAATCGCACCACTCCACCCTTCCGCTGCATCACATCGTCAGTTCTGGATTGCTTGAAGGCAAACAATAGTGGTGGGGGTGGTTCGCTGGAATACAGAGGCGGAACCAGGGGTGAAATTGTGGTCAAAAGCAATGTTGCAGGAGCAGTAGCGCTGTTGGGATTTCAGCTTGATGAGTCGAGTCAGACGTTGAATTTGAATATTAAACGAAAAAATCCTGCCCTATCAGAACAAGTGCTTTGGGATGGGTTTCGGAACACGATTTCCCAATGTCGGCAGCGCAGGCGTTAAGTGATAGTCGTAGCCCTGTGTAGTCCTGAAATCCCTATCTCGATCGCTGCAAATAACGCCCCTGCGGTGAGCCGAGAATCTGACCCCGATCGTAGATCAGGTTGCCCCGCAGAAAGGTTTGCTGCACCCGTCCGGTTAGCTCCATGCCTTCAAAGGGCGTGTATCCTTGTTGCGATAAGGATTCCGCTGCACGCACCACAAACGTTTCATTCGGGTCAACTAGCACCAGATCGGCATCGTACCCGATCGCAATATCCCCCTTTTGGGGCAATCCAAACCGCTGTGCCGGATTCCAGGACAGTAGCCGCGCCATGTGGTTGTAGGACATCCCTCGCTTGCTGCCTTCACTGATCACGCCTGAAAGTAGGTATTCTGTCCCGCCAAAACCCGCTTTTGCCAGCCAAATGTTGTCTGGGTTGTGGGGATTCGCTTTTTGTTCTGCCGCGCAGCAAGCATGATCACTCACAATCCAATCAATTTGGTTTTGCAAAACGGCATTCCACAAGTACTCCACATCCGATCGCGAACGAATGGGTGGATTCACCTTTGCCCATTTCCCAGTTGGCATATCCACATCGAGCAGTAAATGTCCGATCGTCACTTCTCGTTTGAAATTGATATGGGGAAATGTAGATTGCATCATCAGTGCCGCTTCTATTGCCTTGCGAGAACTGAGGTGGAGTAGATTGATGTTGCCACAGTTGGTTTCGTGTGCCAGGTAGGATGCAATGCAAATGGCTAAACCTTCGGAGTGCGGCGGACGAGCGGCACTGTAGGCATTCAGTCCGGTTAGGGTGGTGTCCTGCTGCACAATTTTAGTGTAGGCGTTCAGAATATCAGCGACTTCGCAATGCAAGCTGAGGCTGATGGTGTCTTGCAGTGCGGGATATTGCGCTCTCAGGTTGGTCAAGCCGCGCATGATGAATTCAAAATGGGCAAAATCATAGCGCTCTTCTTTGCTAATCATCAAAAACAGATTTTGCTGATCAGAAAGACCATGTAAACCATACCCGCCATAAAACATAAAAATTTTGAAGGAAGCTACCCCATGCTGTTCAAACAACCATTGCATCTCATCAATGTGTTGAGCCGCGATCGGCGCAACATGATAGCCATAATCCACAAAAAAGTTGCCCTCTGATAAAGCCAGCACCTCTGGAAAAAACTCTCGGTAAGAGCCGCCTTTATTCAGATAATACTGCCCTGTGCGAATGTAGTTCAGGCTGGTGGTGACTCCGCCTATTGCCGCCGCTTTGCTTTCTGCGATCGCGTCCTGCTCCAGAGGTTGATAAATGCCGATGTGCATATGGGCATCCACTACACCTGGAAAGCCCAGCAAGCTCTCAGCATCGAACACCTCTTTTGCCTGATCTGGACTAATTTCAGGGGAAATCTGGGTAAATTGACCATCCTTGATGCCTAAATCGAGGCATTCCACACCGGATTGATGGGGACGAACCACCCGGACATTTTTGATCAATCGATCCAGAACTGGAGTTTCGGACACAGCGCCTCCTGCAATATTTCATCAAATCCATCTGCTGAAAACTTCTAGAATGAAATCATAGCGGATTGAGTTGGGTCATGTTTAGGAGGAAAAGAATGGACGTGTTTAATGAGTATCATTTAGATCCAAAACAGTTTCCTTTCTTGACGATTCTTCAAGAAAATTGGCAATTCATTCGAGATGAGTTTACGTCATTCCGACAGAAAGCTTCTCCAGAGGAGATGCAGTTTGCATTAGACGTGATGGGTCCTAAAAGTAAAACAATTAAAACTAAAGGTCAGTCAAAATATAGTGCGTTTGGTGTGATATTTCAAGGACAATTGATTGAACAATACATTCAAAATTATCAAATCAAATATCCGCAATATGAGTTGCAAGATGTTCCAGAAAGAGTACTTGAATTAAGAGAGCGATATTTCCCAGCCTTGACCAGAGCGATCGCTCAAACCAACTCAACCCACGATAACATCCTGCGGAACGTGTATTTTGGCACCTTTCTACCCGGATTGGATGTCAAGCTTCATGTGAACCACAACCCACACATGAATCGTGGTTATCTCGGATTAATTGTGCCAGAAGGCGACATTGCCATGCGAATCTGCCACGACACCCTGTTCTGGCATGAAGGCGAATTTATGGTTTTAGATCACAGCTATCCGCACTGTCCTCACAATTACACGAATCAAGAACGAACTGTTTTAGTGGTCGATTTCTTCAAAACAAATCAACCCAGAGCCGAAGTTGCCCAATTCGAGCAGGACTTAGTCAAACAACGAATGCAGGAAAACCCTTACAGTCTGGGTGTTTTCGGTCAAAATGACAAAGCCCAACCAGAAGATTTTATCAGATACGGTTTAAGTCACCAATTGGAATGGGATAAAGCGTTAGGCGCATAATTGCTCAAGGTACGAATACGTTCAGACTTGCTCATCTATGGATTGTAGAGATAAAAGAGACAATGTGTAGATGAATTAGGATGTTGTATTTCTATTTTATTCAATTCATAATAACCAGTGTAATTAAAAGGCAAAGGAAAATATGACTCACATTCTTCATGTTGATGCCAGTCCACGAGGAGAACGATCGATCTCTCGCACCCTAGCCAAACAATTCATCTCAGATTGGCAAACCGCCCATCCCAATGATACTGTCACCTATCGAGACATCGGACATCACCCAGTTCCATTTGTCACGGAAGCCTGGATTGCTGGAGCTTATACGCCACCAGAGCAACACTCGCCGGAAAGTGTCGAAGCAATGCGAATTTCGAATGAACTCGTGGATGAGTTTCTCGCAGCCGATCGCTATGTTTTCAGTGTGCCGATGTACAACTTCAGCATTCCCGCCAACTTCAAAGCCTACCTGGATCAAATTGTGCGTGTGGGTCGCACCTTTAGCGTCGAAGCCGATGGCAGTTATCAGGGTTTGGTGCAGGGCAAAAAGTTGTTAATTATCACCGCACGAGGCGGCTCCTATCCCAAAGACACACCCTACTTTGCCTATGATATGCAGGAACCCTACCTTCGCCTGATTTTTGGTTTCATGGGTATCACCGATGTGAAGATGATTCATGCTGATAATTTGATGGGCGGCGACGATGCCCGTCAGCAGTCCTTAATGTCGGCGAAAACTGCAATCACACAGACTATTGCCGTTGGGTAGTCTCTGGCAGTTCTGAACAATGATGGCTTGAGATTTTATGCGTGGTGTTTCAGATGAAAGGTTTCTCTCGGTTTATTTTGGCTTCTTTAATCAATGGTGTGTGTCTCATCCCGTTTATGCTGCTTGAGTCTGCCACCGCTCAGGCGACATTGAGTGGTCAGGTGACATCTGTGAGTCAGCTTACGGATGTGCAACCGACCGACTGGGCATTCGGGGCATTGCAATCACTGACTGAACGCTATGGCTGCATTGTGGGCTATCCTGACCGAACCTTTCAGGGAAACCGATCGCTCACCCGCTATGAGTTTGCGGCAGGGTTAAATGCTTGTCTCGATCGCATTAACCAGCTATTAGCCAGTGCCACTGCGAACTTGGTTCAACGACAAGATTTGCCAGATCTACAACGACTTCAAGAAGAGTTTGCCGCTGAACTAGCCACGCTGCGAGGGCGACTGGAAACACTTGAGACTCGAACTGCAACCTTAGAAACTCAACAATTTTCGACCACCACTAAACTGACCGGACAAGTACTCTTCTCCGGCAATGGTGGCGGTTTTGCGGGTAATCAAATTATTGATCCTGCTGGCAGAGTACTGGCAAATCAAGCCTTGAATCCAACAGTTCTCTACCGAGTTGCCCTCGACCTGAACACCAGTTTCACGGGCACCGACTTACTCAAGATCCGGATTGATACAGGTAGCAACGGTGCAAACGACAATGTGCTGGGAGTTTTAGAGCCAAACTTTGGCAGCGTGTTGGACTATTCCGTGAAACCACCCAGCAATGGTAATTTTGGTCTTGGTCGGTTGTATTACACCTTTCAACCGTTACGGAATCTTAGTGTTTCCGTTGGTCCCGATATTCGCACTACCGATTATATCGATCGCAGCAGTTATGCCAATTTGAGTTTTCGTGACTTCAGTACCCTGGCACTGGTTAACAATTTCATTCTATTCCCAGTGAATGGTCCTAGTGCCGGAGCCGCGATCGACTGGAAGATTGGAAATTTCAGCCTACGTGCCCTGTATGCTGCCGCCGATGCTGCCAATCCAGATAACGCACAACCCTTGCGCGGCACCTCTTCGTTTATTCGAGTTTTATATCCAAACAGTACAAACCAGATAGCACTGGGCGATCGCGGCTTATTTGGCGATACCTATCAAGGTACGGTTGAAGCTGAATATGCTCCCTCTCGCACTGTAGCAATTCGTTTGCAATACAGTGGTGGAGACATATTTGACAACCGCTTTGATGTGTTTGGTGTCAATGCTGAAGCTCGTCTCACGCCTGGAATTGCTCTGTTTGGCAGGTATGGGATTGGCATCTACCGCAACACGGCGTTTGGCGATGTCACTCTGAATTACTGGATGGCAGGCGTTGCCTTTCCTGACTTGTTTAAGCTAGGGACGATCGCGGGAATTGCTGCTGGTCAACCGATCATTGCCGCTGAAATTGGTAACGCAACTCAAACCAATTTTGAAGCGTTCTACAACTTTCCCATTAGTGACAATATTCGCATCACGCCCACAATTCAGGTGATCACGAACGCTGGAAATCAAGACGCAAACGGCACGATCGTCACGGGCACGGTCAGAACTGTGTTTCTCTTTTAAGGAAAACCTCTGTTGCTGTGATAATCTTCAAAGGACTGGGATTTGATCCTCGTCCGATATTTTGTATCAGTCAGCCACAGCGCAACAGGAACCTGTTTTGGATTTCAGCACATCTTGTGATGAGTAGATGCAATTTTTTGAGCACACTCTAAGAGCATTGGATTTTGTCAATCAATAGAGATAAAACGACGTGAGAACAGAGCTTTAATT
The DNA here is from genome assembly GCA_033764965.1 of Leptolyngbyaceae cyanobacterium bins.302. Lineage (GTDB taxonomy): Bacteria > Cyanobacteriota > Cyanobacteriia > Leptolyngbyales > Leptolyngbyaceae > JSC-12. The sequence goes on along the minus strand of JANRIN010000258.1, from coordinate 563 downwards.
ACGTTAGAGGCGTGAACACATGAATGACATAATTCAAGAGTAAAATTTCCTCACTTTATGAGTGCAACTCATACCTATGAACCTGCACTGCTATTTGAAAATACCCCATCCTGGCAAAAGGAGTTGATGAATGTCTGAACATTCTGCAACCATTCAATGGCAACGAAACCAAGCATTGTTTACTGATAATCGATACAGTCGTGAACATATCTGGCAGTTTGATGGAGGTGTTGAGGTGCCTGCGTCATCCTCACCTCATGTGGTTCCAGAACCCTATTCAAATCCTGCCTGCATTGACCCTGAAGAAGCCTTTGTGGCTGCGCTATCAAGTTGTCATATGCTCTGGTTTCTTGCGATCGCAGCCAAGAGGAAGTTTGTTGTAGAGAGCTACACGGATCAAGCGATCGGTGTAATGGAAAAGAATGGGCACTGGTTCCGCTAAGTGGGGAGACATAAAGCCTTAATATTGTTACATTAGAGCAACTTACAGTGTTTTGAAAACCGCCAATTCATCAGGAGCGGATGATGGATTTATTTTCCCCTAATTGCCCGTACTGTGATAG
>JANRIN010000257.1:0-13518 GCA_033764965.1 Leptolyngbyaceae cyanobacterium bins.302 | reverse complement strand
CTATCACAGTACGGGCAATTAGGGGAAAATAAATCCATCATCCGCTCCTGATGAATTGGCGGTTTTCAAAACACTGTAAGTTGCTCTAATGTAACAATATTAAGGCTTTATGTCTCCCCACTTAGCGGAACCAGTGCCGTTAGTTGCCTTGAGCATTGCCCTGATTGTTTTGGGAATTGTGTCTCTCTTTTTGCCTGTGTTTGCCTCTGTGACGTTCACCCTGGTTGTGGGATGGCTGTTGTTGATCAGTGGCGTTGTGCAGATTGTTAATTCATTCAAATCCCGACACGTTCGCGGCTTCTGGTTGCATCTGGGCGTGGGGATTATCTACACGATCGCAGGTTTGACCATTCTGTTTAATCCCGTGGCAGGCGTTCTCTGGCTCACGGCGGTTCTGGGTGTCTTGTTCATCGCTGAAGGGATTTACACCATCATCATGGCATTCAAAGCCCGCACTGGTGGTAATTTCTCCTGGGTTGTCTTGCTCAATGGCATCGTTACGTTGATCCTGGGCATCCTGGTTTGGAATCGTTTCCCATCCAGTGCCCTGTGGTTGATCGGCGTGTACGTGGGAGTCAGTATTTTAATGAGTGGAATTTCCTTGCTGGTCATTGCCCTTGGTGCGCGTAGAGCTTTGCCTCAAGCATAACGAGTTACTGTCTTGGCTTAGGATTCTAAGGCGCATTGGGGAAAGCGTCCCACGTTGTATGCCTCGACGATCGCGTTACGGCACTCCAGCAAACTAGCTCCAGTCCGACGAGATAATTCCCGCAAAGGAATGGTGGGGTGGGTGGCTTGAGGCGCTTGCAGATACAACTCGTAGGCAACTTCCAAAACCTTATAGTTCAGCATCATTGGTTTTACGGTTGCTTCCAGCAGATTCAGCATAAGCACCTCCCCTCAATTTTTTTGATAGAGCCGTATTCTGCTGTTTATCGTCAACGGAGACAGGCGATCGACGGCTCTACCTTCAGCCATAACTCAGTAAAATTACGGTTCTGCCGCAGGGAGCATTTCAGCTCAGGATGACTGAATCTGTTGAGCAAAACTCTTGAGTGCTTCGGTATATTGCTCTCCTGCAACATCAACTAAATCGTTGTGATCTGCCTCCTCCACAGCTAGAAACTGCTTGGGTGGATTCGCGGCTTTGTAGAGCGTTTGGCTGTGATGAAATGGAATCACTCGATCGCGTTTACCATGAATCATCAATATTGGGTAATGAATTGACTTGATCTTGCTGATATTATCAAAGCGATCGAAGAGTAGAATTGGGAAATAAGTCACGACTCGAAATGTACTCGTAAACGCTCCTTCTAAAATCAATCCGGCAACGGGTTGATGCAGGGCTAATTCAATACTGGGTCCGCTGCCAACGGAAAAGCCGTACAGAATTAGGCGATCGGCAGCAATATCCAAGGTTTGAGTTAAATAGCGATAAGCGGCAGCAATGTCCAAATACGCATTTTGCTCGGAAGGAGTTCCCTGACTGGTGCCATAGCCTTGATATTCGTAAGCAAAGACAGAAAATCCAATGCGGCGGATGGTTTCCAACCCGGCTCGAATTGTACCTAAATCGCTACCATTGCCGTGACTGTAGAGAATCGTAAACGTGGCGTTGGGATGGGGCAGATAGAGCGCCGAAATGTGTTGATTGTTTTGGGTGGTTAACTTTAAAATTTCTGGCGTGTCTTGGTAGGTAGAGGCGGGAGGCTGAAAGATCAGACGTTCGGCAAAGAACCAGGCAAACAGATTCAGCGCCATGTATGCCAGTACCAGGATTAATGCTAGAGAAAACAAAATCTTTTGCAGCAGGATGGTGACTTGAATCATGGATATAGAAGATACAATCGGGTACACCTTAGAATTTAGCGATCGCATCTTCCTGTGAGTATATCTTCACCTCCTGTTGTCGCATCGTCCTGCAAACTGCCGGATCAACGCTGGCAAATCGCCCTCCCCACACCTGAATTGGCAGTAGAACTGGCTCAGGCTGTAGGGATCACCCCTTTGTTGGCGCAGGTTTTAATCAACCGAAATTTAACCGACTCTGATCAGGTCAAAGCCTTTCTCAATCCCGATGCTCAATTTCTGCCCTCGCCTCTGGCAGAATTCGAGCATCTGCCCCTGAGCCTGGAACTGTTAATTAACGCCATTAATCAGCGCCACAAAATTGCTATCTGCGGCGATTACGATGCCGACGGCATGACCAGTACCGCCCTGCTAATTCGGGCATTGCGATCGCTGGGTGCCGTGGTGGACTATGCCATTCCCAGCCGCATGAGCGAAGGCTACGGGATGAATCAGCGGATCGTGGAAGAGTTTTACGATGAGGGTGTGCGGCTATTGTTGACGGTAGACAATGGCATTACGGCTCATGCTCCCGTTGCCCGTGCCCGTGAATTAGGCATCGCTGTCATCATTACGGATCACCATGACTTGCCCCCCGTCTTGCCCGAAGCCAATGCCATTTTGAATCCCAAGTTGCTGCCCGAAACTTCTCCCTACAAAGGGTTGGCGGGGGTGGGCGTGGCGTATGTGTTGGCACGATCGCTGGCGCAAAGTATGGGCAATCCCGCTGATCTGGGCAATTCGCTGCTGGAATTGTTTACCCTGGGCACGATCGCTGATCTTGCGCCGTTGACGGGAGTGAACCGTCGTTGGGTGAAACAGGGTTTGCAGTCCTTGCCAAAATCAAAGCTGGCAGGAGTTCAGGCGCTGATTCAAGTCGCCGGGTTAAGCAACGAAAAGAACCTGAAGCCAGAAGCGATCGGCTTTCGATTGGGACCGCGGATTAATGCGGTGGGGCGGTTGGCAGATCCGCAAATTGTGATTGAACTGCTGACCACGGACGATGCGGGCACGGCGCTGGAACGTGCTATGCAGTGTGAGCAGATTAACCAACAACGGCAGAAATTGTGTGAGCAGATTGAGCAGGAAGCGATCGCGGTTTGCGAGTCTGAATTAGATGCCGTGGGCGATCGAGTGTTGCTGCTGACCCAACCAGATTGGCATCATGGCGTGATTGGGATCGTCGCTTCCCGTCTCGTCGATCGCTACGGGGTGCCCGTGTTCATTAGCACTTATGAAGATGAGCAACGGGAGCAGATTCGTGGCTCGGCGCGGGGCATTCCCGAATTTAATGTGTTTGATGCCCTGGAATTTTGTAAAGACTTGCTAGAAAAGCATGGCGGGCATCGGGCAGCGGGAGGCTTTTCGTTTAAAGCAGAAAATTTAACGGCGATGCGATCGCTATTGCGGGACTTTTGCCATCAATGTCTGGAGCCAGAACACCTGAAGCCCCTGGTGCGAGTGGATGCCCAAACTCGACTGGATGCGATCGACTACGCCCTGTATACAGAATTAGACGCGCTGCAACCTTGCGGCATTGAAAATTCGGAGCCTGTTTTTTGGTCTGCCCATGTGCGAGTCCACGAACAGCGAATGTTTGGCAAAGGGCATTTAAAGATTACCGTGAGTCAGGACAGCGAGAATGGGTTGCCGCCGCGCAAAATTCAGGCTGTGGCGTGGCGCTGGGGTAGCTATTACCCCTTGCCATCCCGTCTGGATATTGCCTATCGGTTGCGCCGATCGGAGTGGAATGGAGAAGTGACCCTGGAACTGGAACTGCTGGGTGCCCGTCCCTCGACCATTGCCAGCCAAACGGCTGAGTTTACCTATGACGATCGCTGTTATTCCTGTCGCTTAGTCGATCACGAAACTGGTAAGCAACTCCGCCTACGAAATGCTCAAGGAAAAGTGTTGGTATTACAGCAAGGGCAACGGTTTGGCACCTTAACCACAAGCCCTACAGAAACTGTAGAAGTTGATGTCAGCCAACCTTATTACTACAACTTGATTAAGTCAGCCCTAATCGCGCTGGGAGTCAATTCTTTGCAACCATAAGGATTTGTAAGGGCAAACGGCTGTTTGCCCCTGGTGTAACCACCCGATCGTTAGCCTGCAATGTAATCAATCACCGCCTCATTGGGATAGCGCACCTTCGGCAACGTGGCATAGTTATCATCTTCCGCCCGATAACCAGCCGGACAAAGCACAACCGCCGAATAACCCTGGACTTCCAGATTCAAAATCTCGTTGTACTTCGGCGGAATAAACCCTTCCATCGGACACGTATCAATTCCCAGCAGGGCAGCACTGGTCATGAATTGCCCTAAAGCAATGTAAACCTGACGAGTTGCCCACTCTGCCGGAGGAACGGGCGGTTTCTCCAAAAAGCCTTTGATTACATTGGAAAACCCTTGCAGTGAATCCAGAGGCACCTGCCGCACTTCTGCAATGCGATCGATGTAGCGATCGACATCTTCCGAGGTTAATTCCTTCTTAATGGCGAACACCACGAGATGAGACGCATCGGCAACTTGCTGCTGTCCCCAGGAATGTTCAACGAGTTTCTGACGCAGTTCTAGATCGGTAATGACAAAAAACTTCCAGGGTTGTAAACCAAACGATGATGGAGCCAGAACCAGAGATTCCTCCAGGGTTCTCCACAAATCTTCAGGAATTTTCTTGGTCGAATCAAACTTCTTAGTCGCGTAGCGCCAGTGCAGTTGTTGCAGGAGTTGCTTGGAGGAAATGACGGTATCACTCATAAGAGAAAGTCCTAGTCAAATTTGTTTGGATCGAAACTATTGTTTATCCTCGGTGAGTCATAAAAGTTAAACTTCCCCCGGTCGGGTATTTGTTGCAAAGTTGTTACTTCAGTCGTTCGCGCCACGATCGCGCTTTAAGTGATCTAGAATCGCCTCATGAAACGATTTGGCATGGGATTGTTAGTAAGTTTGGCGATCGTGCTTTCCGGTTGTCGCGCAACTCAGGACACCGGAACTCGTTCTGCCAAAGCCAATGAACCCAGGGTGACGATTCGGTTTAGCGGTTGGCAAAGCAATCCCAACGAAGGGAAGTTGCTGAATCAAGTTATTCAAGAGTTTGAAGCAAACCATCCAGATATCGATGTGCAATACGAAGCCATCAACAGCGAGTACATGGATGTGATTCGGACGCGGTTGATTGGCGATGTGGCTCCCGATGTATTTTACCTGGAAGCGTTTGAAGCACCGCAGTTGATCAAGTACGGCGTGCTGGAACCGCTGGATGCTTACATTACGCCAGAATTTGATGTGGCAGACTTTGAACCAGCCTTACTGAAAGCGTTTCAGCGAGATGGCAAAACTTACGGCTTGCCAAAGGATTTTTCAACCCTGGTGCTGTTCTACAACCAACAGGCATTTGCCCAAGCGGGAATTGCTCAACCGCCCCAAACCTGGGACGAGTTGCGATCGGTTTCTAAGCAACTGACCGTAGACACTAATGGCGATCGCAAACCCGACCAGTTTGGCTTTGGTCTAGCGCCTGAGTTAGCCAGACAAACCTTCATGATCAATGCTTTTGGCGGCAGATTGGGGAATCAAAAAGGGTACGCGACGTTTGCCACTCCCGCCAGCCTCAAGGGATTAGATCTCGTGATTGATCAATATCGCGACGATCGAACTGCCGCCCAACCGACTGATGTTGGGGCAACCTGGGGTAGCGAAATGTTAGGGCAGGGCAAAGCCGCAATGGTGATTGAGGGTCCGTGGTCCATTCCCTATTTCAAAGAAACCTTTCCCTCGTTGCAATTTGGCACTGCCGAGGTGCCAATGGTGAACGGTAAGCGCGGCACAATGGCATACACCGTGGCTTACGTAATGAATCGCAAGTCTAAACAGAAGCAAGCCGCCTGGAAATTGATTGCTTACCTGACCAGCAAACAGGGGATGAAATACTGGGCAGAACAAGGTTTAGCGCTTCCCAGTCGGCGATCGCTCCTGGCAGAACTGGGGTACGATCGCAATCCGCTCTACGCCCCCTTCGTCAAAGGCGCAACCTACGCCACCATCTGGCAGGCAACGGAAACCTTACCCATTCTGCGAACCAACTTCAATAATCAATTCATTAGCGCCTTACTGGGCGAACAGCCATTGGCTCAAGCCATGCAAAAAGCCCAAGACACCGCCAACCGAGAAATTTATTTAAGCAACGAAGAATAGTAAAGTTGGCACAGTTCAATCAGTCCGGGCAAGATTCTGATAATTCTGATTAGATCGTGATTCGTCGGCGATCGCTGTTTAAGCATAATCCTAAATTTCTGCTAAATTCCCCTAGAATCAATGAAGCGTTCATTTGGGTTTAGGGCGAAGGTTGTGGCACAAGTCGTTCTTGAAAATATTTACAAAAGCTTTCAGAAAGGGGAGCGGCAGGAAGCAAAGAGCGCTGGGCAAAATGGACAAGCCCACCCAGCCGCAGTTCTACGCAACATTAATTTAGCCGTTGGGGATGGCGAATTTATGGTGCTGGTGGGACCGTCTGGATGCGGCAAAAGTACCCTGTTGCGCTTGCTTGCTGGACTGGAGGAGGTCACAGGCGGCAATATCTACGTCAGCGATCGCCTGGTCAACGAGGTGCCACCGAAAGATCGGGACATTGCAATGGTGTTCCAGAATTACGCTCTCTATCCCCACATGACGGTGTACGACAACCTGGCGTTTGGTTTGAGGCGGACGGGGCAGGGGAGTAAGGCAGCAGGGGAGAAAACTTACACTCACTCGCCTACTCGCGCACTTCCTTTGTGGTTGGACAATCTACTGATTGAGACGACTCGCCAATTACCCAAAGGGCTACGTTATCAATCAGAGCGCGAAAAGGCGATCGACCAACAAGTTCGCACGATCGCCCAGATTCTGCAAATTGAAGGGTTGCTGAATCGCTTACCCAAGCAGCTATCCGGTGGGCAAAAGCAGCGGGTTGCTCTGGGACGGGCGATGGCACGCAATCCGCAGGTGTTTTTGATGGATGAACCGTTGTCGAATTTGGATGCCAAGCTGCGGGCAGAAACCCGATCGCAAATCGTCAAGCTCCAGCGGCAATTGGGCACCACTACCATCTACGTCACCCATGATCAAACCGAGGCAATGACGATGGGCGATCGCATCGCTGTCATGAACGCAGGGCAAATTCAGCAAATCGCTTCCCCTCTGGAAATCTACAACCATCCAGCGAATTTATTCGTCGCAGAATTTATTGGCTCACCGCCGATGAACTTTCTGCCCGTTCAGTTCAAATCGCCTCTGTTAATCACCCACGACCAATTTCGACTGACCCTACCACCTCTGTGGGAACCGATTTTGCAATCCTACGATGGGCGATCCTTGACTTTAGGCATCCGTCCTGAGCATCTCAGTGTCAGCGTTCCGGCACCCAAAAACCTGCATGTGCGAGTGGAATTGGTGGAAGCCTTGGGCAGCGAAACCTACATTGCTGTACGGCGGATGGACTCTCTTGCCGCGCGATCGCAAACCCTGCAAGCTCGAATCGAACCCGATCGTAGTGTCCAAGTGGGAGAAGAGTTGTGGTTGGCGATCGCTCCAGAAAAACTGCACCTCTTCGATCCCAATACAGGCTTGGCAATTTCTCCTTAAGGAAGTTTCTCAAAAAGATTCTTCCCATTCTGCGAAACAGGACTTCGAGCGTGGACGCATCCACTACCCAAAGGTGCTCAAAGCTGCCCCTTGCCCACTTCACACTGGCAGGCAAAGAGCGCTGTTGCCGCTGCTGCCAACGTTCTCACCTCTGGGATAACAACTCTTGAACCACCCGCTCCAACAACTTCCAGGGAAAGGCTAAAAACCGTTGCGATACCGCCTGTTGACTCACCTTCACCGCCCGACACCACAGCAGATCTTCTCGCTCTAGCAACCGACATAACTCATGCACTGATGGCACTTATCGCCATAATAGTGTCAACATCATCGCCATCAGCGGCACTGTCAAAATTCGCGCAAATCTGCCAAAAAATGAGTAAAGAATAGGGGTTCATCTACTTGCATTGCAATCCAGGCATTTGATCTCGCTTGAGCAGGGGGACGATCGCTGATTACGGTTTTGCCGCGTGTCCATTTGCCCTGCGTCTCGATGTGAACTTCTCCTCGTCGAAACGAAAACACTTCGGGATAGAACAAGTAGGCGATCGCTGCCGCATCATGCACGAGAAACGCTGGAACGCCCTCTGTCTCGCGATAACCCAGGGCAGTACTCACCATAAAATCGCAGAGGGACAACAGAAATTGGGCAAATTGAGGGTCTGGGTTTGCCTGAGTAATAGCCACTGCCATTTGCGGCGTGAAGCGTAGCTGAGTTGTGATATCTAAGGGCAACACCACAATGTCGTCTCGGCTGTCGAACACAATTTCGGCGGCTTCTGGGTTGAACCAGATATTGAATTCTGCTTGCAGTGTGATGTTCCCCGGTTGGTAAAATGCTCCACCCATAATCACCAGTTCTTTGGCTTTTTGCAGAATCCCAGGACTTTTGGCTTCAGCCGCTGCCAGATTAGTGAGGGGCGCGATCGCGACTAGCGTGATTTCTCCAGGGTTAGCATTCAGGCGATCAATGATGAGATCATCCGCAAAAGGAGCCGTTGCAAAATCATGGGTGGCAACGGGTAACGTGATCGATAAATTGCCCATGCCATCGTTGCCATGAATATGGGAGGCATCTTCTCCTGCGTCAGATTGACTGATTACGCCGCGTCCAAGGGCGATCGCTGACTTGCCCAGCAAATGCTTGTCCATCAAACTTAAAAGCTGGCTGACATTGGTAAAGGTGCGTTGAGCAGTGACATTACCGTTCGCCGTGGTGACAGCTATCAAGTCAGCCATATTTTGTTTGACCAAACTCAGAAGCCACAGCAGAGCAAAAATGTCGTCTCCACCAGGATCGGTATCCAGCATAATTTGAGGACGAGTTTGAGTCATGGAGCGCTGGGAGTGGAGGTGGCAGGGGCATCGGTGGGAGCTTTGGGTTTGGGTTCCTGAAGTACGGCGAAGGCGAGAAACCAACCAATTACAATTCCCAATCCGCCGAAGCGGAGAATTTGCCAGAAGGCTTCTTTGAGACTACCCCAGGTAAACAGATGGCTTTCCAGATTCGTTTCTAATGCTTCAAGCTGGGTTTCAATGCATTTGAGTTCGGCTTGCATCTCGGCTGATTTGCGGCGCTTGAGTTGTTGTTTCAGGTCGCTTTGCCGCGCTTGCAGATGAGCCTGGGTTGCTTGATCCTGCTGAACCTGGGTGTAGCGTTGTTTGAGTTCTTGCAGCGATCGCTCTACATTGGTTAACTCCTGTTCAAACTCCTGCTCAAATTCCAGGGCTTCAGATTGCGGCTTATCAGCATCCGGGCGAGACATAGTACAGTGAAAACATCAGCACCTCAAGGATACCGCTACTTCCCATGCTTAACTCTCCTGTTCAATCTGCGAATTCTGTTTTGCAACAGTTCAGTGCCGAAGAACTGGCGCAGGCATTGCTGGCAAAGCTGGCGATTACCGATAAAGATTGGCATCGTCTGAAAGCCAACCGCCAAGCTAGAGCTAGAGAGCAAACCGCAGCCGCGTTAGTTTTGCTGCTAAAAGATCAGCCCGATGAAGCCCTTGCTCGCCTGCAACAAGCGATCGGATGGCTCGATCGCTCTATTTCTGCGCCCCCCTGTGAGGCACACGGGAAGCCTACCCGCGACTGAAGTGCGGGCTAAGAACAAAAGTCTGCTGAAGCAGACTGAGAAAGGGTTTTAGTCCATTGAAATGGACTTCCCTTATTAGTCCGCAGTTTACTCGCGAACGGGCTTGCGGCAAGGATACAGGTATTTTCTTTTGTAGAAACCGCCTTAAACTTCTGTTTTGCGAAATTCAAACTCGCCGCACCAACCCATTTCCGGCACCAGTTTGGGTAAGGGTGGCTCTGATTCTAGGGGCGCAAGCCGAACAATGTAGCTGATGCCGCTGGTTCCAGGGCGATTTGCTTGATACCAGGTTTCTAATTCTTTGTGCTCTATCAGGTTCCAGTGTTCGTCGTATTCTTCCAACGATTGCTGCACGGTCATGCTGGATAAGTAGGCATACACGTCAACCTGGTATTCTCCGGGCACAACGTCGATCACCTGGGAAATCTGATAGTTTGGCTTTGGGGGATTACCGGAGATCGCGTAAGCAAGCTCATCGGCATCACCCCCACCACACAGTAAAACAAGTTTGCCGCAGGGAATGTTAAGCTTCCAGGTCAACCGACCAATCCAGTCGTGTTCTTCTTCAGGCGTGAGCTTACCCAGAACAAACAGGGTTTTGCGATCGAGGGCACAATCTCCATCAAAGAACAGCGGGATGCAAATTCCCTGTCGCAGAAGTTGCTCAATTTCTACCTCATCACCGCGCCCCAACGTATCAGAAATGTCTTCTGGCTTGAGGGTGCTACCACCCAAACTGGCAGAAGTTAAGACGTAGAAATGCCCATCACAAAAGAAGTTTTGATCGATTAACACTTCTTTGCGAGATTCTAAACTTTGAGACATCTCATTCTCTCCCTGGTCTTCCCTTCTGCCGTCTGACTGCTATTCTTCCTCGTCCTGCATCTCATCGCGGGCGGGCACAATCAGGTGAAAGGCATTGACTGAGTTGGGAGTGGCAGTACTGGTTTGAGCGGCGATCGCGCTGCCAGAACTTTGACTGGAATGGGACTGAAGCGCGTTGGCAACGGGATGGTACAACATTGTTAACAGGCAAGAACAACCCGCCAGCAGGAGCAAATCTAATTCTTTGCTGCTGGGTCGCAACTTTGCTTTGCCATCCTGAACTTGCCGATTGTGAACGTGACGTTGATGTTGATACTGACTGTCGAACTGGGGGATTGCTGACACTCGCCGTTTACCCTGCATGGGTTCCTCTCTTTATTTTATGAACTAAGCAGCGAAACACATTTAACCTGAACCATCCTAACCTCGATGATTTTGAAACGGTTCTTTAATATCTATCCGCTCTAGATCTAGACTGCCCAGAAAAATTTCAGTTCCGTCAGAGATGATTTGATTGGTCAACGCTTCTGCGAGAATAGGGAGTAGAAATTTGGAAAAAGAAGAATGGCTGAGAACTGGAGAAGTAAGGTTGTAACGGCAGGCGTACAGAGATCGCCCAATCGTGCTATGTTACGGGCAGTGGGCTTTAGGGATGAGGACTTTAAAAAGCCGATCGTGGGAGTTGCCAGCGCCTACAGCACCATTACACCCTGCAACATGGGGATTGCGCCCCTTGCCGTCAGAGCCGAAGATGGGGTGCGGTTAGCGGGGGGAATGCCCCAAATTTTTGGCACGATTACCGTGAGTGATGGCATTTCGATGGGTACGGAAGGCATGAAGTACTCCCTCGTGTCGCGGGATGTGATTGCCGACTCGATCGAAACCGCCTGCAATGCCCAGAGTATGGACGGGGTGCTGGCGATCGGCGGGTGCGACAAAAATATGCCCGGAGCCATGATTGCAATGGCTCGGATGAATATTCCCGCCATCTTTGTCTATGGCGGCACCATCAAACCTGGACATTTAGAAGGGGAAGATCTCACAGTTGTCAGTTCCTTTGAAGCCGTGGGGCAGTACAGCGCCGGCAGAATTGACGAAGTACGCCTCATGTCTGTGGAACAAAATGCTTGTCCAGGGGCGGGTTCCTGTGGCGGGATGTATACCGCAAATACCATGTCTTCAGCGTTTGAAGCAATGGGCATGAGCCTGATGTATTCCTCCACAATGGCAGCAGAGGACGAGGAAAAGGCGGACAATACGATGCTGGCAGGCAAAGTGCTGGTGGAAGCGATCCGCAGCAACTTGCGTCCCCGTGACATCATTACCCGTGAATCGATCGAGAATGCCATTTCCGTAATCATGGCAGTGGGTGGTTCTACCAATGCCGTGCTGCACTTTTTGGCGATCGCTCACTCTGCCGGAGTCCCCCTCACCCTGGACGACTTTGAAACCATTCGCGAACGAGTTCCGGTACTGTGTGACCTCAAACCCTCCGGGCGTTACGTGGCGACCGATTTGCATAAGGCAGGCGGCATTCCCCAGGTGATGAAGATGTTGCTGAATCACGGCTTAATTCACGGCGACTGCATCACCATCACTGGCGAAACGATCGCCCAACGCCTGAAAGATATTCCTGATGAACCGCATCCCGATCAGGATGTGATTCGTCCCTGGGACAACCCGATGTACAGCAGTGGGCACCTGGCAATCCTCAAAGGCAATTTAGCCACCGAAGGCTCCGTTGCCAAAATCACCGGAGTCAAAAATCCCCAAATCACTGGACCGGCGCGAGTCTTCGACTCAGAAGAAGAATGCCTGGATGCGATTCTGGCAAACAAAATCAATCCTGGCGATATTCTAGTAATTCGCTACGAAGGTCCCAAAGGTGGACCGGGAATGCGCGAAATGTTAGCGCCCACCTCTGCCATCATTGGGGCTGGCTTGGGGGATTCCGTCGGGTTAATTACCGATGGGCGTTTTTCTGGCGGCACCTACGGTATGGTTGTGGGGCACGTCGCACCGGAGGCATATGTAGGTGGAACGATCGCGCTGGTGCAGGAAGGCGACTCGATCACGATCGATGCCCACGCCCGCCTGCTGCAACTCAACCTCACAGCGGAAGAACTGGAGCAACGGCGAGAAGCCTGGACTCCGCGCCCACCCCGCTATACCACTGGAGTTTTGGCAAAATACGCCAGCCTCGTTTCCACCAGTAGCCTGGGTGCCGTGACGGATTTGCATTTGAAGCCTTAGAAAGTGCTTGTAAACCATTGTTTCGATCCCCCTAAATCCCCCTTCAAAAGGGGGACTTCAAGCTTTTGGGTTGGTTCCCTCCTTGTTAAGGAGGGTTAGGGAGGATCAAGCCTGAAGCCTATTTCAACCTCTTCAAATTCATTTGCAAACAGTTTCTTAGTCTTGCAGTGGTGTTACAAATCCGTTGATGCTTATTTCGGTGCAAATTTAACAGATCCGAGGACGAATCGCCACAACCCCATAAGCCTCTGGTGACAGGTACTTTTGGGCGGCGGCGCGAATGTCTTCGATCGTCAAGGCATGAATATGATCCGGGTAATGGATGGCAGGATTGAGATCCCCCAGTAAGGAGTAGTAGTACCCATACAGTCCAGAGCGATCGCTGGGGGTTTCATTCCCAAACACAAAGTTGTTGGCGGTGCGAGTTCGTACTTTGGCAATCTCAAACTCGGTAATTAAATCGTGCTGTAAACGGTGGAGGTGATCGACGATCGCCTGTTCAACCGTTGCCAGGTGTTCTTCTGGTAATTGTGCCGAAATGCAAAATGCCCCCTGATGTCGGTAGGTCATGTTGCTGGCAGAAATGCTAGAAACCAAACCACGTTCTTCCCGCAAATCCCGCACCAACCGAGACGTGCGTCCCCGTCCCAACACAGAAGCCAGCACATCCAGCGCGTAGGTTTCATCTAACTCATTCAATCCTGGTACGCGCCAAGTCATCACGAGTCGCGCCTGTTGTAAGGTGTCATCGGTGATGTCGCGTCGGACGATCTGGGTAAAGGGAGGTTCGGGGGTGAAGGGGGAGTGGGGGCAGGCTGCGCCACGCTTCGCAAGGGGGGTTGGGGGTTGGGGTTGATCAAAACTGTC
>JANRIN010000256.1:0-33262 GCA_033764965.1 Leptolyngbyaceae cyanobacterium bins.302 | reverse complement strand
CTATCACAGTACGGGCAATTAGGGGAAAATAAATCCATCATCCGCTCCTGATGAATTGGCGGTTTTCAAAACACTGTAAGTTGCTCTAATGTAACAATATTAAGGCTTTATGTCTCCCCACTTAGCGGAACCAGTGCCGTTTTTTCCCAGTTCAGCCAATCCTGTGGTTTCAGAAACGTGGAGTAGAGTTCTGCCTCGCGAGAACCGGGTTCCGGCTGATATCCATACTCCCATCGAACCAGGGGAGGAAGCGACATCAGAATTGACTCCGTGCGCCCGTTGGTTTGTAGCCCAAAAATGGTGCCCCGATCGTAAACCAGGTTAAATTCCACATAACGCCCTCGCCGATAGAGCTGGAAGTTACGTTCTTGATCGCCATACTCGGTTGCTCTACGTCGCTCAGCAATGGGGGTATAGGCAGGTAGGAAAGCGTTCGCGCAGTCATTGACAAAGGCGAATAAACTTTCCCAGGTGCGTCCCTTCACATCGCCAACGGATTGACTATACTGGGCAGCGATCGTATCACTCTGAGAGCCGGGGTAAGAGATGGGATAGAGTTTGCCCTGAGTATCCTGGTAGTCAAAAAACAACCCACCAACTCCACGAGTTTCGTTACGGTGCTTCAGGTAGAAATATTCGTCACACCAAAGCTTAAAAGCTGGATAGTAATGGGGATGATGAGCATCGCAGGTCTGCTTTAAGGTGCTGTGGAAGTGAATGACATCCTCAACGAAGGGATAGTAAGGCGTTAAATCAATCCCGCCTCCAAACCACCATACGGAACCCGCTTCAAAGTAACGGTAATTGAGATGCACAGTCGGAATGTAAGGATTACGAGGGTGCAACACCATTGATGTGCCCGTAGCATAAAATCCGTGCCCTGCGGCTTCTGGTCGCTGCACCAGAATAGAAGGGGGCAAATCTTTCCCCCACACCTCAGAGAAATTTACTCCCCCTTGTTCAAAAACGCCCCCATCTCGAATCACACGGGAGCGACCTCCACCGCCTTCTGCGCGTTCCCAGGAATCCTCTCGAAACTTGCCCACTCCATCTAATTGCTCCAACCCGTCACAGATGCGGTCTTGTAGCTGCCGCATAAATTGACTGACTCGCTGGCGGGAATCGCTGGGGGGAAACACCTGTTCAGTTGTAGTGGCTTCAGACGTGGAAAAGGCGGTCATATCTTAAAAAATCCCAGTGGTGTATCTAATTTATTGTGTCAGGATGCCAATGCTGGGCGATCGCTCCCCCTGGTCTTGCTAACACGGGAATGGCAATAGCACCCAACTTAAATCTCACCACAGTTAGTGGCAGTCATGCTTAAAGAAATGTTGAGAGTTTTGACAACATCTCTCAAAACAGATGTCTCGCATCCAAACGTTTGCGTAGAATAAACGTTTATGTTTTGGATTGGTAAGGTGACATGATCCGATTTGTGTTCCTGCCTCGATTTGGCAATCCCCACAGGCATGACTCTCAAAATTTGCTCATGAGAACTTATCAAGCAACCAGTTCTGCCTCGGTTGATGAACTGTGGAAGAAAATTACCAATCTGGCAGATGTATCGTGGCATCCTATGCTTGCCAGCACTAATGTTCCAAATGGGCTGGTGGTCAAGCCAGGATTAATTTACCAGGCATTTACGCGGCTGGTGCCGATCCCGATTCAAATTTTTGTGGAGCGGGTCAATCCCAGAGAGTTATTTAGCATTCGAATTCTGGTGTTGCCCGGTTTAGAGGAAAAAGTTACTTACCAGGTGCGATCGACCGTCTGCGGCACTTGCGTCTCCTATTCTGTGACGCTGACGGGCTGGCTCTCTCCTTTGTTATGGTCGTTGATCCGCCCTTGTGCTGCCCAGGTTGCTCAAAAATTGGTGCAATCCGTTGAGCAAGATACGGAGGTGCGCCGGGAGTGGGTAGTGTGAATCGGCGGAGATTTGAGGCTAAGGGTTCTCAACTCAGTCTAAGATCGGATGAGGAAATGCTTTTAGAAGCAGCCTGCCGATCGAACTCCTTGGTTGAAAGAAATGCTGCAAACCCTTAGCCCGACTGCTGTCCTCGAAGTGCTTAAACCCGTTCAAGATCCTGAGCTGCGCAAAAGCTTGGTGGAATTGAACATGATTCGGAATGTCAAGATTGAGGGAGGCACCGTTCGCTTTACCCTGGTGTTAACCACTCCTGCTTGTCCGCTGCGCCAATTCATTGTGGAAGATTGTGAACGCGCTGTGAAAACCTTGCCTGGAGTTACAACCGTTGAAGTGGACGTGACTGCGGAAACGCCTCAGCAGAAGGGGCTACCCGATCGTCAGGGCATTGAGGGTGTGAAGAATATTGTGGCAATCTCCAGTGGCAAAGGTGGAGTTGGCAAAAGTACGGTTGCCGTAAATGTAGCAGTCGCCTTAGCTCAAGCAGGGGCAAAAGTGGGGCTGATTGATGCAGATATCTACGGTCCAAATACCCCAACCATGCTGGGATTAGAGGGCGCAAATGTGGCAGTGCAGCAGGGCGATCAGGGAGAAGTGCTAGAGCCAGCCTTTAATCATGGGGTGAAACTGGTTTCGATGGGTTTTCTGATTGACAAAGATCAGCCCGTGATTTGGCGTGGTCCCATGCTCAATGGCGTGATTCGGCAGTTTCTCTACCAGGTGCGGTGGGGCGATTTGGATTACCTGATTGTGGATATGCCGCCAGGAACGGGGGATGCCCAGCTAACGATGGCTCAAGCAGTGCCGATGGCGGGCGCAGTGATTGTGACGACTCCCCAAACAGTAGCGCTGTTAGATGCTAGACGGGGGTTGAAAATGTTCCAACAGCTCCGAGTTCCGGTGCTTGGCATTGTGGAGAATATGAGTTATTTCATCCCACCGGATATGCCTGATAAGCAATACGACATTTTTGGGTCAGATGGGGGAGATAAAACGGCTCAAGAATTGCAAGTCCCTTTATTGGGTTGTGTGCCGTTGGAAATTCCCTTGCGGGAAGGAGGCGATCGCGGTTTACCGATCGTTCTGGCAGAACCGCAGTCGGTATCTGCGAAAGCTCTGACTCACATTGCTCAACACATTGCTGCGCGGGTATCGGTTGCAGCTTTGAGCTAGGCAGGGGGCAAAAGACTGCGATCGAGGAGGGTAGAATGTACCCTAGTGATTTATTCCTATCCTCCCTCGTTCTAATTCTTGCCACGAATGCTGCAACGATCTTTTCCCCTAATCCGTTGGAAATCCATTCTTCAACCCTGGCAAAACATTGACTGGTTGCTGCTCCTATTGCCCATTGGGTTAACCGTGTTGGGTGCAGTCATGATCAACAGTGTGGAGATCAACCAGGGCGGCGGGAACTGGGCATCGCAACATTTGATTACGGCTGGAGTTGGCTTACTTTTTGCCTTGTTGATCGCTCGCTGGCGTTATGAATGGCTGCTGAACTGGCACTGGGCGGTTTACTTTAGCGTCATCCTACTGTTGATTACGGTTAAATTCATTGGGACGGAGGGATTAGGGGCACAACGCTGGATTACGATCCTGGGCTTTAACCTCCAGCCTTCGGAGTTTGCCAAATTAGGCATCATTATTACGATGGCAGCCATTTTGAACGATCGCCCCGCTTCCACCATTCCTGCCGCACTGAGGGCACTTGCCGTCGCAGCCGTACCGTGGATATTTGTGTTTTTGGAGCCAAACTTAGGCACATCCCTGATCTTTGGGGCAATCACAATGGGGATGCTGTACTGGGGTAACGCCAATCCGGGTTGGTTGCTGCTGCTGCTTTCTCCCTTTGTTTCTGCCATTCTATTTAATACCTTTCTGCCGGTGTGGTTTGTCTGGATTGCGGTCATCGCTGTTGTGGCGTGGCGCAGTTTGCCCTGGTACAGATTGGGAACTTTAGGTGCAGTGGTGATTAATCTGCTGTCAGGTGGGTTAGGACACTTTTTATGGGGCTTACTGAAGGATTACCAGAAGAAGCGCTTGATTATTTTCCTCAACCCTGACCAGGATCCACTTGGAGGCGGTTACCACTTGATTCAATCTCGCATTGGGATCGGTGCGGGAGGACTATGGGGACGGGGTTTACACCAGGGGACTCAAACGCAACTGAGCTTTATTCCAGAGCAGCACACTGACTTTATCTTCGCGGCGATCGGGGAAGAGTTGGGTTTTGTGGGTTGTATGCTGGTGCTGGTTGCCTTCTGGCTAATCTGTCTGCGTTTGGTGATCATTGCCCAAAATGCGAAAGACAATTTCGGTTCCTTGATCGCGATCGGGGTTTTTTCGATGCTTGTGTTTCAGGTCACGGTGAATGTCGGCATGACGATCGGGCTTTCTCCCGTGACTGGAATCCCGCTGCCATTTTTGAGTTATGGCAAATCGTCGCTTCTAATGAATTTTTTAGCACTGGGAGTTGTGGAATCGGTGGCAAATTTCCGTCAACGACTAAAGTTTTGACCCTGAGATAGACGAATCCATCAAGCTAAAGGCATGAAAGCTAGAGATAGTTTTTATCCTGAAGTTATTCATCTAGAAGCGTTCAGCCTGTAAAGTGGATGAGAGTCATTGATCAACAAACATAAACTAAAGAAACTATGATTCTGCCAGGTTCAGCCGTTCGCGTAATTAACCCCAATGACACCTACTACCAGTTTCAAGGATTAGTGCAACGGGTAAGCGATGGTAAAGTTGCAGTGCTGTTTGAGGGTGGCAACTGGGATAAGCTGGTTACGTTCCGTTTGTCTGAGTTAGAAGCAGTGGATTTGACTGCTGGAAAGAAGAAGGGCAAATAATCTGTCATAAAAAGCTCCACCTTTACAAACGGACATGACATACTCTAGGGGTTGATCCTGTTTGTGGCTCTTTCCCCATGCCTTTAACAATACTGGTGGTAGACGACGATTTGGGGACCCGGTTGGCTATCAGTGACTTCCTTGAAGCAACGGGTTACTCCGTTGTCGTGGCTGAGAATGGCATGGAAGGGCTGAAGCGTTTGGAGGAATGCCAACCCCATTTAATTGTGACGGACGTAACCATGCCGCAAATGGATGGATATGAATTGATTCGGCAAGTTCGGCTGCGTCCCGCCCTAAGACTGCTGCCAGTCGTGTTTCTCACCGCTCGGACTGAAACTCAAGAACGCATTCGAGGCTATCAGTTGGGGTGTGATGTGTACTTACCCAAACCGTTTGAGTTGCAAGAATTAGGCGTGATCGTGAGGAATTTGCTGGAACGGTTGCAGATGATTGAACTGGAGTGGCGATCGCGGGGTGCCTCTCTGCAAACCCTAACACCTGAAATTATGGCGGCACCCTCCCACAGTACAACGCCCATTGCTGATGTTGCAATTGCGTTCACTCCGCGTGAAAAAGAAGTCTTATACTTCCTGGCGGACGGTTTGTCTAATGTCCAAATTGGCGATCGCCTGCATCTCAGCCCCCGCACCATTGAAAAGCACGTCAGCAGTTTGCTCAACAAAACGAACACGAGCAATCGATCGGAATTGCTGCGTTTTGCTGTGGATCATCATTTAGTTTAGGGGTTGGTCATGCTAGGGATCGTGGATTAAATTCTCATTTTAAGGAGTCGTTAAGAAATAACTGCGATCATTTGTTAGCTATTAGCTATTAGCCAACAGCCAGTCGAAAGTGTGAAGTTATTTTTTAACCAAGCCCTAATTGTCTGATTTCGCAGATACTTCGTTCGTGACGTAGCTTAACAACCCCTGGCAGGCATCCACGAGTAAATCTACCACCTGGTTAAAGCCGTCTTGCCCACCATAGTAAGGATCAGGAACTTCTTTCAGGGTGTGCTGCGTACAAAAATCACACATTAAGTGAACTTTATGCCGGAAGCTGCCAGCCGGATCCAGGGAACAAATTTCAGCAAAGTTGTCCCGATCCATCGCCACGATCAGATCAAAGGCAGCAAAATCAGCTTTCGTAAACTGACGAGCACAACCCTGCATCGGAATTCCACGCTGAGTCGCTGCGACAGTCATGCGGCGATCGGGCGGCGCACCAATGTGATAGCTAGAGGTTCCAGCCGAATCGCACACAATCTGCCCCTTCAAGCCTGCCTGATCAATCAGGTGATTCATGATGTTTTCAGCCGCAGGCGATCGGCAAATGTTTCCCAGGCAAACAAATAAAAGCTTGTATGACATGAAGTCAACGATCCCCAATACATTAAAACCGGAGAATCGATCCCCGGAATTGTTTAGGCTGTCTCAAAAAGATCGTTTCGATCGATATTACATTCCAGGTAGATTTAATCCACCCGTTAGTTCTTCCATCCGTTCCCGCATGGTTGCTGTCGATTTTTCGTAGGCATTTTTCATTGCAGCAGTAACCAAATCTGAAAGTACCTCAGCACCTTCACCCAGTGCATCGGGGGAGATAGTGACCGATAAGGGTTCCTGGTTGCCACTGAGTACGACTTTGACCAACCCATTACCAGATTCTCCCTCAATCTGCATAACTTCGAGTTCTTCCTGAAGCTTCTTTGCCCCAGCCTGAACTTCTTGAGCTTTTTTGAAGGCTTCCGCTAGCTCTCTCATTTTGCCAAGCCCGAAGCCACCGAATCCCTGTCCTTGTGACATATGCGCGATTATGGTAAATGTTTTCCGACAATTTGCAGTTGCTTCATTATGACACTGCTCATCCCCGAAGTTCAGTTTTTACAGTTTAGCTTTTGTAATAGTGGGGGATGCTAAACAGGATCATTGCGATAGTCAAGCCACCTAAACAG
This sequence comes from Leptolyngbyaceae cyanobacterium bins.302, assembly GCA_033764965.1. GTDB lineage: Bacteria > Cyanobacteriota > Cyanobacteriia > Leptolyngbyales > Leptolyngbyaceae > JSC-12. The sequence continues at coordinate 26,529 of JANRIN010000256.1, read as the reverse complement.
GCTGAAAGTCGCCTAGAATACGGACTTCTGGTTCCAACCACAGTCGCCATTGCTGTTCAACTTCTTGCTGAACGTGGCGAATTAATTGAAAAATATCGTTTGCTGTGGCACTGCCACAATTCAGGATGAAGTTGGCATGACGTTGGGCAACTTGAGCACCCCCGATTTGAAATCCCTTGAGTCCAGCTTGCTCAATCAGCCAGCCTGCTTTGTAAGAATTAGGGTTACGGAACACACTGCCACAACTCGGCATATGGTACGGCTGGGTGGTGCGCCGATGGTTCAGGTGCTGGCTGGTGTCAGCGGTGACGATCTCCGGATCGAACCCTGGAGTCAGCTGAAATGTGGCTTGTGTTACTGTCCAGTCCTTGCCCTGCAACATAGATGTGCGATAAGCATAGCCCAGTTCAGCAGGACTCAGAATTTGGGTCGTTCCATTGGGCAACAAAACATGGGTATTGACTAAGGATTCGGCGGTGCAACCTCCGTGTGCCCCGGCATTCATCACCACTGCACCCCCCACTGTGCCCGGAATGCCCACTGCCCACTCCATCCCTCGCCAACCTTGTTCTGCCAGTTGCCACGACAATCTCGGTAGGGGTTCTCCGGCTCCAACCGTGACCTGGGCAGTCGCCTGATCAAAGATGATATGACGCAAGCGCCGAGTGCCGATGACAACTCCTGACAACCCGCGATCGCTAATCAGCAAGTTGGAACCTGCCCCCAAAATCGTGATTGGTAACTCCTGAATTTTTGCCCACTCAACACTGGCTTGTAACTCCTCCAGGGTGCGAGGAGCAACGTACCATTCTGCCGGACCCCCAACCCGAAACGACGTGAGATGGGCTAGGGAAATTTGAGGCTTGATCAGGCAATCAGTACCAGGAAGGCGGATTTGGCGATCGGATGATGGAAACACATACTTGCACGCAGAGGGAATGAAGCTGGAGCCAGCAGTTGCTAATTTAGGAGGATCGTAAGAGAGAGTCATGGTTGCGCTTATCGAAAATTTTGCCCTAATTTCAGGAACGTTTACTCTATCGACTTAAACAGAAAACTCCAATTCGCTAACCTAAGCGTGACTGCGCCACTCTTGGACTAGCTCTTGTTCAACGCCTTGATAAAATGCCATGACTTCTGGAATCGTCTGATTCAAGTTGCCAGCACCCAGGAAAAGAACGAGATCTCCAGGCATCAAAATCTCAGTCAGAAGTTGGCTAACGGCTTGGAGGGAGGAGCGATAGAAAACGTTGGGATGATGTTCGGCAATGAGAGTGGCAACCGCCTCTCCACTGATGTCATCAGGTTTTACTTCACCAGCACTGTAAATATCGCTTAACACCACTAAATCGGCATCGGCAAAGGATGTGGCAAATTCTGATAAAAAAGCTTTGGTGCGGCTGTAGCGATGGGGCTGAAAAACGGCAACCAGACGCTTGCGGGGAGTGCCAGAGTCGCGTATTTGCAACCGAGCCGCTGCCAGGGTTGCCTGAATTTCACTGGGATGATGACCGTAATCATCGATGAACAGGATGTTATTAAATTCGCCCCGCCGTTCCATGCGACGACGTGCGCCTTCGAAAGAAGAAATTGCTCGCCCGATCGCCAGAAAGTCCAAGCCCAACAAGCGACCAACTGCCACCGCCGCAAGCGCATTGCTCAGATTGTGCTTACCCAGTAATTTCAGGTTTAAGCGTCCCAGGATGGCACCTTTTTCCCAGACCCGCGCGGTTGTGCCATCCGATCGATAGGAAACGCAATCCACAGTATAAGTTGCGCCACTCTCCAAATTCAGGCTGTAGGAGATTTGGGGTTGAAGTTGAGCGCGTACTGTGGGGCAATCGATACAGCCAATCAGGGTTTTGCAGTTGGCAGCAAAGGTTTTGAAGGTCTCGATGACTTCATCCAGACTGTTGTAATGGTCAATGTGGTCTAGTTCAATGTTGGTGACAATGCCGATTTCAGACTGAAATTTAACGAGAGACCCATCGGATTCGTCGGCTTCCGCCACCAGGTAAGGGCTTTCTCCAACTCGGGCATTGCCCTGCCAAGCGTTTACTTCACCGCCAACTACGATCGTTGGATCTAATCCAGCGTGGAGCAGCAAGTAACCAATCAAACTACTGGTGGTCGTTTTGCCGTGAGTTCCAGCGATCGCGATGCCTCGACTTTCTCGGATCAGCGCTGCCAAGATATCAGAGCGATGGAGAATTGGACAGTTGAGATCCAGGGCGGCTTGATACTCAGAATTGCTGGAGCGAATTGCAGTTGAACAAACTACTTGAGGCAGTTGGCTGGGAGTATCGATCGTCGTCAGACTCTTGCTCTGGGAAGCACCAGCCCAAACACCACTCACTTGAATCGCTTCCAGGGAGGAAGGTTTAGAGTTTGGGGGCGACTGGAAAAACTTTAGGTTACTGGCATCCTGGCTCCAGAAGATATGTACCCCATTTTCCTGCAACCGTTGAGTAATATGACTCAGGCGGAGATCGGAGCCAGCAACAGGCAATCCTCTTCTCGCCAGCACATAGGCTAAAGCAGACATCCCAATTCCACCTACACCAATAAAGTGAAACGGTCTGCCGCTGAAATCAACGGAAGTCAGCATTTTAGGATCCTCACAAACCACACCAATGTCACGCGCTATCATATCAGGAAACATCTTTTAGGCATACAAATTAATTCATCATTGCCTGATCCATTTCGTGCTACGCAACCCATTTGGACATCTATAGAAGAGTAGCCCAAGTTTGTTTTTTTTGTCGTTTAGACAAAAGCTTTTTTTGAGCAATTTTTCCTCCTCCTGTCCAGTTTGAAGTGAATCAGAGACATTAAATACAGCACAAACCGGAGCGTTCCAGATTAATTCAGATGAATCATCCGGGGTGAAACTTAGGGTAGGGTGTAAGAGTCAATCAGGCATCTGCATAGCGGTTGAATGTGATTGAGAATTCCCCAATTAGAAGGATTGGCATCATTGGTGGCACTTTTAATCCAGTTCATCTTGGGCATTTACTACTAGCAGAAAGTGCCCTTGATCAGTTTGGATTAGATCAGGTGATTTGGGTGCCCACCTATCGTCCTCCGCATAAAAACCAGCCTTTACCAGCATTTGCTCACCGTTGGGAAATGGTTCAGTGGGCGATCGCTGATCATCCCCAGTTCATCGCGTCCAATATTGAACAAAAACGACGCACCACTTCTTATGCCAACGAGACTTTCGCTGAATTGAAGACAACTTTTCCAGAAGCAGCCCACTGGCACTGGATTGTGGGACTAGATGCGTTTCAAAGCTTGCCAGCCTGGAGAAACAGCACCGAACTTGCCCCCCAATGTACCTGGTTGGTTGCACCCCGCAAACATGGGTCGATCGAACAAATCTGTCTGGGGATAGAGCGAGAGTTCGCCACAAAATCGGTCCAACTCCGCTGGCACACGATAAAGCTGCCTCAAATCAATATTTCCTCCAGTTTGATCCGTCGTCAGTGTCAACTTGGGCGATCGCTCCGATATCTTGTCCCAGAATCTGTCAGGGTATACATCAGCACAAACAATCTTTACCCGGATGGCAAGAGTGAGGAGTTGGGGGTAGGGAATTAGGCTTTGGGAAAGCTGCCTGATTTGGGGTCTGGAGCTTCAGAGTGCCCTGTCCAAACACCCAAGCTCTCTTACTTTGACGCAAATTATTAAAAAATCATAACCATAGAGATTTGTTGCGTAGGGATCCCCTATCACCGTATGATTTCTTATATAGACTAGGTATTTATCTACAGAGGGTAAGACGCAGTGATTAGAGTAGCGATTAACGGTTTTGGACGGATCGGGCGCAACTTCGCGCGCTGCTGGCTGGGTCGGACAGATAGCCAAATTGACCTAGTTGCTATCAACGACACCTCCGATCCCCGCACCAATGCTCACCTTTTAAGATATGACTCTATGTTAGGCAAGCTCGGTGATGATGTGGAAATCAGCGCCGACGACAACAGTATTACTATCAACGGCAAAGTTATCAAATGCACCTCCGATCGCAATCCTGAGAACTTGCCCTGGAAAGAGTGGAATATCGATCTAATCATTGAGTCAACGGGTGTCTTCGTGAGCAAAGAAGGCGCAACCAAGCACATCAATGCCGGTGCGAAGAAAGTTTTGATTACGGCTCCTGGCAAAAACGATGATGGCACCTTCGTCGTTGGCGTAAACCATCAAGACTACGACCACAGCAAGCACAACATCATCAGTAACGCCAGTTGCACAACCAATTGCCTTGCGCCCGTTGCGAAAGTTCTGCATGAAAACTTTGGCATCATCAAAGGCACCATGACCACCACTCACAGCTACACGGGCGATCAGCGTTTGTTAGATGCCAGCCACCGGGATTTACGTCGCGCTCGTGCTGCTGCAATGAACATCGTGCCGACCTCAACTGGAGCCGCGAAAGCCGTTGCTCTCGTTTTGCCGGAATTGGCAGGGAAGCTAAACGGCATTGCTCTGCGAGTGCCCACTCCCAATGTGTCGATCGTTGACTTGGTGGTGCAGGTCGAAAAACCGACGATCGTAGAGCAAGTGAATGAAGTCCTGAAGTCTGCGGCTGAAGGTTCCATGAAAGGAATTTTGAAATACTGTGATCTACCGCTGGTTTCCAGTGACCATGCAGGAACCAATGAATCCTCTATCATTGATGCTGCCTTAACTTTGGTCATGGGTGGCGATATGGTGAAAGTCGTTGCCTGGTACGACAATGAGTGGGGTTACAGCCAACGGGTGGTTGACCTGGCTGAAGTTGTCGCGCAAAAGTGGGCTGCTTAACCGCCGATTGCTACTTTCATTAATGCGTAATTTCAAAAGGGGAAAGATGAATCTTTCCCCTTTTTTAGTTAGTAGTATCTATAAGCCGCCTGTGATAGCTCGATCGAGATATTGGCTCTCTAATAAGTAAGCCCCTTTGCTAAAGCGCACGCTCCAATAATTGCCCGGTCTGCGATCTAAAATTATCCCTTCTTCTCCCAAGGTTAAGACATCAGGCGATCGCAGCATGGGCATTGGATCTGCCGTTTTCACATAGGGAGGCAGGGCAATGAGTTGAACTCGATCGCCCACCGCAAACTCTTTCTCAGTCATACTTGCCCCCTGCCTGCTGCCCTTTGCCTTCCCTATGGTACTTGCCAGATGCGTTGGTGATACTGCTTGGGTGTGGCGTAGGGATCTTCCATTGGGTGATCGTGGGAATGCCCATGACTGTGTTGATCGGGCGCGTGATGATCATGGAAATGATGGTCGTGAGAGTGATGATCTTGCTCATAAGAGGCGTGATGGTTGTGAGCGTGACCATGACTGTGAGCAGTACCGTGAGTAGAACCAGCGGCTAAGCGAAACTTACACATTTCACAGTTCATCTGAACTTGCCCCAATTGAGTCTCAATTTCGCGATCGCGCATGATAGCAAACAACTGCGGGTGCATTCCCATTTCCGGCAAATTCACCATTTCAATATCTGGGAACTGCTCTTGCTGCTGGGCTGTGATGTCGTAAATCTTCTTCACCAGCAAACCAGTAAATAGGAAGTAGGGCAACACAATAATACGCCGTGGGTTGTAGAGGCGAGCGCGGCGAAACCCTTCTTCCAATCGGGGATGGGTGATGCCGATAAAACAGGTTTCCACGGTGTTGTAGCCGCTTCCCTCCCAGAGCACGCGAGCCATTTTTGCTACATCCCCATTGGCATCAGGGTCACTGGAGCCACGCCCCACAAACAGCAACACAGTTTCTTCTCTGGAAATATTTTGGGGATTCGCTTCCGGACGATCGATTTCAGCTAACCGCGATCGCCACAGGTCAATAATTCCGGGAGTAATGCCAAAATGCCGCCCATAGTGAAATTGAATCTGAGGATGGCGTTGTTTTGCTCGATCGAGTTCATTGGTGACATCAAACTTGTTATGCCGAGCTGCAAACAACAACACGGGTAGGGCAGATAGTTCGGTGTAGCCCATCTCCACGCACTGATCAACGCCATCCTGAATCGAGGGTTGGGTTAGCTCCAAAAAGCAAGGAATAACCGGACGGGAAGAATCCAGGGCTTGATAGGCTGCTGCAAAATCCAGCAAGCTTTGTCGTCCATCGGCATCTCGACTCCCATGCCCAACGAGTAATAAGGGGCGCTGAATTGGCAATGGTGACAGCTCAATCGCTGGTGATGGTTGGTGGGACAAGGATTGAATTCGGTCTGAAATTAGCATGAAGCGATAAACTCCGTTCCTGTGCGACGCAGAAAATAGAGTGAATAGGCAAATCGCAAGGCGTTCTGGCTTAAACGATTTTGGATTGACGATCAGTGATTTTAGATTGATAGCAAGGGCATCTGTTTGACCCAGTTCAACATTCAAAATCCAGAGTCCAAAACCCAAAATCGAATTTACAGTTGCGGCACAGCGCCGGACTTTCCTGACCTGCAACCAGGAGACAAATCCATCGGTTGGTGGGCAGAATCACCGGACTTTCCCTTCGCGATCGCTGTTCACGTTTGCTTCGCTATCTTATCTCATTGCCCCGGCTCACTCTATCCCGTGGGAGGGGTTAAGCAGAGGATTGGTGTAAAGTGGTCGGAAGATACAGCATCGAACGAATCTGCATGGATCAGCCTATTCCCCTGCGGCAGCAATTAAGCTTTTATCTGGAAGATATTGAAACACCCGTTGGCAAAGCAGTTAATCTGGCAATTACAGGCTTGGTGTTGCTATCGTCAGCAATTTTTGTGGCAGAAACGTATTCCCTGCCGGACGGAGTGCGATCGCAGCTAGAACTCATCGACTCAATTATTCTGTGGATTTTTGCGATCGAGTATTTGATCCGTTTCTGGTGCGCGGAGAACCGTCTGCGATATTGCTTCAGTGTGTACTCGCTCATTGACCTGCTGACGATTCTGCCGTTTTTTGTGGGGGCGATCGATATCCAGTTCATTCGAGTATTTCGCTGGTTCCGGATTTTACGCCTGATCCGGTTTCTGGAAGGACGAACGATCGTGGGCTACGTCAGCCAGGAAGATAGCGTGATTTTTACGCGCATTCTGCTGACCCTATTCATCATCGTGTTTGTCTACTCTGGCTTGATCTATCAAGTCGAGCATCCCAAAAATCCCGCCGTGTTCAGCACTTTTTTGGATGCGGTCTACTTTTCTGTGGCAACCATGACCACGGTGGGTTACGGTGATGTCACGCCCCACACTGAACTAGGGCGCTTCCTGAGCATTTTGATGATTCTCACAGGCATCGCGATCATTCCCTGGCAACTGGGAGATTTAATCAAGCGTCTAGTCAAAACCACCAACAAAGTCGAAACCATTTGTCCCGGTTGCGGATTGGGCTACCACGATGCGGATGCCGAATTTTGTAAGATTTGCGGCACGCAGCTTAAGCCAGGATGTCCTGTTACGTTTGAGCGCTAGAGGGGGATGGAGAATAGGGGTTAGGAATTGGGGGTTAGGAATTGGGAATTAGGGGTTAGGGGTTGGTTTCTAGCTCAATCGGCAATGACCCATGACTGATGATCCATGACTGATGACCCATGACCAACAACCAATTTTCCTTGTCCTACTTGATCCCAATTTGGGGAACGGGCGAAAGTTTGGGATAGGCGATGCGTTGATGGTTGAATTGCTGCCAGACTTGCACAAAAATTTCGGCAATTTGGGTCATCTCGGCGCGGGTTAGACCCGATTCCACCAGTTGATTGTCTTGCCAGCGTGCCCGCAGGATTTTGTTAATCATGTTCAACGCTTCTTCCGGGGCGGCATCCTTCAACGATCGCAAAGCTGCCTCACAGGAATCCGCCAACATCACAATGCCTGTCTCTCGCGATTGGGGAATCGGTCCGTCGTAGCGAAAATCAGATTCTTTCATCGGGGTTAGCAACTCCAGGGTTGTTGTGCGCTGCTGGGCCTGGTGATGGAAGTAGGCGATTAACATAGTGCCCTGATGCTCTGGAATAAACGCCTGGACTGCCTTCGGTAAGCGGGCTTTTCGCGCCATCACCAGTCCTTCGCTGACGTGCTTTTTGATGATTTCAGCACTCACCCAGGGGTCATCTATCACATCGTGTTTGTTCGGCCCACCCATCTGATTTTCGATAAAGCCGAGCGGATCGTGCATTTTGCCGATATCGTGATACAAGGTGCCTGTTCTGACCAGCTCTACGTTGCAGCCCAGGGCACGACCAGCCGCTTCTGCCAGGGAAGCAACAAATAAGGTGTGCTGAAAAGTGCCTGGAGCTTGAGCTGCCAGTTTTTTTAGCAAGGCACGATTGGGGTTGGCTAACTCCACTAAACGAATGGTCGTCACCAGATCAAAGAGTTGCTCCAGGTATGGACTGCTGCCCATGCCGATGATGACCCAGGCTAACCCAATGATTCCTTGAAAGACACTGACTCCCAGCAGCGTGTACCAAACGGTTCCGGAGGCAACGTTCAATACCAAATACAGCGTGCCTTGCAGCAGCCCAACCCCCACACCCAGCAAAGCCAATTCTTCGCGCGATCGCAACCGTGCGCCCAGCCAACCACACAAAATGCCCCCCGCTGCGCTGGAGATCAAATAACTCACATTCATATCCATGCCCACGGCTAACAGGACTGAGAGTAAGCCAGTCACGGTTAAACCCAAGGGAGCGCCGTAGAAACTGCTGGTTAACAAGCCCACTACGGGCAAATTGGTTGAAGGAACCTGAAGGGCGATTAATAAAGGAGTGCTTAAGCTCAACAACCAGAGCAATACCGCATCTCGACGACGCAGCGCTGGAGTATAGCGTTGTTTAACGACCCACACCAGAGCAACCGCCCCGCTCACCAATACCCCAAAGCCAACTAAGCCCCACCAATCTATTTCTCGCCGACTCAACTTGAAATGTTCCAGTAGAGCAAACTCTCTTGAAGTGATAATGTCGCCCTGCCGCACAATCAACTCATTCCGTCGAATACTCACCATCACGGGCGGGATTTCTTGAGCAGCTTTTTCGGCTCGCAATCGGGTTTGTTCTTCATCCCGAATCAAATTGGGTTCTAATAAGGCAGCCAGCAGTTGGTTGGAAAGGTCTTGAGCGCCCGGTATAACGCCCCCTTCGAGATGTAACTCAATGGCTGACTGCAGCACAGAGTTGGGTAGACCGGGGGAAATGCCCTGGGTCAGAATCCGATCGGCGATCTGGGGAACCGCTTTTCGCAATTGAATCCATTCAGTATCGGTTAAATCGAGTACGGCTAAGTCAAAGGCTTCTGGTAGTTTGGGCGAGATGGGATTGGAAAGGGTCGCGATCGCTGCCACATAGCGCGATCGAGCATCGCTAATTTCTCGGATGAGTAACAGAAAAGCACCCAGATCAACCGACCGACGGTGAGCACGCAACTCCGCGATCGCTTGTTTTTGCTGGGTTTCGGAGACAGGGGTATTGGATGGCGAATCGACAGCATGATTTTCGGCAGCAAAAGCATTGCCTTGGTTGGTGTTTGGATCAATCGATCGCAACACCGATTGCCATTGGGCTTCTGGCATTTTGCGTAACGTTGCCTGCACTGGAATCGACAGAAACGCAGTTTTGACATACGGAAATGTCCCCGCCAGTCCGCGAATGTCGCTCCCCTGCTGCAATTGTTGTTGGAGCCGTCGTTGAATTTGCTGAGTGGCTTCTTGATCGAGTTGGAGCACCGGAAGAGAACCCGTTCTAGCCAGCTTGCGGTTTTCCTCGGTTGCCTTGGGATCTTCCACTGTTGCGGTAGCGGGCGCATGGATGGTTTGGGTCGCTTCTCTGCCAACGTCTAGCTTGGGTGCATTGTAGAAGCGATACCCCAGGGCACTGGTGAGCGAGATGACCGTCAGCGCCAATACCCAGGGAGAATGGGAAGCCTGATGTAACAGGTTTTTGGGAGACTTTTGCTCTGGGGAAGCGATCGCCTGCTTAGTGTTGGGAAACGGCTTGGACGCTTGAATCGCTTTACGGAACGTTTCAACATACTGATTCAGCCGACGAACCGTATGCTGGGAGCGAGCTTCCTCAATCTGGCGCACCAGCGATCGAAACAACTTCATTACAAGCACCATCACGAAGAGGTTAGAACCATTCTCAGATCTTCTAAATGTCGGCAGGTCAATCAGCACTCCCCATTATAAAAAGTTCAAGCTGTTCTACACGGCTTTCTGGCTTGAGCCATCATCCCCCTCGCCTGACCCACGGCGCAACCACCGCGAGAGGGGACACGATCGCCGCTGGTTCATACAACCCAGCCCAACTGGCATAGAGTATCTCAGCCGTAGCCGGAATTTGTTGCCAAACACCCCTGGCAGACCCAGCAGCTAGAGAACTACTTTTCCAGGCAGGAGGAATGCTGACAGTACTGGCATAGGCACCCACCAGGGCACCCACCAAGGCACATAGCCAGGGGGCATGATTGGGAGAGGCGTGGATCTGACTGCTGCGGATACATCGAGCCAGCGCCACCTGCATATCTTCTGGGGCTTGTAGAAAACAAATCAGGGCGATCGCGATCGCTGGCTCCTCCGCCTGCCCTAGTGTTGCCCGGATCGTGCTTAAACTAGCAAATTCTACTTGACAAGTTTCAACTTGCTTTAATTGCTCTAACACGATCGCTGCCTGGGAAGATTCGCCATTTACCAGGGCAACTCGGTAGTAGGCAAGCACCTGACTCATGAACAGTTGAGGATGAAGCTGCCCCTTCACCGCCTGGGCGATCGCGTAGGCAAATACCGCTACCCAATCCCGACTGGCAGAAGTCACAGCAATTCGGTCTAGCACTTGCCAGAGAGAGTGTCGTTGCCGATTCAGGTCATCGTGATAGTAAAGCGCGATCGGCAGGGTTGCGATTGCCAGGGTTGCAGGATTCAAGGAATGGGGCGGAAATTTGCCCAGATCACCCACGATGGTTGGGGCGAGAGAGTCCGGTTGCGATCGTGCCATTACCTGTAGCGCTTGCAGAGAAAATTGGCTCCAGGTCAAGTCAGTGTCGCTTGCTGTTGCTAGGTGCCGCCGATGGCTGGCTGTCTTCGGTAAAAGGGCGTTTGCAGCTGGTGTCGCCCTGCCAAATTGCTCCCCGATCGCCAATCCCCAGAGACACCCTTCCAATCGACTCAGTAACGAATAATCCATAGACCGATACAAGTCATTAATTTCTCTAACCTCTATCTATTCACCAATGGCTTTGATTGATCTGTTTGATCTGTCTAACAACTTGATCTAACAACTTGATCCAACAACTTGCTTTAACAACTTGATCCGACCACCTTCAGATTATTTCAGCCGCGATCGCTAGGAAAACTAGCTTTCGTCACGTATAGTAGGCTCTAACTTAAACGAGTCAATCAAACTATTCCAGTATTGCCTCAATTTTCAATGTTCACCTGGTTACATTCTTCAAAGCTACGAGTTTGTTTTACCAAATCGTTACAGGAATTGCGCGATGTACGGTAACATCCATTCTCCAGTTCAACGCTCCTCCTATAAAAGTCTGATTTCCCAAGCTGCCCTTGGCTTGTGGGCAATAAGCTTTCTTAGCTTAGATGTAGTGCTGGCTCAGTCTGCCAAACCCCCAGCAAAACCCAACGCACCAGCCACTAACGCAGAGCAAAATACGGGCAAACCTCTACTGAAGTTGGGGAGCCAGGGCGCTGCGGTGACTGAGTTACAAGCCATGCTCAAGCTGATGAACTTTTATAGCGGTACAGTTCACGGTAACTATGATGAACCCACGATCGCAGCCGTAGTCAAATTCCAAAAAGCAGCAAACCTGACTGCGGATGGAGTGGTTGGTGCAGACACCTGGAATCGATTGCTGCCGCCCTCCCCAGTCATTTCAGCCGCAACCCAATCCAGCCCACAGTCAACCAAACCAACCACTGTGGACTCTTTTCCGGTGCCTGGAGAAAACAAGCCCAACGCTGCTGCGCCAAAACCCAACCCATCAACCCCACCTAAATCTCCCGCTCCCGCAACCAAAACCTCTGCGGCAGGCAGCGATCGTGCTCAATCGAGCAAAGACACCGCAACCTTCCCGATCCTGCGCTTAGGGATGCAAGGACCAGCCGTAGAAGGACTGCAAGAGCGACTACGGGCACTTGGCTATTTGAAAGGATCGGCAGATGGCGTATTTGGGGCTGAAACCCAGGCAGCTGTGAGATCGGCTCAACGACGATTGAATCTGGAGCCGGATGGAGTAGTCGGCAGCGCGACCTGGCTGGGGTTGTTACGCTAAGAAATTTAAACGGTATGCTTATCATTTTCTAAACTTTTTGGGAATACTCCAAAAAGCGCAAAAGTTTACTCAAATCTTGCACAAGGCTTAATCACAATCTTCATCCCACCAGGAAATGAATTTTCTGGCTTGTGGCAAAAGTCTTCTAAGGGAGACTGGATGGAGATTTCAGTCCACATGGACTTTAGCTATCCACACCAATCTATTTCAGGGTGACTGGTGCGCGAGAGGCAAGATGTAAGTAAGCCAAAACGCTTAGAAAGTAACCCAAAGAACGGCAATGAATTTACTCCAGAATCTCCTGTCAGAGTCTTTTGTGCCTCATGGACACTGTTATTTGTGGAAGCCTGAACTGGTATGGTTGAATGTCGTCGCAGACTCTGTGATCTTTCTTGCTTATTTTTCTATTCCCCTGCAACTGCTTTACATTGTCAAAAAGCGCGGCGACTTACCGTTTAATTGGATATTTTGCCTATTTGGTAGTTTTATTTTGGCGTGTGGCACGGGGCATTTGCTAGACGTGTGGACGCTCTGGCACCCAACCTACTGGCTGTCTAGCTCCGTCAAAGCCATCACAGCGATCGTATCTATTGGCACCACTTTTACCCTGATCACGCTGATTCCCAAAATCTTACTTTTACCCAGCACCAATGAGCTTAAACAGGCGAAAGAAACCGCAGAGACTGCCCTCGCCAATTTTCAACAAACTCAAAATCATTTGATTCAGTTCGAAAAAATGTCCAGCCTGGGACAATTGGTGGCTGGGGTAGCGCATGAAATCAATAATCCAGTTAATTTTATATACGGAAATATTAACCATATTAAATCCTATGCCCAAGAACTGATTGATGTGGTGAATTTGTATCAATCTCATTACCCGGAACCTGTTGCCGCGATCGACGATCGTTTAGAAGAAATTGATTTGGACTTTATCACTAGCGATTTGCCGAAGGTTTTGAGTTCCATGCAAATTGGAGCCGATCGCATTCGGCAAATTGTTTTGTCCCTGCGGAACTTCTCTCGCTTGGATCAGGCTGAAATGAAAGTTGTTGATATCCATGAAGGAATTGATAACACACTGCTGATTTTGCAAAATCGGCTAAAAGGAAATGGAGAGCATCCTGATATTCAAGTGATCAAGCAATACGGCAAATTACCCGCGATCGAGTGCTACTCTGGACAACTTAACCAGGTCTTTATGAACATTTTGGGCAATGCTTTAGATGCTTTAGAAGAAAGGATCCAGAGCGCAGCACTAAGCATACAGAATGCAGAATCCCAGGCTCAATCTTCAATCTCCAATTCTCAAATTCCATCTCCTACGATTCAGATTCACACTGAAACTCTAAACTCTGAAAAGATCCTGATTGTCATTAAAGATAACGGAGACGGAATTCCTGAATCTGTGCGATCGCGCTTGTTTGATCCATTTTTCACCACCAAACCTATTGGCAAAGGAACAGGCTTAGGACTTTCAATTAGCTATCAAATTGTAGTGGACAAACATCATGGATCGATTACTTGCTTGAGCGAACCCGGAAAAGGCACCGAATTTCATATTCAGCTTCCAATTCGCTCCAAACCACTGACAACAACGACAAGTCAAGTTCTAGTTCAGCAGTGTCAAACTGCGACGAATTGCGCCCATACAGTTCATTGAACCAAACAGCGATCGCATGAGCTAAGATTTTACGCGCTATGCGACTGGTCAAGTGCCAACAATCGCGTACCCAGACCCGTTCGGCATAAAAGGACTCGGTCAGTTGACCCATGACCAATGACACACATTGTGAGCTTTCACGAATCATTTAGGTCTGCTGTAGCCTTTTTGCCTATCAATTAACCTGATCAGAGTTCTATTTCCAAAACCGTAGGTTTACGCAAAAGCCAACCTATTTATTTGCTAAAACCCAAAATTTCTACGTAATTACCCGGTAAAGTCCATTCATGACTCGTAAAAGATTTAGAATTTAGATAAAAACACCTATCAAATTCAGAATTAAATTCCTAAAACAAATAATAAATAAAACGTTTTCTTCCTGAAAATCCTTAATTCTCAAGGGTCTCACCCCCTTTCTCAAATAAGAACTTTATAGACTAAGTTGAGATTAGCAATTCTTAAAAAAGCTAGTTTTGGTTTCTTTCTAGTAAGAATTACGGACAGATTGTCCTGCCGTTCTTAGTAGGAGTTCGATGGCTCTCAAAGATGTTGGTTCTAACGCCTCAACAAATACTGGCTTTAATCTAATTCAGGAGAACTGGGGATGTTAAGAGATGCTCTAGTTGTGGGAATCAGCAGTTATCAATATTTACCCGCATTAAATGCCCCGGCTCAAGATGCTGAAGCGATCGCCCATCAACTAGAAAGCAATGGTGACTTTCGAGTGACTCGCCTGCCCGAAATCGTTCAGGCGGAAAAACTGCGAGTTGGGGTGAAAACTCCAGTGACGCTGGCTGAACTGGAATCGGCTCTGGTCAAATTATTCAAACCCAAAGGCAGCAACATTCCCCACACTGCTTTGTTTTATTTTTCAGGGCATGGGTTGCAAAAAGAGGCTGGGATTTCGGAAGGATATTTAGCGACCAGCGATGCGAATCCCAGGGCCCATTTTTATGGATTGTCTCTGTTCTGGCTGCGCCGTCTGCTGCAAGAAAGTCCAGTCCGTCAGCGCATTGTGCTGTTGGATTGTTGTCATAGTGGCGAAATTTTGAATTATCTGGAAGCCGATCCAGGCGCAAAATCGGGCACCGATCGCCTGTTTATGGCGGCTTCAAGGGAATATGAATCAGCCTACGAATCGCTGACGGGGCAATTCAGTGTCTTCACCCAGGCGTTATTGGAAGGCTTAGACCCGCGTCGATTGCCAACCGGAATTGTAACCAACTACGCCTTAACCGACTGGGTGAGCAATGCGCTCAAAGGGGAATCTCAACAACCCCTATTTGAGAACTCCGGCAGTGAAATTGTATTGACTCGCTGCCAGAACTCGCTCACGGTGTTGCAATCGGCAATCACGCAAGAAATTTGTCCCTATCGAGGTTTGGAACCGTTTGATGAGATCCATGCGGAATATTTTTTTGGGCGGGAAGGCTTAACCGACCAACTCGTCGATAAGTTAAGAACGGGCAATTTTGTCGCAGTGGTGGGTGCGTCGGGCAGCGGCAAATCCTCTCTGGTCAAAGCTGGTTTAACTTATAAGTTGCGAAGAGGACAGGCGTTATCGGGCAGCGATCGCTGGCAAATTCGAGCCATCACCCCCACAGACCATCCCTTCAAAAGTTTGGCAACCGCCTTTGTGAACACAGAAGCCTCTGCCATTGAACGAGCGGAACAGTTGCGTCGGGCGGAACTATTTTTGCAGGAAGGGGCAACCGGATTAACACAATTGGTACGTGCCAGCCTGATGTCGGAGAAGCGCAGCACTCGCCTCTTGTTGATTATTGACCAGTTCGAAGAAATTTTTACGCTGTGTCAGGGGAATCATGCAGAGCGCGATCGGCATCGGTTCTTTCATACCCTGATCACAACCCTGCGGAACTTGAACGACCAATTCAGCCTGGTGATTGTGCTCCGGGCTGATTTTTTCAGTAAGTGTTCCTTTTATGGAGAACTGGCAACTCAGATCGAGCATCAACTGGTGATGATAACCCCATTGAATTACGACCAGATCAAAGCATCTATCCTCAAACCCGCCGAGAAGGTTGGGCTAGTATGCGACCCCAACCTGGTGTATAACATCCTGCTGGACATCGTTGGCGCACCGGGCGAACTCCCGCTGTTGCAGTACACCCTGCTGGAATTGTGGCAACGACGGGAAACGGCTGTGGAAGGCGGCGCGGCACGGCTAACTCTGGATGCCTACACCGAGTTGGGTGGAGTGCGAGGCACCTTACAAAAACGGGCAAATGAAATCTTCTATAGCCTGACTCCAGAAGAGCAGCGGATTGCAAAACGGATTTTTATTGCCTTGACGCAATTGGGAGAAGGGACGGAAGACACGCGGCGACGGGTGCTCAAATCGGAACTGGTGCAATCCCAATCGTCCACAGATTTGGTGGAGCGAGTTCTAGAGAAATTAGTGATTGCCAAACTGGTGGTAACGAATCAAATGCCGTCAACCTGCGGCTATCAAGAGCAGGTCGATCAACGCTTTGCCAATGTCTCTACGGCTCTGCGATTGGCTCAAGTGGTGAAGAACAAAACGGCTCAATCGTCTCAGTCCACCGCGATACAACAGTCGCTGCCCAATATTCAGGCAACGTTGAATCAGAAGTACAACTTGAGTGTAACCAGGCTCTCCCAGGTTTCTGAGTTGAGCGAGATGCCTGCTGTGGGTAATGGTTGCCAGGAAACGGTGGATATTGCCCACGAAGCCCTAATTCGGAATTGGGGTTTGTTGCGCTCCTGGCTGGATGAAAACCGGGAAATGTTGCGTCGTCAACGCCGCATTGAGCGGGCAGCACGGGAATGGAGCCTGTCGCACGAAGCACGATCGCAGGAATATTTGCTGCGGGGAAGTCGCTTGCTAGATGCGGAAGATTTTCTCAATTCTTACGCTGAGGAATTGTCGATGTTGGCGCATCGCTACATTGCGGCAAGTCGGGAGGCAAATCGGCGTATCCGGCGAGAGTTGCGCTTGTTGCAGGTGTCTGTTCCTTGCACGCTCATGGTGGCGTTAGGGATTACGTTTAGCCAGTATCGAATGGCAGTAAAGAACCAGGTGGAAAAAGATTATCAGCTTCAGGTGGCAACTTCCCGCCAGTGGTCGGCGATCGCTCAATCTTTACTGCAAGAACCTGATCATGACCCGACCACTGCCTTGCTGATCAGTCGTCTGGCAGCAGAGCAAGGACGCACTTACGAAGCTGAAACCAGTTTGCGGGCTGCCCTGCAAGAACAACGATTGCAAGCCCACTGGCAAGTGGGGCAAAAGCCTGTGCAGCAGATTGTGTTCAGTCCCAATTATGATTGGCTCGCCACGATCGATACGGAAGGACGGTTGGTGCTCTCGTCGTTAAAGGATCAGCAGGTGCAGCGAGTCTTGCAAGAACCAGAGACAGGAGAAACAGATCAGCTTCCTCAAGTGACCAATTCCACGATCGCCTTCAGCCGGGATGGAAAATTATTAGTGGCTCATGCCGCCTCTGCACCATTACAGGTGTGGTCTGTTGAGCAGGGACGGTTGCAGCACGAACTAGCAGGCTTTTCGGGCAAAGTTTCTCACGTTGCGGTGCATACTGAGACGAATCTGGTGGCAGCGAGTAGTGGTAACGCCATCAAAGTTTGGAATTTGGCAACGGGTGAACTGCAAACTCAGGGAACTCAGAGGGCTGAGGTGAAGCAATTGCAATTTAATGCTGATGGAACACGCCTGCTGGTTGCGGATGCTCAATCTATCGCGCTAATTCAGATCAAAGGATGGAAGCTACAAAAACGATTACATCCTGAGATCGCGATCGCTGCCGCCAACCTCAGCCCGGACGAGCGCTGGCTTGCCGTGACCAATGTCCAGGGCATGACTCAAATCTGGGATGCCCAAACTGGGAAACGCAAACAAACGCTTCAACCCCTGGCTCGATCGACTCAAGCTCGAATGTCCCCCATCAACCTGGCTTCCCCTCAAGTCGTATTTAGCCCTAACGGAGAATATTTTGCTATCGTCAACTCCATTGGACAGGTGCAGGTGGTTCAGGTGCGGACTCAGCAGCAATGGAGTACGGCGCAAACCATTCAGACGACGACCGACAACACACAGCATTCTGTGGCGATCGCGTTTAGCCCCAATAGCCACCAAATTGGAATAACGGGTCAGCGTTCGTTTGGGACAGATCAGAATGTTGCTTCTTTGAAAGATGCCACCACAGGACAGGACATGGTCACTTTGCAAGGACAACCCCAACCCCTGAGTGCGCTCCAATTTAGTCAAGATGGATCACTGATTGCAACTGCCAGCACCAATGGCTCGGTTCAGTTGTGGTCAACGGAATCTGGCGGCGAACTATCCTCCCTCAAGCTGACATCAGACCCGATTCAATGGGCACATTTCCATACTTTTTCTGCTGCAGAATCTGAGTTGGCTTCGAGTGTTGCACCAGAAAGCTTACCCATAACTTTTTCTGAAAAAATTTTGGCGATCGGGCGAGATGGACTTTTTCGCCAATGGCGCATGACTAAACCCCATCCAACCTCAGCGGCTGCAACTTCCCCCCGCCAGCCACATCAACCCAGAGAGCAACAAACTTACTCGCAAACCTCATCTTACGGAAGTCAGCTTTTTCGCTACCTGGAACAAATCAGCAAGTGGACTGGAACATCCAACGATTCAGCCAACACTCAACCAGAAGCCTACGCCCCTCGCTCCCCAATTTCCCCAGCGCATGAAACTGAGACAATGCCACAACCCACGGCAACCTTGATCACTACCTCTGTGCCAGAGGGAAATTTAATCCGCCAGATGAAACTGAAGGGGCGCGTGGTTGGTACGGGAGCTAGTCAAGATGGTCGATTGATTGCGATCGCCACCAGCGCAGGTTTGGTAGAAGTATGGCAAATGCAAGCAAATCAACCCTCAAAGCGGTTAGTCCGTTTGCAGGAAAGTTCAGTTCCCGCGACCTCTCCCTCTGCAACCCCAGCGATCCCGGTGCCTATTCATTACCTGGCGTTTAGCCCAGACAGTCAGCAACTTCTTGGAGTTGGCGTTGATAAAACGATTCGGCTCTGGAAATTAGATTCGGGGGAATTGCAGCATCAATTAACCGGACATGAAGCCCTTATTGAACAAGCGCATTTCAGTCCAGATGGACGCAAAATCATGAGTGCCAGTTGGGATCGAACGGCTCGAATTTGGGATGCTGAGTCGGGGCAATTGCTCCAAACCTTGACTCAGCAAGATGTTGTGACGAGTGCCCACTTCAGCCCCAATAGTCAACGGGTACTTTTAACCAGTTTAGACAGTACTGCGCGGGTAGTGGATGTGGCAACAGGCGCACTGCAAGTGATTTTGGCAGGGCACCGGGGAGGAGTATTGGATGGCAACTTTAGCCCTGACGGCAAGCTAATAGTCACTGCCAGCACCGACGGTTCCGCTCGATTGTGGGATGCTCACACCGGGGTAGAGCGTGCCATCTTGCGGGTTAACCAGTCTGGCAAAGCGCCCGATGTGTTTAAGAGAGCATTTTTCAGCCCAAATGGACAACACGTTGCCACCCTGAGCAGCAATGGCGCTCTGCATCTATGGGTTGCAACCTGGACGGGGTTACTGGATGTCGCCCGTGCTCGTAGTCTGCGCCAACTCAACCCCGATGAGTGCCTGCGCTACCTCCGCCTTGCCCCTAACACTTGCCCACGCTCTAATTAAGCCTCAATTCGGTCAAGCCTTACTGTTATGAGCCTGTATCTGCTGAAATACCAGGAACCCCATTGCGAAACTGTCCTGAGTAACGTTTACCGTCCCTGTATACAAGATTTCCTCGTCCTTCAGGTCTTCCAGTATTGAGTTCGCCAGTGTAACTCTTGAAGGGACTATTTGACGGAAATGTACACGTTCCTCTTCCAGCTAAATTATTGCTGTAAAAAACGCCTGTACACCGTGTTCCATTGGCATTGGTTACTGTTCCGTTGCCATTAATCACTCCAAGATAGAATTTCCCGACATAGGAATGGGAGAACTGCCCATTTGATAAGAAGGTAAATTCACCCCTGCCGTGTGGTTGACCTCCAGCAAACTGACCAACATAACGATTGCCATTCGCAAAAGTGTAAACTCCTTGGCCATGAAAGAGACCATTACGAAAATCACCTTCATAGCGTCTATTTTCCTGGACAGAAAAAAACATCCCTTTTCCTTGCGGTCGTCCATTCTGAAACTGTCCCTGGTAGCGATCGTCGTTAGCATAAACAAGAGTTCCGTTTCCAGTAAACGTGCTGTTACGAACTTGTCCACGGTAATACTTATATGCACTTCCACGCTCTGCATCACTGATGCTCACGCACAAACCTTGACCACTATTTCCCTGAAACTGCCCTTCACATCTCCAAGCAACTTCGCCACTCGCATCTTTAATTTCTAAAAACCCATATTCTGCTTGAGCGGGCAATGGACTTAGTACCGACACAGCCATAGTCACGCTGGTTAAAGTCAGCCCGATTACAACTAAATAAACGCTTCTTTCCAAGCGACCATCCATGACCACCTCCGCTGCAAGTTGAACTGAAGCTAAATAAATTCAGGAGAAGTAAATTTGGACAATCATATTTTCTTCTCCTTAATTATCTAGAATACGAAACAGTTTTGGTCATCGCAATCTTTAATCATGTTTTTTACCTTAGAAATTTCAAGCAAAGCTGATAGATCAACGTTGAGATCTAACTATTTGAAGGTGGTTAAGTTTTGTAAATTTGAAGCAAGTTTGCTATTGAGCCTAGTTTAGTAGAGGCTTTTTCTGTTTCCTAAGATAGTCATGATGGAGATTTTTGCACTTTCTATCTACTTCTAGATTTGTGATTGCTCACTCCAGTAGGTGTTACTACAAGTAAAAAGTCGAGTAAGTTTTGAGTTGGTGAGATGCGGTTTTAGACAGATGAATCTTTTGAAGCTATCTTGGAATAGAAGCGACTTGGGAGGATGGAATAATGCAGCAAAATCGACTGGTTACTTTAGTTGGAATTTTAATGTTGGCGATCGCAGGGTGTGCTTCGGAAGAAACTCCTCCCGTAGCAACCTCTCCGTCGCCCGCTCCCAGCCCGGTTACAGCCAGTCCTGCCCCTGCTGCCTCTCCCACACTAGGACAGCCTGCCAATCAGTCGCCGCTGGTTGCCCAACGTCCAGCCCCAGCAGTTCCGGGTCTAATTCCCTCGACGAATGCTCAGGAACGGGAGAAGCAGGTGCGGACTGAAATTAATTCCAATCGAGGTGGCGATCCTTTTGCAGCCTTGCCTCCTGATCTGCCGAAGCCGACTGAGACTAAGCCTGTTCCCAATGTTGCTCAACTGCCCAACAATCGACCTAGCGGTAATAATAATTCACCTCAAAGATCTCCCAACGCGGGTAATCGGGGCAATACAGGTGCCCGAAATGGGAACCAAGGGGGAGTAACGGTAGCTGGCATCCCGCCGCAACGTGCCATTGGCGACTCGCCGACGATTCCCCAACCACAAGACGCTGAAGAAGGTGCGATCGGCACCTACATTCCTCCTGTTCTTCCCGCACGTCCCACGGCTGATGCGGCTCAGGCTATTGAAGTGACTGGAGTTGTTCAGGTCGGAGGAACGACTCAAGCGATCGTGCAATCGCCTGATGAACCAAGTAGCCGATATGTTTCAGTGGGTCAGCGCATTTCTAATGGAAGAGTGTTGGTAAAGCGCATCGAAATGAATCCTGGCGGAGAACCAACCGTATTTTTTGAGCAAAATGGCGTTGAAATTGCTAAATCAGTTGGGGAGAAAGCTCCTACGGCTCAAGCGAAGACAAGCTAATTAACTGATTTGGGAAAATTTAGGCTGCTTCTACCACCGATTTGTTACCCCTCTTATCAGGATGGGAAACCTAGTGCATATGGCGTGTAGAAAAGTCGAAAAACAATGCTGAACCTAAAATATTGGATTGTTGGTTTATCTCTGGCAAGCGGGTTTGTAGTTTCTTCTGAGGTCGCCAATAGCGTACCTCGACAGGCAGATTACTTTTGCTATGAGCAAACGGCTTATGGTGAGGTTGTAAACCTAACGGAAATATGTCAAAAAGTTCAACAGAAATCTGCTTCGACAAATACTGGAGCAAAGAACAGTAACTCATCTACTAAAGAGTCAAATGCAGCTTCAACCGATCGAGTTCGAATTGAAGGGCAAGCTCGTAAGAAGAAATTAGAGTTCTCAGACTACAGCTATGATGGAAAAATGCTTGTTGGCACCATAAAGAATAGAACTGGAAAATCTATCAGCGATATTTCAGTTGTCTATGAAATAGAGGTTCGAGAAGGTGAGGGTAAATGGCGGTCTGTCGATAATGGCAAGGTTCTAGCAAATAACGAAAGTGTTGCAAAAGGTGGCAAAACAAACTTTAGTACATCAGGTATGAGGTCGGGAGATCGAGTCACGATTACAGACGTTGAGTTTGATTAACCACTTAGCTTCAGCCAAAAATAGCGATCGCAGCAAAATTTGTGTCAGCATTGGAACGTGCTTCATTGTGATGGGTTCATGCCAGTGCCAACTTTAACTTCTTCGTTGCCTTTCCTGGGTGCAGATGTTGCTGCCGAGTACGATCGCGCCCATGTGGTGATTTTGCCAATTCCGTTTGAGGCAACCACCACTTATCGTCGTGGATGTGAACATGGTCCCGCTGCTATTTTGGACGCTTCTCAGCAAGTGGAATATTACGACGATGACCACGATCGCGAAATGTGGGAAGTGGGAATTTACACCCACGACGCGATCGCCGATACACGCCACGATCGGGTTTCCTCAGAAGCAATGTTGCAGGTAACGCAAGCTACTGTTGCCAAGCTCATTGCTGATGGCAAATTTGCGATCGCGCTGGGAGGCGAACACAGCATTACCGCAGGCATCGTCGCAGCATACCGTCAGGCGCATCCAGACGAACCCTTTACCGTGGTGCAAATTGATGCCCACGGAGATCTGCGCCATGAATACGAAGGCTCAATTCACAACCATGCCTGTGTCATGAAGCGGATTGTAGATATGGGCTTACCCACCGTTCAAATTGGCATTCGCAGCATTTGCAAAGAAGAAGCAGAACTAATTCGAGCCAAACAACTAACGGTAATTCGGGCGCGGGAAATTGCCCTACAACCCGACTGGATGGAACGCGCCTGGGCGAGTATCCCAACTCAAAAAGTGTTTCTGACGATCGACCTGGATGGCATTGATCCAACCCTGATGCCGGGAGTCGGCACGCCTGAACCGGGAGGACTGCATTGGTTTGCCCTGTTGACTTTTCTGCAGCGGGTGTTTGAGCAGCATGACGTGATTGGAGCCGATGTGATGGAACTGGCACCGATCGCCGATTCCGTTGTTTCCGAGTTTACAGCCGCAAAGTTGGTTTATAAATTAATTGGATACCAGGCTCTTGCAAAAAATTGGTAAGCGCTTTGGGATTTCATGACAAGCAATGGATAAAGACAATGGGCACTGCGATCGGGGATTACGCACCAGATTTTGAACTACCAGGAACAGACAATACCGTGCATCACCTGGCTCGGTATCTAGAAAAGTTCCAGGCGGTGGGGGTTGTGTTCATGTGCAACCATTGCCCGTATGTCAAACTCTACCTGGAAAGGCTAAAGCAACTCCAGGCAGACTTTGCCGATCAAAGCTTCACCCTCATTGGCATTAACCCCAACGATGCTGCCCAATTTCCTGAGGACAGCTTCGACAAAATGAAGCAATTCGTGGTGGATCAAGGACTGAATTTTCCTTACCTGCGGGATGAAACCCAGGACGTGGCAAATAGCTTTGGCGCTAAAAAAACTCCCCACGTTTTTCTGCTAAATCAAGTTGGAGTTCTATGCTACAGCGGCGCAGTTGATGACAATCCCAATCAACCAGATGCCGTGAAAGTTCAGTATTTGCGAGACGCGATCGCCCAAATCCTCAGCGGCACCCCCGTCAAACCGGCCTCCACAGAACCAGTGGGTTGCTCCGTCAAATGGCGGATGTGATGAGAGCTTAGGATCGCGAATTCGATCAGATCGCAAAGCTGGTAGTCGGTTGGGGCAATTAGCCATTCGTCTGTACAAGAAAATTTTGGAATTATTAAATTCCCATTGCTTATTGTTCAGTTGCGTCCGGCTGAATGTCGTATTTCGAGCCAGTCAGTACATTTCCCTGATGTGAAAGGGAATACTGCATTTGTCCTGAAACTCCAACTGGATAGACGAAGGTTTTTCTAAGGAGTATCTTTAGGAATGTATTTGGAGGGAATACGTCACCTCATGGGCATAACTTATCGGCGAGTTGTACTGAAATTAAGCGGCGAAGCCCTCATGGGCGACCTACAATACGGGATTGATCCCAATGTGGTGCAAAGCATCGCTGAAGAAGTATCGGATGTCGTCTCAAATGGCGTGCAGGTTGCCATTGTCGTTGGCGGTGGCAACATCTTTCGCGGCATCAAAGGAGCAGCAGCAGGCATGGATCGCGCTACTGCGGACTACATTGGCATGATCGCCACCGTCATGAATTCTATGACCTTACAAGATGCCCTGGAACGAATCGGTGTACCGACGCGGGTGCAAACGGCGATCGCCATGCAAGAAGTAGCTGAACCCTATATCCGCCGCCGAGCCATTCGACATTTGGAGAAAGGGCGAGTTGTCATTTTTGGGGCAGGTTCCGGCAACCCCTTTTTCACCACAGATACCACCGCTGCCCTACGAGCGGCTGAAATTGGCGCAGATGTTGTCTTCAAAGCCACCAAAGTTGATGGTGTCTATGATTCTGACCCGCGCACAAATCCCGATGCTCGGCGTTATCAAACCCTGAACTACGGTCATGTTATTACTCAAGATCTACGGGTAATGGACACGACTGCCATATCCTTATGTAAGGACAACAATATTCCCATTATTGTGTTTGACCTTTCTGTGAAAGGAAATGTGCGTCGTGCGGTGATGGGAGAGCAAATTGGAACGCTTGTCGGAGGTTTTTGTGAAGTTAGCTGATGTTGAAGACCATATGCAGAAGTCGGTTGAGGCTACTCAACGGGCATTCAATACCATTCGTACAGGGCGTGCTAACCCTGCTTTGCTAGACCGGGTGACGGTGGAATACTATGGCTCCCCCACGCCTTTGAAGTCGCTGGCTAACATTACCACTCCCGATGCCAGCACGATCGCAATTCAACCCTTCGATCGCAGCAGCTTAAGTTTGATCGAGAAGGCAATTCAACTCTCAGACTTGGGCTTGAATCCGAATAATGATGGTTCCACGATTCGACTGAATATTCCGCCCTTAACCAGCGATCGCCGCAAAGAACTTGTCAAAACAGCCGCCAAACTGGCTGAAGAAGGGAAAGTATCCATCCGCAATGTTCGCCGCGATGCGGTAGATTCCGTGCGGAAGCAAGAGAAAAGCAGCGAAATTTCTGAAGATGAATCGCGAGATTTGCAGGACAAAGTTCAAAAACTAACAGACAAATACATTGGCAAGGTCGAAGAACTCTTAGCCGAAAAAGAAAAAGACATTACCACCGTCTAGACAACGTCCTGCCAACTAAAAACCTTCCCTAAGAATCGTGAAGTCAATAACATCCGGAGTTTGTCATGCTGAACAAGCAGAGCGAAGTGAAGCATCTCTGCGATTCTTCGCTAACCGCTCAGAATGTCAACTTTTTGATGTTGGTTAATTCTCATTCCTAAGCAAACTGTAAGTATCCCAAAGATGCTTCTTCTCCTACAGCATCATCGGTTTCGATCGGGCGCACCACGTATGCCACGTGCATTGGATATCCCTGAGAATAAATGGCATCGACTCGTTTCAGTGCAACCTCTCGATTGCGGTAGGAACAAATTGGTTTTTCCTGTCCATTAGGATACCGAATGCAAATTTGCCAACCCATTGCTAATCCTCCTATGGCTGAAGAACCGCATTCGGTGTACTTCAGCTTTATCAACTTTTCATGGATACATCCTAAACACATCAATCCAAAAGTTACTCCGTACAACTTGGGAACTTTTGAGCGTGTCAGATACCTGAAGTGGTTAGCGGCTTAATGCTCCAGGGCAACAGGACTGATGAAAATTACGGTTGTTTGGCAATATTCCTTATTTAAAGAAACTATGAAACTTTTTGCCACAAAATCAAATCCGCAGATTCCCCAGTAAGGTGAATGAAGTTATAGTTCTGTAACGCTAAAAGCTGGTGATGATCCGGAGTCTGTTGTTGTTCGTGGTTGATAAAGTTTCTGTGGGGCATCTTCCGTAAGTCAACTGTGAACTTGTTTCCTAAAATATGGACTTTTGATGTTGAGCCAGATCGCTCATCCTGATAACGTCAGCGAGGAGATGTAAGGCTTGCAGATGGTTATCTATCCAGAGATCGATGTAATTCAGAAATTCCAGAGGAGATTCTCAGCATGATGTTTGACTGTATTGTTGTAGGAGCTGGTCCTGCGGGGGCATCGGCGGCTTATCATCTGGCTAAAAAAGGACGTTCTGTTTTACTACTGGAAAAGCAAGCTCTGCCCCGCTATAAGCCCTGCGCGGGTGGCGTGTCTCCCGCGATCGCGCACTGGTTTGATTTTGACTTTTCTCCGGCGATCGCT
>JANRIN010000232.1:0-4798 GCA_033764965.1 Leptolyngbyaceae cyanobacterium bins.302 | reverse complement strand
GTTGGAGAGCGATCGCTGGAGAGACTCATTGGCCTGGGTCAACACATCCAGGCGTTCCTGAGTATCGATCAACTGGTGCTCAAGAATTGTGAGTTGTTGAATAACATCCATGGGAGTCAGCTCTCTCGCCCGTCATCTCATAATCCTATCTTCATCCGTAATAATACTTAGACAGAATGATTAGGACTATATCTAAGATTAGCACCTGCGATCTATGACATTCCCTTAAGGGATTGTGACAGAATATGATGCCGTTGGCGTATTAAGCGAATTTCGAGACCAACTTCGAAAAAGCGGGGCAGAACAGCCACTATTCGAGATTATGTTGCAGCAGTTTCAACAAAGGGGATTACTAAAAACGCATAGACAACCATGGACAGACTCGACACATGCTCTTGCCAAAGTCAGAGATCTGACTCGTCTAGAATTGATTGGAGAAACACGTCAATAGCTCATTAGGGCCACCGTGCTTGGGCTTTGAACTCTTTCCGTCTCTGCTCCCGAACAGAGGGATCGAAGTTGACAAATCCGATCGCCTCGGCAGTGATTCCGTTTCTGTTGGGCTGTCGGCATGCTTGAATCTTCAAGAATGTCCAGGCATTGCGAGTTGCAACGACTTGCCCTTGATCAATCAGCGATTGAACTTGGTGCAAAGTAGCCTGGTACAAACTGGCTTTTACCGAGTTTTTCAGGCAGGGCGGATAGTCAGTCTGGGCGATGGCAGGAAGAATAGTTACCGCGAGTGTAGCAACAGTTGCTAGGCGTACAAATACAGACTTTATTCTCATAATGGCGCAAGGCCGAAACGTCCTTCTCCCCCGCTTTAGTGAGAAGAGAGGATGATTGAAGTGAGCGTGTCATCAGGTGCAATTAGAGCTAAACTAAAACTTCACGATGACCAGCGCAATCAATAGAAGAGCACCTGAAAATGCACTCAAGGTAATCAATGCAAAAATTCGCAAAAAAGTCGCTGGTTTCTACATCGTGTTGCTTCGATCAAAATATGGATTTAATCATTCTTCACCTTCATTGAGGTGGAAATTGAACACTTAAACTTTCCTGCATAACCCAGCAATTGTCTGCGAGATATACTTCAACTCCACCCAAACGATTGCGCCACTTGGGCAACATCTCCTTCACACACTGGTCTACAACGGTATCTTGATACGTATCATAAAAATACCAGACATTTTCAACTCCAGTCTTTTGGGCGATCGCCCCAATATTGACGGCTTGCAATGCTTTTTGTGCTGCATTCTTTAAGTCCAGAGCAAACTCACGCGATTCTTCTACATCCTTGCGAGTTCCATACCGATTCACATGCCCACCAATGAACACATTAAAATCATATTGCAGTGCCACATCATGCGCTACAAGATAACCGGGCACATCTTCTACAATGCCCAAATTCTTAAATGGAATCCAACCAGGATATACAATATCAACGAGCATCAGGACCTTCTGTTGTGGAGCGTAGATAAAGATATTCCCCGCTTGATGATTCACTCCAGCGTAGTGCAACTCTAAAACTTGGTTCCCTACCTTCAGTGTGTAATCTTCTGCAAAACTAACGGTAGGAATCGGACGACGAGGGTCTTTCATACGACTTAGAATTACAGTCGTCTCTTCCTGAGCAATATAGGTAGCGGTTTTAGGGAATAAAGAAGCGGCACCAATGTGATCGGTGTGGGCATGGCTATAAATGACGTGGGTCACAGGGTTCTTTGTCACCTCCGAGATCGCGTTCAAATAGTTTTTGCCGATCGTGGGGGGTGCATCGACGGCTACCACTCCTTTGTCATACACCAGAAACATCGCATCATAGGCACCATCGGCAACGCGATAGAGGTTGTTCCCAACCTTCTCCACTAGATATCCTTTGTTACGAGGAATGACCGGACCTCGTGCATTTGGAGGCAGCAAAGAATGAGTTGACTGCCCCCCCACGGATGTACTAATTCCAACAACAGTCAAACTTACCAAGAAAATAGCCAATAGAAACCACAAAAAGGAAGACCATGTCAATCGCATTGGTCAGCTCCTAAATCACTCATCAGCACAATGAAGGTGGTAATTCTCATAAAAGCCTCTCCTACTCAATCTTTGCAAGATTTTGTCAGGTACTTAGGTAACAAAGATGTTTCCCCATCAAAGATTTTGCCCTTTGCTAGATGGGAGCAAACCTGATGTTACTTGAGTTTACATATCTAGTTCGCTCTCATTCACTAAGTGGTTTGAGGAACTCGGCTTAGTTGTGCTTTTATCTTTTCCAAATTATTCGATAACATTCCATAGAAGGGCAGATGCTCATGAAAAACTTCCAGCGTTCCAATTGCAGAGGGGTTACGCCAATCCTTCTGCAACATTGCTGTCACCACCGCCCAATTTGCCACAATGCATCCTGCCTGCTGCAATCGCATCAGTGACGTTAATTCTGCCATCGAGTCCCAGCAGCCAGAGGCATCATAAATACACCACACGTCATAACCTGCGGCTTTAGCGGAAATTGCTGGGAAGTAAAGACACACATCGGTTGTCACACCTGCCATGATCAGTTTTTTGCGTCCGGTGGCTTCTACTGCGCTGACAAAATTTGGATCATCCCAGGCGTTAATCGGACCTGGACGATAAATGACATCCACTGCTGGAAACATATCCGCCAATTCCTGCATCAATGGACCATTGGGACCTTCAGCATAACTAACGGTAATCACGGTCGGTAAATTGTGAACTTTAGCTGTTTTGGCCAGCGCCAGCACATTACTACGGAATTGATCGAGCCGAATATCCTGTACACCCAACATCGTGCCCGTCTGGTGATCGATCAACAGCATGGCGGCATTATCGGGAGTGAGAAATTCCAGGTAGACACTGTTGCTTTGACCATTATTTGCCATAACCATCGTTAAGCCCCTTTAGGTAAGTATCAGAAATTGAACTAGTGAACTTGCAGCACTAACTTGCCACGAACATGCCCCTGTTGACTGAGTTCGTGGGCTTGGCGTGCTTCATAGAGAGAAAAAACTTGATACTTCGGCAACTTGACCTTACCCTGGTCGATTAGGGCTGCAATTTTGGTCAGGAGGGTTGCCTGCGGTTGCACCATCATCATCACGGCGCGAACGCCTGCTTGAGCAACTAGGCGCGGGTCGGGAGGGGTCGCAGTCGAGACCAAGATGCTACCTGGCTTAAGAACCTTGAGCGATCGTACCTGTGTTTCTCCACCCAACGGGTCGAACACCATATCCACACCATAAACCCGTTGTTCAAAGTCAGTGGTTTGGTAATCAATCACTTCATCTGCACCTAACTCATACACATAGGTCAGATTTTGGGTTGAGGCAGTGCCAATCACTTCCAGCCCATACAATTTGGCGAACTGGACTGCAAAACTTCCGACTCCTCCAGCAGCAGCATGAATTAAGACAGACTGACCTGCCGAAAGTCCTCCAACCTCGAATAATCCCTGCCATGCGGTCATTGAGGCAATGGGAATTGCTGCACTTTGCTGATAATCAATCGTTTCGGGTTTGGGAGCAATCGTCTCAGTTCGGGCGATCGCATATTCGGCATAGGAACCGGAGAGCGTCATATCCACGACCCCGTAAACCGCCTGTCCAGGTTTCAGGGTGGTCACGCCTGCTCCCACCGATTCCACTACACCTGCCACATCCGTACCGAGAATCAACGGCAGCGGATAATCAAAGATATCCTTGAACCAGCCTTCCCGGATTTTCCAATCCATTGGGTTGACACCTGCGGCATGAACACGAAGCAGAACTTGACCTGATCCAGACGTAGGGCAATCTGCCTCTTCGTAAACGAGGGTTTCAGGTCCACCATAAGCATGGATACGCATTGCTTTCATCGTTATCCCAAGCTCCATTAACCTGAGCGATTGATTGAACTTAATAACAGATTAGGGGAGAGTATCGGATCTGTCTCTAGTCTTTTGACCTGTCCTAACCCCATCAAAAGTTGGCTCTATAAGTGACAAACGTTGAAAAACACCCCCAACGAAAGTTGGGAGACAGGCATTGTTAAGGCAATGCTTCAAAAAAGTGTGGGGTATGGGTAGTCCTAAAGTGTTAGGGCTGAACTTCGTGTAGCCGACGCTCCAAGAAGCGACGCTCACTGTCATTTGTCACCAATTCTAGTGCCCGTGTATAGCTCTGGCTCGCTTCCTCTAATGCTCCAACACGCCGGAATAAATCTGCACGGCTGGCGTGAAACAGATGATAGCTATTAAGCTCTGGAGCAAGTTGATCAACCAGCCCAAACGCTGCTTGGGGACTATCTGCCATTGCGATCGCCACCGCTCGATTCAAAGTCACGATAGGTGAAGGTTGCAAGCGTTCCAACACTTCGTAGAGTCGCACGATTTGTGCCCAGTCTGTTTCTTCGGCGCGGGCTACCTGGCAATGGAGGGCGGCGATCGCTGCTTGTAGAGCATACACTCCCATTCCGCCACGCAATGCTTCTTCCACCAAAGGCAATGCTTCAGCGATTTGGGAATGGTTCCAACGGCTGCGATCCTGATCCTCTAGCAGAATCAGATCGCCCGCTTCATCTAAACGAGCATCACGCCGCGAGTCGTGCAGTAACATCAATGCTACCAGTGCGGTAACTTCTGAGGGCGGTTGGGGTGCCATTAATTGCCGCACCAGTTGCCCTAACCGGATTGCTTCAGTGCAGAGGTCAGCCCGCACGATCGACTCTCCTTTGGTTGCGGCATAGCCTTCATTGAAGATGAGATAGATTACCTTCAGTACTGCCTCTATCCGAGGAGAGAGATCGG
>JANRIN010000220.1:0-3982 GCA_033764965.1 Leptolyngbyaceae cyanobacterium bins.302 | reverse complement strand
TGCGGTTTGCGAAATTGCCCACTTCGCTCAGTAGGCTTTGTACAATAGCTTCCATTGGGCTACCCATCCGGTGTGTTTGTTGATAATTGCACCTTAGTCGATGGGTAGCTTTCTCGTCAAAATTCAGTCCGGACTATTGATAGAGTGTTCTCATTGTAGGATCGGTGATTTTTGAATAGAGCATCTCCATATCTTCTACTAACAGTCGAATCTTTGTAGCTACATTCTTACGGTCACGGACTAATTCTTGGCAATGAAGATGATAGACCTGAATAGAAACTTCTGCTCTTTTATATTCTTTTGTACCTGGAGGTTTTGCAGGAGTAGGTTGACCATTTGGAAGAAAAGTAAGGAGTTTCCAGTCATCTGGATCGATTGGGTCAAGTAGCTCAACTTCTTCTGTCTCAAAATTGTCTACTTCTTGTCTAGCTCTGAAGCTTCCAGAAACCGGAAAGTGATCCCACTTCCCTCCCTCTGTTCTGTTTGCTGCATCAACACGACGCTGATTGCACCATTGGCAGGAGTAGCGGTAGTTACGCCAATCAAATGCAAGCCACCAGTATCCCTCATGATCAGGATCTTCATCCACTCGATTTTTAGGACGAAAGTGATCAACATCTTTATTTGAACCTGGATTTAGACTTTCTGAGTACCAACATTTGCTATTACGAAGCTTGGCTAGGTGGGGAGCTAGATCTCGCCAAATTTTCTTGCGTGAACTTATATCTAATCCTTCTGAAATCGCTTTTCTTCTTGCAACAGCAATGTCTTTTCCAGTGGATCGAGCTGTTTGCTCTGCATGTTCTATCTCTTGTCGTAGCTCATTAAGAGCTTTGTCAGCTCGTGCCTGCCATCCATCCGGAAGCTCTAATTGGTCAATATCAACCCAGCGCATTAACGGCGACCTCTGCCTGCAATTCTGCTAAGACTTCTTCGAGAACTTCACGAGCAATCTGATCGACTTCTTCTCGTTGCTCTGGAGTAAAGAATTGCACACCTGCCATCAAATCACTGTGTCTGCGACTCCAAGCACGGATAAAAGCGGCATAGTATGGGTCGCTGAACACCTTTTGGAATCCGGCATCTTCTAGACGTTTATTGATTTCTTCGAGTTCTACAGCTTCCTCTGGAGTTAGAGAACCTTCCTTAGCAGCAAGGCGAACCTTTGTATCTAAATCAGCGAGTGTTTCCTCATCCAGGTCACTTCGCATCCCAAACATCTCACTTGTAAGAATACCAGTGAATCCAAGTCCACGCGGATCAACTGTTGGCTGTCCCCATTTGCAAGCACCCGTTTGCCAATCCCGTTTGAGAAGATGAATTTGCTCTTTGAAGAGGCTGGCGATAACCAGAGGGTCATGGGTTGACATGAGAATTTGGCTTGTTTGTTGTTCTTCCGACTCACCAGAACTCTCACTCATAACACGAGTTAGCAGTTTCAGGTAATCCACGCTCCAATGGGGATTAAGATGTGTATCTGGTTCATCAAGTAGTACCAAAGACTGGTGAGACTTCGTGAAGCGCATCAAGCCCAGAACCATAAGTAGTTGTTGTTCACCCTCACTCAACTCATGAAACGTGATCGCCACTTGTTCTGCTTTAGTTGCTTGTACACGCACCTGAATTTTTACGTCATAGATCAACTCTGAAAAATCTGTACTTTCGAGAGCAATGAAAAATGTCCGAGCATCCTGATACTCAGCAGCAAAAGCGTGTAGGCTCTGCAAATCTGGAAGGAAAAAGTAGTAGTGATCTTCACGCCTTGAGGTGTAGCCCTCACTTACAGTTTGTTCAATCACCATCGGTGCAATAGCAAATCGCCGCAGTCGCTCTATAACACGGCGCATGACACCGCGTGCCCCCCAAAAATTCTCAGCAGACTCTCCTTTCTTCGCCCAACGAGGTTTACGAATAACGAACAATGCTGACTCGAAGCCAACAATTCGCAGTCTCTCCTCAAGAAATTGACTAATAGCAGGATCTTCCTTATGAAAAAATGCGAGTAATACATATTTGGCATGATGATTTTCGGCACAGAAAAACCGCCGCTTCTCTAAAAGGTTGGCAAGAGTTGCTGGATCGTCAGATGTCGCATCTCTCAAGCGATTGTAGTGATCTTGCTTCATTGGCAAGAAGTGTTCAGCTAACCGATTTGTAGGTCCTGAATAGTAACCAAAGATAAATCGAGGTAATAGGAGCTTGTCACGAGCGAGGCTTTCAAATTTGTCCGGCTCTTCTTTGCCTTCTTGAAGTGTGCCCATCTTCAACTTGGGTCGCTTCATTTCTCCTGGTTGCCAAGAAACCTCCACTATTTTTTCGTTTATTACATAACGGAGTCGATAACCCTTCATCGGTTGAGTTGTCCACTGATTCTTTTCCCACCATTTGTGTAAATCTCGAAAGATGATGACTAAGGCTTCAAACAGGTTCGATTTTCCAGTGCCGTTCCAGCCCAGCACAATGTCTATGCTATGAGAGGGGTCAAAGCGTACTGTATAGTCGCTCAAGTTTTTGAAATCTTCTAGCCAAAGCTCTATCAACCGGAAACGTTCGTTTTCTGAGGATTGATTGTCTGTGCTCTTAGCAATTGAGTTTTGTTGTAGGGGACGTTCTTGCCTTGATTGCTCAAACGCAACTCGCACTTCGGGGGCTGCTCTTAATGCTTCGTAAAACTGTACAACTTCTTCTGAGTTGCATCCGGCTTGATCAAACAGTTGGCGGGCATCTGCTTGATTCCCTAACATTTCAAATGCAGAACGAAGAGCCTTTAAATAATCTGATAATTCTTCCATAGGAACTTTTGACGTTGCTTTAGTTAAGCGTCGGACAGTGCGTTGAATCTTTCGCCCAGACTCCACACGGACTTTTTCAGCCTGGATTCTCTCAAGGAGGATAGAAGCTGGTTCGTCATTAGGATCTTGCGGTACTAGCTCACCGTTAAAGGCTTTGTCAAGTAGTACGGGCGTTAACCGCTCCACTTGCATTAGAGCATTCTGGTAGCGGGTTCCAATACGATCTGCATAAGCAAAGAGTGATTCAACACGACGAATGATTTCGTTCTGCTCATCAGGTGGGGGAATAGGCAGTGGCATTGAACGAAATCTTTGCAAGCTTATTTTTTGTTGAGCCACACCAGCAGTTATTGTTTTTATTAGCGATTTAACCAGACTACTTTCAATAAACAATGCCAACAGCTTTATATTGACTATTTCAGGATTAACTTTTATCCGAATGCAATCGGCTGTAATAATTGCAATCGGATGATCTGATGGAAAGATTGCAACATCTCCAGGAGGATCACCCATTTTAGTAATTAATAGATCACCAGGCTCAACTTTGTGTGCCGACAGTTCTTGAGCCTTATCCTCACTTATAAACTTTGTTGCTTCACTACTAAAAATTTTCGTGCGTATATCGCGTACAAAAACCAGTGGAATCCCTGTACTTCTATAATCTCTAACAGTTAAATTGCTTCCAAATGGACCAATTGAAAGCGAATATTTTTCAGAAGATTTAATTCGATCAGGAGTTGACCATATCCAATCATCAGGAATAATATAATCAACCGAACTAATTACGTCAAAGAAATCACCTGTAGGTTCAATTTGTATTGATTCGACTTCATCACTGGTTATGACTTGATTAAATTCTCTCCAGTTTTCTGTTAGCTTTCCTGATACTGCTAAATCAATAACTGTTTGGCGAAAGCGTTTAAGAATGAGTGGTACACGATCGAGCCGATCGCGACAAGCATCCACCCGCGCAAGCAATGAATCGAGCTTATCAGCAATCTCTTTCTGTTCCTTAAGAGGAGCAATCGGAATACGCATAGAAGCGATCGTTAGACTTTATTGGAAATAAGAATGTACTAGAAAATGAATAGCTTCCTCTAAGAATTGGTTGATTAAGCTGCTTTCTTTTGCACCTTAAGTTGACGATGAGTGAGCCGGAAGTTATGTAATCCGCAAGCGGTTTCCATGAC
>JANRIN010000219.1:0-18503 GCA_033764965.1 Leptolyngbyaceae cyanobacterium bins.302 | reverse complement strand
TGCGGTTTGCGAAATTGCCCACTTCGCTCAGTAGGCTTTGTACAATAGCTTCCATTGGGCTACCCATCCGGTGTGTTTGTTGATAATTGCACCTTAGTCGATGGGTAGCTTTCTCGTCAAAATTCAGTCCGGACTATTGATTAGTGGAATAGGTATCTGTTGACCACAGCTCTCCACGGTATTCCATGTCGATTGTATAACCTCTGACGGCTGAGAATACGGAACCGATCGCGAGACAGGCTGAAAGGCGACGATTACCAACAAGTTTGATACGCTTAGTGTGACGGTGGTTTTCAATCCAGCTTCGAGTTGCTTGTAACTCAACCATGAGTTTCTGGTTCCATTGGCTGGATGGAGCGATAGCTCGAATCTCC
Organism: Leptolyngbyaceae cyanobacterium bins.302; assembly: GCA_033764965.1. Taxonomy (GTDB): domain Bacteria; phylum Cyanobacteriota; class Cyanobacteriia; order Leptolyngbyales; family Leptolyngbyaceae; genus JSC-12. The sequence continues at coordinate 18,129 of JANRIN010000219.1, read as the reverse complement.
CCACCAGAAAAAGCAGTCCAATCGAAATGTAGCCTTGGATGCATTGGATTATCGTCAGGGGCGATCGCAGTGTAGATCAGAATCGGGCGGGAAGATGGCAACTGATTGGGAGGAATTTTATCTTGGATTTTTGCCTCTAATTCTTTGCGAGTGATCAATTGGTTTCTGCGCTGCCGGATGAACGAACTTAGGTGAACGTAGAGATTGTCGAGAATTCTATGCGAAAGTTCGCTGTATTCTGCCAAATTCTCGACTAAGGACTGCTGAAATAGAGCGCTACCATAGGGCTTTGCCGTATTCCAGTCTACTTCTACGAAGACTTTCTCAAAAATAAATCGAGCTTCTTGTTCTGTTTTGCCCATTCCTTCAACGAGTTGAATGTAATCCTGGAAAGAGTTTTTGTTGACGACAGAGCCATCCTCGTAGAAACCATGCGGATCGCGGACTCTGCGCAATCCATTTAGCAGGGGCTGAAGTTCCCTTGATGCGCCTGCTCCGACAAGGGTAAAACGCTGGTAAGTGCCCGAGCTGCCAGCATCTACCTCTCTGAATCGCTGAACCTCGCTCCAAAATTTGGATGGTTGGAGAATATGGTCTTTTACTTCTAGTAGTTGAATTATGAAACCACGACCAGGTACAAAAAACTTAGCTTCTACGTCCCCAATTCCTTCTCGAAGCAACGCTGTAAAGCCTTCTTGAGCTAACCAAACAGGTATATGAGCCAAGATGACATGATCCTGAAATGAAAAGCCTTCTTCGGCAACGTCACCGCCACGAGATTGTGGCTCTAGAAGGGAAGGTGTTAAGCGGTCGCGGTCTTTCATTTAGGTAGCCTCGTTCAACCAGCTTACTCAGCTTCTTCATCAGAAAGGGAATTTCTATTTAGAAGGTTGGGATCGGTGGCATGGGACGACGGTCCCAGCCATTTCCCTGTATCTAGCCATAACTCATAGTAGTAGAGCCAAAGAGCAGTCCACGGGAGAATGGTTTTTGCAATCAGCATGTCTCGCCTCCACGGTTTTTCTTTGGGGTAATAGAGGCATAGCGTACCGTCTCTCCAGAGGTGGGGAGCCTTTGGTACTAACGTAGGTGAGAGGATGGTAACTGTGGGGTAGGAACTGAGCTTGTAGCGCACAGCAACCCGATACTTCGGAGAAAGCTGGCGAGGTTGAAGCATCCCACGCCATACATCTCCTCCCCGCTCTCGCCGATAAACAAACCCAGGAAATCGATGCGTGATGTGCAAACTTTGTAGAGCCAGGTTGATCGTGGGTCTTAGTTGAGAATATTCAGTCTGACTCAATCCCATGAAACTTTGTAGTAGTAGTAGGTGTGTAGATTCCAGAAGCAGGTTGGGTCGGTAGAACTAAGCCAGTGGCAGTGACATAGGATTTTCCTGGTAGACCCGCCGCTGCCAGTTGAGAAGCCGTATCTTCCACGCTAGAGGGGAAATAATCTGCTCCAAAAATCTTTTGCCAGTATTCAATCGCTTTCTCCCGGCTATTCGCCTCTAAAGCTTTAGCTGCCCAACACCGTCCGTCGTTAACTCGTCGCATAAAGGTTTCAAAATGGCTACGACTCCAGTTCCAGGAGACGTTGTGTCCTAACATAGGATCGGGGAGGTTGGGAGTTGCCTCATCATTAGTCCATAGCAGGTGGTCATACTGGCAGTAAATTGCATTCAAAAGATTGTGAAACAGTTCCCCAAGCGTGAAAGTTGTATCCAGGTTGCCCTCTTGAATGTGGTACACCAGCAAGGCACCTAGCCAATAGCTTTTAGGCTTACGAGTTCTCATCTGGTAGTCGCGGAAATGCTTCAGCAGCTTTCCGAGCGGCTTGACCTTATCGTCATGTTCTTTTTGCAATTCATTTAGCAAGTTGATGTAGCCAATTGGATGTGAGGCTATCCATTTGTTAAATCCGTGATCGGGTACATAGAGAACTGCTTCAAACCCATCTGGAGCGATGCAGGGGACAAAATCTAAGTGAAAATCATGCCCCTTGAAGTAGACATGAACAGAACGACGGGCACGCTCGATATCTATTCCTGCCAAACCTTCGTAGCCCAGAGCCTTTGGCAAACCGTCAAGCAGCTTTTTTAAGTTTTGAATTAGCTGTTTAGCTTCAGGCTTATTAGCATCTGGATCGCCTGGAACCCGAATCAAGGTATCGACATCTTTTACGTCACCGACTGCCATTTTCTGAGCATAGGAACCTGCAAGCCGTGTATACGGATAAACTGTCGGAAATACCTGGCTTGCTTTGATGTATTCACGAACCAACGGAGGTAGATCACGGGCAGCGTCGAGCCTTTCCTGTGGCGGTTGAATGTTCTGGAGGAGTTTCTCGAAGTGAGTAAACAGTGGAAACATTGCGTTTAGCCTCATGTAGAGTTAGAAATCTAAGAACTAAAGGAAGGGATGAGTTACAGGTCATAAGCAGCTCCGTTTTGGGCAAGCTACTGTTTGCAATTGTTGTAGTCAGGAATAATGCGCTCAATCCTTTCCCAGAAAGCAGTGGAGTGATTTGGTTCAACTGGGTGAACAAGAGCGAAAGTCACTCATAGGGCTGGCAGTGAAGATAATGAGCGATCGGGGCAAGAGTCTACGTCAAGCTATTGGGAGTGGGAACATCAATCCAATCTTCAAGGTAGGTTTTAATGGGCACCAGGAGTTTACGTAAGTATTGGTAGCCTTTATATTCACGCTGTACTCGCCCTAAAATGATGCCGGGGTGTCTGCCTTGACTGTCGGCGAACCGCTCAATTTTGGCTTTGGGAAAGGTAGGTGCCGCCGATTGCACAAACCCCTCAAAAGCATTGGGATCAATCAACCAATCACGTGCTTTTTGGTTTGCTTCCCGCTCTTGTTCATTAATGTCACCGTCTTCCATGTTGTCTAAGATGATGCCCTGATGCCCTGAGACAATGTGCGCCAGCTCGTGCATCAGGTTGAACCAGAAGGCATCAATGCGGTCATACCGCAAGGTGAGGGCGAGCGCAGGCTGGTCAAGCTGGTCATCCACGTAGAAAGCAGCCCCATCAATGTATGTTTTGGGTAGGTGAGGCACAATCACAAAACGAACTCCCAGGTCTGCCACAAAAGGAATAACGCGGCTCACGGCTTCAGCCTCAACACTGTAGTTGAGCAGTTCAGGAATTGCCGTTTTCAATGCTTCCCGATCGTACTTAGCGACGGTTTGCTGCTTTGCCAACTGTTGCACCCGCTTGACCCAAGCGATTTGAGCTTTGGCTTCTGGCTTGCGACTGGAGGTATAGCGAAAATTAACTCCAATCTGCTTAGGATAGTCATCCAGCGATGTGATTCCCAGGAATTTACAAACTTCTTGCTCCAGTTCGTCTGTCGAGTTTGTTGGTTTGATCCAGAAACGCCGGAACATTTCTTGAATCGGCAGTAGCTGATACAAAAGGCTGCGGCGGCTAATGGTCTGGTCACCCTTGTCGCTGTCTTTTTGTTGTCTGGCAAGGTAAAGGCGGTAGTTGTTTTCCAGATTCAGCCATAAATCTGGAGAGGTTTCAAGGGCTTCTGCTAACTGGAGAGCGGTTTCTGGGGTAATTTGCTTGACTCCTTTAACAATTTCGTTAACAGTTTGAATTGGACGGTCGATGATGGTTGCTAAATCCTTTTGCGTCAAGCCACGGGCTTCTAATTCTTCGAGTAGGATCTGTCCGGGTGGGCAGACCTCTGCTGGTCTTAACTCCTGACTCACTGCTCCCTCCCCGTGATCTAGTGGTAGTCTACGATCTCGATGATCAGTAGATACGTTCCCTGCGTCTCCTCCTGCATCTCCAGAATCAACCGATACTGGTCGTTTAGTCGCATTGAATGTTGTCCTTCCCTATCTCCATGTAGTTTCTCAAAGTGACGACTTTTGAATCCCGACAGGTCTCGTGGGTCTTTTGCCGCTGCAATTAGCGACATGACTTTGAAGAACCCGTTGACAACGGCTTCAGGATACTTGTGTTCTCCCTTCCTGGAGGTATAGAGCACCTCCAAATCGTTGGATTTGAAGCAAAATTCCAAGACTTTTTCTCCGGAGATAGAGTGAGGAACGCTCCTATGATACTCGATTCAGTCTTGGGGTGAATCGCTGAATATGATTCTAGACGCTGCTGAACCTTTTGCGCCTGAAAAAATTACACGTTTTGTAACGGTTTTGTGATTCTTTTCGGCAGAAAATGCCGTTGAAACACTATGCATAGCGTGAGTTTATGAATTTTTGTTTTAAAGCCCCACACATTTAGGACAATTAAGTTTTATTAAATCTTTATGCAAGACTGCGAGATGCTAGCGCCATAGTCGGATCAAATCCATGCGCAGCAAACGAATTCTCTTGTTGCGCTCACAGCCATCTCTATCAACTTGAGTTGGTTGGTGACGATTGAGCTTTCAGCCAGTTGAGCCAGTCAACTAACTCTAAGTCAGTTAGCATAGCCTGACGAGCTTCACCAAAGCGGTGGTTGAGTGCTTCCTGGACTTGAACGGGTGTCCAGCCCAACCGTTGCCGATGGACGCTGATTTGCGCCAAGACATTTGACAGATCGGCAACCTCTAAACTCTCTTCATTGATTGGTACTGCTATCTCTGGCTCAAATTCTCCTGGTGCGATCGCACCACAAGCCAAATAGCCTACTTGTTCTGGTAGTTCCCTTTCGATCGGAAGATCTGCCAATCCATCAGGTTTTTTTTGTTGTGGTTGATCAGACGGCTCAGGAATATTCAGGATGCCTGGATTCGCGCACCCGAAGGGATCAGCTACGCTGCGCGCCCATCGCTGCGCTTCTGCCATCAAGATTGGATCGCCAGAATCCCAATACCGCTGCATCCGTTGAATTTGCGCGGCTCTAGCCTGTTCCTGCTTGCGCTGCTTGCCTTGATTGGGTGCCTGTTGCACTGCTTCCCGGTCAGCCTGACACCGCTCTTGAATCTCGAACAGAATCTGTTGGACATAGCGAATTCCTTCTAATTCTCCCTGCTGTTCCGGTGAGTAACTTTGGGGATCAGCACTGACGAACTCGCTCGCTTCCTTAGCTAGCAAGCTATTACCATCTGTTAAAGAGCGATCAGATCCTAAAGAATCCTTAAAGCTCTTACTGGTTGGGTTATTACCGTCATTTTTGAGTAATAAGCTTTCAGAGCTTCCTTCAGTAGGTGCGCCCCCAGCGCAATCTACTGAAGAGTCTGTTACTGTGTTTGGGGAGTCTGGGGGGTTTTCCACAAGGTGTGCCGGATGCCAGAGGTCGCGATGCCGATAGAGGGAACCCCCACCAATGCCGTAGCTAGTGAGGGCATGAAACCGGGCTGTTGCGTTGGCAGGCAGAGTGTTTTTGTTCAATAAGTCGGCGATTGCTTGTCGAATCCGTTCTCGTGCTGCCTGCGATCGCTGCTGATTCCAGGTCAATGCCTCTTCTTCTGTCGCTGTAATGAGTTCTGTTGGAGCTTGCTTGGATTGTCCAAAGGGGAAATAGTGACTGGCTTCCACACACTGCGCCCACTCCTCCGCCCGATGCTCAATTTCACTTTGGTGGCGACACCACTCTTCATACCCAGGCAGGGATTTGGCGACCCGCACGATGTCATTCACCAGTGCTTTACCTGCCAGCGGTTCACACCCATACAGCAAATGCCCAAAGATGTAGCTCCGCATCGCGATCCGACCCAGGAGGTAGTTCGTCTGTCCAGAGCCGCTCCAACCAGCTTCGATGTCGGCATTCAGGTCATTGAGAAACTTGTCCGCTTTACCAGAAAGGCAGTAGCGTTTGCGTCTGGCTGCTTTGAGAACCTGCTGAAGGGTTTTGGCATTGATATCATTACGGCGCTGGATAAGTCGCCACTGCTGTACGAAGGTAGTTTGGTTGCTGTTAGTCAGTTCCCAGTCATCACTCAAGACGTAGGAACCTGCTTGCATGGGTAGCCGATGGGCGGCATAGAGATTAGGAATTCCCTCTGTGACAAACAGCCGCACATTGGGAAAGAGTTCAAGTTGTCCCAGAGCTGGTTTGAAGCCAGCATTCTCTAGAGTGGCTTGCAGCGCGAGTGACAGTTCCCACGTTTTTTGAGGCTGCTCAAACGGGAAATAGAGGTGAATCCCGCCGCTGTAGCTGGAGGTGCAAGCGATCTCGCTAACCAATCCGAGTGGTTCAAGTGCTGCCAGGATGCGGGAGACAGCAAACGGATCTCGCTTCGGGTGATAGATGCTGCCTGCGTCAATATCCAGTAAGCAATATTGGGTTTCGGCACCAAAGCGAACACCGTATAGAAAAGCTCCTTGACGGATTAGGCGATCGCTCAGGGGATGGCGGCTCTCAGTTTTCCATTCAACTTTGCTTTTGGGGTCAGGATGCTCTGCCCAGATATAGTCATAGCGATGGGGGAAGAGCGAGAGAAACTCATCATCCCACTCCTGGATGTACTGAAATTGGCTGAAAGTTACTGTTTTCGCAAGAGTCATAGCGGCTCCTTAGATAAGTGGAGCCGGGACAGTTTAGCCGTAACCACAAGGAGTGTGGCGGAGGCGAATCAGAAAGCTTACCCAGATGTCGCATTTGACCAACTGCGCTGTCCTGGCTTTCTGACCAAAGCAATATTGCCGATTTCTCTAGCCGCTAATTTCTTTAGCTTAAGCAGGGGGTAAACCGTTAAAGCTGACAGGTGTAACGGTTTGTGTGCATGGGATTTAGCAACCTGTCACTGGCAAAACTACAGGGATTCTGCAAAATGGCAGGAAAAATTTGCATAAATAACCCTGCTACCTCTTGCACATTGTGACAGAGGTAGTATCCTGAATAAAGATGCACAAAAATACCCCACCAATTCTGAGGCTTGGTTTTGAAATCCAAAGCCTGTTTCAGAAACGGCTAGGAAACCGGGATGTAAAGAGGCTTTGGCGAGGCTCTGTCCCGGTTTTCTGTTGTGAGGCAATGTTGAAGTCTTAGATGATAGCTGGGGTGCTACTTACCTCCCTGTAACTGTTTCATGATTTACATGAACTCAGGACAAACCAAGATGCACGATAGTTTGTCCTGTCATTTGCAGAGCCGAGTCACAGAGAACCAGATCAAATTGAAGATCGGATTCAACAACAGCTACCTCTGCCACCTGGGCTAGCTTGATAAATAGCCAATGTTCACTTGAAACCTTTTCAAAATGCTGGTAATTGAAGACCTGCTCTAACGGTAGAGAAAAAATGAGATTGAATTTAGTAGCCTTTGAATTCCTCGAACCTCCTTTCCTTTAAGGGTTTCACCACTAGTACGAACGTCTATAGTGTGGCTGCGGGTGAATTATGACAAACTTTCTAAATTCGCGCTTGCAGCAGGATCAGTCTTATCAGACTGATCGGAGTGTCATAAAACGCCGAAAGACTTCTCCTGAAAGGATCTCAAATTCCTTTTATGGGAGCATACGGGTTAGTTTATGGGAGTATACGGAGAGCTAATGGTGGTATTTGGAGAGATTTGTCATAAGGCTCAAACCTTTGTATAGAAAGGGTTTGAGAGCAAATTTTGCAAGAACTTTAGCTTATGACAAGCAAGATTTATGACATACCCAAACTACTTAAACCTTGGCAGTAACGACGAGCGCAGTCAACAAGTTCATGGAACCATACGGAGAGATTATGGGGGCATCTGGATCAGTCTGTCATAATCCTGTAATCCCTGCCAAGAGTAGCTTTGAGGATCATTTAAGACAGCTTAATTTATGACAAAGTAGGGGGAATATGACAGATCAAAGGCTCAGAAGCTCTCGGAGGGAGGGTTCGAGTTCGGTGCTGATGGGGCGATCTCCCGATTCAATCTTGGCAATCAAGCTTTGATGTACCCCCAAGGTGCCAGCAAGTTTTGCCTGTGTCCATCCTTTTGCCTTCCGAGCCTCCTTAATCTGGGGTCCAGTTAAGGGCGCAGGAGGTTCAGACTTTAGACGCTTTGTCTGCCGCTTGCGAGAACCATTCAGAGGTGCCATCCGGTCAGGAATGGGATTGGGGGGCTTAATGATCAACCGTTGCTCTAGCCACTGCTTAGTCCAACCTCTAGGCTTCTTAATTTTGGTGTCTGGTTCTAACCAATCTGGGTAAGGCTTGACGTAGAACCCCGCAGCCTGATCAGCTTCATCCGGCTGCCAACCCAGGCTCTCTAGGAGTCCCAAAGCATGATTCCAACGGTTGAATAAACTGCGGGCTTTTTCACTACTCTGACGAGCCTCCTGAATCACTGTCGTCGGTAGCACAGCTTCCAGTAGCGTCTTCACCCGATACTCATAGGGATTTCGGTCTCTAGCTCGAATTCGTACATCCAGGGTCAGATGAATCGCCAATCTGAGCGTTAGTTCATCGTGGTACGGGTCTAGCTTCAGAATGTTCAGTGCCAGGTAGCCAAACTGATAGAGGGCTTCTTTTGCCTTGCTTCCAGCTTGGTTGAGAAAATGAGCAGTCCATAAACCAGGACGGACGGTGATGAAAACTTCATCTGGCTCGTCGATTCTACCGGTTGTCCAATCAAACTGTCCGTGGGGATCAATCAACAGTTCCCACATTCTGCCGATCGGCGTGCTGGCATCCACCTGATTTTTGCCCCGACCTTCAACCCAGACGGCTTTCACGAGTAGACAGGAGAGCGCATAGGCAATACTGGCAACTTCATTCCGTTTGGTAGGCAAACTCGTACTGTGGTTCTTGTCCCAACCAAATTCTTCAATAATATCGCTAGCTTTGAGTGTAAACGTGCTCTCCCAAGGAAGTGTCTGCCTCATGGCGTGAGCAGCCAAAATGAATTGCAATTTAACGGTATTAAAACCAAATTTATTGATGATTTGCTCTGCCGCTTCCCAAGGTAGTGCTTCAATGTCGCCAGGGCTGGTAATGTAATGTTCTAAATAGTTGCTCTGATTGTTTTTGGAGTGATAGCGAAAGTAGGCAATGCCTGAATCATCAGGTTTCCATAAGGCAGTATTTAGCTGTGCAGAGATGCTGCTAACAATGGGTAAACCCGTCGGGATTGCTGCAACAGAATCAATTTTAGATAGAGTTCTCTCAGTCGATGGAACTGGTTTTTTCCCACTGTTTTGGTGGGTGCCTAGTAGCCTTTCTAAGCCTGATAAAGGATAATTTGGTAAATCGAGATCTTGAACAATTAAGTGGGAAATACTTTCCGCATAGGACTTTTCCAGGAAGTTAATTCTGTTACTGATGAAGATCGATTCTTTCTCGAATAGACAGCGATTTAACTCAAGATAAAACTCTTCTTGACTGAGAGATGTCAGAGCAGTCTCACCGACCTCTGCCTTCATATCCTCCACAGCCCAGGCTATCAGGTTCGACCAAATATCCTTAGCGCTTTTCTCCCAAAGCTCATTTCTCTCGACAAACTCTTCGATTAAGCTGCGGATTTGCAGAAGAACGTCTTGATCCAGGTTCGTTTTTAATTGCAAAGAGCCTGAATTTGCATCTTGCTCAACTTCAATTGAGGGCAGAGCTTTCCCAGAACCCTTTTTAGTCGTGGGCTGGGCTTGCGTTGACAACCTGTCCTTGTAAGCAGTGATCAAGTACTGAGAAATCTCTATCGTGACCCGCTCCAGTAAGCTTGACTTGCTCTGGAGGTACTGAATGGTTGCCTCGATTTGCTGAGGGTTCAGGTTGTCCCTGGCTGCTTGGATGAGGTGACTTTCGTTAGTAGGGGTGGAAGGCTCACCTTTACTGACAGATTCCCGGTGGCTAAAGAGCGTGAAGGTGAGTTCTTCGGTAACTGGCTCAACTTGAGTAGCAAGCTGAATATCTCCATCCTGAAAGTCAGGATGGATAGAAGTTTGAGTTTCAGGCTGCTTTAGCTTGCGATCGCCCATGTCTACGACGTTTCTCTCCAGATGCTAACCCCTTTGTCGGAGTTGCCTTAAAGTTTGGCATAGCATACCTCAATTTAACATCATTGATCCAAAAGGGTGCTTTCACTGAAGTTTCTCCTCAAATAATTCCTTCCATTCTTTAGAGATGAAAGCGAGAAGGAGATCTGGATCAATTACGCTTGTAAAGCTAATTTAAATGATTGATTAACTTCTTCATGAATACTTTCTCTCATTAACCCAATCTCGTAAGTCGTTAATAGACTGGAATGTTAAAAACTCAGAGCTAGTGATGATTTGGGTGATTAAACTTTTCACTAATCTCAAAGCCTCCGAAACAGAGATAATTGAGACACTTTGTTTTGCTCCATGTGCTACAGCAGAGCGTTTCTCATATATTTCATTTACTTTCCTTATGATATCTAATCTTTCTATACAATTAGCTCCGACAATGAAAGCTGTGAATTCAGCTAATGTGCTGGCAATTGATGGAGATACTAAAATCCCCTTCTTTTGATAAAAAAACAATGCTTCAAGAGCGAAAGTAAATTGAACAAGTGATCTTGCAGAGTTCTTATCTCGTAGACCCTTTCCTATCCACTCAACAGCGGATAATATCCGATGATGCCAGTCAGGTACTTGTGATGACTCTAGCTCAAGAGTTTTCCAAATCCAGTTGTGACCAAAATTAACGTAAAGTTGATTCTCACTAGCTTCATCAATCCTTATCTTTCCATCACGAAAGAAAGGACTGTCAAGCTCAAGGCGAAAAAGGCTATCTTGTAGGTTGCTGCTATAAGTAATTCCTTTCGTTTGAATCGGCATTAATAGGTGTTCTGTCCCATTTAGAGTAGGACAGTCAGTTACGCCAAAATTAAATTGCCTAGCTTCTTGTCCAAGCATGTAACTGATTACATTTTCAAACTGATTAAATCGTTCATCAGCTAGCTGTATAGCTCTTTGACTATCATGGGCTACTACTTTAACACTTATAAAAATGTTTCCTAGATTCTCTAGTAATGGAAAATGAGAGGGATAATTCTCATCAAGTCTTCTACACTCGTAAGCATTCTGTAAGCAGGAATTAAGAATAGATGGGTCTGTGGAAGCAATTAGTGCTTGATAAGCATCCCAAGTGTAAAGTGTAAAAGGTCCTAGTTTAGTTGAGGTTTCTCCTTCTAAAGACGCTCCGTGAACTGGACGTATCACTAGCCATTCTTGTTCGTCAAGATCCCGAAGTTCAGTTAATACCTTTTTGAGATCATTAACTGTTGGCTCAACTGTAGTTTGTTGATATTGAAAAATCATCTCGATAATCTTTTTCTCAATGATTTTTCTTGAAACTGATTGTTGTATTTTTTGATCGAAATCCCATAGTTGGTCAACAACATCCTCCATTTGGTTGTGTATATCATATCCTTGTAATGATAACGACATAGATTCGTATCTAAAGGATCTAATTGGGAGTGTGTAGCTGGTTTTAGATAGGGGGAATATTTTAGATTCTTGCTCAACGATTGATGAAATAAGTTTAATCAGGTTATTCAAAAGTTTATTAAGTGGCTCTTGATTCATTTTTCTCCTCCTAAGACTGGTGAATCATTATTAAATCGATGTAATTTCTAGATAAATTTTATCTGCTTATGCACTTGTGAAAAGCTCATTTAAGATCATTTCTTGCTTTGTCTGGTAATAGTCCAACAAGCTGTTGGACTATTGAATTGTGCCTAAGATCATTCCTCGTTTTCGCCTTGACTCACTTTTTCAGCTTCCACGGTCAAAATATTCAACTGAGTTTCGAGTTCTGCGATCGTTGGCAGATTACCCTGTAATGACTCTGGTAACGCATCCCGCAGTCGATACGTTGCAACACCGATCGGGGCTTGCACGGGTTGTAGGGCATACTCGACGGTCGTTTTGTCCTTCGTTTTGCACAAAATGATACCGATTGTGGGCTGATCTACCTCCGTTTTCAGTAAGTTGTCTACCGCTGTCACGTAAAATCCCATCTTGCCAGAGAATTCTGGCTCAAACTCTCCCATCTTCAAGTCAATCACGACATAGCAGTGCAGGCGAACGTGGTAGAAAAGCAAGTCCAATTTATACTCCTTGCCGCTCACCTCCAACGGATACTGGCTGCCCAAAAACGAAAACCCCACCCCCAACTCCAGCAAAAAATCGCGGATGTGATCGACGAGCGATCGCTCCAATTCTCGCTCCTGTACCTCCTTGCTCAGACTCAAGAACGAAAAATTGTACGGGTCTTTCAGCATCTGGTTGGCTAAATCAGACTGAGCTGGAGGCAGCACTCGGTCGAAATTGGTGATAGCCTCTCCCATGCGGTGGTACAAGTCGCTTTCCATCTGATGCACCAGCACATTCCGGCTCCAGCCATTTTCGATGGTTTGCCGGACGTACCATAACCGCTCCGAGGGGTCTTTGATGCTCTCTAGTATCCGGACATTGTGACCCCAGGGAATTTGTCCAACAAGCTGTTGGACAATTTGCTCATCCGGGTACGCCTCTGCAAACGCCCGCATATAGAGCAGGTTGGAGCGAGAGAAGCCGGAAATTTCTGGAAACTCTCGCTTCAAATCCTTCGCCAGCTTTTCAATCACCTTGGAACCCCAGCCTTGCTCTTGCTGTCGTTTCAAGATTTCACAACCAATCTGCCAATACAACAGCACCAACTCCCGATTCACTGCCAGGGCTGCGCGCACCTGGGAATTGCGAATGCGCTCCTTCAGGTCGTGGAGAAATTCGTCGTAGCGGAAGTTGGATAGCCCGTTGCTCATATCGCTTGGTCTAAATATTTCTGTACTATACCGGGCTATGTCGTCGTTGGTAACTCAATCTGGATGGTAGCTACCGCTCCAATGGCTGTGAGTTTCATGAAAACCAAAGACCACTTGCCCTGCTGCGGGTGAGTGGTCTTTCCTATGCGGATCTCCTAATCTTATGAACATTCCAACCCTCGATAAGCCCATTCAGCAACTAATCAAGCAACTCGATCGCCAATTGGGAAAAGGTACCCTCATGCGCCTGGGCGATGCTAAGCATCTGCGAATTGAAACCTTGTCAACCGGAATCCCAGATCTGGATGCTGTTCTGGGTGGTGGATTGCCTAAAGGACGCATCATCGAAATCTTTGGACCTGAAAGCGCAGGCAAAACGACGCTGGCACTGCACGCGATCGCCCAAGCTCAACGGGCAGGTGGAACGGCTGCTTTCATTGACACCGAACATGCCCTTGATCCGGACTATGCCAAAGCCGTGGGTGTAGACATCGATAAACTGCTGATATCCCAACCAGATTCGGGTGAAATGGCGCTATCGGTGGTTGAGTCGCTGGTGGAATCAGGGGCGCTCGCCCTGATTGTAGTGGATTCGGTTGCTGCCCTCACCCCTCAGGCAGAACTCAATGGAGAAGTCGGGGATTACATGGTTGGGCTGCATTCTAGCCTGATGAGCAAAGCTCTGCGGCGGCTCACGTCTCGACTCAATGCCAAACAGTCCGACTGTATCCTGATTTTTACTAATCAACTGCGCTATCAAATCGGTGTGGTCTATGGTTCACCAGAAACGACTACTGGTGGCAGGGCGCTGCGATTCTATGCCTCCATGCGCTTGGAGGTTCGCCGCATCCAAACGCTCCAACGGGGTTTGGACAGCTATGGCATCAAGATCAAAATCAAGGCGGCTAAGAACAAGGTGGCTCCTCCGTTTCGCTCCGTTGAGCTAGACCTACACTTTGGTAAGGGTTTTCAGCAAGGCGAAAATGCACTCATGAAGGGATTGTGTGAAGGGCAATGAGTAGCGGTAGCACAAGTATTTAGGGTGCAAACAAAACCTTTTATACACCTAGCTTTAGAAGGGTTTGCACCCTAAATTATTTTCAGCTTTTTTGGGCAGTATGCCTGTCCTATAAGCTGTTTTGATATTCAAGGTATTTTTAGGGTGCAGCGTAATGCTCTTTTTACCTGAGCTTTGAATTTTTTGCACCCTAAAAATATGCTCTTATGCCTCGAAAACGACGCTCTGATCAGCATCCAGCAACTGTCCAGGAGATTGTGCAACTCGCCTATCAATTGTCGTCGCCCGAACTGGATGAGTTGATTGCGGCATTGCTGGCATTGCGGGAGGCGATCGACAAGGAGGAAGATGAAGAACAGGAAGCAGCCAATACGCCTTCACTGACAACCAATCGCAAAGGCAAGTCGGCACACATTGCCTGGAAGATGATTAATGGCTGTGGTCCTTATGCATACTTGCGGTTTCGGGATGGCGAGAAGTATCGGAGCTACTACCTCAAAGGACTTAGAAAATCAACGAAATAGCATTTTTCAAGGTTGATCGTTCTGTGAAAAGTTTTTGATGACGTTATGAAGGATTGCTCTAATTAAGATGGCTCCTCGTCTGAGGATGAGTGCTATCCCACCATCGCTCCGCATTCGCTGCAACTTATTCACAACTAGCATCAGAATTTCCATGCCAGTCAGATCTGTGATAGATACTGCTGCACTTCGAGCGGGATTATCCCATAACCAGGAGGCACCATTTTGATTGAGCAGATGATAGACCTCGGAGCCATACTTGCTATACAGGTCAGGGTGTAGACGGGCGATCGCCTCATACAAATAAAGCAACTGATCCCGATTGCTGGTGCCTAAACGAGAGGTGGGGCGAATCCGGTAGAAGTAATGGAACTCTGGAATTACCACACCTGCCCATCCTTGCTCACACAGACTGATCCAACACTCGTAGTCTTCCAGATTTTCGGCTAAGAGTGGTTTCATGCCGCCCACTGCTAAGTAGGCAAACTTTCGCACGACGGTACATACGCCCAGCATGTTGTGACAGAGCAGGTAGGGAAATTCGGGATTCCAGGCAATCCACACTTTCTGAGAACTACCAAACTCTTGAAGCCAGGAAGCAACAAAGCCCACGTTTTGATACTGATCTAATACGTTGGCGGCTTGGGTGTAGAAGGTGGAAGACACCTTGTCATCGGAGTCGAGGAGGGCGATATATTCACCGCTGGCGATCGCTGCCATGTGATTGCGAGCGGCAGCAACGCCCTGATTTTGGGTATGGATCACTTTCAGGCTTGGGTAGCGGCTCTGAACACTCGTCAGCTTCGTTAGGCTTTGCGGATCAGTGCTGCCGTCATCGAGCAAGATCACTTCCACGTCTGGGTAGTCTGAGGCGTAAACTGACTCTAGGGTTTCTTCAATGAACTGTCCATGATTGTAGAAGGGGATGCAAACGGAGACTCTGCCTTGAATGCCGCTCTCACTGGTCGAGCTTTGAGGAAGGGAGATGTGACCATGCGGTGGATAGTTTAAGGATGGAAAAACCGTTCTTTTGGTGTGACACGCGATGACTTTCTCCACGTATGCCAATCGTTGCGAGAGCACCTGGGGATGTCCAGCGATCGCTAAAATTAAATCCCGCGCTTGCTGACCTGCTTTCAAAATCTCTTCAGGAGTGAACGCCAGAATCCGTCGAAGTTGCTGCTCAAAGTCACCGGATATTTGCCAATCGAAAAGAATACCTGCGTCTCCCTGAACTGTTCGGAGCATTTCGACATGACCTACTCTGGAACTAGCTAGAATCAGCTTTCTCAGCAGCATGGCTTCTAGACAAGTGTTGGGGAAGTTCTCCCAAAGTGAGGGAAGCACTACACACCAGGCTCTGGCAATACGCTCATAAAGCTGGGACTGAACCAGCGGTGGAGAAAAGACGAGTTGACCCGACTCAAGATACTGCCGATATTTCTGCTGTAAATAAGCTTTCATGTGACAACCCTGGAGGTGATACCAGGTGTCACCGCCGATCGCTGTTAATTGAAACTCAACCCCAGCATCCCATAAGCGGCTACAGGCTTCGACCAATGGTAAAATGCCTTTCCGCACTTCGAGTCGCCCAAAGTACACGATGTCCCCTGGTTCTGGTTGAGCGCTAGGCAGTTGATTTAAGTGAAGTAGTTGTTTGGATGCAGGCAACGGAATGACTTCGATATTTAAATCAGTACCCAGAGCGGCGATCGCCTGTTTAGCAATATATCGAGTCGGTGCCACAATGCCATCCGCTGCCAGGGTGCAGAACTTCTCCATGCGCCCCACCCAGTAATCAGACAAGCGGTAGCTGGGCATTTGGCTAGCAGGATACAGCATGTGCTGAGAACTGTGCAGGGTGAGAACGATCGGCACGCCCTCCAGTTCCGGACAGCCGATGAGCTTCTGCTGCATCAGAAAGTAGGCGAGACCGCTAAAATCTTCACTCTCAATCGCGTCGGGCTTACCGTGTTGACGAATATGAGCGATCACCGCTTCTGCCAGTTGATAACTCAAGGCTCCCCAGTAACCCATGACGTTGTAGGGAAAGGCCGGATGGGTTTCAGAGAGAGGATGTGCTCTGGTTGGAGCTAGGAGATGCACGTCTTTGGGCGCGATTTTGATGAAGGTGCAATGTCCCTGCTGTTCGATGCCCGGTTGCTGGCTGCGGGCAAAAACGGTGATGTCATGTCCAGCAGCGGCAAACATCGCCGCCGTGTTGCCGACATAGGTGGCAATCCCACCCGGCACTGGAGGACATTCGCTGGCGATCAAGAAGAGTTTCATGGTGATATAGGCTGAAACTCGTGATCGCCTTCAGACGGAATAAAAGTTTCTGATCCGGGTAAATAGCCCCTATTCTCCAACCAAGTTACAATCTTACCGACGCTCTCAGCCACGGTTTCTTCGGCAGTGTGGCAGGTGATGTCAGGGTTGAGGGGTACTTCGTAGGGATCATCAATACCTGTAAAGGACTGAATCTGACCGGAGCGTGCTTTGGCATACAACCCTTTTACGTCTCTGGCTTCACAAACTTCCAGGGGTGCGTTGACATAAATCTCAACAAAGTTGTTAAGCGTGGAGCGGAGTTCATCCCGAACCGAACGATAGGGACTAATCAGAGCGACGATGACGATAACTCCGTTGCGGCTGAGGAGGTTTGCTACATAGCCAACGCGACGGACGTTATTATCCCTGTCTTCGCGACTAAAGCCCAACCCTTTGGAGAGATTCTGGCGAATTCCATCCCCATCTAGCAATTCCACTGGGCGATCGCGCGATCGTAGTTTATGCTCTAGGTGCTGGGCGATCGTTGTTTTCCCCGCTCCACTGAGTCCGGTTAGCCATAAAATCACACCGCTATTCTTCAAAGGAGGATTACCAATCATGCGCGAGCAGGGAGATGAACTTCATGCTCTATTATCTGAAAATCACGCAGGAAAAGCGCTCGATGTTTCTAAAGAAATTGTGCTTTTTTAGAAGAAGTATGTTTATAAATGAACAAGCAGCTAAATTAATTGAGCATTATCAGAAAGCGTTGCTGATTAATCCGCGCAGTAGCGTTACTTATGGTCAGTTAGCGGAACTTTATTACCAGCAAGGCAATCTGGAGAATACTCTTGAAACTTGCCAGAAAGCTATCCAGAAGCACCCAAACTCGACGTTGATTCTTGAGACTTTAACCAAAGTTTCTACAAGATTGGGTTTTGATGAAGATGAAACTAGATACCTATCAGAAGCCTTGCCAAACATGATGGTAGAAGAGGCGATCGCGGTATTAGTTTTCCAGACTCCCAAAGAGGTAAAAAGTAATCATAAAGCTGAGACTTGGAGAGATGCTGTTATTTTAGGATATAAACTTGCAAATCAAGGATTGTGGAGCGATGCAATCCAGTCGTGCTTTACAGCTATTTCTCTAGAGCCAGGCTTGAACTTTCCTCATTTTATAATTCAGTATTTTATTCTTTCCAAAGTTCAAAACCCGGAATTAATCGCTAATCTCTATTTTCAAGCAATAAAACTTCCTGAAATTCATCCTATCGCTTATGCAGTATTAGGAGATGCATTAACGAAGCAAAACAAATTGGCTGAAGCAATTACTGCTTACAAGAATGCTTGGTTAAAATCGAGTAACCAGACAAGAGACGAAAAGCGTTTAGGGCAAGAGCGAACGCAGATCGATTATTTAGTAGTTGGTACAGGAAAAGCAGGAACGACCTCTCTCTTCCACTACCTATCACAACATCCGCAAATTATTAATCCATACAACAAAGAAATATTATTTTTTAATGAGCACTATGGGCACTGGTTCCGCTAAGTGGGGAGACATAAAGCCTTAATATTGTTACATTAGAGCAACTTACAGTGTTTTGAAAACCGCCAATTCATCAGGAGCGGATGATGGATTTATTTTCCCCTAATTGCCCGTACTGTGATAG
>JANRIN010000215.1:0-4751 GCA_033764965.1 Leptolyngbyaceae cyanobacterium bins.302 | reverse complement strand
CCACTCAGACCATTCGGGTCGTTAGCTCAACGGTTAGAGTGGCCTCCTTTTAAGCAGACAGATCAGAGTTCAAATCTCTGGCGACCCACCAATGCTTCGGGTTGTTAGCTCAGTTGGTAGAACCGCCTCTTAAGCGGAAGTGCATAGGTTCCAACCCTATACAACCCACCAAATGCCCCTGTGACGCAATTGGCAGACGTGTCCGGCTTAAACCCGGATTGTTGCGAGTTCGACTCTCGCCGGGGGTATAGCGGGGATAGAGCAAGAGCGGCTCGGCAGTCTCATAAGCTGCGATTCCCTCTGGGACGCTCCGCGAACGGTGAGTGCAACTCTCACCCCCCGCGTCCAAATGCAGGTGTGATGTAACAGGAAACATGAGGCTCTCGTACAGCCTTCATGCAGGTTCAACTCCTGTCACCTGCTCCAATGCAGACGTGGTGTAACTGGCAACACAGGGGCTTGGTACGCTCCCGATATGGGTTCAACCCCCATCGTCTGATCCTTTGATATCGGAGCGGGAAGAAAGCTCACCAAAGCTTTGATAAGCAGCGGTTCAACCCCCATCGTCTGATCCTTTGATATCGGAGCATGGTCCGACTGGGAAGGCACCTGTCTTACAAACAGGCTCATGTAGGTTCGATTCCTACTGCTCCGATTTGCCGCCATAGTTCAACTGGCAGAACAGCCGTTTTGTAAGCGGTTGGTTGCGGGTTCAATTCCTGCTGGCGGCTCTGTATGCGATCGTGGTGCAGTGGCAAGCACCCCTGGCTTCCAACCAGGAGACACGAGTTCGAGTCTCGTCGGTCGCTTGAGCGTGCCGTAAGGCAATCGCTCCAATGCGAATGTGGTGTAGCGGCGAGCATCTGAATACGCCAAACTCAACGCATGGGTATGGGTTCGAGTCCCATCGTTCGCGCAGCGTGCCGTAAGGCAATCGCTCTTATAGTCCTGTAGCTCAACGGTAGAGCAAGCGCCTTACACGCGAGAGGTTGTAGGTTCGATTCCTATCAGGACTACCAATCATGGAAGTGTAGCACTCAAAGGAGGTTGCAGTTAAGCTAGAGCCGTCGTTGAGCGAGACAAGCACGATGCACAGGTGGATCAAAGGTGGGGTGGGATTGATTGTGATGATGATTATGACCAGTGGTAGTACAAGCAGTCTGGCACAAACCGCTAAACCAAATGCAAACGGCGACTTTAGCCGAAATTAAACGCCGATTCAAGGCACGGTTCCTCATGGAAGCGTACTTGTGCCTGGATCTTTGTGGCGAGTGGTAAGCCCAGCTTTAAATTGTCGTCGTCAACCCAATGCTAGTTCACCTGTTATGCGGCAGTACAAGGCAGGCGACATTTTGCAGGTAGAAGTTTATCGTGGCGGTTCAGATGAAGTGCATCTGAATGCAAAAGATGCAACGGGTAAGCCCTGGATGCGTGTCCGAGCGACTAGCTTTAAGTTGGATGATGGGGGGCAGCACAAGTCCTATTGCATCCTGGTCGATCGCTCAACCGGTGGCGAAACGCAACGATTGCAGGTCATGGAACAATCCCAGGACGGGTTCTATATCGCAGAAGCAGACCTCATCTTCCGGGGTCCGGGGGAACTGCTGGGCACCAAGCAGTCAGGGCTTCCTGAATTCGCCCTGGCGAACCTGGCAACAGACCATGAAATACTCGGACAGGCCCGGTATGCTGCTGAAAAGGTCATCCAGTACCCCATCAAGCCAGCCGTTGCAGCAGAAATTCAGCATCGCTGCGCTACGAGTCAGACCGATAAAATCCTTAACTAGAGCGGCTTGCAGTGCCATTTTACCCAAAAGTTTCCATGCAACTGCGTGGCATTTTTTCGCCCTAAATCCCTGGTTTCCCTGATTGGGCCTGGAAGCGATCGCTTTAAAATTGGGAAACCTACCTAGAACCCTTAATGCAACAACAAACACTGGACCTTGTTCAACAGGCTGCCACCCAGCTAGGCCAGCCCCTGTACTTCCTCTGGTGGTTCAATAACTTGATGAATCATGCAGAGTTGGAAGGACTAACAGAGCCGTCGAGTGATGAAATCAGAGACCCAGATATGGATGTCTTTTCGTATCCGTATCGTTTCATTTGCTCTGATGAAGAAATCGCCCAGGACTTAGAGGGTGCCGAACCTTCCCCACAGCTAATCTTCCATCCTGAAAGCAGCCTGACAAACCCGATCCAACTTACCGAAACCGATACCTCAGCCTGGTTCGATTTGCCAGAACATGAACTCGATCTGAAGACCTGGCTCACTGGGAACGGGCTGTGTCTACTCACACTCAACAACATCCCCAAAGCCGTGTGCCAACCCAATGACATGATAGGCAGGTGTGCGCTGGAACAGGCCGCGATCGAACTCCATGAACTGTATGCTCCAAAGAAACCTGAGCCTCCCATGACCTTTAAAAGTTTGTTGAATCCGTAAAGCGATCGCTCCTGAAGCTGAAATTCCCCACCGCCTTCAGGAGTGTTGAGCAATGACCACGACCACCGATACAACTAAAAAGCCTGAGATCGATCAGGTAATTAAAGAAATCAATTGCAAACTGGGACAAAGATCAATCTTCCAGCTTAAGGACTCTTCCCGTCTCAGGGTGACTACATTTACATCAGGAATTCCAGCATTAGACGAAGCCCTTGGGGGCGGCTGGCCTCGTGGCCGGATCGTTGAAATCTTTGGGCATGAAAGCTCCGGCAAAACTACCTTGGCGCTGCTAGCGATCAAAGAAGTCCAGGAAGAAGGCGGCACCGCTGCCTTCTTCGATATGGAACATGCCCTGGACCCTGATTATGCCCACAGGCTAGGGGTGGCGTAGACTCAATCGTTCCAGACCCAATCGAAATCCCCTCTGCCTGGAAATAAGCACAATTGACAATCCGAGCACGATGATTGCTTAGGTATGCGATAAACTTTGCCGATTGTTCATCTGTCGAGTGCATGAACTGCTTAATTGCATCATCGACCTTCCCTTGCCAAAGCAGTGCTTCAACCCTGGATAACTCTAGCTCAGTTCCCTTCACTTTGTAGAGATTCTCTTTGAGATGAAACCAGTCCAAAATCTCTCGTCGTTGACTGTCCTGTGCAATCGCCAAAAATAGCTTCCAAATGCCATCATGTCCATCTCCTAAACAGGTTAATGGCTCTGCTAACGGTTGCTCATTCACCCACTCTAAAAGACGCTCATTTGCATGAAAAAATGCTGCTTGATATTGCTGGTGCAAATTCACTGCTTTGTAATCTTGCCAGCAACAACTCTCTCCTTTCGGCGTGCGAACTCGCACTTTTCCTCCGTCAATACTCATCTCTTCAACCACGGCTTGGGACACTGGTAACTCAAAGGTTTGTCGTTTCACCAATCGTTGCTGAGTCCCTCGTGATACCTCCATTTCTGTCAAAACAGAGATGTCTTGAGTGGCATGTTCATACGACACGTTAGCGCTGACTAGCAAACAGCATTTTTCCAAATAAGGACTTAATTGAGTGCGTCCTTTGACTTCAAGTTTTTGCGCTTGCTTTTCCGTAATGGTGAGCGTTCCGAGAATACTCTTAAGGTGCCGAGTTCGTCCCCGTTCTGTACCGCTTGCTTCTGCAATAAAAAATGACCGATTTCCGGACTCACATGCTCCAGAATATGTCCTCGCACAGCAGTTTCGATTCCTTCTAACGTTGTCAATTGTTCCGGTGCAGTTTCGCCGTATAACAAAGCTGCGATTGCACGAGCATGTTCTTGAATTTTTTGACGGGTATCACTGTCCATTGTGGTTTGCCAGGGGTTTTTTGTTGCTTCCTCCAAGCATAATCGAACTCTCCTAATTGAACTCCTGAGTATTTCTGCTCATTGCAAAACTGGGATGCACCCGAAAATTTGCGGTGCAGTGAGTCGTTTATCACCAACCCGTAGTGTGTTCTCGTTCTCGAAGCACGCTTGCCCCTGGAACACCGTCAAGTGTTCCATACTGCGAAGCCAAGTCTCAAGACCATTGCGAGAGTTGGCTGCAACGGCATCAGCCCGCGCCTTAACTCGCTTCATATCAACTGTGATCTCCCCTGCGATCAGCACACCATAGTCGGCAGCGCGACGGGCAAGGTGAGCGGTATAGGCACTGGCGACAAGCGTTTTAGTCGGTGTGCAGCCCGTATTGACACAGGTACCGCCAATCAGATGTCTCTCAATTAGCGCCACTCTCATTCCTGCTGCGGTCAGCCGTGCAGCCAACGGTGGCCCTGCCTGACCAGCGCCAATGATCAGCGCGTCAAAGGATTGAGTCATCGCAGTAGCCCCACGACTAAAATGGCTCCGCCGATCGCGACAGCATCTTCGACCAGCGCCGCCGGTAGGTCACGACCCAAGGCAATCGCGAGCCGAGAACGTACCGCCGCACCCCCTAACGTGCCAATCACCGCACCCACCATGCCTGCCACTAACCCGCCCCAAAGTATACCTCCATCGGCTCCTACCACGGCTCCTGAGAGGGCACCACTCACCAGGCGAGCCCCAAACTGAACCGGGACTTTGCGGCTGGGCGTGGCAGGCAACTGATCGGTGACAAATTCGCCCAACGCCAGTACGGAGAGAATCCAGGGTGTGAAGCGGTAGCCCATAAAAGCGAGCCAGCTCCCGCCGAGATTGAGGTAACCCAGATAGGCCGCCCAACTCATTGCAGCGGGTGCAGTCATGGTACGTAAACCTGAAATGATGCCTATAACCAGAGCAAGGAGATAAACCATAACT
>JANRIN010000210.1:0-29146 GCA_033764965.1 Leptolyngbyaceae cyanobacterium bins.302 | reverse complement strand
CCCGGGACCGCCTCGTCGACTTACAAAAAAAATCCCCTCAATAATGGCGGGTGGGGGATGGGGGTTGGGGGGTGGGGGTTAGAAAAATCAATGACCAATGACTAATGACCAATGACCAATTCTCTAAACCGATGTTGCCATTACGGCTTCAATTACACTGCTGGGGATACGATCGCTGAACAAAAGCTCACCTTGAGCGTTGAGCACAGCATCCCGAAAAGC
The DNA here is from genome assembly GCA_033764965.1 of Leptolyngbyaceae cyanobacterium bins.302. Classification (GTDB taxonomy): domain Bacteria; phylum Cyanobacteriota; class Cyanobacteriia; order Leptolyngbyales; family Leptolyngbyaceae; genus JSC-12. The sequence goes on along the minus strand of JANRIN010000210.1, from coordinate 28,924 downwards.
AGTTGCCCAGACATGCTCAAATAGCATGAGAGCAGCAAATGAGTTGTTATCAAGTACTGCGGCAACTTCCTGCACATCTTCTTCGGCAATCAAACCTGAAATATCGGCAATGATTGGGTCAAGAATACTGTGGTCAACATCATCCATTTCATCAATTTCTGTCATGGTTACTTCACCCTTTGCATTCTTCCGAATAAACAGAATATCAATGATGCGAATTGTGTGATTGTTGACCAATGTTTTTAAGGCTGCTGCAATTTCATCTTTGATGAAAGTATTGGGAAACTTGATACACAGAATTTCGACAGGACCGAGGGACATGAGAAGTTCTCCTTTTGCCTTTAAAAATCAACCGCATCTCGAATAATTGGACAAGTCATGCAGTGTCCGCCGCCGCGTCCGCGTCCTAGTTCGGAACTGCCGATCGTGACGACTTCTACTCCTTGTTTACGGAGGGCGGTGTTGTTTAGAACATTACGATCGTAAGCAATCACCACACCAGGTTCCAGGCAAACGTAGTTATTGCCGCTGTCCCACTGTTGCCGTTGGCGGGCATAGGCATTACCTTGACTTTCCACCACCCGCAGTTTCTTCAGTCCCAGGGAGGCGGCAACTACATCCACAAAGGATTGAGTTTCTTTGGTCAATTCATACCCTGGCGCTTTGTCACTGGGTCGCAGGGAAAAGGTGGCGACGTGATCCATGATTTCAGGATAGAGGCTCACCAGATCGCGATCGCAAAAGGTGAAGACCGTATCCAGGTGCATGGCAGCGCGAATTTTGGGCATTCCGGCTACAATCACTCGTTCTGCGCCTCCTTTGGCAAACAGAGCTGCGGCAACTTGAGCGATCGCTTGCCGCGAGGTGCGCTCACTCATGCCAACCAGCACAACCCCATTGCCGATCGGCATCACATCCCCGCCTTCAAAGGTGGCAGATCCCCAATGCTGGGTTGGATCACCCCACCAGACCTCAAATTTTGCCTGGGTAAAGCTGGGATGGAATTTATAGATGGCGGCTGCGAGGACGGTTTCTTCGTGGCGGGCGGGCCAATAGAGCGGGTTTAGAGTGACCCCGCCATAGATCCAGCAGGTGGTGTCGCGGGTGAAGATGGTGTTGGGCAGAGGCGGGAGCAGGTAGCCCGTAATGCCACTAGATTCTTGGGCAGCGCGGAGAAAGTCGCCACCAATATCTTTGGGAATATCGTAAATGGCAAGTCCGCCAATCAGATATTCCGCTAACTGTTTAGAACTCAAGCTTTCTAAGAAGGCACGCACCTCCTCTACCAATCCCAAGCCCACCTCGTTGGGCGTAATTTGCTGATCTAAAATCCACTTTTTGGCGGCTGGAATATCCAGAGTTTCTGCCAACATTTCGTGCAGTTCGATCACTTCAACGCCGCGATCGCGCATTTTTGCAACAAAGTCGAAGTGGTCTCGCTTTGCCATGTCCACCCACAAGACATCATCAAACAGTAAATCGTCGCAATTGGTGGGAGTCAAACGCGAATGTGCTAAACCAGGCGAACACACCATCACTTTTCGCAGTTTGCCAACTTCAGAATGTACTCCATAGGAAATAGTCGTTGGACTCGTAGTAGGATTCGTTGCGACAGTCATAATAGCTCCATTAATTTCGTAAGGTCATCGGTATCTGATACTGAATCAACCATCAGAAAGAGAAAGCCGGTGTAAATTACTTCTACGAACTTATTTAGGTTGCAAGCATCATTAATCAATTGATACAAACAACACTGAGTGACTCAGAATAAACAAAGCTTAGATAGTAATCAGACCTGTTGATAGCCCATAAATGGCAGACGCTGCCGCAATCATGATAACAGTAAAAAAGAACCATTCCCAAGACTGAAACACTTTGCGATTTTGCTCTCGTCGTGCCAGGAGAAACAGCAGCGTTCCAGGAGCCAGAATCAACCCAGACAAGAGTAACTTATCGAGACCTCCGGCAATCAACATTAAAATTGAATAAGCAGTGGCAAGTAATGCTATAAGCAAATCCCGCGTCCGGCGTTGGGAATTGCGATCGTAAGTTTCCCACGACAGCGCTAGCTTCAATGCAAACGCTGCCACCAATAGATAAGGAATCAACGTCATCGCACTCGTGAGTTCTAGTGCCAGAGAAAAGGCATCTTGAGCAAACAATGTGGTAATCAAAAACAGTTGCACCACAATATTGGTCATCCATAGGGAAGCAGATGGCACCTTGTGGGCGTTTTCTTGATCTAAAAAGGTGGGCATCAGTTGTTCTTTTGCCGCCAGGAAGGGCACTTCTGCCGCAAACAAGCTCCATGCCAGGTAAGCTCCCAACACGGAAACAATTAACCCCAAACTGATAAACACATTGCCCCAGCGCCCCACGATCGACTCAAAAACCCCCGCCATCGAAGGGTTTCGCACGGCTGCCAGTTCCTCTCTGGGCAGAATTCCAAAGGGCAAAGTCGTCACCAACACCAGCAGCACCAGCACACCCAGAAAGCCAACAACAGTTGCAACACCCACATCCGATCGCTTCTCAGAATATCGAGAATAAACGCTGGCTCCTTCAATCCCAATGAACACAAACACCGTTACCAGCATGGTGTCACGCACTTGCTCCAACAACGGCTTGGCATCATACCCCTGCCCGCCGAGAAGATTGGCGGCAAAAACATCAGGCTTGAAGGCAAACAATAGCACGGCAATGAAAATCAGAATGGGCACCACCTTGGCGATCGTGACAATCGTGTTCAGCCCTGCTGCCTGTCTCACACCGCGCAGGATCATAAAGTGAAAGACCCATAAAATCACAGAGGCAAGCAGCACGGCTGGAATCGTATTGCCATCTCCAAAAATTGGGAAAAATCCACCCAGCGTTGATTTGATTAGAACAAAGTAAGACGTATTGCCAACACACGTACTTGCCCAGAACGCGAAAGCTGCCAAAAACCCCAGATAATTGCCAAAGCCTTCCTTGGCGTAAATAAACACGCCGGAATCCAAATCAGGTTTGCGTTCTGCCAGAGTTTGGAAAACAAACGCCAGCATCAGCATCCCTATACCCGCGATCGTCCAGGCAATCCAGCCGCCAAAAACTCCCGTCGCCTGCCCAAACCGAGCAGGTAGGGTGAAAATCCCTGCGCCGATCATGGAGCCAACCACCAAAGCGATCAGGGCATTGAGGGGTAAGGTTTGTTTCTCAGTTGCCGGACTAAAATCCTGGTTTGCTACTGGACTGTATTCCTGGTTCGATGCCATAGAACGCTCCTGCTCTGAGAGGTAATACCGATTTAAACAGTGATAGTGACCCATTCCTTGCACCGATCCCCCTCAGTCCCCCTTGATAAGGGAGATGCCGCAGGCAGGGGGATCTTAATCCATAGCGTATCGAGATCAAATTGGTATAAAACCCTGCAATCACAAATTAGTTTTAAGTTCCTTCCACATCTGCCAAAACTGGGTCTGGGTTGGGGGGCATCCGCTCGATCTTGAAACCGGTAATGCCGTAAAGCAGCGACAGAATGGGACTGGCAATGTTGAAAATGGCGTAGGGAAAGTACAATAGGGTGGGCACGCCGAGAGTGACTGCCATAAACGCGCCACAGGAATTCCAGGGAATCAGCGGTGAGGTGACCGTTCCCGCATCCGCCGCTAGCCGAGACAGGTTCTGAGGCATCAAACCGCGCTTCTGAAATTCAACTCGAAACACACGGGCAGGCAGCACCAGAGCAATATACTGATCCGCTGCCACAATGTTTAACCCGATCGCCGTAGCGATCGCGGTGGCAAACAACAGTCCTTTGGTTTTTGCCTTGCCCAACACTGGATCGATCAGTTTTGCCAGCAACCCGAATTCTTCCATCAACGTGCCAAACGTCACCGCCCCAATGATGATCCACAAGGTCAGCAACATACTATCCATGCCACCCCGCGACAGCAGGCGATCGATATCAGCAATGCCAGAGTTTTCTTGATAGCCGTTGGCTAACGCACTCCAGATGCCTTTGATAAAGACCAACGGAGTTGCCAGGGTTGGATCATTGACAAACCGCACGATCGCTTGCGGTTGCAGAACCGCCCCTGTGATTCCGCCCACTAGGGCTGCACTCATAATGGCGAGAGAAGCAGGCACTTTGCGAATCGACAAAAAGACCAGAAATGCCAGCGGCACCAAATTGAGCGGTGTAATCCAGAACAGTTGATCCAACTTCGCCAGATCCGTCACCGCTTCTGCGCCGACTTCGACCGTTTCCTGTAAACCCAGAGTCGTGAACACAACCAATCCAATCAGGAAGGCAGGAATGGAAGTCCAGATCTGGGCGCGAAGGTGGGTATAAATATCCACTCCCACCAGTTGAGCACTCAAGATCGAAGTTTCAGACAGAGGGGACGTTTTATCTCCCAAATAGGCACCAGAAATAGCAGCCCCCGCTGTAATTGCCGGGGAAACTCCCAACAATGACGCGATGCCAACCAATCCCACCCCGATCGTGCCAACCGTTGTCCAGGAACTACCAATACTCAAGGCGACCACCGCACAAATGATCGCCGTTGCCGCATAAAACCAATTCGGCTGAAGCACCTGTATCCCGTAATAAACCATCGTTGGAATCGTGCCTGACATATTCCAGGTGCCAATTAGCCCGCCCACCGCCAGCAGGATAAAAATCGCACTGACGATCGATGAAATTGCTCTGCCGCCGGATGCCGCAATTTCGTCCCAGGGGTGACCATTTTTCAAGATCACCAGGGCAGCGACCATCGAACAAACAATCAGCGCCACCTGAACCGGACCATCGATCGCGGCGAGTCCGAATAGGGAAACCGCCCCACCGATCAAGACAACCAGAGTCACCAACGGAATCAGGACATCCAAATAGGATGGTTCTCGAACAGCGCGGGAGGGAACAGGTTGACTAGCCATAGGATTTAAATCTCGGCTCCAAAGTCTTCTTTGAGTTTTGCTTCTTGTTCAGCACTGAGATTGGATTGAATCAATTCGCCTTTTTCGTCTGAGGTAAACGCGGCTTCTACTTTATCGACCGTTACCTTACCCGTCATCAAAAACAGGGCAGAGGTGCCTTCCGTGACTTTGCTTTGCACTTCTTTGATGAAATCGTCGTTAATACCGTAGTCCGTAAACTTGCCGGAAATTGCGCCAGCCGTCGCTCCAACGATCAGCCCAAACAGCGGCACAAAGAAGATCAAACCAAACAACATTCCCCAAAAGGCTCCTCCCAATGCGCCAACTCCTACCGTATTCATTGCCTGGTAGGTTTTAGGCTTTTTGCGTCCTTGGGGCCAGGACACGATCGCTGCATCCAAAACTTGAATCAATTGCTGTTTTTCCAACTCTCCTAACTTAGTCAGTGCCTTATCTGCACCATCAGCAGTATTGAATTTCCAGACGGTTAGTGATGCCATACTGTTTTCCTCAGAAAATGAACACAAATTGGCTGATATGAGTTGTCCAGAATTGATTCTGGCGTTCATCAGGATGAGAACTAACGGCAATGAAGATTCAAAGCTAAAGTCAGTTCATCCACAATCATCACCACTCCATCCGAGTAAGTGACAAACTTGAGCAGATAGCGTCGCTGGATTGAATGGCTTGGCGATCGCTCCTGCAAATCCCATTTGATTCAGTTGCCGTAACGTGAACCAACTGGATCTGGCGGTGATTAACAAAATTGGAATCGATGCTGCTATTGTGTATTGCTTCAATTGTTCAATGAAGATCAGGGCATCCGTTTCTGTGGTAGACGCATCTAGCAAAATGACATCGGGGTAGGTTGTCATGCACAAATGAATCCCATCCTGGATTGAATTAGACAATGTAACCCTCCAACCTCCAATCTCGCTCAGGCAAGCATGAAGTATTTCGCGGATACTGGCTTCTTGCTCAATCAGTAGAATTGTCTTGGCAGGCATGAATCACGCCTCTCTATTGATATAAAGTAACCAACTCTCATTTTGGAATTTATTTGAGAAGCTGTTTGAGCTTTTCTTCAACATAGAGATGACGATCTAAGTCTAGTTGCAAATCGTCTAGCACTTTCTTGGCAACTCCAGTCATGACCTTTGCAGAAGGGTAATCATGCTCATCCAGCTTCTGTAAAGCTTGGGTTAAAACGTTAATTGCAATCTCAATTTGTTTCGTTTTAGGCGATTCATTGTTGACCATAAAACAACTCGAAAGATATTGAAAATCATTCAGGAACCATCAAATGCGAAACTCGCTTTAAAGTCAGTGTCAGCAGTACAGAGTGATGACTTAAGATTCAGGAATGATTTGCCCCCTAGATTAGAGCAAAAACATATGAAACTGATATGAAAATCTATCTTTACATTGTCCAGTTTAAGATTTCTCTGATTTGCCGCCAAATCGTCATGGGATCAAATGGCTTTGTGATGATGCCCGCAACATCTAGAGTGGTTAAGCGATCGCGATCGCTGGGTAACACCTTTGCCGTTAACACAATCACTGGCAGCTTTTGAGTGATGGGGCTGGCTTGAAGTGCCTCGCAGATCTGAAAGCCGTCCATATCTGGCATGGATATATCCAGCAAAATGGCATCGAATGCTTCTGTCCTTGCCAGATGTAATCCCTCTATACCGGATGCAGCGGTTTTCGTTTGCCAGCCTGCAAACTCTTCTAGAGATACCTGCACTACATCTCGGATGTCCTCTTCGTCATCCACAATTAAAATATGCTTAGTCATTGGTCATTGGTCATTGGTCATTGGTCATTGGTCATTGATCATTGGTCATTCGCTGGTCTTGTTTTGTGGTGAATAGAGGCACTGTAAAGTAAAAAGTGCTTCCTTTGCCTAAGCAACTATCAACCCAGATGTGTCCCTTGTGTTGTTGTACGATTCTTTTGCAAATGGCTAAACCTAGCCCTGTGCCGCCTTTTTTGCGGGAATCAGACCCGTCTACCTGCTGAAATTCTTCAAAGATGATGTCGAATTTATCTGATGGAATGCCTCGTCCGTGATCGGTGATTGCAAACAGGATGGCGGGCTGGGGGCTGGGGGCTAGGGGGTGGGGCGAAGGGGTGGATGAATGAGTCGAGGGGTGGGGGGGTGAATGAGATTTGCCAGTCTCCCACGCTCCTACGCTCCTATGCTCCCACTCTTCAGCCGTGAGCCAGACGGTGCCGCCGATCGCAGAAAACTTGATGGCATTACTCAGGAGGTTGGTGAGGGTTTGCACGATCGCGTCGTGAGATGCCCAAAGGGTAGCGTGTAGGGGAGTGAAGCAAAGGTTGATGGAAGCTTGATCGGCGATCGCTTGCACACTGTCTACTGCCTCTTGCATCATGCTGGCAACCTGGCATTGCTCCATCTGAAGCTGCACCTTACCAGACTCCAGGCGTTCTAGAGTGAGAATGTCGTTGACTAATCGCACAAGCCGATCGCTGTTATTGACGGCAATTTGCAGCATATGTTGGGCTTTTTCGGGGCGATTGTTGAACACGCCTGACTCCAAAATTCCCAGCGCACCCCGAATCGAGGTTAGAGGAGTGCGGAGTTCGTGACTCACAACGGAGATAAATTCATCTTTCATCTGCTCAATTTTGAGGCGATCGCGAATGTCCTGGATATGCCCCACAAAATAGAGCGGTTGTCCACTCGCATCTCGAATCGGAGCTGTACTCATGAGCACTGGCACCGATGTTCCATGTTTGGTGATGTATCGTTTCTTTATTTGAAATAAATGAATTTCACCAGCACAAAGCTGCTTAAGCCCCTCCACATCTGCCTCCAGATCCTCTGGATGGGTAATCTCTTGAAATGTCAAATTTAATAATTCTGCCTCAGAATATCCAACCAGATTGCAATAAGACGAATTCGCCTTCAGAAATTGTCCGGTTGGTAATACCAGTGACATTCCAATTGGCGCATCATCAAACGCTCTACGAAATCGCTCTTCACTAGCACGTAAAACTTCTTCTATTTGTTTGCGATCAGTAACGTCGCGCCCAACGGCTTGGAATTCAACAAAGCGACCTCGATCATCAAAGATTGCCCGATTGTTCCACTGAGTCCAGCGCACTGCTCCATGGGAGAAAACCCGATTTTCAGTCACAATAGTCGGATTATCCAGGCTCATCGAACGAATGTGTTGATTCACTATATCTTGATCTGCTTCAAAAATAAGTGGCTCATAACGGGTTCCAAGCACCTCGTTTACGTCTAGCCCAAAATATCGGCAGAAGGCTTCATTCGCAAAAGTGAGGGTGCCATCCGGTTGGTATCGGCAGATGAGTTCCATCTGATCCTCTACGATGCCACGGTAGCGGGCTTCACTCAGTTGTAGTGATTCTTCAAGCTGTTTGTGCTCTGTAATATCATCGGCTAACCCTACCATTCGTAAAGGGTTGCCATCCGCGTCGTACACCACTAAAGACTCCGACTTAATCCAGCGCACTTCGCCATTCGCACAAACAATACGGTATTCTAAGCGCACATAGTTGCCAGAGAGAAACTGATTGAATCCCTCCAAAACATACTCTAAATCTTCAGGGTGAATCCGCTCAAGCCAGGATTTGGGGTCTTGGTAGAGGCTTTCACAGGAGTAGCCCCAGAGTTTTTCATACGAAGGACTGATATAGAGATACTGCCCTGTGGTCAATGACACGACATAGGACACCTGATTCAGGGTTTGAGCAATCTCCTGAAATCGAGCTTCGCTTTCTTGCAGAGCGATTTCCATGCGTTTGCGATCGGTAATATCCTGCCCCACCGCTTGCAGTTCCATCAAGCTCCCCTGGTGGTCGAAGATGGCTCGGTTATTCCACTGTGTCCAGCGGGTCTTTCCCTGAGTAAACACCCGATTTTCAATTGCCACGGATGGATGCTCCGGAGTCATGGCGCGAATCAGTTGAATGACTCGCGATCGATCAGATTCCGCAATAAACGGTTCAAAGCTATGTCCCAGCAAATCATCGAGATCCACCTCGAAATAACGGCAGAATGCCTCGTTTGCGAAGGTAAATGTGCCATCGGATCGATAGCGACAGATCATTTCCATCTGATCTTCAACGATGCCTCGATAGCGAGCTTCGCTTAATTGCAGGGAGGCTTCCAGTTGTTTGCGATCGGTGATGTCTTCCACCGTGCCCACCACCCGCACAATGGCTCCTGTTTCGTCTTGCAAGGGAAACGCCTGCGATCGCAGCCAGGAGGTTTTACCATTTGGGTGGTTATAACGATATTCTTCATGAAAGTTTTGCCCCTGACTTTCCCTGAGAATTGCGGATTTAACCCGATCGCGATCGTCTGGATGAATGTTCGCCAGCCAGTGATCCATACCCTCATGTTTGCGATGGGGCGATACTCCAACAATGGCTTCGTAGGCTGGATTTACATAAGAGTAAAAGGCAAGCTCTGTTTCGTAAACAAAAAACCCTTCCTGCACTGTTTCTGCCAACTCTCGAAACCGTGCCTCGCTTTGCCGCAAAGCATCCTCGATTTGGTTTCGCTGGGTTAAATCTCGAATCACAATCAACACTTCGTCCACATCCAATGGCAGAACTCTGGCTTCACGCCGAAGTTGCTGATTCCCATTTTGCAAGGAAAATTCATACACTTGAACTTCTCCCGTCTCCAAAGCTGCCTCGGTTGCTTGTAAGCGCTGTTGCGCGGCTTTGGGAGGCAGAATATTGCGGATGTTTTCTCCAACTTTTAGGTTTTGTAGTTCGGTAGAGAACGCGGTAGCTGGCTTAATGTCCAGATAAGTTCCGTCTCGATGCATCCGAATGATTAAATCTGGTAAGGCATTGAGAATAGTGTGATTGAGTGATTCAAACTTTTTGGAAGTCTTGCTGATGAGGTTGAGCTTGCGACGTTTCTCAGGAAACCAGGGTTTACGAGATCTAATCTGTTTCGTGGTCAGCAATCCCAGAGCGATCGTGATTCCAAAGGTGAGTAAATGCAGCAGAGCTAAACCCATCCAGGCAGGCATTTCCCTGATTTGCAGCACTACTATCTGTAACCCGGAGGAGACTAAGAATTTCCCAGGTTGAAACAAGTTGGCGATCAGATCGGGAAACGAGATGGGGAAAGCCATCGGCATAAAAAATGCTTAGTTCTGGCGAAATTAAAATAATACCAGCACCCTGGAGTAATGCTTGGTTATCATCACAACGTTTCACTGACTGGACGATCGACTAAGCGGGTGGGCGAGTTCTTGCTTGAGTTCTTCTAGCAACTGTGGTAACCGGTTCATCATCAGCGCCTCCTGACACAAATTAGCCTCCAGTAGATCTTCAATGGCTTGGGCAATCTCCGAAGCTTTGCCGCAGCCAAAGGTACCTAGCCCTCCTGCCAATTTGTGGGCTTCGGCTCGTGCGGTTTGCCGTTGTTGCAAACTGAAATGCCCTGCTTGTAAGCAGCGATCGGCAGTTTCCAGAGTCGCAATCCGGTGATCTAGTGAGGCTTGAAAGCGTTCCTGAATCCGCTGAATTGCGGTTTTGCCGCGCTGCAACGATGGCTGGCTCCAATCCTGGACTCGATCGGGAGTCAAAACAGGCTTGAAGGCAAGTTGAGAATCATTTCTGCTAACTACCCCATCATCAGCTTCGGGTTTGGCAGAGCTAGTGGGGGCTTCTTTTAAGCGATAGCCCAGCCCGTAAACCGTTTCGATTAAGTCAATTTCTTCATCAACAGATTTCAAGCGGTGTCGCAGATCTTTAATTAAATTGGTAATCGCTCCCTCAACAGGTGTATCGTCCATCGACCACAAATGTTCAATGATGGCGCTGCGGCTAAAGATGCGGTGAGGATGGCGCAGAAATAGCTCTAGCAGGGTGTATTCCTTGGGGCGCAGCATGATCACGTCCTGCTTGTAAGTGACTCTGGCGATCGCGGGATCAAGGCACAGGTCTCCCCAGGTCAACAAAGGAGATGAGGACGTATTACCACTTCGTCGTAAGAGTGCTCGCACCCTGGCAAGCAGTTGGGACGAGTCGCAAGTTTTCGCTAAGTAGTCATCGGCTCCTGCATCCAGACCGGCGATAATATCCTCATTGGAATCTTTCATGGTCAAAATCAACACAGGTGTCTGGCATCCTTGAATGCGAAGACGACGACAAACCTCAATTCCATTTAAAGTTGGCAGCAAAATATCCAGAAGAATCAAGTCATAGATCCACCGAGTTGCCAAATCTAATCCTGCGATGCCATCCGCCACTGTATCGACCGCATATCGATGGTGAGTCAAGGTTGCCGAGATCAGATCACATGTGCATTGATCATCTTCTATTAAAAGAATTTTCATCATGTCACCCTATGTTATGAAACCTCGCTGTGTTGAAACAATAGACTTTTTGCAAAAGAATATCAACATTGAGGCGGATGGTGTTCTTGCATGATTTAGAGTCGGCATCCTATTCAGCCTGGAAGGTGGCTGTGGCGGTAGGATGCACCGAAGTCTCCGCAAATCAAGGTTTCAAGCCTCCTGATCTCATTCATCCGGCGTTGCTTGCGTCGATTTTAAGGTAAAATTCGTGACTGATATTACTTCCCTGTTCACGCTGAAGCCTGACTGTCCCAGTATCAAATCATGAAGAAAAGCTATTTTTTGTGGACTGGCGGTAGCAAGACCGGACGAATACCGATGCTTATTCTTCGAGAAGTAAAATTTTAGCCGGAAAGCAGCGACATTACTTGATTTGGTACGCCTCAGGGGATAAGAAGTCAATTATCTGATTAACGGGGAGTGGCTTGGAGAAGAAAAACCCTTGACCATAGCGACAACCCAAAAGTTTGAGTTGGGCAAGCTGGTCGCTAGTTTCAATCCCTTCTGCAACGATCTGGATGCCCATTGTTTGAGCAATTTGGATGATTGCTGTAACTAGGCTCAGGCTGCTTTTCTCGCGATGCAAGCGTTGCGTAAATGAGCGATCGATTTTGAGGTAATCCACTGGAAAGGAATGAAGATAACTGAGGGACGAGTAACCTGTGCCAAAATCATCAATGCTCAGTTGAATCGCTCGCTCGCGGAGTTGATGGATCACTTCAGCCGCAGACACAAAATTCTGCATAATCACAGTTTCCGTAATCTCTAGCTTTAAGCAGTAAGGATTCATTTGAGTTTCTGTTAAGACTCTATCAAGTTGCTCTATAAAATCTCGTTGAGCAAATTGATAGGCGGAAACATTCACACTCACGAAAAAATCTGCATCCACCATTCCTTGGGTTTGCCAAACAACAAGTTGGCGGCAGGCGGCTTCCAGCACCCACAAACCCAATTTCAAAATCATGCCAGTTTCCTCGGCGATCGGGATAAATTGATCTGGAGGAACAAGCCCTAGCGTGGGATGATGCCAGCGAACTAAAGCCTCCAGCCCAACAACCGTTTCGGTTGCCAGATCGACGATCGGCTGATAAAACAACGACAATTCTTGCTGTCGCAGGGCTTTGCGTAAATCTGTCTCCAGTTGTAGACGCTGGCAGACTGCCTCATACATAGAGATCTCAAAAATTTGATAGCAATCCTTACCAGCAGCCTTTGCTTGATACATTGCCGTATCTGCATCCCTCAAAAGATCCTCTGGCTCCTTATAGGTTGAGCAGGATGACACAATCCCAATGCTAAATGAAACAAAAAATTCCCGTTCTCGAAGATAGAAAGGACTTGTAAAGCTATTTAAAATCCGCTCTGCTGTATCAGTGGCTGAAACAGCGTCTGGCAAATCGCTCAATAAAATGACAAATTCGTCTCCTCCCAGCCGCACTAAAAGATCTACCTGACGCAAAACGGACTTTAAGCGTTGAGAGATGGCAATCAGCAGTTCATCTCCCGCTTGATGCCCCAAGGAATCATTCACTGTTTTGAAGCGATCGCAATCCAGGTACAGTACAGCATTTTGTAAATTCTGTTGTTCGGGTTGATTGAGAACATTTTGCAGACGTTGCATCAAAAAGGCTCGGTTGGGAAGCTGGGTAAGCGGATCACAAAATGCCATTTCGGACAATTTTGAGTTCGCCAGTTCAAGCTGGTGTGTGCGTTCTTTCACTCGTGCTTCCAGTTGGGTATTAAGCTGCCAAATAGTTTGCTGCGCTGCGAGAATCGTCAGTTGATGGTGAACTCGTGCTAATACTTCTTCCACATGAAATGGTTTCGTAATATAGTCCGCACCTCCTACACCGAATGCCTCAACTTTATCCGCAATTTCATCCGCTGCACTCAAAAAAATCACAGGAATGTGAGTCGTTTTAGGATTTGATTTCAGTCTTCGGCAAACCTCATAACCACTCATTTTGGGCATTCTAATATCGAGCAGAACCAGGCTAGGCAACATAGCTTCAATTGCTCTGAGTGCAGTTTCCCCATTCGTTGCTTTGCGAGTTTGATAACCTTTGGCATCTAAAATTCCAGATAACAAGCGAATGTTTTCTGGAATATCGTCAACAATCAAAATATCTGCTTGGGTCATTGCTGATGAGGAATCATTGAAGCTATTTTCGTGGTGCATGGGTTTGTCTAAAAATCCTCCAATTAGGTGAACTGAGTTAGCACAGTGAGCAGATGGTCAAATTGGTATTGTTCAACCAGGTTCGTTAAGGCAGTAATCAGGGATGCTTGCTCAGAGGGGATTTGAGCAATTAATCTGAGACTCAAGGAATCGTTGCCCTGAGTTGCGGCGAAGCGTAATTGCTCCACCCAGGTAGGGGGCATGGCAGCTAGGGCTGCAAACTCTCTTTGAGCTTTGGTTTGGCTGGAAATATTAGAATCTGTATCTGCTTCAACGGCTGTAATGCCTTCATAGAGATATTGCACTCCCAGATGTTTGGAGAGTACTTCCAGCAGTTCATCTCGACGAAAGGGCTTACTGACAAAATCATTACACCCTACTTCTAGACTGGCTTGCCGTTGTTCGACAAAGGCACTGGCAGTGAGCGCAATGATTTTGGTGGGAAGGTGGGGGTGAGAAATTTCCCGTTCTTGATCGCGAATCTGTTTGGTGGCTTCGTATCCATTTAAGACCGGCATATGCATATCCATGAAGATCAGGTGGGGTTGCCACTGTCGCCACAGGTCGATCGCTATTTCTCCGTTTCTAGCTTCCTTCACCTCAAAACCTAAACGAATCAATAGAGTGTTGAGCAGCAGTCGATTGGTTGCATTATCTTCGGCAATCAAAATACGGTAGGCGATTTGTCCGGGGGCGATTCCAACCACGCGGTTGTGCGATGGGCAGGTTGTTGTGGCGGCATCGGTAGGAATACAGTTCACCTGAATGTGGAAGGAGAAACAACTCCCTTGATGCAGTTCACTCTGAACTGTAATTTCACCTCCCATCAATTGCACAAAGCGTTGACTAATGCGTAACCCTAATCCTGTTCCTTCTTGAGATGTTCGCCCGGAGTGAGTTTGCTGAAATGCACCAAACAAGTCGCTTAACTCATTTTGGGCAATGCCAACTCCGGTATCTTCAATCTCAAATTGAAGACGGCAACCCGTGCAACTATCTGTTTCCGCACCTTTGTCCGATCGCCTGACTCGCAAGGTCACACTGCCCTGTGCTGTAAACTTGACGGCATTACCCAGCAAATTGAGCAAAACCTGACGCAGCTTGTTTTCGTCAGTCTTAATGTATTGGGATACGGATGGATGACACTCAAAAGACAACTTCAACCCTTTGGATTGGGCTTTCAGTTGCAACATTGCTTCCAGGCTATGAAGTAGTCTGTAGAAATCAAACTCATCTTCATGTAAGGTCACTCGCCCTGCCTCGATCTTAGACATTTCCAACACATCGTTGATCAGCCCCAGTAAATGTTCGCCACTTTGATTAATGATTTCGATCGCCCGATGATGTTCGGCTGTGAGCGAAGAATCTCGCTGCATCAATTGGGTAAAGCCTAAGATGGCATTGAGGGGAGTACGAAGTTCATGGCTCATATTAGCCAGAAATTCGCTCTTGGCGCGGTTTGCTGCGTCAGCCAAATCCTTTGCCCGGTGTAGCTCCTCGGCTTGGCGTTGGGTTTGGGCAAAGAGTTCTGCTTGTTGCACAGCGACCCCCAACTGATTGCCGATTTGCCACACCATTTGCACTTCCGCAAACTGCCACTGGCGCGATTGCCCATTTTGATAAACCGCAAGGAGTCCCCACAAGGAATTACCACAAAAGATGGGCACGATGATGTAAGCGCGTGCTTGTAAGGTGTTTAACAATTCCAGATAGCAATCGTCAAACCCTTGCTGATAAATGTCAGTCACACAACAGTAATTTGATTTTTGACGGTACAAACCACCTTGAGTTTGTTGCAGGTAAGTGTCTTGAATCAACACCTCGGTTCCATCCAACCGTTTGACAATGCAGTTGGCAGCTTGGTCATGCACCGTTTGCAGCAGTTTGGAATTTTCAACCTGGATGGGCAAGATGGGATCCCAGCCCTCGCCGACTGATTCTGCGACAACTTGCCCGCTCCAGTTTGCATTGAACTGATAGATGAGGGTGCGATCGCTGTGAATTACTTGCCGTAACTCTTCCGTGGTGGTGTGGAAAATCGTTTGCAGTTCCAGGGTTTCACGCATTCGTTGCAACACCAGCGCTGCTGCCCGTTCTCGCTCTGCTGTTTGGCGCAGCGCCGTTGCCGTTAACTTGCGGTCAATTCCAACCGCGATCGCAGTGGCAACCGATGCCATTTCTTGCAAAGATTGTTCCGCTAGGGGCTGACGGGCAAAGACCGCCACAACTCCCAATAAGCGATTTTTAATCGTCAGGGGGTAGCCTGCAAATGCCACCATCCCTTCTCGTTTTGCCCACTCCCGATCGCTGATGCGGGGATCAGTCTCAACTTGATTCGTTAAATGGGGTTGGCGGTGTTGGGCAATCCAACCAATTTTGAACTCTCCAACTACAATCCGACTATGGGCACCGTTGAGATGGGTATACATCCCAGCGCTGGCTTGCAGGATCAACGTTTGGGTGGCGTCGTCAAGTGTCCAAATTCGCGCAAAGGCAGCATCTAAGTGCTGGTGTAACGCGATCGCGCAACGGTTCAGCATATCCTCCAGGGACTCGCCTTCGGTTAAAGCAATGCCGATATCTGCCCGCAGTGCCGTCAGCTTCATTTGCTGCAACTGTTCAATTTCCGCTTGCTTGCGTTCGGTAATGTCGTAAATCATACTCAGCAGACAAGTCTCGCCGCGAAGCTCGATTTTTTCAAACGAAGACATTCCCTGCCGAACTTCGCCAGAACGCGGCACAAAAGGTGCATCCATTTGGATCGAGTGCTGGGTTTGTAAAGCTTCTAACAAACGTCTGCGATCGACTGGATTTGCCCAAATTTGCAACTCGGTTGAGGTCTGCCCCAAGATTTCTTCGCGTGTGTAGCCAAACAACTTCAGGAAACTGGGATTGACATCTAGAAAGCGTCCTTCTGCCAGGGTGGAAATTGAACAGGCGATCGGATTGGAGTTAAACGCCTTGGCAAATTGCTCCTGGCTCTGCTGCAAGGCAACTTCCGCAACGATCCGCTCCCGAATTTCACTTTCTAATGCCGCATTCGCGGCGACCAATTCCGCAGTTCGTTCTTCTACCCGAAACTCCAATTCTTCGTAGGCGCGGCGCTTCTCATCCTCTGCCCATTGTCGCTGCAATTCAGTCGTTGCCCGTGCAGCGAAAACATGCAGTAGGGCGGTGGTGCGATCGTCCAACCAAAAAGGCTCGCTGTCCAGAATACATAGCTGTCCGATGACTTTCTGGTTGGCATCGAGCAAGGGCACTCCCACATAACTTTCAGCCTGCATCATTTGTAAGGCAGGCTTGTGGGGGAAATGATACTGTACCTTGCAGGGATAGGCACACAACCCTTTATTTCTAATTGCCTCCTCGCAAGGAGTCCCTGATAAATCGTATTCAATCGAATCGACCAGGCGATCGTCGCACCAAAAAGCCAAACTTCTGAGGGTCTGTACCGGATCGTCGGTCGCTTCACAAACGAGAGCATAGGAAACGTGTAGGGCGGTTGCCAGAGTTTGCACCAGAGCAGGAAAGAAATCCTTGCCAGTCACGGTCGAAGTGCCAGCAACAATCATTTGCAATGTTTCCTCAGTGCGTTGCCGCTCTGCGATTTGTTGCTGTAACTCGTGATTGACTGCTTCCAGGTGTTCCGGAGTTCGTAAGGCTAAAAACTGAGGCAATAGCTCTATCAGCTTGAGGGCAGTATAGCAAGAGACGAAAGCCGTCAACGCTCGTTCAACCCCGGAGAGCCAATAAGCCGGATGCCAAAGTGTCCATATATCTAACAAATGTCCAGTGCCACAGAGGACAATAAATGCTCCAAATAATAGAAACACTTTGGGAAACGGAAGATCTTCCCGCTTCTGCACAAAGTAAATCAGCATCGCCGGGATCGAAAAGTAGGCAACGGCAATCAAAGCATCGCTGACCACATGCAGCCAGACCAGAGGTGCCCACCACAGGTAACAGTGCCCGTGAGGAATAAATTGACTGGGGGACAGAATATTTTTCAGTAGTTCCAGCATGGCTCCTGAGATATAGGTTCTCCATCAGCGTGAGACTTCCTCAAAAAAGATGGAGCCACGCTCAAGGGAGCACCACAAGAAATAGGACAACTCAAAAGATAGTGTTCCCAAAATACCCAATAATTAATGGCAACTTCGTAGAATCTGCCGTAATTGGTTATCTGGCATCAATCCGTAAAACAACGGAAACAACGGGCAAATCCTGGCAGCGCACGGATGCAGTAATGCTGAAACTGTTAGCCCGATGTGTTTTAGGTTTAATACTTTAAAAGAATAAATTTCAGTAAGGATTGGACTTTAGGCTAGATGCAATGTTCTGCTATACCGACTACCAGCTTTTCGATCGTATTTAATCCACGATCCTAGGGTGTGTTTTAAAACCTTCTAGTCATCTCAGTGCTGAGTGGAGATCCCCCTAAATCCCCCTTCAAAATGGGGACTTTGAACGGTTCGGCTCCCTCCTTTTTAAGGAGGGTTGGGGAGGATCAAAGGGTTTTAAAACACGCCCTAAGCATACGATCGCCTCAAATCTTGCGCCATTCTTGAGAGAGCTTCCAGCGATTGAGCAGCCAATAGATTCATGAGGTTGTCCTGGGTATGGCTCATGACTCACTGAAGGCTTTTGGGATAATGGGATCAAGAGACTTCTTGAGTAATCCAGATTGCACAAACCTGGTATACATTTCGGATTCGATCGTTAGTAGTTGCTCCTGATGCTGTTGCAGGCTGAAAGTTTGAAATTGGGGATGATGCTCTTGCATATCGGCAATATCACGCTGGAATTGGTGAAGCTGTTGTTGAACAAATTCGCACTGGGATTGATGCACTGTGGAGTCAACTCCAGCGGGTTGAGGCTGCATCAAATGGTTAAACACTGCCTGCAGAGCATCTCGACGAGCCAACAGTTCAATGTACTGCTGCTGCAAGGATTGGTCTTCGAGTAAATTTAGTTTTTGTAGCAGTAGCTTGGCGGTTAACCCCTGTACCAGTAACGAAAACCAAACAACACCAAACGAGTTGGCGATAATTTCATCGCGTCCCAGGACAACCACAGGAATGCTAAGGGCAAGGGCGATCGAGACTGAACCGCGCAAACCTGTCCACCACAACACGGTTTGTTCTCGCCAGGGAATGTTTGTGTGGGCAAACCAGTTGGTCAGAGCGCTTAAGCCGTAAATGGCGATCGCCCGTGACAGCAAAATTGCTCCAATGGCAATAGTGGTTGTTTGAATATTTTGCAGCAGTTTAGGTAAGTGAATTTGATCACCCAATAATAAGAACAGAATTGAGTTCACAAAAAAGACTACAAATTCCCAAAATTCAATCATGGTTGAGCGCTTAATTAGTTCCGCTCCTGGTTGTGAGGTGAAATTACCAATCACTAAACCCGCCGTGACAACTCCAATCACGCCCGATCCACCCAGTTCTTCCACTAACAAATAGGTGCCATACGCCGTAGCCAAAGTTAAGGTTTGCTCCACCCAATTGAGCTCATATCGTTGAGTTAACAAGGCAACACAAATTCCAATCACTCCTCCAATCCCCAAGCCGATGCCAGTGACGATGAAGAATCGCAAAATCGTCGTCGAAAGCTGGAAGGGTTGCGGATCGATCGCCAGTTCGACCAACACTCCAAACGCCACCACGGAGGCTCCGTCATTAAACAGGCTTTCTCCTTCCAACAGAGTCGTTAATCGTTGTCCTGCTCCCACTTCTCTGAATAATCCCAGGACCGCAGCCGAATCGGTTGCTGCCAAACAAGCCCCCACCAGCAGCCCTGTCATCCAGGGAACATCCATAAATTGGTGCAGCGACCAGCCAACTGTGGCGATCGAGAGTAAAACAGCACCCACTGCGTACAAACTGCAAGGCAAAATTTCCTGGCGAAAGTCTGCCCACCGAGTTGTCCAACCTGCCTCAAACAACAGCGGCGGCAAAAACACCATTAAGATTAACCCGGGTGATAAATCAAGGAGCCGTACATCCACCAGGGCTAATCCTAACCCGACAATCACGAGCAGCAGGGTGTAGGGCACCTGACGCAGCACCACAAAGATTTTGGGCAGAATTGCCGCACCTAAAGCAATTAATAAGATAATCAAAAATTGCTTTAAATCTTCCTCGATCACAACATCAGCGGCACTGGTTAAAAAACTCATGGCGTTCCTTTGATTAAAAGCCCGTTCCCGCCAAGGGTTGGCACCTGCCGATTAAAACAGGTTGGAGCAATGGCACTTAGTACCTTAAGCTACCGTTTGCCACAAACAGGCTGCAAATTGCCACCGGGTCAATAGCTAGATTGTGTAACTTGAGCTACTTTCTGAAGTCATGGGTCATCCCTACAATACGTCAGCTAAATATTTTCTCAATATTTGCTCTGATGCCAGGATAAATTGCGGACACTGCGGAGGCGATCGATACGGAATATGGTGCAACGGCAAGAAAGCGATCTACCTCAAGAACACGAGATTCCTGAGGCTCAAAGTTTTCCAGAAGCGTCTGAGAAGCTTGTCACGTCACGATCGGAATTGATTTATGGGCTATATGATCGTCCTCCAGTTGTCGAATCAATTTTTGTCGCAATTCAGCACGTACTGGCGGCTTTTGTGGGAATTGTCACTCCGCCCCTGATCATTTGCACCAGTTTAGGGCTTGATCCAACCAATACTAGCTTCATCATCAGTATGTCGCTGCTGGCATCCGGCATCTGCACGTTTATTCAATGCAAAACCTTTGGCCCGATCGGATCAGGACTGCTCAGTTTGCAGGGGACTAGCTTTGCTTTTCTGGGAGCAATTTTAGGGGTTGGAGGCACTGCAATTCAAAGTGGAAGAACCTCAGAGCAAGCATTAGCGCTTATTTTTGGTGTTTGTTTCTTTGGGGCGTTTGCCAATGTAATTTTGAGCCGTTTTCTGCATCTCCTCAGCAAAATTGTCACCCCGATCGTGTCGGGAACGTTGGTCATGCTGATCGGAATCAGCTTGCTCAAAACGGGGATCACCAGCATGGCAGGGGGAACAGCAGCATTGCAGAATAATACGTTTGCCAGTCCTCAAAATATGTTTTTGGGCGTTGGGGTATTTTTGATTGTTATCATCCTGACTCTTTCAAAGAATCAATACATTCGGATGGGCGCGATCGCGATCGGGTTGCTCGTTGGCTACACCGTGTCTGCCTTCATGGGGTTGGTCAATTTCAGCATCCTCAGCAAATTGCCAATTATCAGTTTGCCTGTGCCCTTCCGTTACGGCATGAGTTTTGATTTCAGTGCATTAATCCCATTTCTGGTTCTTTATCCCTTGACGGCGATCGAGTCCGTAGGCGACATGACAGCCACTTCCGTTGTTTCCAAAGAACCGATTACCGGATCGGTATACATTCGACGCATCAAAGGCGGAATTTTAGCAGACGGATTAAACTCCTCCCTGGCGGCGCTGCTCAATACGTTCCCGATTACAACGTTCAGCCAAAACACCGGAGTGATTCAAATGACCGGAGTAGGGAGCCGCTACGTTGGATTTTATGTTGCGGGGATCTTGGCGTTGCTAGGTTTGTTGCCCATTATCGGTGGTGCTTTTCAGTCGATTCCCCAGCCTGTTTTGGGCGGCGCAACTACTGTGATGTTTGGCTCGATTGCTGTTGCTGGAATCAAAATTGTTGCCTCGGAAGAGTTAGACCGGCGATCGACCATTATTGTTGCTGTGTCCTTAGCGTTTGGATTAGGCGTGGTGTTTGTGCCGGAGTTGTTTAACAATCAACCCGCCATCATCAAAAATATGTTCGCCTCCGCCACCTCAACGGGTGGTTTAACAGCGATCCTTCTCAGTTGGCTGCTCCCGCCTAACCCCACCTCTACAAATTCAGGTGATTAGATAACTAACGACTGCTGGAGCAAACTGAAAAATGGGGATTAACTCGATCGCCGCGATCGTCCCAACTGCCAACTTAAAAGCATGACTGGAACTAAACCCACCAGCACGATCGCCAGAGCGGGAGCAGCCGCTTCTTGCAGGCGTTCATCGGAAGCAAGGTTATACACACGAATTGCCAGCGTATCAAAGTTAAACGGACGCACAATCAGCGTGGCAGGCAGTTCCTTCATCACATCCACAAACACCAGCATGGCAGCGGTCAACATCCCTCCCCACATCAGCGGGGCATGAACTCGGACTAGAGTGCTAGTCGGCGTATGTCCCAAACTGCGGGCAGCATCATCCAGACTCGGCTTGATATTGGCGAGACTGGCATCCACGCTGCTGAAGGAGACTGCCAGAAACCGCACCAGGTAGGCATACACTAGCGCCACGATCGTGCCACTCAAGAGCAACCCGGTTGAAAATCCAAAGGTAGAGCGAGTCCACCCATCGATCGCGTTATCAAACAACCCCAAGGGCACCAAAATTCCCACCGCAATCACCGAACCGGGAACTGCATAACCCATGATGGAAACTTGAGTTGCCAACCGAGTGATGGATTTGGGAAATAATCGCAGTCCGTATGCCAGCAAGACCGAGAGCACAACCGCGATCGCGGCGGTCAGGAGTGCCAGGATGAAACTGTGATGGGCGTAATTCCAGAACTCTGGCACACCCGACGTAGTCCCGTCCCCAGCACTAAAATCACTGGAACCGTAGTCACTTTCTGCATCACTGTCAGAACTGGAAGCGGGTTCCAACGCCATTTTGAGCAGCACTCCTCCCGGAATTACCAAACCCAGCAGAATCGGCAGCAGGCAGGTCAGAACAGCCGCGATCGCTCGCCAACCTGATAGGGGGTAGCTGGATAACTGATGGATCGTATTTGCCGTTTGGTAAAACTTGGCTCGTCCGCGTGACCACCGCTCCAGCACAATCAAGCCCAGCACAAACAAGAGCAACACCGCCGAGAGTTGAACTGCCACGGGTCGCTCGCCCATGCCAAACCAGGTGCGGTAAATGCCCGTGGTGAAGGTATCGACTCCAAAATACTGCACCGTCCCAAAATCATTCAGCGTTTCCATCAGGGCTAAAGACAGTCCCGCGATAATGTGCGGACGCGCTAGCGGCAATGCCACTGTGAAGAAACTGCGCCAGGGACTACAACCCAAATTGCGACTCGCCTCCAGCATATAGGTGGATTGGGACAAAAATGCCGTCCTTGCCAGCAAGTAAACGTAGGGATACAAAGTCAGAATCAGCATCACGATCGCCCCCTCCCGCGATCGCACATTGGGAAACCAATAATCCTGCACACTTTCCCAGCCAAACCATCCCCGCAGCAGGGTTTGCACCGGACCGTAAAACGCCAGCCATTCCGTATAGATATACGCCAGCAAATAGGCAGGAGCCGCCAAAGGAAGCAGCAACGCCCACTCAAACACCCGTCGCCCCGGAAACCGACACATGGTAATCAGCCAGGCAGTACTCACTCCCACTGCCAGCACCCCTGCCCCCACCCCCAGCAGCAGCAGCAGGGAATTGGTAATGTAGGTGGACAATACCGTTGCCGCCAGATGATTCCAGGTTTCCGAGGAATTGGTGAAAATACCCGCCAGGATCACCAGTACGGGAGCCGCCACCAGCGCTGCGATCGCCAAAACCGCGATCGTCCAACCTGCTGGCAAAATAGCTTTGAACGATGCTCCCGATCGAGAACCAAATGTGCCCGTTGGGGGCGACGTACCTGCCATGCTTTCCTCTCCGTGCCTCGATACCTAGTTGAGAATAATTCCGATGCTTACTTTACAATAATCGTGGGATTATTGATGGTGGATTGCAATAAGACTGCAAATTTAGTAAAGAGAATTTTTAGGAAAGCAATGGCGCAAGCTGAAATCTTACAACTGGAAAATATCACCAAGCAGTACTTCAAAAGTCCTTTTCCAGCCGTCAATGCCGTCTCTTTCTCGCTTCAACCAGGAGACATTCTCGGCTTACTCGGCTCCTCCGGTTGCGGCAAAACAACCCTGCTCCGGATGATTGCAGGCTTCGAGCGTCCACAGCAGGGTTCCATTACGCTGAACGGCGAAAAAGTTGCGGGAACTGGCATTTGGATTCCTCCAGAACAGCGGGACGTGGGCATGGTGTTTCAGGACTACGCCCTGTTTCCCCATCTCACGGTCGCCAAGAACGTCTCCTTTGGTTTGGTGAATCAGGGACGCAAAGGCGCAAGACGCTTCACTACCAAGCAGATTCAAGATCTGACCGCAGCGGCGATCGCAGTCGTTGGGTTATCAGGTCTGGAGCAGCGTTATCCCCACGAGTTGTCCGGTGGACAGCAACAACGAGTCGCCCTCGCCCGCGCCCTGGCACCCCGTCCTGCTCTGATCTTGCTGGATGAACCCCTGAGTAACCTGGATGTTCAAGTGCGGCTGCGGCTGCGGGAAGAAATTCGGACGGTGCTCAAAACGACAGGCACTTCAGCCATTTTTGTCACCCATGATCAGGAAGAAGCCCTATCCATTTCAGATTGGGTTGCCGTCATGAAACAGGGGCAGATTGAGCAGATCGATCGCCCCGAAGACATCTACCTGGAACCGACCTCTCGATTTGTGGCTGAATTTGTGACTCAAGCAAATTTTCTACCTGCGACGTTAAACGGTTCTACCTGGAAAACAGAAGTAGGTTGTTTTCCTTCTCCTGCTCTCCCGTCTCCTTCCCCCACGGCTGATCTGATGATTCGGCAAGAAGACTTACATCTTGAACCCGATGAAGCGGCTCCTGTGGTGATTCGCGATCGTCAATTTCTCGGTCGGGAACACCGCTATTGTCTGGTTACGCCTTCAGGACAGGAACTTCATGCCCTCAGCACCAATCCCAACCTGATTCCCATTGGCACGCGAGTTCGCCTTTCTGTTGCCGAAACCGCTCTACGTATCTTCCCCAAGGAATCTTAAGTGGAATTAATGCGTTGCTCGATCTCATCTTTGCTGAGTTGGGTTGGGTTCAGCACATAAACGGTTCCACTTAAGGTAGACAGCAGGTGGAGATAGTATTTGGTTGTCCCGTTCTGGCTAATCTGGCTCACTTTGAACCCGGTGTCATCCTCTAGCTCCAGTTCTCTCACGTTGTATCCCTGGGCTGTAATTTGCTCATGCACTTTGGCATAAACCGATCGCCACTGACTTTGTTGCGATTTCCAACAGCCCTCTAACTGTTGCCCTTCCACCTGCAAACAGGGTTCGGTATTGGGCAACTGCGCTAGATTCACAACCAGATCGTTGGGCGAGGCGGGGGATTGCTTTTTCGCGATCGCCTTTGGTTTTTGAGTCGAACGAGTGGGAGGAGTAGATGACTTCTGCGATCGGGCTGGAGTTGTTTGTGCCTGAGCCGGACGGGGCTTAGAACTAGCTTTCGGTTTCGGTTGAACCGCAGGTGCTGGAGCGGGAATCCTTAGTGTTGCAGGGTCTCGTTTGACCGGAGATAGGGTCGGCTGAACTTTTGCGTCTCCAGCAGATTGAGTTGGATCTTGAACAACCCTCACTTTGCCCAGGGTCGATGCTGCCTGCTTTTTAGCTGATGGCGAAAGCGGCATCGTCAACAGAATGCCGTGAATTCCCAACGCGAGCAACCACGGAAGAGCCGCGAAATAAAATTTGGGCGTGTACCATTTCAAGGCGAATTTTACCTATCTCAAAAAACAATGCGTCTTGTTTTCAAGAGCGATTAGCATCATCCTATAAATACTTGAGAAAGCAGGTCAATTATTTAGTGACTGTTGAGTTGCTCACGCCACTGCTTAACGTGCTGGTTTAACGCTGGAGGTAGCCATTCATCGTATTGAGGATAAATCGGCAACCGCCGCACAAATTTCCATCCCGCCTCTTCCAGACAGGTTTTAAGCTCTGTGTGCAGGGGGTGAGGATAATCCGGATTGACTTCATCCCAGGGTCCAATTCCGCCTAAATCCCTGGCTCCGGCTTCTAGACTGGCGATTAAGGTGTGAGGGTTTTGCATCAAATTGGGTGGAATTTGAATCACAATCTCTGCGGGTAAAATCTGGCGGGCGATCGCCACCAGTTCCACGAATTCTGCCGAACTGAAACCCACACCAGCCCACTCTTCCCGATGACCAGGGCTGTAGGGTTGCAAAATCACTTCTTGAATATGTCCAAACTGTTGATGCAGCTTGGCGATCGCGTTTAATGTCTCCAGTCGATCAGTCAAACTCTCCCCAATTCCCAACAACAATCCTGTGGTAAACGGAATGTGTAACTCTCCTGCCCATTGCAATTGTTGCAGGCGTAACTCTGGCGCTTTGTTGGGAGCATGGCGATGAACCGTTTCCCTTAACTCAGGAGTGAGTTGCTCCAACATCAACCCCATCGACACATTCACCGCTTTCAGCCGTTCCATTTCCTGCCAACTCAAGGTACCGGCGTTAGTGTGGGGTAAAAATCCAAGAGCCAATGCCAGATCGCACAGGTGATAAATCCGCTCAAACCAGGCAATGCGGCGAGAACTCTGGGGATGAACTTCTCCACTCAAAATTAGAATTTCGATCACAGGTTCGTGAGCATTCGATCGCAGCGATCGCAACGTCACTTCTGCCTCTGCCAGCGTCAACCAGGTATCTTGACCCGGATCTACACGAAAATTGCAATAGGTACACCGATTGAAGCACTCATAGGTTGGCACCAGGGTATAGGCAGGACTATAGGTCACAATTCTACTGGACATAAACCAGGAAGGGCAGTCAAACAGGCACTACACCCTCCACCCTACACCACTCGCCCTCAACACCAATACTTCTCCTTCCCCTGACCACCACGGCGTTTGGCATAAACATTCTTGACATGGGTTTTCACGGTGTTCAGGCTAATCTGCAATCGTTGAGCAATTTCCTGGTAGGTCAACTCCTGGCGTAACAGCATCCAAATTTCCGCTTCGCGATCGGTTAGATCGTATTTTTGTTGCTGAATTTTTGCTTCTTGCTGCATCACCTCATGGCAATTCTCTAGAAACACAGCAATCAAGCCAGGTGTTGTGGTAAGCGAGGGTAAGCGAGACTCTCTCTCATTCGCATCCGTAGATTCCAGCATTCGAGCGCTGACCCGTACCAGGTGCCCCGTAGAAGTTGGGCATTCCACAACCAAGGACGAATGAATGGCATGATTGTCTCGCATCACTCCGTAGCAAGCTTCAGACACTGCTAGAGGCAAAACTCCCTCAGCAACCCCTTCGCCCGTAAGCGCCTGACACAAATTTTTTGCTTTCTGGTTCCAATACACGGGCTTGAGGCTGCGAGAAAAGACCACAATCCCTTGGGGAGTCATTTCGAGTAACTGCCCCCACATTGGACTGATGTCATTCGCTGCATGAGATGAATGAGCATTCAAGCGATCGCGCAGCTTTTCAACATTAGCTCGATTCAGCGGGCGCTGGGTTCGGGGGGCGATCGGTAAGCGGGGGCGATAACCAAACAGGGGTTCCACAGGCGAAGAATCGAAGGAACTTGTAAGCAGGGGGGCTGTCATAGATTCGTCTCCTTAAGTGCTGCGTTCATTCTCTGTGACTCCCAGATGAAGGCACAATGAGGGCACTGTAGACGACTCAATGACAACGAAGTGACCACAGAGACAGCGAAGCTTAATGAAGTAGGCTGAAGCAGGGTGAAGTTTTTTCCGTCAAGCTCTTCACGAATGCCGCCTGCTGCAGGATAATAAAACTTGCCAAACAAAAACCTTCGTTTGGTGAAAATTCAATGATTGTCTCTTTCCACAAAATCTGCCTGTTCAATACTGATTGGCATGGGCTACGTCTTGCTGACGATTCATCGGACAACTTCGATCTCACGAGTTGTAGCTCTAAAAAATCTCAACTCGACGACCTCAGG
Source organism: Leptolyngbyaceae cyanobacterium bins.302 (assembly GCA_033764965.1). GTDB lineage: Bacteria > Cyanobacteriota > Cyanobacteriia > Leptolyngbyales > Leptolyngbyaceae > JSC-12. Next base: position 1,610 of record JANRIN010000210.1, on the reverse strand, counting down.
AATAGAGGCTCTAGTTGATCAGTTCAACTCTTAATTGAATTCTCGTTTGAATGCTGCCGAAAATACTCACCCATTTGGGTAGCTTTTTCTAACCTTGTCTGTCATCTACAACGCGCCTTTATTTTTACCCGATCGTTGCCAACCCTTCCACCTGCATGAGTAAGTACCCAACCAGTTCTGAGACATTTCCTTCCATAGAACCAGAGAGCCTCGATCGTCTGTTTTCTCGCGAACACCAGTCAAATTACGTCGCAAATTTACAAGGGAGGGGCGGCTTAACGCGGCGACGGGCAGAATATTTTGTCCGGCTTTGGGGTTACTTGCTCTTGAAGCAACACAGTGCGAAACAACAACCGCTTCAGCCCTTAACCCAACTCATCCCTACCGCAGAACTGGTGTCTTGCACCCATCGAGAAGCAGCCGAGTTGTTCTATGGGCAGAAAGATCGGGGCAGCGATCGGGCAGCAGGGATGATGATTGACCAACTCGTTGCCCTAGGGTTACTCGAAAAACAATTTGATGGGCAAACCCTCTGCCTGGGCATTCGTCCCCTGCCGGAGTTGGCGATCGTGCCCCAACCCGAAGCGCCGATCCATCTCTATGGAGACAGCTTCAATCCCAGAACCGATGCCATTCCTGTCGCCGGATTGATTCGCCAAACCTACGCTATGTCAGCCGACGATTCCGCCATTTCACCCCAACGCATTGCCAGAATTTTGCGCCAATGGGCGATCGATTACCCTCTGGGATTACGAGTTCTACGCCGCAGTGACAACCTTAATGCGGTTGGAGTTGCGATCCTTTATCCGACAGCAAGCAACTCAGAAGACGTATTTTCTCGACCTCCCGCCAAAAGTTTTTACCTCACTTCAAATGTTGAGGTTGATCCAGTCCAGATGGCAAAACCTGGCGACCCAGGTTGCATTGCGGTCTACATCCGAGCTTGGCTCCTGGATATGAAGTATCTGAAGCCTCCGCATCTGTGCGAGTTGTTGAAGGATACTCAGGAAACTTTGCAGAAGATGCAAGCCGACTTTCCAAACCTCTGCGACTTGTACTCCCCAGTGATTCACCCATTGTACGAAGAATTACGCCTTGCCCTGGGGTTTCAACGCACCAGCGATGAGCGGACTCCCTTTTACTGGGTTTACCTCTCCCTCGATCGCTATCTTGAACTGGATATTCCACAAGCGCTATCCAAGCTGAAAATTTAGGAGCGCTCATTCACATGACTGTGAACACTCCGCAACAAAAACCTTAGAAAAGGGGCTAATTTCTTGACTCTTAATGTTCCCTTTAGAATTATCTCACCAATTTAATTAGCTGCAAGTCCTTCAGAGAAAGCCTTTCACCTGGTGTGAGAATTCTGAATCAGATCCTTTACAAAAAGCAACAAATAGCTCTAAACTACACATTAAGCAACAAACGTTGCTCAAATCATACAAGTTACATCAAGCACTCATTACAACTATGACCACGACCTTACAGCGCGTCGAGCGCCAAAACGTGTGGCAACAATTCTGCGAGTGGATTACCAGCACCAACAACCGCCTGTACATCGGCTGGTTCGGCGTGTTGATGGTACCCACCCTGCTCTCTGCCACCATCTG
>JANRIN010000204.1:0-24279 GCA_033764965.1 Leptolyngbyaceae cyanobacterium bins.302 | reverse complement strand
TCAATCAGTGGGGGGGCTTACTTGCCAGCAATGGTCAATGTCACGCAGAGCTTTGTGCCGAGGCGACCAGGATTTTACAGGGGATTGAAGCATGACGTTGACCCATCGCGCCTGGAAACGATTTTGGCAATCTACGCCCGGAAGAATTGGGTTGATACTGACATTCGCGCTTTTGCTCCTGGCACTGCTGGCTCCCGTGTTGAAGCCTTACGATCCTGCCATCGATCGCGATTACCTGGCGCGATTAATGCCACCCAGTGCGAGTCATTGGTTTGGCACAGATGCTTTGGGGCGGGATATTTTCACCCTGGTTTGGTACGGAATTCGCACATCTTTACTGGTGAGTGTTGTGTCGGTGGGGCTAGGCTTGGGGGTGGGGCTAACCTTGGGGCTGATTGCAGGGTATGTCCGGGGACGAGTGGAAAGCGTAATCAACTGGATGACAGACATCTTGCTAGCGTTCCCTTCAATTTTGCTGGCGATCGCCATTGTGACGGTCACGGGTCCCAGCCTGACCAGCGCCATGATTGCCATCGCGATCGTGCAAATTCCTATTTATATTCGCTTGATGCGTGCCACCGTGTTGACGCTGCGGGAGCAGGAATTTGTTCAGGCTGCCCGTGCCTTAGGAGCCACTTCAGTACACATTCTCTGGCAACACATTCTGCCCGCTGGACTAGCTCCCATCATCGTACAAGCCAGTTTATCGGTCGGAACGGCTACCCTGGAAGCCGCAGGGTTGGGTTTTCTCGGTTTGGGTGCTCAACCGCCAACACCAGAACTGGGCACAATGCTGGCAGATGCCTTTCGAGGGGGCTACTCGCTCACCTCTCCCTGGTCAACAATCTTTCCGGGGCTGTTCATCACCCTCATGGTATTGGCGTTTAACCTACTCGGTGATGGACTCAGAGATGGTTTTGATCCTCGTTCCAATGGATAAAAATGAAGCGATGGTGAGGATAAAAAGCAGGAGACCCGGAGTCTACGCCTATCATAAGCGTCCCGTATTGCTGCTACCTTCCGGTCCTGACAAGATTTGGGCGTTACGATCGCATAGATCCGAGTCAAATTCAGCATAACACTTTTATTCCACGACCACGCGCCACTCATAGAGTTTGTAGTGCACGCATCCGTTTGCAACCAGAGGATCTTGTGCCACGATCGCCGCTGCCTCATCCATTGAAGCGGCTTCAAACAACAACATACCGCCCCCAAAACATCCCCAATAACCCGTTTTTGCTCGATGCCCTTTAGCAATCAACCGCCGCACAAATTCCTTGTGAGCAGGGACGTATTGGTCAAAAATGGGTTTATCTACAATCCCTTCTTCAATTTTTACAAACCACGGCATGATGTAGTGTCCTTCAACCTTCGAGGATGCGATATTCGTAGCTTAGATCCTGAAGCTGCGCCGTTGCCCGTTCTGTTAACCGGATGTAACCCATGACATCGGAGAAAAAGCAACGCTTCTTTGTGGCGCTCCTGCCTCCCCAGGACATTCAAGCTTATGCAAATGGAATTAAGCAGGAATTCGCCGATCGCTACGAGAGTCGCGCCGCCCAAAAATCTCCACCCCACATCACGTTGCAAGCCCCTTTTGAGTGGCAGTGGAATGAACTGGCTCAACTGGAGCAGCAACTTTCTGGATTTGCAGCGCAACAAAACCCTATTTCTATCACTCTGGATGGATTCGCCGCCTTTCCGCCGCGCGTACTTTTCATACAAGTGCAGCGATCGTCAAAATTGGTCACACTTCAGGCTGAATTGGCGGCATGGTTGGAGGAAAAATTGAACCTTGTGGATCCGCGATCGACGAGGCGTTCCTTCCAACCTCACATGACGGTGGCATTTCGAGACTTAACCAAACAGAATTTTCGTTTGGCATGGCAGGAGTTTCAGGGGCGATCGCTGCATTTTGAGTGGACTGCCACCCATCTCACTCTGCTAGTTCACACGGGGCAACAGTGGATTGTGCATCAAACCTTTCCTTTCCAAGCAGAAGCGTAGTTTCCACTACTCGGCATCAGGGCGCTTTAGGCTAGGATGGTGACGCAAAAAACGCTGATTGATAGCTCGGACTCTTTCTCAGCCACAGATAAACTTCAAACAAGGAAGTCGCTATATGTCAGGCAACACAGAATTGACTCCGCATCGGGTTGTCATTGTCGGTGGTGGGTTTGGCGGGTTATACGCCGCAAAGGAGTTTGGACGGCTACCCGTGGAAGTGACCCTAGTCGATCGGCGGAATTTCCATCTATTCCAGCCCCTGCTATACCAGGTCGCAACCGGGACGCTTTCCCCTGCGGATATTTCCTCTCCCTTACGAGGAGTATTAAGCCAGCAGCGCAACACGACTGTTTTGATGGATGAAGTGGTAGACGTTGATCCGACTCAGCACATCGTCAAGCTGGCAGGGCAGGAGTTGCCTTACGACACGTTGATTGTGGCGACCGGAGTCAGCCATCACTACTTTGGCAATGACCAATGGAAACCGCTGGCTCCTGGCTTAAAAACGGTGGAAGATGCGCTGGAGATGCGTCGCCGGATTTTTGTGGCATTTGAGGCAGCCGAGAAAGAACTGGATCCAGAAAAGCGCAAAGCTTGGTTAACCTTCGTAATTGTAGGCGGCGGTCCTACGGGAGTTGAACTGGCTGGGGCGATCGCCGAACTTGCCTTTAACACGCTCAAAAAAGATTTCCGCAATATCGACACGACTGAGGCACAGGTGATTTTGCTGGAAGGGATGGATCGCATCCTGCCGCCCTATCCCCCGGAATTGTCCGTTAAAGCAGCAGAGTCCCTGAAAGCGCTGGGAGTCACGGTGCAAACCAAAACCCTGGTGACAAACATTCAAGATCATGTCGTCACGGCAAAGCAGGGAGATGAGATGCAAGAAATCCCTGCCCAAACGATTTTGTGGGCAGCGGGCGTGCAAGCATCAGGCATGGGCAAAGTCTTGGCAGAGCGGACTGGAGCCAGCCTCGATCGGGTGGGTCGCGTCATCGTAGAACCAGATTTGAGCATTGCAGGCTATCCGGACATCTTCGTGATTGGAGATCTGGCAAATTATCCTCATCAAGATGGCAAACCTTTGCCTGGAGTTGCTCCGGTCGCCATGCAGGAAGGGCAGTTTGTGGCAAAGCTAATCGCCGCAAAGGTGGGCAACCAAACCTTACCCACCTTTGCCTACCGCAATGCTGGCAGCTTGGCGGTAATTGGGCAGAACAAAGCCGTGGTTGATCTCAACTACATCAAACTCTGGGGACCTGTTGCCTGGTTTGTTTGGGTCTTTGCCCACATCTTTTATTTGATTGAATTTGACAACAAGCTGATTGTGATGCTCCAGTGGGGCTGGAATTACTTCACTCGCAGCCGGGGTGCACGATTAATCACCGGAGAGGCGGCTTTGTTGCAAGTGGAGTTGAATCATCGCAGTGAGTTGCAGGGCACGGGCGATCGCTCCCCTGCTGTGAAAGCTTAGGTGATTTCTGGTAAATAATCTACCCGCTGTCTTCGACTCCGCTCAACCAGCTTGCACCTTGAGCGAAGTCGAAAGGTAAACTCTTTTCTGTCAATCGCCTTAGTTCCTACCACCTACTGCAACACCCCCTATTTTGGTATACATTACTCTACGGGGCGATCCCTTTTACCCAGTAAAGGCGCAGCATTAGTTAGTAGAGTGAGTCGAAAATTTTTCCTATGGTGAACTATCGGTCTATTCTTGCGATGTTTTTGGCGTTAGTAACCGCATTGATGCTAAATGTTGGTAGCGTGGAAGCGGCAAAAGTGAAAAAGCCTCTAACCTATACCAGCGACCAATTGGAGCAATTGGGAGTATACACAGCCGACCTGCAAGAGATGCGCGATCGCTTGCCAGAACTTGGCACTTTGATTAATAAAAAGGATTGGACATTTACTCGTAACTTTATCCACGGTCCTTTGGGAGAATTGCGAGTCCAGATGTCGAACGTGGCTCGGACTTTGCTGCCTGATGCTCAACCGGTCGCGAAAAAGCTCGCCAAAGAGGTGTTTGACGATTTAGTGGCGATCGACTTGGCGGCACAAAATCAAAACTTTCAAACTGCAATTAAAAAGTATGCTGAAGCTCTGAAAGATTTTGATGCGTTTTTAGGCTTAGTTCCCGAAGCCGCTCGTAGCAGTTCTGCTGCGTAGGACAATCCTTGAGAGTTGTTGTGGTTGGTTGTGGAGTGGTTGGGGCGGCGATTGCCTACGAGTTAAGCCAATTTCCTGACCTCTCGATTACCATTCTGGAAAAGCAACCGCTGCCAGCGCAAGCTTCCAGCGGAGCCGCTTTGGGCGTACTGATGGGAGCCATTAGCCAGAAAGCCAGGGGCAACAATTTGAAAATGCGGTTGTTTGGAATTCAGCAATACAATCACTGGATCCCTGAACTAGAAGCCATCACAGATCGCAGAATTCCGTTTAATCAACAGGGAATTCTGCGCCTTTGTTTTGCTGGGGACGATTTAGAGCGCTGGCACTCCCTGACTGAGATTCGCCAGCAGCAAGGTTGGCATCTGCAGGTGTGCGATCGCTTTTTCCTTGCAACCAATTACCCTCACATCAGCCTGGAGCGGGTGATTGGGGCGATTTATTCGCCGGACGATCGCCAGGTTGATCCCGTTGCCCTGACTCAAGCAATGGTGCGTGCAGCCGCGCAACAAGGAGCGACGTTTCAATTTAGCACTGTGGTTGAACATCTTGCAGAACTCAATGATGCCATTCAGATTCATACGTCTAATGGGTTAGTTCAGGCAGATTGGCTCGTGATTGCGGCGGGGCTGGGTTCAACTGCGCTGGCGATCGACTTGCAAAGTTCAGTGGATATTCGTCCGGTTTTAGGTCAAGCCCTGCGTGTTCAGGTGCCAGACTTCGTAGGGTTGCCAGAGTTGCAGCCCGTGATTACCGGGGAGGATGTGCATCTGGTTCCTTTAGGGCATCGCGAGTATTGGATTGGTGCCACCGTCGAGTTTCCAGATGCCGTAGAGCAACCCACTACAGTCTCGCTTCAACCCCAGACAGAAATGCTTCAGAGGGTGATGCAACAAGCGATCGCTCTATTTCCCGCACTACAATCGGCAACGGTTCTGCATCAATGGCATGGACTGCGCCCCCGCCCAGAGGGACGACCCGCCCCGATCGTGGAGCCTTTGCCCCACCATTCCCGGATCTTGCTGGCAACAGGACATTATCGTAATGGCGTATTGCTCGCTCCGGCAACTGCCCGAAAAGTGCGAGAGATGATCTTGCCTTTGCCTTAAAAAAAGTGGAGATCAAGAATATTCTTGACTCCACTACTCTCACCTCATCTTCAAATCGTTTGAGTTGTTGCAGACTCCTACTGGGCAGAAGCCAGGGAACGCTCATACTGCACTTCTTTCTGCTGCTGATAGGGTTGGTAGAGCATGGTGCGATCGTCCCACCGTGACCCCAACGCCTCAAACACCAGGGAAATAATGCGATCGATTTCGTCCACGGTCATGTTGGCAGACATCGGTAAACGCAAAATACGATCGCTCAAGTCGTTTGTCACAGCCATATCACCAATGGCACGCCCAAACTTTTGTCCAGCAGGCGAACTGTGTAGCGGGACATAGTGGAAGGTTGCTTGAACTCCGTTTGCCTTCAAATGAGCCAACATCCGACTGCGGGTTTCCAGGTTTTCCAGAAGTAAGTAGTAGATGTGAGCATTGTGCTCGCAATGAAGCGGAACTTTGGGACGTTGCACCACCCCCTCAAACTCCAGTTTGGCGAATGCCCAATGATAGCGACTCCACAGCGTTAAACGACGTTGAGTAATGGCTTCACCCTGCTCAAGCTGGGCATAGAGGAAAGCAGCCGTAAGCTCGCTGGGCAGGAAAGAGGAGCCAATGTCTACCCAAGTATATTTGTCTACCTCGCCTCTAAAAAATTGGCTGCGGTTGGTGCCTTTCTCCCAAATGATTTCAGCCCGCTCGACGAATTTAGGATCATTAATCACCAGCGCTCCGCCTTCTCCTGCCACAATGTTCTTAGTGGCGTGGAAACTAAATGCTGCCAGATTGCCGAAGGTTCCCAGGGGCTTGCCTCTGTAACTGGCGAAGGAAGCTTGAGCCGCGTCTTCGATTACCGTCAACCCACGCTGCTCCGCGATCGCCAGAATGTCATCCATCTCGCAGCCAACTCCCGCGTAGTGTACGGGTGAAATTGCCCTAGTTTTAGGTGTAATCGCTGCTTCAACTTGAGTTTCATCTAAATTCAGCGTATCTGGGCGAATGTCTACAAATACAGGTACCCCACCCCGTAGCACAACAGCATTAGCTGTGGAAACGAAGGTATAGGACGGCATAATCACTTCATCCCCAGGCTGAATATCTGCCAAAATTGCTGCCATTTCCAAAGCGGCGGTGCAGGAGTTCGTCAGCAACACTTTTTGACTTCCAAAGTGGTCTTTTAACCAGGCTTGGCAGCGTTTTGTAAACCCACCATCCCCAGCGATTTGGCTACTTTGAATCGCCTGTTGCAAGTACTCCAACTCTTGACCTGTCGTATAAAGCCTTGAAAATGGTACGTTGGTATGATTACGGATAGTTGTCATGACAGATGAGTGTGCTTTTTAAGAAGGGCTTCTGGATAAACAGTGCCTTTAAGCCTTGAGGAACCCGATGATGCCCAAGCCGCGATAAACGCAACAGATAGCTTAAGGGAGTTTACTTAGAACAGGTAGAACCTCGACATACATATTTCATACTTGTTCCAGGTAATTACTGTTACAAAATCGAATATATATGGAGAACTCTTGACACTCAACTTATTACGATCGCTTTTCACTATAACTTTATTAAGCTCGTGATGCCAGTAGCAGTTGCTTCATTATGTATTTAGGAATACCTACGTATGTGCCAGTGATTTCACAGTTAACTCTTCACGAATTACGCTAATTTTTTCTGACGGGTGGTGGAATGATTACTCAGAATAAAAGCTTAGGATCGAGGGTTAATTAACCTGGAATTTCTCGGTACGGGCGCACAGCCGTGTGCCCCCGACAGCAGATCTAACTTCTATAGATTATTTCGTTCAAGATCCTTAAGACCTTGCGCCAGATGAAACAAATCGAGAAAATATCGAGTCTTGGTGATCTAAATTGCCAAAATGTTTCCATTTCCGGGCATAATCTGGTTCTATTAGCGATGAATACTTACGGTGTAGGTTTGAGTGAACAAGATTCCTCCGTTTGATCTGTCTGAGCAGTACAAGCTAATTGGTGATGCAATTAATTCAGCCACTTTGCAAGTGCTAGCTTCCGGTAAATATATCGGCGGTGCCTGGGTTGAACAGTTTGAGGAGCAGTTTGCCCGTTACATCGGCACAACTCACTGCATTGCTTGCAACTCTGGGACGGATGCACTCTACCTGGCTTTAAGAGCTTTAGGGATTGGGGCTGGCGATGAAGTGATTACCACCCCATTTACCTTTGTGGCAACGGCAGAAGTCATCAGTGCCGTTGGTGCAACTCCAGTTTTTGTAGACATTGAGCCAGACACGTTTAACTTAAACCTGGATGCAGTCGAAGCTGCCATTAACGATCGCACTCGCGCCATTATTCCGGTGCATTTGTTTGGGATGCCCGTTGACATGACTCGGCTAATGGCGATCGCGCACGCTCATCATCTTCTGGTCGTTGAAGATTGTGCCCAATCCACTGGAGCCGAATGGGCAGGGCAAAAAGTGGGCAGTATTGGGCATATAGGATGTTTCAGCTACTACCCCACCAAAAATCTAGGCGCTTGTGGCGATGGTGGTTCAATTACCACCAATGATGCCGCGTTGCGCGATCGGCTGCTGCGGTTGCGGGATCACGGTCGTCGAGGAGCCTATTATTACGAAGAATTAGGCGTGAATAGCCGTTTAGATGCGGTGCAAGCTGCCATTTTGCAAGTCAAACTCTCCCATCTCGACACCTGGAATCAGCAACGACAAGCAATCGCCCGCCGTTATCACCAGCTACTCAGTCCGATTCCGGGGATTGTTCTACCGCAAGAGACTCCGGGCGGCACGAGTGTCTGGAACCAATACACGATTCGCATCCAGGAGCCATCTCCCAATGCCACTACATCATTGCGGGATAACATCCGGGCAAAACTTCAGGAGAAAGGTGTAATTTCAGCCGTGTATTATCCCCTGTCCTTACACCTGCAACCCGCTTACAAGTCTCTCGGCTACCAACCGGGACAACTCCCCGAAGCCGAGCGAACTTCCCGCGAAGTGTTGTCGCTGCCTATGTTCCCAGAGCTAACCGCAGAACAGCAAGAACAGGTAGCGTATGCGTTGAAGGATTGCTTGGCAGAGAAATAGGTGAGTGGGTGGGTAGGAGAGTGGATGGGTGAGGGAGGGAGAGGGGAAGAATAACGGCTCGTTTCGCATCTACCCACCCACTCACCCACCCCTGCTATCCCTGTCCGCCTCCCAGAATGATCAAGCTGGCGAGGGTTCCAGTGTTCCACAGTCCGTGCAGCAGCATGGATGCTAATAGGTTGCGCGATCGGGCATAGACGAACCCCAGCACCATGCCCAACACGGTGAGGGGCAACACTTCCGACAAGCTGAGATGGGCGACAGCAAAGATCAGGCTGCTCAGAGCGATCGCGCCCCAAATCGGCATATAGCGAGTCAGGGAAGGCAGCAGAAAGCCCCGAAATAAAATCTCTTCAAAAATGGGAGCCGCGATCGCTGCTGTGACAAAGAAGAGAATCAGTGCTACGTTGTCTCGTTCTTCCAGGGCGATCGGCAAAATGGGATTACTGCCGCCCTGCCCCTGCCAAATTTGTTGATTAAGGAGGGAAATCAGGATAACGAGGGGTAACGCTGCAAAATAACCGCCCAACCCCCACCAAAACCAGTTGCCTCGCAGTTGAACGCGAAACCAGCCTTCGGGTAAAGGAAAAAATGGTTTCAGCGAGACGTATAAAACGCCTAAGCCTCCCGCTGCTAAGGACAAATAATTAATCAGAATCAACAACGCCTTTCCACCTTCACTCCCACCAAACACCGCAAAGATGGGAGTTTGCCGCAAAATACCAAAGGCGATCGGTAAAACCACCTGTCCCACCAGAAAAAATCCCACGATCAAAACCTGCCAAACGATCTCGCCATCCCAGGGGGTTGTCCAGCCCGACATCGATGCGGCAGAAAGAAGGGCTTGCTTGCGCTGCACCAACCATTGCCCAATCAAAAACAGTAAAATCCCAACGCCAATCACGCACCCCAACACGGGCACTCCAGCAATAATAATCAGATTCTGAAATGCTTGTTCTGCTACTTGTTGTTGGGTGAGTTTGAGTTCTTGCAAGGCATCCTGACGCTGTTGCAGTTCATACAATTGAGCCAGAGCACGATTCTCAAACCAGCCCTCTAGATTCTTTCTCAGCGCCGATTCTGCTTCGGGCAACAGTTGGGGCGGACGACTCCACAATCCCGTCAACACGTTTGCGGTGGCGGCTAACTGGGTTGGAAGATTTTGTTCTGTTACTTGCTGGCTGGCGATCGTCCAGGTCTTCAACGCGGCATCAACGTCTCCTTGTTGAGCATTCAGGATGCCCAGGTTCAAATCCAACTCGGTCATTAACTGAGCCAGCTTGTGATTGGTATCCTCCAACCGCTTCACCTCAACCGGATCACGCTGTACGGCATCTGTATCTAGCAACTTCTGAGATTTGGCTAGATTCTGCTGGGCTTGATCGCGCACATCCTGATACTGCTTCAACGCTGCCTGCAACGGGTCTTCTCCCGCTAACGTTCTAGCGGCTGTAGTCAAGGTTTCATCCGTCGATCGCACCTCGGTTGCCTGCAATAGCAAGTTAGTTTGGTACAGTTCCAAGCGGCTTTGAATCTGAGGCTGATTCCAGCTACTCAGCAAATCCTGACCCATGAGCGCGATCGCAAAAATCGTCAGTACTACCAGAATCAAGCGTTTAATCGTCATGAATGCTCCGAAGATGCCTAACAAGATAGAATGCTTCTGCGTCCTTAACCCTCTTACACCCATTTCCAACTATGGTTACTCGTGTCATTTTAGTGCGTCACGGCGAGAGCAGTTTTAATGTTGAGCGTCGAGTCCAGGGCTTTTCTGATTTGTCTAGCTTGACGGAAAATGGGCAACGGGACGCTCGGCTGGTGGGCGAGGCACTGAGTGAAGTTGCATTCGACGCTGTTTACAGCAGCCCCCTCCGACGAGCTAAAGACACGGCTGAGATTGTTTTATCGTGTCTGAAACAGGCTCCTAAGCAACCCTGGCAAACTACGGAGATGTTAAAGGAAATTAACATGGTGCTGTGGGAAGGACTACTGTTCAAGGATGTGGAGCAGAAATATCCTGATGAATTTGACCAATGGAATCATCGTCCCCACGAGTTGAAAATGGTGATTCCAACCGCAGAGGGCACAAAAGACTACTTTCCAGTGCTGGATTTATACGAACGGGCAACGCAGTTCTGGCAGGGGTTTTTGCCGAACCATGCAGGGCAAACCGTGTTGCTGGTTGCCCATAGCGGGATTAATCGGGCGTTGATTAGTACGGCGATCGGTCTTGCTCCCACCCACTACCAGGCGGTGCATCAATCCAACTGCGGCATTAGTGTGCTGAATTTCTCTGGCGGTTGGGGCGAGGGCGTTCAAATTGAATCCATGAATCAAACCGCCCATTTGGGGGAAACCCTACCCAAAACGAAAAAGAATTACACTGGACCTCGCTTCCTATTAGTGCGGCATGGGGAAACGGACTGGAACCGCCAGAAGCGCTTTCAGGGACAAATCGACGTGCCTTTGAATGACAATGGGCGATCGCAGTCCAATCAAGCGGCAACATATCTAAAAGACGTGCCGATTCGTTACGCTGTCACCAGTCCCATGTTGCGCCCCAAGGAAACCGCCGAAATTATTCTGCAACACCATCCGGATGTGGAGTTAGAGCTAGAGGATAATCTACGAGAGATCAGCCACGGACTGTGGGAAGGCAAGTTGGAAGCGGAAATTGAAGCGGAGTTTCCCGGTGAACTCCAGCGTTGGCAACAAACCCCGGAAGCGGTGCAAATGCCCGAAGGCGAAAACTTACAGCAAGTCTGGGATCGGTCGATCGCTGCCTGGAACAGCATTCTGCAAACCACCCTCGATCGCCCAGAACCGGGCATCACCCTCATTGTTGCCCACGACGCTGTGAACAAAGCGCTGCTCTGTTATCTCCTGGGCTTAGAGCCAAAAAACTTCTGGAGCTTCAAACAGGGCAACGGAGCCGTAAGCGTGATTGATTACGCTGGTGCTGGGAGCCAACCCGTTTTAACCTGCATCAACAGCACGGCTCACTTAGAAGGGGGCGTTCTCGATAAAACTGCGGCAGGAGCGCTTTAAATGCCCGAATTGCTTCAACAAGTTCGCCTCATCGATCCAGTTTCGCAAACCGATCGCATTGCGGATGTCTTGATTGAAGCAGGCAGCGTCAGGCAGATTGCCGACCGAATCACGGATCTCCCGACTGACACCAGCATCCTCGACTGTCGCGGCATGATCCTGGCACCTGGGCTAGTCGATCTTTACAGCCGCTCCGGTGAACCTGGCTTTGAAGAACGAGAAACCCTGGATTCTCTGGCTCATGCTGCTGCCGCTGGAGGCTTCACCCAGGTTGCCATTCTGCCCAGCACCCTGCCACCCTTGGATAATCCTGCCAGTATTGCCTGGTTTTTGGAACAGCAGAATTCAAAATTCAAAATTCAAAATTCAAATTCCTCTTCTCACCCCTCCACTCCTCCACCCCTCCACCCACCCACTCCCTCCCTCCTGCCTTGGGCAGCCCTGACGCTGGATGTCAAAGGACAGCAGATGACCGAATTGGCAGAACTGGCGCTGACAGGATCTGTAGGTTTTGGGGATGGCAGACCGATCGCCAATTTGCTTTTGGTGCGGCGGATGCTGGAATACCTGCATCCCCTCGGTAAGCCCGTTTTGCTGTGGGCGTGTGACCCAGAACTGACGGGGAATGGCGTGATGCGGGAAGGGCATGATTCGATCGTGCTGGGTCTACCCGGAATTCCTGCGATCGCCGAAACAACGGCTCTGGCGGCTCTGCTGGAGTGTGTGGCAGAAACCGGAACCCCAGTGCATTTCATGCGAATTTCTACGGCTCGCGGTGTGGAGTTGATTCGTGCTGCCAAAGCGCAGGGAGTGCCCATTCGTGCCAGTACCACCTGGATGCACTTATTGCTGAACACAACCGCTATCCAGTCCTATGATCCCAACTTGAAGCTCAATCCCCCTTTGGGTACGCCTGCCGATCAACTGGCATTATGTCACGCAGTGCAAGCAGGAGTGTTAGACGCGATCGCCATCGACCATAGCCCCTACTCCTACGAAGAGAAAACCGTTGCCTTTGCCGAAGCTCCCAACGGAGCGATCGGTCTCGAACTGGTGCTGCCCTTGCTCTGGCATACCTTTGTTGAACTCAACCGCTGGACGGCTCTAGAGTTGTGGACAGCCCTCAGCACTCGTCCTGCCCAATGTCTTCAGCAATCTCCTCCGGCGATCGAGTTGAATAAACCCGGGGAAATGATATTGTTTGATCCGCATCAGGAGTGGGAGGTGGAGCCGCGATCGCTCAAGTCTCTTTCTGCCAATACCCCCTGGTTCGGGAAGAAGATCCAGGGGCGTGTCACAAAAATATGGTGTTAAATGGCGTTATGTCCTTCGCTATGTATATGGCGAAGGCGAGTCAGGACGCTGACCCAGCATTGGCTTTGCAACTTTTCCTCGTCCTAAGCGCTCTGACCAAAGCCATAACTCAAAAAATGCTCGATCCAGGCTTTGTAAATATAATGGTGAGCGGCACATTATCCATAAGTAAGATGTAGCTATCAGGGTATAAGATTTATTGAAAGTAAGGTGAATTCTGCGAAGCTGCTTAAAATGGTGAGCAGGCATTTACACAAACTCGGTGCTGAAGCAATTCACTGCTGGGTGGCAGCTAGGCATAAGAGGCGTGAGTGATAAGTTTTGGTGATTTTAGATAAGTTTTGGTGATTCTAACCGTTTGTATCCAGGAATAGGTGAGTAGCACGCATGAAAGAAACCAGCGCCGGAAGTCACAGACGATTGCTGCTGATCGATGATGACCCTAACCTGATTTTGTTAGTGAAAGATTACCTGGAGTTTCGGGGATACGAAGTTGTTACCGCCGAGAATGGGCGAGAAGCCTTAGAGGTTTTGGAACACGAGACTCCAGATATGATCATCTGTGATGTCATGATGCCAGAGATGGATGGCTATTCGCTGGTGCGGCACGTCCGGGAAGATCCTCGTACAAGCTGGATTCCGGTCTTGTTCCTATCTGCCAAAGGGCAAAGTCAGGATCGGGTGAAAGGGCTAAACACTGGCGCTGATGTTTACATGGTGAAGCCGTTTGAGCCAGAAGAGTTGGTGGCTCAGGTGGAGTCATCTTTGAAGCAGGCGGCGCGGATGTCTGAGCGAACCGGTAAAGCAAATGACAATGCTCCTAAAATCCAGGTTCCATTTGATGTGGAATTGACTCCGACAGAGTTGAAAGTGGTGCAGTTTGTGGCTCGTGGCATGGCGAACCGCGAGATTGCGGATGAACTCAATGTCAGCCAGCGCACGATCGAGAGTCATGTGAGCAATATGCTGGGCAAAACTGGGTTACACAACCGAACTGAACTGGCTCGTTGGGCGATCGAGAACAACATGGCATAAAAATGAGCATCGTCTCTTGCTTCCGGCAAAGCTCCATGCTGAAGTTTAACTGTGCCTGTGTTTCCTTCGATCGCGTGGATTCTTATGCCCGATGAGTTCTCATCTAAAGTTGAGTTTGAAGTTCTGACCGTTGATCCAACGGGGCAACCCATCCAGTGCATTCAGCAGGTGGCTTCGGGTTGGCTGGAATTGTTGAAGGATGGAATTGAACTGGAGCTAGTTTCCATTCCAGGCGGACGCTTTTTGATGGGCGCACCAAAAACCGAAGAGGGTTGGCAACCTAACCAAAGTCCGCTGCATGAAGTGACGATCGCTCCCTTTTGGATGAGCCGCACTCCCGTTACTCAGGTGCAGTGGGGGGCGATCGCCGCTTTGCCACAAATCCAACGCCGTTTGTCTCCCAATCCCTCTTGTTTCTCCGGGGCAAATCGTCCAGTAGAGCAAGTTTCCTGGCATGATGCGATCGAGTTTTGTGCCCGATTGTCAGCATTTACGCAGCAGCCCTATCGCCTACCGACAGAAGCCGAGTGGGAATATGCCTGCCGGGCGGGAACTCAAACGCCTTTTCATTTTGGTGAGACAATTACAACGGACTTAGCCAACTACTCTGGCGTGAATTGGGAATACGACGGCAAGCTGTGCAGTAAGGGGTTTTATGGCAAGGGACCCACAGGCTGCGATCGCCGGGAGACGACGGATGTCGGCAGCTTTGGGGTTGCCAACAACTTTGGCTTGCTGGAGATGCACGGCTTGATTCGAGAATGGTGTGCTGACTCCTGGCACGATCACTACGACAATGCACCGAAGGACGGAACTGCGTGGATGTCTGGCGGAAATCCGTCCCGTCGCGTGCTCAGAGGAGGTTCCTGGAACACCAGCCCCGGAGCTTGTCGTTCTGCCTTCCGTAGTCGGGCAGATAAGGACAGTAACCTGTACGACATTGGGTTTCGTGTGGTGAGGCAGGAAGGCTAGTGGCTTACCAACTTCGCTACCGAACTGGGTTTCGCAAGGTCACAAATTCCTCAGCAGCACTGGGATGAATGCCCACCGTGGCATCAAAGTTGGCTTTGGTTGCACCAGATTTGAGGGCGATCGCCACGCCTTGAATAATCTCGGCGGCGCTCGGTCCCACCATGTGAGCACCTACGACCTTATCCGTAGACGCATGAACAATCACCTTCATCATGGTCTTTTCGTCCTTGCCTGCTAGGGTGTAGTACATCGGACGGAAGCGGGTGTAGAACACTTTCATATCGTCCCCATACTTGGCTTTTGCCTCAATTTCCGTCAGCCCAACGGTTGCCGCTTCCGGCGTAGTGAATACCGCAGTAGGAATATTCTCGTAACTCATGACTCTGGGAATGCCGCCAAACACCGTGTCGGCGAAGGCGCGCCCTTCGTTGATGGCAACTGGAGTCAGGTTAACTTTATTGGTGCAATCACCAACCGCAAAAATATTCTCCTCGGCGGTTTGGCTGTATTCATCTACCAAAACGGCTCCATCCCGCAACTTCACACCCGTATTTTCTAAGCCCAAGTCGCGAGTGTTAGGTTTGCGTCCCACCGCTGCCAAACTGACTGCATCGGCGACGACGGTTTCTGCGGTATCGCCTGTTCCGACTGAGACAATCACGCCCTGATCACATTTTTCGATCGCAATCAGTTGAATTCCTTTCAGCACGTTAATGCCATGATTCATCATGCCCTGCTGGATCTCGGCGCGAATATCCTCGTCAAACCCACGCAGGATGCGATCGCCCCGAATGACTTGAGTCACTTCAGTTCCTAAACCATTCAGGATGCAGGCAAATTCACAACCAATATATCCACCACCAATAATGACAATGCGTTTTGGTTGCTCTTTCAAGTGAAAAATATCATCTGAGGTGATGGCGTGTTCAATGCCTAAGATATGCGGTAAGTAAGGTTTTCCGCCCACTGCAATTAAAACTTTGTCGGCAGTCACTTTCTTGTCGCCTAAGTCGATCGTGTGTGGATCGACAAATTTTGCCCGAGTCCGAAACACTTCCACTTTCGAGCTATCCAGCATTTTTTGATAAATGCCGTTTAAGCGATCGACTTCGTTATTCACAGCGGTAATCATCGTTTCCCAATTCAGGGAACTTTGCGCGGCACTCCACCCATAACCCCGTGCTTCTTCAAACAAATCAGGGAAGTGAGAGGCATAGACCATCAATTTTTTGGGAACACAACCCCGATTCACACAGGTTCCACCCAGGCGATCGTACTCGGCAATACCCACCCGCGCTCCGTATTCTGCGGCTCGCCGAGCAGTAGCAATTCCCCCTGAACCTGCTCCAATCACAAATAAATCGTAGTCGTAACTCATAGCTCCCTCAAAAATAATTTGTTAAGCAGCAGGGATTAGAGGGTGGGTGATCGAGTGGGTGAGTAGGTGAGTCAGCAAATGAGTCAGAAGCTTGTACCAATCACGTCGCCTAATGCTCCAATCCGTCCACTCACCCACCTACCCACCTACCCACCTACCCACCTACTCCCTACTCCTCTATGCTACTGTTGCAGGCTCGGATACTTTGACGCTCTTCAGGTACGCCAGCATGGTGTCCGCATCCGACACGGCAAAGGGATCGGTGGGACAGTTATCGCCGTACTCATCTTCAATGAAGATTTTTTCAATCGTGCGATCGTTCACCACCATTGAGTAGCGCCAGGAACGCATCCCAAAGCCGAGATTGGATTTGTCTACCAACATCCCCATTTTGCGGGTGAACTCACCATTGCCATCTGGTAGCAGAAACACATGGTTTGCGCCTTGCTGTTTGCCCCATTGGAACATGACAAACGCATCATTTACAGAGATACAGATCACTGCGTCTACGCCTTGCGCTTTAATTTCATCGTACAGTTCTTCATAGCGAGGCAAGTGGCTGGTGGAGCAGGTGGGAGTGAAGGCTCCAGGCAAAGAGAAGACAACCACACGCTTACCGGCAAACAAGTCGTCAGTGGTGCGATCTTGCCAACGGAAAGGGTTGGGACCAGGAATGGATTCGTCTCTCACCCGAGTTTTGAACACAGCATCGGGAACTCGTGTTACTGCAACCATAAAAAAACCTCTCAACTTGGTGATTTTGGATTTCAGGGCGTAGCTAAAAAATCAACTCGCTGTAAATCAGAATAATTCTGAGTTAGGAATAAGTCAATGAAAATAAATACTTAAATTGAAGAATTGATCTGTTTAGGCTTTTTATCTTAAGAGCGAAGTCTTATAATCATGGGTAATGCGTGAATGATTTGGCGATGGGCAACCAGAAGGATATTATCGTGCAAGCCTTGAAAGAGAAAGGCTTACGGGTAACACCTCAACGATTTGCGGTGTATGCTAACTTGCTGTCGCGCCAAGATCACCCTACGGTCGATCAACTCCTGCATGATCTGAATCAGGAATTTCCAGTCTCCTCTCAGGCAACGATTTATACATCGTTGCAAGCTTTGCAATCTGCGGGGTTAGTCCGGGAAGTGCTCCTGGAGCCAGGGGTAACGCGCTACGATGCGAATATCGATCGCCACCATCATTTTCGCTGCCGTTGCTGTGGCGTAATTGAAGATATTTCCTGGACAACCTTTGCAACCTTAAACCTTACCAAGGTGCGGCAAGGTTTACACGCCGACGAGTACGAAGTCACCGTACATGGTGTGTGCGATCGCTGTAATCCCGAACGGAGCGACGTTAGCCAGTGAATGTGCTGAGGGAGGAGTAAGAGTCGAAGATGGGGATCTGTCCAACTTCTATTCCTTCACGGTTTCAGCCAATGCCTCGCGAGCAATACGAGTGACATACAGGGTCACGGCAATGGTGGCAATTAAGCCAATTACCCGAATTGCCCATTGAATGGTGGGGCTTGTGGGTTGGTTATTCATCCCAAGCCGAGCCAGATCGCCAGCCAGAGAGCCGATGTAGACATACATGATGGTGCCAGGAATCATCCCGATCGAGCCCAAGGCGTAATCTTTGAGCGAAACTCCCGTGATACTAAAAGCGTAGTTCAGCAGCACAAACGGAAAAACAGGCGAAAGCCGAGTCAGCAACACGATTTTGAATCCAGCTTGAGTCACAGCCTGGTCGATCGCCGTAAATTTTTCATTGTCTGAAATCTTCTTGCTGACCCAATCTCGCACTAAATAGCGTCCAATCAAAAAAGCCCCGAGCGCACCCAAAGTCGCCCCGATCAAAACATAAACTGAACCTATGATCACACCAAAGACGACACCCGCTCCTAACGTCAGAATTGAACCGGGTAGAAATGCCACCGTTGCAATCATATAAATAGTAATGAAAGCGGCTCCAGCAAATAACCCCAGTCCATCAATCCACTGCAAAATGTTTTGAAAAGAATTTTGAAAAAAATCTAGTGACATGGGTAAAGTCCTCTGAAGCCTAGCAACAGCCTCCACCGCTATAGTGCCAGGTTGAATCGGTTACAATTACTGCTTGCGGAAATTGCAGCGCTAACTTCGCCGCAGTTTTGTCGCACACGGCTAAAGGAATGCCCCGTTGCAGCAGATGCCCCGCTTGATCGTCCAGGGTCGGTTCAGTTCCGGCATAAATAGCTGTTTTACCTGTAAAAACGCAGGCTCCATCCTCAGGAATTGGGACTTTGTAAGCCACCGAATCCAAACTTTCTAATAAGAGTGGGGCATCCAGGTCATAGCTGTGGGGATCCAGCAAGCGATAAGGGCGACGGGCGCGAATGTCGATTTGACCAAACCCGATCGCCACCAGTTGTTGAATATACTCGTCGTAGGTCAGCGCTCCAGACAAGCAAATAGCGCGGAGCCGTTCATCCTGCTGGAGATGGGCGGGAATAGGGCGCGTAGCGATCGGATCACTCATGATCAGTCGTCCCCTCGGCTTTAGCACTCGATAGGCTTCAGCCAGTGCCCGTTGCAAATCATCCGGTTCAAAGATGTTAAACAAACAATTTTGCGCTACCACATCAACCGAGGCATCTGAAATCGGCAAAGTAAAGGCATCACCATCGAGAATTTGCACAAACTCCGGCTTGAACCAGGCGTTATCCTGAGTTGCCAGTTGCAAATTACGAGTCGCTGCGGCTCTCATTTCAGGCACCGGATCGATCGCAATTACTCCTCCTGGCTGGCGACAAAAGTAGGCAAACTGAAGCGCCTCAATGCCTCCCCCTACGCCGATATACAGCACTTTTGGCGCACCAAACAATTCGGCAGGATGCACCGTGGAACCACAGCCATAGTTCATCTGCTGCATGATCTGAGGAATCTTGAGTTCGGGTAGGCGCAGAGGCGGAGTACTGACGCAGCATAGCCCTGCCTGGGGAGTCTCAGCCGCTTCTGCGTAAACTTGTGCAGTGGTTTCTAGATAACTCATAATGGTTGGCTAACTAAATTTTGTAAGTAGTTTTAGGAAAGATTGAGTTCGAGGTGTTAACAGAGTGCGGCGATAGGCATCGGCAGCTTTTTTAATCGCTTCGGCTTGAGTGGGATAGGGATGAATCACGCCAGAAAGGGGACTGAGCCCTTGTTTCGTCACGATCGCCAACGTCACTTCACTAATCATCTCCCCGGCATGACGCGCGACGATCGTTGCTCCCAAAATCTGATCAGAACCGCGTTTGTGCAGAATTTTGACAAAGCCTTCTGGTTCGCCATCGGCTAGAGCGCGATCGACATCCGCAAAAGGAATTTTAATCGTGGTAGTGTCCAATCCTTTTGCCTCAGCTTCCGGCTCATACAATCCGACGTGGGCAATTTCTGGATCTGTATAAGTCACCCAGGGCATGACGAGATCGCTGAGTTTACTCCGCCCCAAGCCAAAGGGCGCAAATAGGGTGTTTTTAATCACAATCCGAGCAGCCGCATCCGCCGCATGGGTAAATTTCCAGTTCATGCAAATGTCTCCCGCTGCAAAAATGCGAGGATTCGAGGTTTGCAAATGGTCATTCACAACCACGCCTTTACGGGGATCATAATCCACTCCAACTGCTGCCAGATTTAGCCCTTCCACATTGGGTGATCGCCCTGCTCCGACTAAGATTTCATCTACTGCAATCGATGCTTGGGAACCATTCTGGCGATAGTGAATAATTTTTTCCTGACCATTTGTTTCAACTTTTTCCAGAGTGCAATTCAGAATCAGCCTTAACTGCTCTTGCAAAAACTTTTGTTGAATAATTTCGGCAGCGTCTGCATCTTCGCGATCGAGTAAGTGACTGTTTTTATGCAGCACTACAACATCGCTCCCCAATCGCTGGAAGGTTTGAGCCAACTCACACCCAATTGGTCCCCCACCAATTACCGCCAATCGTTGCGGACGCTCTGTCAGGGAAAAAACCGTTTCATTGGTCAGATATCCTGCTGCTGCCAATCCAGGAACATCTGGAGCCGTAGCCCGCGCCCCCGTCGCAATCACGGCTTTCTTGAAACGGATTTGGCGATGATTCACGCCGATCGTTTTCCTATCAACAAATTCGGCTCTGCCCAAAAAAACATCAATTCCTAACTTGCGGAAGCGATCGGCAGAATCGTGGGGGCTAATGTCTGCCCGAACTTTTCGCATCCGCTGCATGACAGCAGCAAAATCAATGTTGATCTTTTCAGGGGGCTGAATGCCGAAGGGAAGAGCATCTCGCATTTCAGCCACAACTCGCGAGGAACGAATTATACACTTGGAAGGGACGCAACCCACATTCAAACAATCCCCTCCCATCAAGCTTTTTTCGATCAAAGCAACCTTCAACCCCAACCCCAACCCCGCCGCTCCCGCCGCCACTACTAATCCAGCCGTACCCGCCCCAATCACCACCAGGTCATAACAATCGGCTGGCTGCGGATCAACCCAATCAGGCGGATGTACATGAGCCATCAGCGCCTGGTTATATTCATCCAGCGGTTGCAGGGCAGGTTCTTGTTGAATCGAATGAGTCATACGATCGCGCCATAGTCCTTCAGAGGGATGGATTGCTGCCTATTCGTTGACGGATACGCCAGCCAGATGAGAGCAATCTGAATCCTACCTAAGTCTAAGCACTGATTCATCAAATTACCCGCCATTCTTTAAGAATTAAGCATGACCACAAAACACAAACTACCACTGCAAATAGAACAAAAAATAGGGCAAAGCGTTAGTTCAGCAGCCGGAGATCCAACCAACCCCCTTGGAACCACTCACTGGTGTATAAATCTTAATTCTTTTTTGGAGAAAGATTTATTTTGTTGGTTTAACTTGAAGAAACGTTAGGGCGGTGCTGCCATAGATCTTCTGGCGACAAATTTCCAGGGTTTCGGGAAGAGTGAGGTTGTGGGCATCGCTGCTGTGCTCGATCGCCAACTCACCATCCGATGCCAGCAAGTTGAGTTGCGCGATCGCCTGCACCACGGGCTGATAGATCTCGCTGGCGTAGGGCGGATCAAAATAAATGTGGTCAAACGTTTGTCCTGCTAACGTAGGCAACTTCTTCACCACATCCCCGCGAATAACCTGAAAAGCTTGCTCTGCCTGAGCCACTTGCTGCCAGTTGTGTTGAATGATGCCACAGGCACGCCCAGATTGTTCGATCGCGATTGCCAGGGCTGCTCCTTGACACAACGCCTCCGCCCCCATTGCCCCCGTTCCTGCACACAGATCCAGCCAGCGGCAATCCGCGATCGTCCCCTGCCAGATGTTGAACACTGCTTCACGCACACGGGCAAGCGTGGGGCGAGTTTCCTGTCCAGGCAAGGTTTTGAGGGCACGATTACCGTAAATTCGCAAACTCATAGAACGGGGCGCGATCGCAAACGTTAAACCAGCTTTGATGAATCTCTA
The DNA here is from genome assembly GCA_033764965.1 of Leptolyngbyaceae cyanobacterium bins.302. Classification (GTDB taxonomy): domain Bacteria; phylum Cyanobacteriota; class Cyanobacteriia; order Leptolyngbyales; family Leptolyngbyaceae; genus JSC-12. The sequence continues at coordinate 2,705 of JANRIN010000204.1, read as the reverse complement.
GAAAAGGAAATCAGTTGACAGACTGTAAAGCGTCAGATTATAGTACCCTTGTACTTGAGGACTTTTGCCCGCAACTGGGGACAAATGTCAGCAAATGAGAAAGCTTGATATAGAATGAATCGACTCTAGTGGTAGGGCTACAACAATTAAATTCGTCATGTTGCCACTACCTGTGGTATGTCCAACTTTCGCAAAACTGCATTTCGCAACATTTTTGGAGACCTATCATGACTTCCACAGAAACCAGACGAGCTAAGGCGGTTAAGGAACCTGCGGCTCCTGGCATCTCTACTCGCACTTTAGCATTAGATGCTGGAAACTATGACCTGAAGTTTTGGGACGGCACCAATAGCCCCAAAGCGGTACGATCGGTTCACTATCAACTTCCTCAAGGACGCGATCCTGTTCGGTTCACAGATTCATCCCCTTTGTTAGAACTAGCGGATGGAACGCGGTATCACTTTGGCTCTCAGGCTTACAAGTACCGCCGTCAGCAGCAAACCGTGATTGAAAATAAGGTAGAACTGGCTCGCTTGCATCTCTATGCTTGCTTGGAGCCGTGGGATGGGAAGTCAGAATTTAGCCTGAATTTGCACATTTCCACCCCAGAGCTATTCCGAAACGAAGCGGCTCTGCAATCGCAACTAATGGGCGTGCATGAATTTACTCGCAATGGCATTCCTTTTCGAGTCACCGTGGACAAAGTTCAGGTGGAACGGGAAGGCATGGGCGCTTATTTCTATGCTCAACGTTTGGGTCTAATTCCCGATAGCGGCTACACTATCGTCGTTGACATTGGGGGAGGCACCTGGTTGACTCGCTTAGTGGATGCGGAAGGGGAAGTGATCGATGAAAACGTGATGGATCGGGGCGGTTCTTACGAGCTTGCAGCTTCTATCAGTTTCGATCGTCGCCTCACCGATCCCCTGGGCACCACGGCGGATCCGGGTCTGGTTATGGATGGCTTCAAAGCCGGACACTCCTACGCTGATACCGGTCTGTCTTGGGCACCCTGGCTGGAAGAGTACCTCGATCCCTGGTTCCGGGGTATCTTCCAAACTGTGAAAGCTCAGTACACCCCCTACATGGCGCGAGTTACCCGCTTCCTGGTGACAGGGGGTGGCTCCCATCTCATCACCGAACGATTGGCAGGACGCAAGTTGTTTGCGGTCATTCCCGACCCACAATTTGCCAATGTCCGTGGTTTGTATCCGATCGCAGAAGGGTTACAGCTATGTATGACAACAAGATAAGGCTAAGTCAGGATGTGCTAGAAAAAGCAGAACTGATTGCTCAAGAGTGGGGACTAAAAAACGCCAGAGCAGCAGTCGAAGCGGTTTTTCGCAAATATGCTGATGAGTATCTCAGCCGTCACGCTGGACGCACAAATGAGCGTTCTCTGGTTGAACCACTGATTGATATCATGCCAGTACCCCAGCCAAAATCTAAACCACCAACCTGTGACGCTTTGAATGAATTAGATGAGCTGCTAGGGTTATAAATAAAGTCTCGTGTCAGTGTGATCTTGATTCTGTAGAGATGTTTTAACTAGCATCTCTACAGAATTTTTATTTGTATTAAATCTTTTCGTTATTCAGTTTTGATTTAGTGTTGTTATTCGTCATCTGTCATTCGTTATCTGTCATTTGTCATTGGTTACTCACCCTTCGCAAATCACTGATGATTCATGAGTGGCTAATTTATCCTTCAGACACTTCTGATGCCCCATCCCTGAAAGAGATACAGCGTGAAGGTAGTCTTTACCAACTTTCTATGACTGTCACCCATTGCGGCAGTGACCAATGGCGAATGACCAATAACCAATGACTCTCCCAATTGAAACCTTAGAAGTAGATAATTCTCCTTCATTTGAAAGAGGAGAAAAAATAGCAGGCTTCCTACAATCGTTTTCAGAAAGTATGTGTTTAACAAATTTGGAGGATTATATGGACGAGAATGCAATTAAAAATTATCAAGGCGAAAATGCAGCAGAGATTCCTGAAGTAGAAGAAGCGATTAACGAGTATGCGGGTGCGGGTGAACAGGGCAAAACTCAAAGCCCTGATGCCTCTCAAGGTGAATTGACAGTAGACACGCTGCCTCAAGATGTGCGTGATGCTCTACCCGGAGATGCTCAACAAGTTTTCATTGCTGCTTACAACAGCATTTTTGAAAACAATGGCGATCGGGATGCCGCAATGCGGGTGGCATGGCAAAGCATTGAGCATAACGAAATCTACACTCGTGGATCTGATGGCAAGTATATCCGCAAGCCAATGGAGCAGGGTGAGCACAAACCTCAACCTACATCTGCGTCCTAGCTTGGTTTTGCTGTGACACGATCGCAATAATTTCAGCTTAAGATAGTTTCAATTCGAAAGAGGATGCCAAAACATCCTCTTTTTTGATTTGCAAACATTACATTGTTCTAAACTTAGGTCTTGTACCATTTTCAACAGTCGCCCTAACTAACGTTTGGGCTAAAAACTTAAGTCAGTTAAAACTGATAAAACTGACAGGAGGACTGACTGGAAAAGGGTTTCAACCTGATTGACTGACACAACCTGGTTGACTGACACATCTTCTTTGGTAGGTTGGGTTGAACAGCGTAAAACCCAACGATAGTCCTGATCCTGTTGGGTTACGCTGTCGCTAACCGCAACCTACGGTGCTCAAGGAGTTTCAGGAATTGTGTCAGTCAATCA
>JANRIN010000203.1:0-24010 GCA_033764965.1 Leptolyngbyaceae cyanobacterium bins.302 | reverse complement strand
GCTTCAAAATCGTACCCAGCCGTGTTGGGAGGTGGCATAGTAATTGACCAGCCAGCTTCTTCTAATTGTCTGGCAACCGTTGCTCTGGCATCTCTCATTTGTTCAACGCTTACCATAGTGTGGTGTATGACCTTACTACACCAAAAAATCTGGTTTGTTGCGCTACCGTTACCTTTCTTTATGTGTTTGTCAGCAAGAGATTAATGGAATCCTAAACTTAATCCCCACTCACCTACTCCCTCGCCTAACCTGGTTATTTGTCATTCGTCACTCCCTAACCCCTAATCCCTAACTCCTATTCCCTATCCCCCATCCCCCAACAACCCATGACATTAGAAGACCACCTAGATTATTTCTTCTTCGACAAACAACTGCTGAAGCGATCGCTCACCAGTCCCGCTTATGCCCTGGAACAACTGCAACCTTGCGAAGATCAGCAAGCCTACAGTTTATTGGGGAGTGCGGTGTTGGATACGGTGTTAACTGAACTGTTGATTCGGCAGGGGCATTTCAGCCAACAGGCGATCGTGACTCAAAAGCTGGCATTGAAACAAATCGAGAATCTGGCGCGGATTGGGCAGGCGGTGGGAGTTGGATTTATGGTGAAGCTGAGTCAGGCGGAGAAAGAACGACGAGCTTACGATGATCCAATGGTGCTGGCAGAAACCTTAGAAGCGGTGATTGGTGGAATTTACTTTGATGGGGGATTTGCCGCTGCACGACGAACAGTGGAACATCTGTTTAAAGACGTGTTTGCAAGCGAGTAGAGTTTACAGTGACTAGAATTTACGCAATTTAGAATCGTGAAGTCAATACCATCCGGAGTTTGTCATGCTGAACAAGTAGAGCGAAGTGAAGCATCTCTGCGATTCTGAGCGATGAGCGAAGAATGACAACTTCTCGATGTTAATTAATTCTCATTCCTTATCCTTAGCTAAGGCGATTTCCAGAAAAGAGATTACCTTTCGACTTCGCTCAAGGTGCAAGCTGGCTGAGCTGAGCCGCAGACAGCGGGTAGATTATTTACCAGAAATCTCCTAAAGCCTCGGAGATTTAAGCGTTACCACGGGTAATTACGCCTATTTTTAGTCAAACCTCTGAGATTTACGTCAGCATCAACAAAAAACAGAACCTCTCCTTGATCAAGGAGAGGTTCTGAAGGCAGTCAGGCATAGAGAGTGTGCTTGTTAACGCTTTAGACCATTCCGCCTGCTGCCTGGAAACGCGCACGGGCACGCTTCAAGGTACGAGTTGCTTTGACAAACTCTTGCCGAGAACCGCTCTGTTGAGCCTTGCTAAACTCTGCTTGAGCTTCGGTAAAGGCAACACGAGCTTCTTCCTTGTCGATCGCATCGCCCCGTTCTGCCCCATTCACCAAAATAGTGACTTCGTTATTTTCAACTTCGGCAAAACCACCCATCAGCGCGATCGGAATCCAGTTTTTTTCTGCCCGAACTCGCATGACACCCGTATCTAGAGCCGTCAACAACGGAGCGTGCCCCGATAGAATACCCAATTGTCCAGTGGTGCTGGGTAAGATCACCTCTTCAGCTTCCGAATCCCAAACCGTTTTGTCGGGAGCGACTACACGCACAGTTAGAGCCATAAATCTATATTTTGGAGTGGATAAATCAGGAATTAGGTGGTAGAAGCTAGGAGCTAGGAGCTAGGCGCAGAACTAACCTCTAACCCCTAACCCCTAACCCCTATTTACCTTCAGCTTTCAGCTTTTCGCCTTTGGCGATCGCTTCGTCGATGCTACCGACCATGTAGAAGGCTTGCTCTGGATACTCATCCAGTTCGCCAGACAGAATCTGCTTAAAGCCTTTAATGGTGTCTGCCAGGGTCACGTACTTCCCAGGAGAACCGGTAAACACTTCTGCCACAAAGAAGGGTTGAGACAGGAAACGCTCAATCTTGCGGGCACGGGCTACAGTCAGGCGATCGTCCTCAGACAGTTCATCCAGACCCAGAATCGCAATAATGTCTTGCAATTCCTTATAGCGCTGCAAGGTAGATTGCACAGCACGGGCTGTTTGATAATGGTCATCGCCCACGATGTTGGGTTGCAGCATGGTGGAAGTCGAACCCAAGGGATCCACAGCGGGATAAATCCCCTTAGAAGCCAACCCACGGGACAGTACTGTCGTTCCATCCAGGTGAGCAAAGGTGGTGGCGGGAGCCGGGTCAGTCAAGTCATCCGCAGGCACGTATACCGCTTGAATGGAGGTAATTGAACCTTCATTAGTAGACGTGATCCGCTCTTGCAAATCCCCTACGTCCGTACCCAAGGTGGGCTGGTATCCGACCGCAGAAGGCATCCGTCCCAAGAGCGCAGACACTTCCGAACCTGCTTGGACGAACCGGAAAATGTTGTCAATAAACAAGAGTACGTCTTGCTTGTTCACATCCCGGAAATATTCCGCCATTGTCAAAGCAGACAACCCAACCCGCATCCGGGCACCGGGTGGTTCGTTCATCTGACCATATACCAGCGCAATCTTCGACTCGCTGGGATTGTCTTTGTTGATGACACCAGATTCGATCATTTCGTTGTAGAGGTCGTTCCCTTCGCGGGTCCGTTCGCCTACCCCACCAAACACCGACACTCCGCCGTGTTGAGTTGCAATGTTGTTGATCAATTCCATCATGATGACGGTTTTGCCAACCCCTGCCCCTCCAAACAGCCCAATCTTGCCGCCCCGGCGGTAGGGAGTCAGCAAGTCAACCACTTTGATGCCGGTTTCAAATACAGAAGGCTTGGTTTCCAAGTCCGTTAGCTTGGGAGCGGGACGGTGAATGGGGAAGTATTCACTCGCACCCACATCCCCTTTTTCATCTACAGGATCGCCGAGTACGTTAAAGATCCGACCGAGAGTGGCTGTACCCACGGGAACGCTGATCGGCGCACCGGTATCCGCCACTTCCATGCCGCGAACTAACCCGTCAGTTGAACTCATGGATACGGCGCGAACCTGGTTATCGCCAAGAAGCTGTTGCACTTCACAGGTAACGTTCACTTCCAAGCCTGCGGGATTCGTGCCACGAACTCTAACAGCGTTATAAATTTCAGGCATCTTGCCGTTGGGGAACTTGATATCCACAACGGGACCGATGATTTGCGTAATGTAACCAATATTTTTCTGATCTGTAGTGGTGACCATGCTTTCGCCCTACTCTGTGACTCAGCTAACCGAACTGTGAACTGGTAAACAATCTTAAAAATTGCCACTAAACAGATTATCACTGAACGGGTTACAGATGTTTATATTTGCTAGCAATTCTCTTATGGGGAAACATCGCTATGGTTAAGACGTGGTAGTTAAATAAAACAATGTTTATGCTCCATCTCACTTAACTGTTACTGATCACTCATGGAAAAGTTTCTACCGATCGCCTATTTCCAAAATCGATTCCTGCCGTTTGAAGCTGCCAACATCTCCATTGCCACCCATGCACTTCATTATGGAACGGCGGCGTTTGGGGGATTACGCGGTATTCCTGATCCACAAGATGCTAATCAGGTTTTGCTCTTCCGGCTCGATCGCCACTGCCAGCGGCTCAGCAACAGCGCCAAAATTTTGTGCTACGACCTGCCCGCCAGCCAGATTCAGGCGGCGATCGTGGACTTTGTGCAAAAAAATAAACCCACTACTTCGTTTTATATTCGCCCGCTGGTGTATAACTCCGGGTTGGGGGTTTCTCCCCGGATGCACAATATTGAAAAGGATTTTTTGATTTACGGGCTGGAGATGGCAGATTACCTGCCACCGGGAGGCGTGTCTTGCCGGATTAGTTCCTGGTATCGCCAGGAAGACCGCAGTTTACCGCTGCGAGGCAAGATCAGTGCGGCTTACATCACCTCCTCCCTGGCAAAAACGGAAGCGGTGGAGTCGGGATTTGACGAAGCTATTTTGATGAATACCCAGGGCAAAGTCAGCGAAGCGTCTGGTATGAATATTTTCGTAGTGCGGCAGGGCACCATCATCACGCCTGGATTTGAACAGGACATTCTGGAGGGGATTACGCGCGACAGTGTGATGACGATCGCCCGCGATCTGGGAATTCCGGTGGTGGAACGTCCGGTCGATCGCTCTGAGTTGTTGATTGCGGATGAAGTGTTTTTGTGCGGTACGGCGGCTAAAGTCACGCCCGTCAAGCGCGTTGAGAGTTACACGTTGCCCAGCGATCGTCCCATCACCAACTTACTCCACGACAAATTGACTGCCATTACCGAAAATCGCGATGCCCAGTATCAGGATTGGGTGTTCAAGATAGCCGTTTGATCGGGCAATCAGCGACAATGACCAGACCCTACTGAACGGCTGAACTGGTGGGGCTTAAGATGGCGCGTTCCAGTAATAAGCCGTTGACGGTTTTGTAGTCGGCAATTTTCCAGGTGCCGTTATCTAGCGAGAAGGTGAAGCGCACTTTTTGGCTAGAGAAGTCCGTTCGGTTGGGATCGATTGCGCCGTTCAAGTAAAGGGTGCGGTCTTCGGTGAGGTTAATTTCCATTGTGGCGCGATCGCGGGCAACCACAAACCGCTCCACAGAATCAACTTTCTGCACACCATAACTGAAGTAGGCGCGATTCAATTTGAGCCAATCTAACACTCCGTTGGGGCGAATCAGGGAAGCGAGGAGTTCCCCCGTGGTCAGGTCAACGACTTGTTGCAGATCGTAGGGCGGGGCGAACACATCGGTTTTTGCTTGCAGCCAGCGGTTAATCAAAGCGATCGCCTGTTGCTCGTTGAAAGCATCTGAGGTTGGCGCAGCGGGCACCAAGACTACGGCGGCGGGCGGTTTGACGCTAGGAGCGGCGGTTTGAGCGGCGGGGGGGGCTTTGGGGGGCGCAAGTTTACCCGTTGTGGGTTTGGGAAGTGCCGCTTTAGGAGGAGTTGCGGTAGATTGGGTGGGTTTAGTTGGAGTGGGTTTGGTTGCTGTAGAAGTGGGTTTGGTTGCTGTAGAAGTGGGCTTGCTGTCAGTCGTTGCCGCAGGCTTGGGAGTGGGATTCGTGGTTGCAGGTTTGGCAGTGGGGGGGGGAGGCGCTTGGGGTGTCGTGGGCACAGTGACGCTGGGAGGGGCTGCTTTGCCTAAGTATCCTTCCACATTCCGAATGGCTTGGATGGCGTAGGTGTCGTCGGGACGCTCATCCAGGGCGCGTTTGAAGTAGGTTAAGGCGGTTTGATGATCCCGACGATTGGTTGCCTCGTAGCCTGCCACCATGTAGCGATCGTAGAAGGTGGTGATTTTGCTGGTTGGCGTTGCTGGAGTTTGAGCGGTGGCAGATGGCAATGAGCAAAACGGCAACACGCCCAACCCTGCCGTAAATCCAGCCATCAAAGCAACTCTACGCAGATGTGAATACATGACTCCCGACTCCTCGGATTCTGGATATCCTGTCTCATCAGGTTAGCTCAAATAGATTAGAACTTAGCCCTTCATTCTCGACTGCCCATTCCCCTCCCTGGGTTGCCATTGCGATTAAATTTTGGATCTTGCACAACATTGCCCACGCCTTTGATAATGCCGCGCCCGATGAGACCGATGCCACGCCCGATGACTTCGGTCAACACGTAAACAACACCGCTACCCACAAAGGAAATGGCAGAGCGTAGACGAGGGGCGATCGCGTCACGGGCTTCCAGGGCTAAGGTTACTGCCAATCCCACTCCGGCTAGTTCGTCTAACTCCTGGCTGCGAGGAGCATAAATCGACGCTTGCACAATGCCTAACTCGCCTAGAATCAGCAAGCAATAGCGGCTTTCAAAAATTGCGGTTGGCTCCTTAAAATAACGCTGCATTCGATACTTCCAGGAGAGATTATTCCGAAAGCGTTCGATTTCGCGGGTCGATAACAAGCGGCGATCGTAATAGCTCTGCTTCACAGCAACGACATTACCAAAGCGGTTGAGTAGGGGCTGCATCACAGCATTGCCAACTTGAATCATCAGGTTTTGCAGCAGGGCTTCCATCCGGTGCATTGCTTCCACCGTACCCACGGCGTAACCAGTTTCATCCACCATAAGCGGCACCTGAAACAACAAATGCCCCAGAAACTCGCTCACCAATGGAATTTTACTCAAAATGTCGGCTTGCACGATCGCCCCATCTTGCAACAGAACATCCACCATCTCCACGGCAACCTGGTTTAAGGGATCGGTGGGGGAATCGCCCAAGGATAAGGTGGCGTAGCGCCCAAAAAACTCGATCGTGGTCGCTCGCCACAAATCCATCAAAATGACGGCTTGCTTGTCGGTTAACTGCGCCCTGTCCACCTGGGAAAACTTGAGTTCCGCCAAGACTTCCTCCAGTTGCCGCAGCACGGTTTCCAGTAGCTCTCGCTTGCGATCGTCCCGCAAGATGTCAATTTCCAAGGGCGTGTCCGTCAGGTTTCGCAATCCGAACTGAAGTTTGGCGAAGGTCGTGTCAAATAGGGTGGCTTGGATGCCGCGAATTGCCGTGGTTTCGGGTTGGGGTGAGAGGCTGGAGGCGGTGGAGGTTGGGGATTGGAGGTTGGAGATTGGGAAAGGGGGAGGAGGGGAGGAACGGGTGTTTTGGGAGATACCCTGAGGAGTGCGGGTTGCGGGTTCGGTGGGCTGGGGGGTAAGCAGGCGATCGATGAGCCAGCGGGATGCGGAGAGTTCCCGTCGCCGTCCGGTGAGGAACAGGTAGTCGAGGAAGGTGAGGGAGGGGGCTTTCAGTTGCTCATCGATTTCAGCGATCGCGGTATCAATTTGGTCTAAGCCAGTTTGTCGTAAGTTCTGACGCAGTTTTGCGGCTAACCCTGGACGAGAGACAGGTTGCAAACTCGAAGGGGTTGGCTGAGAGAGGGTTGGTTGGGATGGGACGGGATGGGATGGGATGGTTTGCGTCATGGCTCCCATGCCTTGCACCCAAAATGGATAGCCTGCTGCAACTTGGCGAATGGCTGCGATCCAATCCACGGTAACGGTTGTTTTGTGGCAATACCCCATTGCCCCAGCCTGAAATGCCGCCGCTAAAAGTGCAGGGGTTGCGGTGTCGCTCATGGTCAAAATTGGCAGTTCTGGATATTGGCGGCGTAGTTCCTGGCACAGCGAGATCGCTCCCGGACCGAGAGGAGGCAACTCCAGGCTGAGAAGAATTAAATTCAAAGAAATTTTATTGTTTTCAATATCCCGATTCTCGAAGTCACTCTGCTGGCTGAACCACTGCTGCAAAACTTGTAATGCGCCCTGAGTCGAATCTGCCTCCAGCACCACTTGTAGGTCAGCATCCTGAGCCAGACAGGTAGCGAATCCTTGGCGAAACTGAGGATCACTATCAATTAGCATCAAATTTAACCGATCAGGGGATGAGGCTAGCATTCGCAATCGTTTACAGTTCGCACCACTATACTATTTTGAATGCCACTTGCCGCGTGTGCTCAATGCATCTCCTTTTATTGCTTATCTGGATTGCGATCGCGACGTTGCTTCGGTTCACCAATTTAGAAGCCAAGCCTGTGTGGGCAGATGAATTTTCTACCTTGGTTTTCAGTTTGGGTAATCGGTTTTTGTCGGTGCCCCTCGATCGGGTGTTGTCCTGGAACGAATTGCTCCAACCGTTGCAGCCCCATCCGCAAGCAACGCTGCATACCGTGATTCAAAACCTGTTTACGGAGAGTAACCATCCGCCGCTCTATTTCCTGCTGACGCACCTTTGGTTGAAACTTTTTCCCACTGATAATGGATTGGTCTCCGTTGGCGCAGCCCGTAGCCTGTCAGCTTTGTTTGGAGTGCTGGCGGTTCCGGGGATGTTTGCCTGGGGGTGGCTAACTTTTCGATCGCGCCTCATTGGTCAGATTGCTGCCGCATTGATGGCAGTGTCGCCTTTTGGCATTTATCTGGCGCAGGAGGCGCGGCACTACACCTTAGCCGTGTTGTGGATTCTGGCATCCCTGTGTTGCATGGCGGTCGTTGCCAGACGGATTCGGAATGGACGCAGAATTCCGCTCTGGCTCTGCTTGCTCTGGATTGCTGTCAATGGCTTGGGGGTTGCAACCCATTACTTTGTGCTGCTGTCTTTACTGGCAGAAACGATCGCCTTTATCCTCTGGTTTTTCACGACTGCCTACTCATCAGAGAATCTGAAAGGCGTTTCGCGTAATCCCATTCCCCCTTGCGAAGCGTGGCGCAGCCTACCCCCATCCCCCATCTCCCCTTCTTTCTCCCCCCTTCCCGATTTCCGCCGCTTGCTTCTTGTTGCTGTCGGGACAGTCACCGCTGTCCTGGCATGGCTCCCGCTGCTGCTGAATATCCGGGGAACGGAACTGACTCGTTGGATTCAGGCAGGCGAGTTTGATCATTCATCCTGGATTGATCAGTTACTCAGACCGATCGCCGCATTGATTTCCATGCTCTACCTCTTGCCGATTCAAGGGGTGCCCACCTGGATGGTGATTCTCTTTGGCATCGTAGCGGCGCTGCTGCTGGGATGGAGCATCCCACTGCTCTATCGGGGATGGTTGAATCAGGCTCAAGATCCCGAAACTCGATCGATGCTGCAACTGATAGGGGGATTTGTTGGGGCTGCTTTTGTCCTATCCTTTGTGCTTACGTTTGGCTTTGGCATCAACTTCACTAGCGTTTTTCGCTATCAATTTATTTATTTCCCTGGAGTGGTTGGACTGTTTGCTGTGGCGCTCTCCAATTATTGGAAGTACAACGCTGCCAGTTTTGGAATTAAAGCCATGCAGATGCGGGGCAACGTTGCGATCGCCCTGGTGGTGCTGTTTAGTTTGCTGGGAGGCATAACGGTAACTGCCGATTTAGCCTATCAACGAACTCATCGTCCTGATCAGGTTGCCGCTGCCGTTCATCAATCTTTCCAGCATCCAACGTTGATCGCCATTCCCCACAAAACCCACGCCCACACGACACGACTGATGGCGATCGCCTGGGAATTGCACCGCCTCAGCCCAACCGAGGCAACCCAGAGTTCCTTCCTCCTGGCACACTATCCCAACCGGGATGTGCAACTGGCGGTCGCGGCTCTGCAAACTGCTTTACCCACCCTGCCTCGACCTTTTGATGTCTGGCGCATTAATTTCCGCAGTCAAGCCAATCCCCTATCCCACACCGTTCTCAGCAATGCTAACTGTGTGCCTGCCTCCAAACTTTCGTCGGTTGATGGCTATCGCTACCAACAATACCAGTGCCCCTGATGACTCATAAAAGCGGCTCCCCGCCAGTGCTGACCACAGAGGAATCCCAGGGTACAAAAATTGCGATCGGCAATCCACAAATCGCCACTCCCTACTGTTGCCAACACCCGACTCAACAGCGACCATTCCTGGGCATGACCATCCTTACAGGCAAACACATCAATTGCCAACATCAACGCTGGATCTAAAATTACCAGTGCCTGACCCGGCAGGGGCGCACTGGTGAGCGATCGCAGCACCTTCAAGCGGCGTTCGGTTGCTGCCAAATGATTGCCATCAAGACTTTTGACGCGATACCTTCGAGCAACGGGGAGTGTGCCACCCAGCACCTCCATTAATCCTTGCACCCGCTTGACCATTACTTTGATAAAGACATCTAACAACCAGGCGACACCGGATGTAAGAACAGTCGATTAAGTTGCAAAGGTCGTTTGCGTTCAGTAAGCACGATCAGTGTTGTTATTTTTTTAGGATCAGGCTTTTTGTGAGGGAAGAGTAAGACATAAGCCGGGTTCTGTTCCTCGATCGCGATGCAATCAAAGGACGGTTATCTATCTAGGATGACCGTTACCAGCCACCTCCAGCGGACTCACGGAAGTTGCCTCCCGTCGGAGCCGGTAAAAGACCAACCGTTGCTCCTTCAGCCTTGCTTCCAACCGGGGTTTACCGAGCCAGCACCTCTCGATGCTGCTGGTGCGCTCTTACCGCACCTTTGCACCCTTACCTGGTGAGTCATTCGTCATTTGTCCTTCGCCATTTGTTTTACTAATAACCAGCAACTAATGACCAATGACCATCGGCGGTATGTTTCTGTGGCACTATCCTCACGATCGCTCGCACTGGTCGTTAACCAGCAGGTTTGGTCTTTCGGAAGCCCGGACTTTCCTCGGACTGCCGCAGCACCCCGCAACCGTCTCGCCTACTCTTCCCATCATTATCTTAGGGCAGAAGACAGAAGGTGAGTGAGTGGAGGGGTGGGTGAGTGAGTGAGTGGGCGAATGAGTGGTTCAGTAATCCTCACTTCCTACCTACCCACCTACCCACCTACCCACCTACCCATCTACCCATCTACCCATCTACCCACCTACCCATCTACCCATCTACCCACCTACCCACCTACCCATCTACCCATCTACCCATCTACCCACCTACCCACCTACCCATCTACCCATCTACCCATCTACCCATCTACCCATCTACCCACCTACCTATCTACTACCCCTTCCTTCCTACTCCCCCCTTACAATAAAGAAGTAGAGACGGATTGCGAGAATTTGATACAGGCAGAGACTCTTGAGCTTCTGGAATGGTCGCGGTTGTGTCAGCACCTTTCAACTTTTGCGGCGACGAAGTTGGGCGCGATCGCGGCGCAAAATTTGAGGATTCCCGCTCATCGGGCAGAAACGTTGACTTTGCTGGCACAAACGCGGGAAGTGTACAACCTGGAGAGTCGAGCTTCGGGCAGTTTGAGCTTTGATGGGATTGGGGACATTGGCGAGGCGCTGGAACGGGCGGAACGGCATGGGATTTTGTCGGGGCAAGAGTTGCTCACCATTGCGACAACATTGGCAGGGGCAAGAACCCTCCGCCGCACGATCGACCATCATCCTGATCTAACGGTTTTGAATGAGTTAGTTGAAGATTTGCGAACCTATCCTGAACTGGAGCAGGAGATTCACCATTGTATTGATGATCATGGGGATGTGCTGGATCGGGCGAGTCCCAAATTAGCCGGGATTCGAGAGCAACTAAAGCAGGTGCGCGATCGCATTTACAGCACTCTGCACAGCATCCTCCAACGCAAAGCCAACGCCATTCAGGAACAGGTCATCACCCAACGGGCGGGGCGGTTTGTCTTGCCAGTGAAAGCACCGCAAAAAGACGCGATTCCCGGTATTGTGCATGATGCCTCCATGAGTGGGGCAACGCTCTATATCGAACCGCAACCTACCGTTAACCTCAATAACCAACTGCGCCAATTGCAACGCCAGGAACAGGTAGAAGAGGAAGCAGTCCGGCAACGTTTAAGCGAAAAGGTCGCAGAAGTGAAGCCTGATCTGGAACGGCTGATCGCGATCTCCACCACCCTCGATCTTGCCACTGCCCGCGCCCGTTACAGCTTCTGGTTAGGGGCAAATCCGCCGCGCTTCGTGGAAGGGGAGAATATCGTCCTGCGCCAACTCCGTCATCCGTTGTTGATCTGGCAGCAGCAGCATGAACAAGGACGGGAAGTCGTGCCGATCGATCTGGTGATTCAGCCTCACATTCGAGTCGTGGCGATTACAGGACCCAACACAGGCGGTAAGACCGTCACGCTCAAAACCTTGGGAATGGCAGCACTGATGGCAAAAGTGGGGTTGTTCGTTCCGGCAAAGGAGCCTGTGGAATTGCCCTGGTTTGATCAAATTTTGGCAGACATCGGCGATGAGCAATCCCTACAACAAAGCCTCTCAACTTTTTCGGGTCATATTCGGCGCATCAGTCGCATTTTGACAGAACTTACCCCTTCACCCCCTCACCCCTCACCCTCGTCCTTTTGGATGAAGTCGGGGCTGGAACCGATCCCTCAGAAGGCAGTGCCCTGGCGATCTCGCTCCTGAAATACCTGGCGGATCATGCCGGATTAACCATTGCCACCACGCACTTTGGCGAGTTAAAGGCATTGAAGTATCAGGATGAGCGATTTGAGAATGCCTCGGTGGAGTTTGATGTGGTTTCCCTATCGCCGACCTATCGCTTGTTGTGGGGCATTCCGGGGCGATCGAATGCGCTCACCATTGCCAGTCGGTTAGGCTTGCAGGCAGACATCATCGAAGCGGCAAAAACCTATGTCGGTGGAGCATCTCAAGATGTGAATGAGGTGATTGCCGGACTAGAAGAACAGCGGAAACAGCAGGAAACCAAGTCGCAAGAGGCAGAAAAACTCCTGAAACACGCGGAACGGCTCTACCAGGAAGTGTCTCGCAAGGCAGCATCGCTTCAGGATCGGGAGAAATCGCTGCAATTGGGGCAAGAACAGGCAGTCCAGGCGGCGATCGCCGAAGCAAAACGGGATATTGCCCAGGTGATTCGCCAGTTGCAGCGGGGACCACAAACCGCCCAGGCAGCCCAGCAAGCCACAGAAGCCCTGAACGAACTGAGTCAGCAACACTTACCTTCGCAACACAAGAAATCTCAGCCGAAACCAGTGGGTTTTCGTCCACAAGTGGGCGATCGTGTCCGCATCCCACGCTTGGGACAAACAGCAGAAGTTTTGACCGCCCCAAGTGACGAGGAGGAAATTACCGTCCGCTTTGGCTTGATGAAAATGACGGTTTCGCTGGAAGATGTGGAGTCATTGACTGGGGAGAAGGTAGACATCAAGAAGGCAGACAGAGGGCAGAAGGCAGAAGGGAAGAAGCCGGAGCCGCAACCACAACCGGAAGCACCCCTCATTCGCACGTCGCGAAATACGTTGGATATTCGCGGCAGTCGGGTGGCAGATGCGGAATTGAAAATTGACCAGGCGTTGTCGGAGCAGCACAGTGTGGGTGGAGCGTTGTGGATTATTCATGGACATGGCACGGGCAAACTGCGGCAGGGCGTTCATGCCTATCTGCAACAGCACTCTCTCGTCGATCGCTTTGAGTTGGCGGCAAAGGAAGATGGCGGATCAGGCGTTACCGTTGCCTATCTGCGATGATTCCCTGATCCCAGATATTGCCGTTGCTATTAAGTCTGCGATCGTCCCTCAAGATAATCGGCGACCATATTTCGCAACTCCTGAATGCTTGCAGTCAAGGTTTGAATACTTTCCTGATTCAATTTTCCCTGACGAGTGTTTGCCTCAATCTGTTGGGCGTTTGCCTCAATTTGCCGTTGCACTGATTCAAGCAATTGAGCGTGTGACTCGATCTGCTGAGAATTCTTCTCTTGCTGTTCGCTGACGCGATCGAGGGTGGCGTTAATGCGGCTAAATTCGTTATCGTGCCGGATACTGGCGGTTGCCATTTCCAGCATCAGTTTTTCAATGCGATCAAGGCGACTGCCATTCTCGTTACTTTGAGTCATCGGACCAGGAGTCGAGTGGAATTGGCGTTCATTGTACCACCGGTCATATTGATGTCGTAATGCACCGATTTGGTAAATCCCATCGGTTACACTGCACGAATGGCAAGCTCTGGGTTTGATTCGCGATCGATGCGTGTAGAATCAGGGGCGTTGGTCAAAACCAAGTTTGACTGTTCATTCACCTTTAAGATTTAGCAGATCGTGGGAATTCAAGCTTTTCGCAGTTCATTTCTAGATTTCGTTGCCGATCCGTTCTTTGTGCCCGAAGCCGAGTGTGTGCGTTACTTTGCTGATGGCTTGCTGGTTTTGGAGGATGGCAAAGTCAGGGAGTTGGGACATTACACCGAGTTACACGATCGCTATCCTGAAGTGGCGATCGTCGATTACTCTGGGCATCTGGTCATGCCAGGGTTCATTGATACCCATGTTCATTTTCCCCAGGTGGAAGTGCTGGCATCCTACGGCGAACAACTGCTGGAATGGCTGAACAAGTACACGTTTCCCATTGAGGGACGCTTCAAAGACAAGGGACACGCCGATAAAGTCGCCAAGGTCTTTTTAGATGAATTGCTGAAAAATGGCACGACAACGGCTTTAGTCTATGCCACTGTTCATCCCCAGTCGGTGGATGCGTTTTTTGAAGAAGCCCAACGCCGCAACCTGCGGATGATTGCAGGCAAATCTATCATGGATCGCAACGCGCCGGATTTTCTGAAGGACACTGCCGAAAGTTCTTACCAGGAAAATAAGGCACTGATCCACAAATGGCACAAAAACGGACGACTTTTGTATGCCGTGACTCCTCGCTTTGCGGTCACGTCTACCGATGAGCAACTGCGGCTGGCGGGCAAGCTCCTGGAAGAATTTCCAGATGTCTATATGCACACGCATTTGTCGGAAAACGTGAATGAAGTGGAGTTAGTGGCTCAGTTATTCCCCAACAGCAGCGGATATTTGAATGTCTACGATCGTGCAGGGTTGGTACGATCGCGATCGGTGTTTGCCCATTGTGTGCAGTTGCGGGATGACGAGTTCCAGCGGTTATCCGAAGCCAAAGCTGCGATCGCCTTTTGTCCAACGTCGAATTTGTTCTTGGGCAGCGGATTATTCAAGTTGATGCAAGCAAAGTCGCAGGAATGTCCCATCCATGTGGGATTAGGCACCGACATTGGGGGCGGCACCAGTTTTTCGCTCCTGCAAACGGCTCACGAAGCTTACAAAGTGGTGCAATTGCAACGCCAAAAACTATCTCCCTTCAAAGCGCTATTTCTGGCAACTTTGGGCGGGGCACAAGCCTTGTATCTGGAGGACACGATCGGTAATTTTGATCCAGGTAAGGAAGCGGATTTTGTGGTGCTGGATCTGCAAGCTACGCCGTTGATGGCATTCCGCACGCCAGAACCGACCGCAACATCGGTAGAAGAACTGGCAGAAAAAGTGTTTACGTTGATTATCCTGGCGGACGATCGCGCCACTCGCGCCACCTATGTCATGGGCGACTTGGCATACGATCGCGAGGTTGTGTAAGGGTTGTCGGGGGGAGCGTGCCTTTTTCTAGGACGTGTTTTAAAGGCTTGGGATGGGGACTTTAATCTTGATCCTCCTACAATCCCCCTTAAAAAGGGGGACTTTGAGTGGTTCGGTTCCCTCCTTTTAAGGAGGGTTAGGGAGGATCAAAAGGCTTTAAAGCACTGCCTAGCAAGTTAGAACTCTTTCACCGCACCAACGAGTTGTTCGATCACAGGTTTAGCACTGCCAAACAACATCATGGTTTTGTTTTTGTAAAACAGCTCGTTTTCCACGCCCGAAAAACCCGCATTCATGCCGCGCTTGATGACGATCGTGTGATGGGCGCGATCGACTTCTAAAATCGGCATGCCGTAAATGGGACTGTCCTTATCATGACGGGCGGCGGGGTTGACGACATCATTCGCGCCAATCACCAGAGCTACATCAATACGATCGAACTCTGGGTTGATGTCATCCATGTCGTAGAGCTTGGGATAGGGCACATTCGCCTCCGCCAGCAACACGTTCATGTGTCCCGGCATCCGTCCCGCCACGGGATGAATCGCGTATTTGACTTCGACCCCCAGCCGTTCCAGTTGATCCGCCAGTTCCCGCACCGCGTGCTGTGCCTGGGCGACTGCCATGCCATAACCAGGCACAATCACCACAGATTTGGCATAACCCAGCATCATCGCGCCTTCTTCCGTGTCGATCTGGCGCAAGGTGCGATCGCTGCCAGCAAGGGTTGCGCTGCCACCCCCACCGGATGCGGTTTGGGTGGAGCCAAAGGCACTAAACAACACATTCGTCAGTGAGCGGTTCATCGCCTTACACATGATCTCCGTCAGAATGATCCCCGATGCTCCTACCAGCGCTCCCGCAATAATCAGCATATTATTCATCAGCACAAATCCAGCCGCACTGGCAGCTAGACCAGAGAAGGAGTTGAGCAGAGAAATGACCACGGGCGTATCTGCACCCCCGATCGGCAGCACAAACAGCACTCCCAATACTAGCGAAATGCCAATTAGCCCCAGAAAAATCGCTGGCTGGTGAGGATCCGCGATCAGCAGCCCACTTCCTACTAGAAACGCGCCAAGGACGGCAATGTTGAACGGTTGCTGAAATGGGAAGGTGATGGGTGCACCGCCGATGATCCCTTCCAATTTCACGAATGCCAACAAACTTCCGGTAAAGGTGACACCACCAATCAGCACACTCAGCACGATCGTCACCGTTTCGCTTAGGGGAACGGCATCGACACTGGTGATGTAGCGCCAGAATTCGCCCACGGCAACCAGCGCCGAAGCTGCACCGCCAAAGCCGTTGAGTAAACCCACCATTTGGGGCATTGCCGTCATTTCAACCCGGTACGCCATGACTGCCCCGATCGCAGAACCAATGGCGATCGCCACCAGAATCATTTCGTAGTTCAACACATTTTGGTAGAGCAAGGTCGCCACGATCGCGATTAGCATTCCGATCGCGGCAATCCCATTTCCGTTTCGGGCTGTAGCAGGCGATCCCAGCTTTTTCAAACCAATGATAAACAAGGCAGCGGCAACTAAATAGCTCAGTTCAATCAAGGACGGTAAAAAGTCAGTCATCAATTACGCCTCCTTTTTCTTGAACATTTGCAACATCCGATCCGTCACCAAAAACCCGCCAACCACGTTGATCGTTGCCAGCACCACACCAATCAGTCCCAAGATGGTAGTCAGGTGCCAGTTGCGATCGCCTGCCACCAGCAGCGCACCGACGATCGCGATCCCCGAAATTGCATTGGAGCCAGACATCAGCGGCGTGTGCAGGGTGGGGGGAATTTTGTTAATTACTTCAAATCCAATAAATGTCGCCAGGGTAAACACCACTAGCCCAATCACTAATCCTTCTGCCATGATTTTTCCTTCCTACGATCCAACGGCAACGGCATGATTTAACAAGGTACGAACGCGCTCACTGCGAATCTCTCGCCCATGCGTAACACAGGCTTCGCGGGTAATTTCATCGTCAAAATCCAGCACGAGTTGCCCATCTTTGACGAGATGCTGCACCAGAGTCAGCAAGTTTTTGGCGTACATCTGGCTGGCATGAACAGGCATGGTCGCGGGTAAATTCACCGGTCCAATCAGCGTCACCCCATCTCGCACGATCTGGCTACCTGCCTCGGTTCCAGCACAATTACCGCCCTGCTCCGCCGCCATATCCACAATTACGGCTCCCGGTTTCATGGCAGCAATCATTGCTTCTGTCACCAGCAGCGGCGCTTTTCTGCCCGGAACCTGGGCGGTTGTAATCACTACATCGGCTTGCTTAACGTGAGCCGCGATCGCTTCCTGAGTTTTCTGCTTCGTCAACTCTGAAACTTCTTTGGCGTAGCCACCCTGAGCAACGGTGTCTTCCTCCAGCGCCACTTCCACAAACTTGGCTCCCAGACTTTGCACCTCTTCTTTCACCGCTGGACGAATATCAAAGGCTTCCACTACTGCCCCCAGACGACGAGCCGTGGCGATCGCCTGTAGCCCAGCCACACCCGCGCCAATGATGAACACCTTGGCAGGGGGGATGGTTCCAGCGGCAGTAGTCAACATCGGGAAGAACTTAGGGCAAACAGATGCCGCAATCAACACAGCTTTGTATCCCGCCAGGGAAGCCTGAGACGACAACGCATCCATACTTTGCGCCCGACTGATGCGGGGGATCAACTCCATGCTAAATGCAGTGACGTTGCGCTCAGCTAACTGCTGACATAGATCGGGATTCCCCAGAGGATCCAAAAAGCTAATTAGTGCTGATCCCGGTTGCAGTAAACTCGCTTCGTGCCGTCCATCCTCTCGTCGCTGCGGAGGTTTCACCTTCAGTACCAAATCTGCACTAAAGGCGGTTTCTGCATCGGGAACAATGGCTGCTCCAGCCTCCACGTAAGCCTGGTCAGAAAAGTAAGCGGCTTCTCCCGCTCCCCGTTCGACCCAAATTTCAAACCCTTGTTTAACTAATCGACCGATCGTATCTGGAATTAAGGCAACTCGCCGTTCTCCCGATTCAATTTCTTTTGCGATCGCAATCCTCATGAAAGCTCCTTCGCAGCATTCTAGTTTGGCTAGTAGGTGAACAATGAACGCACACAAGATTGTTGCAAAGACGAAACAATTGTTTTCACTTGATTAATATCAAGTTGCATTTAGCAATCATCATCAACAACGACTAACCACCAACGATGGCATTCATTGCTGGCAACTGGGTTAAAACTGCTAAATGACTTTATATTCCAACTGATAGAAACAAAATTTACTTTCGCTGGAATGAGTAATTATCCTTAGCGCAGGATTTGGATTTGCCGATTCAATAATATCCCTCAAAAGCCTGAAATTGTTTGAGAATGGACCCTTCTAAAGTAGGTACTCTCAAACAAAATAGCTCTGTCGCTCTGTAGAGGAAAGTCCAAAATCAGTTCGATACGTTAGAAATGGTTTTGCAAAAAATCTTTGCAAATCAGGACGCACACCAAGAGGTATTTCTGATGATTGCTAAATTTTTACTCGGAGGAGCCACTGTCGCCTTCTGTCTAGGCACAGGTTTAGTTGCAAACGCTCAAAATACTCCCTCCACGGGGTCGCCAACAACTGCTCCAGGAACAGTTGACAGCCAGACACAGCCGGGATCCGTAAATAGCCAAACCTCCCCCCGGACGACCACACCAGGCTCGATTACTAGCCCCACTTCACCTCGGACAACCAGCCCCACCACTACGCCGCCAGATGTTGTGGCTCCTGGCACCCCCGGAGGCACAACGACCTCTCCAACTAACACGCTTCCGGGCACGACCACTCCTCGCACGACCACTCCCCGCACGACCACTCCTGGGACGACCACTCCCCGCACCACGTCTCCCAATTCGGGTGGAACTACGGCTCCTGGTCAAATAAATGCACCAGAGCGAATTTACAATCCAAACAGCGGTAGTCCCAGAAACACTACAACGCCTCGTAGCACAACCCCTGGTAGCACTGCCCCTGGCACTACCACAACTCCTGGTAGTGCTGCTCCTGGCACTACAACCCCTGGTACGACGACTCCTGGTAGTTCTATCCCATCCGGTGGTTCTTTGCGGTAGTGGTAGGGTGATAAGTTGAGATTGCCTTCATCAGCTACCATATAGGGGGATCTTAGCTAAACCTAAAAACTCTGCCGGGGGACTTTCCCTCGCACCCCGCTTTGTGGGGGACTCACTCCCCCACGCCCCCCGCAAAGAACAAACGGTATTTCCAACAGTCTGTGGTACAGGTCATTAATCGATCGCAACTAAAGTCTTTTGCACCACGAGATAGACCTCTCTGGAGGCGATCAGCATAAGGAATTCGCCTTACTGCCGTGTGGTAAAGCGATGTCAGTTCTTGATCCCAGTCAAAGTGGAGCTTAGTTTATCTTATGAATCGCCAATGGTTGACTGCCTTAGTCTTGGGATTACTGCTGCTGTTCATCTTTTCCCCCTTTGCGGCGCTTGCTCTGCTGATGGTGATGTTAGTGGGTGCGATCGCCTTTTGGCTGGTTGCTTCCTTGCTGCAAGGGATTTTGACCGGTAGCGAGACTAGGGGAGAAAAGTGATCTCGCTACCCAACTAACTGTAGTTGAGAACCGTCGGCGGTTTTAACAACTTCAATGCGTGCCTGGAATGCTTCCTTGAAATGGGGCACATGGGTCACGGTGAGAATGCAGGCAAAATCAGACGCGATCGCGTTGATGGCAGCAATCAGCCGATCGCATCCTTCTGCATCTTGGGTGCCAAAGCCTTCATCAATAATCAGCATTTGCAGGGTAGTGCCAGATCGTTGAGCTAGTAATCGCGCTAATGCTAACCGAATCGCGAAATTGACCCGAAACGCTTCTCCACCGGAATAGGTTTCGTAGGGGCGAGTGCCCTGAGCATCAGCGATTAAAATATCCAGCGTTTCGATCATTTTTGCCGCCTCCAGTTTCGCTTTGGTGCGAGAGGGGTTGCGCTTGTGCGATCGCTGCGTAATAAATTGGATATGCAATTGGTTGGCGCTGAGTCTTGCCAAGATTCGGTTGGTTTCTGCTTCTAACTGAGGCAAAATATTTTCAATCATTAAGGCTTGAATCCCATTTTTGCCGAATGCTTGAGCCAGTTCGTGATAAATCCGATATTGATGTTGTAGCGTTGAGTGCTGAGTGCTGAGTGCTGAGTGCTGAGTGCTGAGACTTTCTAGGTGTTGTTGTTGCTGCTGTAAGCGTCCCAAGGCAGCTAACTGCTCATCCAAATCAGAGCGGCGTTGATGCAGACGTTGCTCTAGTTCGATAACTTGTTTTTGGCGATCGGGCGTTGCTTGAAGCTTTTGCAATAGAGTCTGAGTTTGTGCCTGATTAATTTGTTGCGAAGTTTGGCGTTCTTTCAAGCTTTGAGCAAGTTCTTTGACTCGTTGTTGAATGCGGGGATACTGCTGCTGTGATCGCTGCAATTCTTGATACCGCAATTGCCAGGTTTGCTCTTCTCGAACTGCTACTTGCAGGGCGTTGTGTTGTTCCAGGTTGTAGCCAATTTCGGCAATCTGGCGATCGAACTGCTGCAACTGAACTGCGGTTTCCTGCTGTAGTGCCTCCAATTGAGTAGACGCTGTATCAAGTTGAGTCTGCAACTCTGGTTGACGTTGAGCAATCTGGTTTTGCCGCCGCTGAGCTTGCTTGAGTTCTGCTTGTTTCACTTCTGCCCAGCGCCAGCGATCGACATCGCCTCGTGCCAAAGCATGGTTCTTCTCGTCATAATTTAACTCTTGCAAGCGCTGCTCCAACAGCTGTAACTCTTGTTGCAAGTCGGTGGCGTATTCTCCCTGCTGCAACGATCGCTCGATCGCGCTGATTTCTGTCGTGAGTTGACCTAAAGTGTGTTCAGCCTCGATCGTGGCTTGTAGCTGTTGCTGAAGTTGTCCCCGCCGCTCCAACTCCACCGGATACTGGTTCAACTCCCGCTCCAGTTCGCGATATTCCTGCCGCAAAAGCTGAATCTCCCGCTCCGATGCGGATAGTTGCTCACGAATCACCCAAATGTGATCCAGCACTTCCTGCCGTTTCTGCTGGTGTTTCTCCAGAACAACAGTGCCGTGATGCTCATCCAGAGGGCGATCGCACAGGGGGCAGGGGGGGAAGGGGTGAGAGGGGGGATGGGAAAGGGTGGATGAGTGAGTGGATGGATGAGGAAGAGTTTTAAGTTTTAAGTTTTGAGTTTTGCCACTTGCCTCTTCTGTTACCCTTTTTTCTTCTCTCTTTCTCCGGTTTCCGGTTTCCGGTTTCCGGTTTCCCGTGTCTTGTCTGCTGCTTTCTCCCATCTGCTGCTCTAGCAATTGGATCTTTTGCTCCACATCTGCCAACTGGGATTCGTAGTTGCGTTGTTCGGCTTGCAGGCGTTCCATAAAGTTGCGGCGTTCAACTCCTTTTTCTCGCACTTGCTGTTGATAGAAGCGGCGTTGCTCCAAAGTTGCGATGCGATCGTTCACTGCTAACACAGCACCTTGCAATTGGGTTTGCCGTGCTTGTTGGGCTTGGAGTTGACGCGAGGACACCTTTAATTCATCTAAACGAGCGGAAAGCTTGGCATGGTTCCGTTCTAGCTGAGTCAAAATCTGCTGCCGCCGTTGGAGCAGGGGAGCCGCTTGCAGTTGCACCTGATCCTGTTGACTCAGGTGCGATCGAGCGGCGTGTAAAGACTTGAGTGCATCTGCAATGGTGGTTGTTTTCCTGAGTGTCTGCTGAATGTCTTGCTCTTGCTGTTGCAGGGCTTCTAGTTGTGCTTGAAGTTGCTGAATCGTGGCTTGAATTGTGGCAACTTTTTCGGCTTGTTGCTGGGCATACTGTTGTCGCTGAGTCTGTGCCAGGTGATGGGTTTTGAAGCGGGCAGACAGTTGTGCTTCCTGCGTTTGGAGTGCTTGAAAGTGGACATATCCAGTGGCGATCGTGGCTTCTTGTCGGAGCCAGGTTTCAAGTTCCTGCTGCTGGTGTTGAGCGGCGGCAAGCTCCTGCTGCAATCGATGACAATCTTGCTCTAAGACTCGCTGTTGTTGCTGTTGCCAGGATAGTTGCTGCTGCCAGGTTTGGCGCTGGTGTTGCATGGCTTGAAGCTGCTGAAGTTGCTCCGCGTCCTGGGTTTGCTGAACTTGCGTTTGTGCCAACACAGTTTCTAATTGAGTACGTTCTTGAGCGATCGCATCTTGCTGTTGTAATTGTTCCTGAATCGTGGCTAAATTCCGCTCCAGCAGATCGATCTGTCCTTTTAACTGACGCGACTGATCTTTTGCCCGTTCTGCCAATTCATCGTACTGAGCCAGCTTCAGCAGATCCGCCAAAATTTGTTTGCGCTCATTAGGACGTTTCAGCATAAACTCGTCTGCCCGCCCCTGGCGCAAGTATGCCGAATTCACGAAGGTTTCGTAGTCCAGTCGCAAATGATCCAGGATCAGTTGCTGGGTGGCTCGGATGCCTTTGGCGGTGAGGGAGCGGAATTGGGGTTGGGGATTGGAAACTGGGGGTTGGGGGTGGGGAGTCAGGGGATTGGGATTGGCGACTTGAAATTCCAGGGCGGTTACTTGCGATCGATGACGACTACGAATAATTCGATACGTATGCTGATTGTGGATGAACAAAAAATCCACCCGGACTTCTTCCGCACCCAGATGAATCACGTCATCCTCCGATGTGGCGCGGCTTTCTCCCCAAATTGCCCAGGCGATCGCTTCCAAGAGAGAAGATTTTCCGGCACCATTGGCTCCGCAGATGCAAGCGGTGTGCAACCCTTGAAAATCTAGAGTTGCCTCCCGGTAACTTAGAAAGTTTTTTAGTACCAGCCGCAAGGGAATCATGGCGTAACCCGCACTGACGTAACCTGCAACGTTGAGAAAAGTGATGCACTTGTTTGCCTGACAATCTTTTCAAAACGTTCACTTCTCAGATTAGCAGTACAATCGAACTTTAGTACATGAGATCGACAATACATTTGCCTTTCTACAGCACTTTCGCGAGTTTTGCCGACATTTTTTAAACACGTTAGACGAAAAAACTGATTAGTTTTAGTTCATGTGTTCTATGTAAATCCTGTTTTAGTAATGAAAAGTTTGGATAGATGTCATTTGTCATGGGTGAACTAGCTGATTGACTGACACAATTCCTGAAACTCCTTGAGCGCCGTAGGTTGCGGTTAGCGACAGTGTAACCCAACAGGATCAGGACTATCGTTGGGTTTTACGCTATTCAACCCAACCTACCAAAGAAGATGTGTAGTCAACCAGGGTGAACTAGACAAAGATCATTGACGCGGAAGTCGTAATTCGCTGGCTGCTCTCTCGACCTATCCTAAAATTTTCATCAGTCTTAAAATTATCCTTAAAAGTCCTCTAAAGCTTCAGAAATCATAGTTTTTAGCCGAGGAGCGTCCTCCTGAGCTGCTTTCCAGATAATTTCTACATCTGTTTACGGCTTCCCCAATGATTTCGATCGCCCTTGAAACGGCAAACACCTTTTCTAAATTTTGTGAGAAAGCTTCAAATTCAATGCCTGTTGTAAACTGCTCGATCGCAGCAACAGCATCCAGAATATCCTGTAAGTAGTCTGCAATTTCTCGCTTACTCACAAATAGACAACCTCTGCCAAGATTCGCTCTCCAATGCGTGGCTTTAAACCAGCCTTATGCACCAAATCGACTTTAACTCCCAGATTGTCGCTGAGATAGTTTTCTAAATTGACAAATTTCAACAGGCTTGGTGTCTCGGAGAACTCCACTAGCACGTCCACATCGCTGGATTCCGTCTGCTCCCGTCTGACATAAGAGCCAAAAACACCTAATTCTCGAACTCTATAACGTTCCTGTAACAATGACTTGTTTTGCACAAGCCATTGCTTAATCTCCTCCAGTGTTTTCATAAAGCCCAACCCCTTCAAGGCAAGTACTGCACATAATCTAGCTTAACCCTGGTCTGTTCTAGCCATGAACAGTGTATCAATCAACACATTGCCGCTTTAATCTTTTGCTGCGCTTAAGTTCTGGAGAGCAAAGTCTAGTGCCTACAGGAGGGAGATTATACTTATTGGCTTATCAACATGACTTAAAGTCCCACAGGCTGGTTGACTGACACATCTTCTTTGGTAGGTTGGGTTGAACAGCGTAAAACCCAACGATAGTCCTGATCCTGTTGGGTTACGCTGTCGCTAACCGCAACCTACGGCGCTCAAGGAGTTTCAGGAATTGTGTCAGTCAATCAG
>JANRIN010000202.1:0-14313 GCA_033764965.1 Leptolyngbyaceae cyanobacterium bins.302 | reverse complement strand
TGATTGACTGACACAATTCCTGAAACTCCTTGAGCGTCGTAGGTTGCGGTTAGCGACAGCGTAACCCAACAGGATCAGGACTATCGTTGGGTTTTACGCTGTTCAACCCAACCTACCAAAGAAGATGTGTCAGTCAACCAGCCTTGCTTCCTCTTTGACCAACTTATCCCAACCCAGATTCTTCAAGGAATCGTTGCGGCGCAGGGGACGAGTCACCAATTCCAGAATGTCACGAGCATTGGTAAAGCCATGAATTTGAGCAAAGGTGAACTCCACTGACCATTTGGTGTTAATTCCACGAGCTTCTAAAGGATTAGCATGAGCCATTCCCGTAATTACAAGATCAGGTTTTAAGTCATGAATGCGTTGAATCTGGTTATAGTTGTCCGGCTTCTCGACAATCTTCGGCAGAGGAACGCCCATTTCGTGACAAGTTTTCTCCAGAAGCGCCAGTTCTGCGGCTTGATAGCGCTTGTCCATGTAGGGGATGCCAATTTCGGGGCAGGTCATGCCACAGCGAATCAAAAAGCGAGCTAGAGAAATTTCCAGCAAGTTATCGCCCATGAAAAACACAGACTTGCCGCGAATCAGTTGGACATAATCTTCTATGTTTTGCCAGATCTGGGCTTCTCGCTCATCTAAACCTTTCGGTTCAATGCCAAACACAGAGCAGATTTTTTCGATCCAAGCGCGGGTGCCATCGGGTCCGATCGGGAAGGGTGCCCCAATCAATTTGCACTTCCGCCGCCGCATAAAGGTAGACGCGGTGCGGGAGAGGAAGGGATTCACCCCTGCCACGTAGTACCCTTCTTCCACCACGGGCAACTCGGTGTAGCGCTTGGTGGGCAACCAGCCAGAAACTTTGATGCCTTGCTTTTTCAGTTCCAGGGTGAGTTGGGTGATCACGGGGTCGGGCAAGGAGCCAAACAGCACGAGGGGAGGATGATCCACATACTCGGATTCTTCGGCTTTAACGTCTTCTTGCTTGCGTCCAAAGTTGAGCAGTTTGGAAATGGCGTTGCGTTCTTCTTTGTCTTTTTCCGCTTCCGGTGCTTTGTCAGGGCAGCGGTGTACCATTGCCGCCAGCACCGTATCTTCTCCCTGGGTGAAGGCGTAATCTAAGCCGTTGGCACGGGCAACCACGATCGGGATGCCAATTTCCGATTCCAGTTTGGGAGCCAATCCTTCCAAGTCCATCTTGATGATTTCGGTGGTGCAAGTGCCAATCCAAACGATGACAGATGGGTTGCGATCGCGTTTAATTTGCACACACAACCGCTTCAATTCTTCGTAATCATTGAGTTGAGCGGAAATATCGCCTTCCTCCAGTTCCGCCATTGCGTAGCGTGGCTCGGCAAAAATCATCACCCCCATTGCATTCTGGAGAAAATAGCCACAGGTCTTTGTGCCAATCACTAAGAAAAAACTATCTTCGATTTTTTGATACAGCCACGCGACACAGCTAATGGGGCAAAAGGTGTGATAATTCCCGGTTTCACATTCAAAATTCAGTGTTTGGGGTTGAGTTTCTGCCAGGGTCATAAAAGTCCTTATCGAGTAGATTTTTTTAGCTGGGGGTTAGGAATTAAGAGGGGGGTTAGAAATTAAGGGGTAAGGGGGTTTCACGGATTGAGGTGAGTTTGCTGCCTAAGGGAGAGTTGGAAATCGAGGTCTAGGATTTCTCCCTAACCCCTAGCCCCCATTCCCTAACCCCTAATATTCGCTTTCTTCGGGTTTGCCGCGATATCGTCCACCGGTGCAGCCTTCGTCCATTTTGGAGAGTAAACTTGCGGTGTTGGTGGGTGAGACGGGAATATCGATCGCGGCGGCGGGGAGAAGTTTAACGGAACCATTACTTTCTGCTGCTTCTGTTATGGAGTCGGCTTTGTCCTCCTCGTCTTCCTGCTGTTGCGATCGCTCAACCACAAAAGGATGCTCATCTGGGTTAAAGTTCAAGCCCAACGCTGCCACAATGCGATCGGGGTTGCTGCTCAAATCCACAATCAAGGGCAATAGCTGATTCAACTGGGGTTCGAGAATGGAAAGCGTTGCCAGGATAAAGCTCGAAGAGGGACGACGTTGCCCATCACAGTCCACCCAAATTCGGAGCCGAGCAATCCACTGACGGTTGTCAGCATAGTAGGTCAACCACTGATGTTTGATGGACTTCCGTAACTGTCGAGTATTCACAAACCACCTTGAACGAACATTGTGAGCTTTAGAAACAAACGCTATTGTCGAAGGTATTGTCCAACAGAGCAAATAACGAGTTACACAAAACTCACAACTTCTTTTCAGTTCATTTCAGTTAAACCATCATTAGATCCAGTTCTTCTTCAACCGACTGGACTTTGGGCTGTTGTGGGTTCAGGTAAAAGTCAGATAGCAGCGAGAACAGTTCGCGATCGGGCGCACTGGTCGGCACCACACCTTCAGGACGTGCCAAAATCTGATCTGCAATATTCAAGTAATAATCGCAGACATAATTTAAGGACGGATCTTTTTCTGCCATCTCAAATAATGTCTTGCCCTTCACCCGCGATACACGAATATCTTCGATCAACGGCAACACTTCTAACACGGGCATGGCGACTGTTTCCACATACTTGTCAATCAAGTCGCGCTTGGCAGTGCGGTTGCCAATCAAGCCAGCGAGTCTGAGGGGATGCGTCCGAGCTTTTTCCCGCACCGATGCCGCAATCCGATTCGCCGCAAACAACGCATCAAAGCCATTATCCGTGACGATCATGCAGTAATCAGCGTAGTTGAGGGGCGCAGCAAAGCCACCACACACCACATCCCCCAACACATCAAACAAAATCACATCATACTCATCAAAGGCATTGAGTTCTTTCAAGAGCTTGACGGTTTCGCCCACCACATAACCACCGCAGCCTGCCCCAGCGGGAGGTCCGCCTGCTTCCACACAGTCCACCCCCCCGTAGCCTTTGTAGATCACGTCTTCTGCCCACACATTTTCGTAGTGGTAGTCTTTCGATTGCAGCGTATCGATGATGGTGGGGATGAGGAAGCCTGTCAGAGTAAAGGTGCTGTCATGCTTAGGATCACAGCCAATTTGTAAAACCTTTTTGCCGCGACGAGCCAGGGCGACTGAGATGTTACAGCTTGTGGTGGACTTACCAATGCCACCTTTTCCATAAACCGCTAGTTTCACGTTGAGTGTCTCCTATCGTTTTGATCTCAAATGCTGGAGGTCGTGCTGCTGGAGTTGAACCCAGCAACAAAACTGACTCGAAGCTGGGAAGAATGAATTTCACGACATTGCAAATTCAATAAGAGCATTATTGTCAATCTCCGAGTCCAAGGGAAGGGGCTAGAAAGATGGAAGGACATGAAAGAAGCCGCAAGAAGTCGAAAAAAATTCCCTCGAGCCTTTGGTTTACTCTAATCGACTCTAGTTCATATTTGTACCGTTTTAACGAGGCTTATACTTTTACTTTTATAAAATACGGAACAAAAAGCAAAGATTAATAGTGCCTGGTATTTCTGTACTTTGAGGACTGGAAGACCGTGATAGGGGCAGCTAAACCTGTGAGCACAGGAGCTAACGGTTCAAAATGTTGAAAATTATAAATTTTTCCCGATCGCCCTCTGCCAATTCACCTCTGCCAATGCACCTCTGCCAATTCAAGAGAGCAGCTAGATGGAGCTACCAGCTAACTCTCTGCTACGAGCGTAATGCTCCTCACGAGTTGCCTCATGAGATTCAACACCCACATACTCAAGCGCCCTTTGTAACCCGCTACCTTTTGCCGCACCAGGAGCGAATCCTTGAGGGTTGAAAACAAAATTGCCTGTCCCACTAACTCAGCAAGTCTCTCGCTGAGTCTTATCTGTCATGCTAAGACAAATGTAAATTTTTGCAACTATCCTGAGCCAGAGTTTGTTGTGTTGGGGTCTACAACAAGGAGCAGTGGGCAGTGGGGTTAATCTTTTTCGAAAGTCCCCTTAATCCACATCCAAATAAAACATTGCTCACATAGTTCGCTTGTATTATATTCAACGGATAGAGGTTGGTTGGCTCAACTGACTTGTTAAGAAGTGTGAAAATTAACCGGATTTTTTGTAGCTTTTGCAATTCTTATTCTTTTTCAGATTTTTCCCCACACTTTCCACACGCTTTCCACAAACTTTCCACAGACTCAACACTCTTTTTCCACAGGTCAAAAGAAGTTTTCCACAGGGGCTAACGAAAAACTTGAGTTTGAACCAAATTTGATAGGGATTCAGCCGCAGAAATTCCCCAGGCTCAAGTTATTTGGAGATGTTGAGAAATGTAACGGGGATCACCCTCAAACGCCCATTCTTCGTAGCAGGTATTTTTACAACACCCGCTCCTATGGGTTTTCCCTACATTGACAACTTTGCGTTCAGCTAGACACAATGAGGCGACTTACCTCCGCAAGTGCCCTCCCTCAATGCGCGATCGCAAACGATGGGGGCAACGCCAGGAGAAACCGCAACGAACGGTTTGTTTCTCATCCATCGTTGTTGATGCCTCTACTGCGGATTTTGCCAGGGTGCCGCGTTGGACTCCCCCTTAGATTTAGCTCTACTCTTTTTAGATCCAGTGTTAGACGAGGTTTGTATGAACATTACCGTTAGCATCCTGACCGAAATCCCCGAAGACCTTTATGAAGCCGTTTCGCACTACCTGGAGGCTCATAGGGATTGGGATCAGGATCGTGTATTCGCAACGGCAGTATCCCTATTTCTGGCGCAAAATAATGATCGCGATCGCAACGCCTCAAAAACCTATCTTGACAAGATATTTCAGCAATCTGTATAGACAGATCTTGGGATTGGGAAATCATCAATGGCTTTTTGGTATCAGTCATTGGTCAGTAGTCATTCGCCATTGGCTACTGACCAATGACGAATCACAAAGGATCAATAACAGTCAACTTCCCCTCCCCACTTCCCATTCCCCTCTTAGGATTTGGTTACATTTGGCAGAGTGATTCCAAATTGCGGCATGATCAGGCTGTTGCAAGTCATAGCAATTTTTAAGAGGCTTTAAGATGGCGTATTACTGGTTTAAGGCGTTTCACATTGTCGGGATTGTGTGCTGGTTTGCCGGAATGTTTTATCTGCCCCGGTTGTTTGTTTACCATGCCGAAGCCTATGAGCAGCCGGAACCTGCGCGGAGCGTGCTAACTCAGCAATACCAGGTAATGGAGAAGCGGCTCTACAGCATTATCATGACTCCTGCCATGCTGCTGACGGTGGCGATGGCGATCGGGTTAGTAACGACTGAGCCAGAAATCCTGAAACAACCCTGGATGCACGTTAAGCTTGCCTGCGTGTTGCTGCTGATTGGCTATCATCACTACTGCAAGCGCATCATGAAAAAGCTGGCAGCGAACGAATGCAAAATGCCGGGGCAACAATTTCGCTGGTTCAATGAGTTTCCTACAGTGTTCTTCGTGATTGTCGTGATGCTGGCAGTGTTCAAAAGCAACTTCCCGACGGATGGCGCAACCTGGCTAATTGCGGCGATGGTGGTGGTAATGGCGGCGGCAATCCAGCTTTATGCCCGTAAGCGTCGGTTAGATAAGGAACGGTTGGCTGGGGAAACTGCTTCAACTGTAGGGTAGTGTGTTAGATCTGTGTTTCGGCTTCGCTCAACACACTGTGAGTGCGGGTTGAGAGGAGTCGAAACCCACATTTCTAATCCATCACCCAACCGTGGATGTCGCAACTCCAGAAGGATCGGCTTAAACCTGCTGACAAACCTGCTCTGTAACCTGTAAAAAACGGTGTACAGTTGTAGATGAGTTTTTGCGACAAATCACCACAATTTCGACCATTGGAGTCAGTTCTTGTAGTGGCTTGTAGACTACGCCTTGACGCTGAAGATTTTGTAGGGATAAGGGGACGATCGCGACTCCCATCTCTGCCGCTACTAGACTGACGATCGTTTGCATTTGAATGGCTTCCTGAGCAATTTGTGGGTTGAATCCAGCTTGCAAACACACGCTTAAAATTTGATCATGCAATCCCGGTGCCACAATACGCGGAAACAGAATAAACGCTTCCTGCGCCAAGGATTTGACTGAAACTTGGACTACACCTCGCAACCGATGAGACTCCGGTAGCGCCACCATTAACGGTTCTTGAAAAATCACGATCGCGTCTAGTTCTGGTTCTTCCACCGGTGGGCGCACAAAACCAATGTCTAGTTTGCCCCCTAATACCGCCTGTACTTGTTCGCGCGTCGTCAATTCCTGCAACTCCAGAATTACGCCTGGAACCTGGCGACGGAACGCTTGCAAGACAGAAGGCAGGATATTGTAGGCAGTGGAACTGACAAAGCCGATCGCCAATTGCCCCACTTCCCCCCGACTGGCTTGCCGTCCTTTCTCGATCGCGTGATCAAGCGCTTGCAACACCTGTCGCGCTTCTGTCAAAAAAACCTGTCCGGCTTCCGTGAGTGCAACTCGGCGCTTGGTGCGATGAAACAGTTGGAAGCCCAGTTCTGCCTCTAGTTGGCGAATTTGCTGACTCAAAGGAGGCTGTGCCATGTGCAGGCGATCGGCAGCGCGGCTAAAGTTCAACTCTTCCGCAACCGCAAGGAAGTAGTGCAGGTGACGTAACTCCATTTATACTTTCAAGATCTTAGTAACACTCTAAATATATATTGGACATCCATAAAAGAATTTTTTAAAGTTGGCTTAGAGTCCTGGGAAAATTTTTATGCAGTCATCGATTCAGATTCGAACCGCCACGATCGCGGATCTCGAACAAATTCTGGCATTTATTCAACAAAAAGCGGACTTTGATGGCTTTCGAGATCCCGTTATTGCCACGGTAGACAGCCTGAGCCAAACCCTGTTTGGTGAGATGCCTGGTGCTGAAGTGGCGTTTGCTGAAATTGACCAGAATGCGGTTGGTTTTGTCCTATTTTCCCAGATGTACTCCAGTTTTCTGGCACAGCCAACGATTTGGATTGATGACTTGTTTGTGCAAGCGGAGTGGCGACGACAGGGCATTGGCACGGCTTTGTTGCAGTACATTGCCCAAATTGCCAAACGCCGCAACTGTGGACGCATTGAGTGGACAGTGGCAACTCGCAATGATTCTGGCGTGCAGTTTTATCAGCAGCAAGGGGCACAAATTCGAGAAACCGTGAGGTTGTGTCGCATGAATACGTCAGCGATCGATGAATTGATCAATGCCAGGTAAAGCCGTTCTGTGAAACGGGGCAACGTTTGAGGAGAAAAAATGGGGTTTCTAAAATCATCCGCCAGACAAGATCCCTTGCTGGCATTGCGGTTTGAGAATTATCGAAATTTGGCGATCGCGCGATTCATCCTGCTGACAGTGTTTCAGATGCAAACCGTCACCGTGGGCTGGGAACTGTACGAACGCACGCGCGATGCGCTGGTTTTGGGTGGGGTGGGCTTGGTGCAGATCTTACCCATCATGGCAGTCACCGTTTTGGCGGGACATTTCGCGGATCAGTCTCATCGCAAACGCATCATTCTTGGGTGTGGTGGGCTGATGGCATTGAGTGCGTTGGGGCTAACCCTGGTTTCGTTTTACCAGGCACCAATCTGGTTGGTCTATGCCTGTCTGTTTCTTTCTGGGTTAGCCAGAGGCTTCCATAAACCGGCAACCGATGCGCTGCTGTGGCAGTATATTCCCACTTCGGCTTACACCAACGCTGCCACCTGGAATAGTGCCGTGTTTCAGTTTTCTTCCGTTGCGGGTCCGGCGTTGGGCGGTTTACTGGTCGCTGGGCTAAGGGGAGCCGTTCCGGTTTATGCGATCGCCACCCTGGCAACGCTTGTTTACCTGATCCTGATCAGTCGCTTGCCCGACAGCCAAACTCAGGTGAAAGGTGAACCCTTATCAGTGCGATCGCTCAGTGCCGGATTTCAGTTTCTCCGCCAACATCCCGTTGTGCTGGCAGCGATGAGCTTAGATTTATTTGCCGTGTTGCTGGGGGGTGCAGTGACGTTGCTGCCG
The DNA here is from genome assembly GCA_033764965.1 of Leptolyngbyaceae cyanobacterium bins.302. GTDB lineage: Bacteria > Cyanobacteriota > Cyanobacteriia > Leptolyngbyales > Leptolyngbyaceae > JSC-12. Next base: position 6,321 of record JANRIN010000202.1, on the reverse strand, counting down.
ATTTACGCCAAAGAAATTCTCCATGTTGGTGCAGCGGAATTGGGCTGGATGCGGGCGGCTCCCGCGATCGGTGCCCTGGTGATGGGCGCGATTCTGGTCAACCTACCGCCGATTCAACCCGCTGGAAAAGCCTTGCTCTGGTCAGTTGCCGGGTTTGGTATGGTGACGATCGGATTTGGACTATCGCGATCGCTGTGGTTGTCCCTGCTGATGTTGGTGCTGACGGGCGCGTTGGACAATATCAGCGTGGTGATTCGTCATACCCTGGCGCAACTCTGGACACCGGATCATTTGCGGGGGCGGGTTTCTGCTATCAACAGCGTGTTCATCAGTATGTCGAATGAATTGGGCGGATTTGAATCTGGACTAATGGCAGCATTGGTAAGTCCGGTGTTTTCTGTGATCAGCGGCGGAATGGGCACGATTTTAGTTGTCGTCATTGTGGCGCTAGTGTGCCCAGAGATTCGCAATTTGCAAGAACTGAAGCGATCGGCTGTTGGGGAATTGGGGTAAGTCTTAAATTTCCTGGCTGGCACAATCTTAATCTGCTATATCTGATGGGCAAATGCCAGCCAGGTTCCTAACTGCTCACGATCGATCGGTTTAAAGCCTGCTTGCATGAATGTTTCGTTGATTTCCTGCTCATAGTCCGCGTCATATCCAGCCGTGATCAAAACTCCGAAGCATTCATTATTTTCTCTAAGTGCATTGCGGTAGTCATTCACCAGGCTCAGATGAATTCTGGCAAAGATATTCGCCACGATTAGATCAAAGTTTGCCTCTGGTTGAACTGAGGTGGTGTCTTGAGTTAAATCATCCCCCATCCAATGTCCCAGTTCACTGCCATTACCCAAACTACCGGCAAACGCTCTGACCGATCGCGCAACCCCATTCTGCTGAATTGTTTTTTGAGTTGCCGCGATCGCCAGTGGGTCATTATCGATCGCCGTTACCGTTGCACCCAGTTTCGCCATTGCCACACTCAAAATACCCGATCCGCACCCCAGATCAAGCGCGTGCATCCCTGGAGTAACGTACCGTTCCAGCAATTTCAAACACAAAATAGTAGCGGGATGAAATCCACTACCAAAAGCCAGGGATTGTGCAATGTTTAATGGGATTCCCTCTAAGCTTGCAGAAATATCATTCGTACCAGTAGCCAGGATGACAAACCGCCCCACCCGCTGCAAGGGTGATGATTCAGTGATGACAGGCAATTCCTCCACGATCGCAGTCTGAACCTCTGCGATCATTTCAGTGCGTTGCAGAGAAGACAATCGCTGTATGATTTGATTGACTTTAGTTCCAGATTGAGTGTCATTCGGCAAATAAAGTTGAACCTTAAATGCCCACTGCATTGATTTTTCAATCAAAACTGAGTCAGAGATTTGACTAATTTGAATTTTCTCAATCCTACAACTCGATGCTAAAAGAATCCGAATCCAATCAATAGCTTCGGCTGTGGCATCAGTGCTAAGTTCAATCCAACTCATTGCTTTACCTGCTCAAAAAGGAACCGGAGATTGTAGCTGAAGCGATCGCTGCGTATGAGGATGCTGAAGGATTAGTTCTTTTGCATGCAGGTGGAGTCGGATTGCAGGTAGACCGCCATACCAGCGATCGCCCACAATCGGCATCCCCAAACCTTGAGGATCAGCGGCATGAACTCGGATCTGGTGAGTTCGTCCAGTCAAAGGCAAAAATTCAATTCGGGTAAAAGTCCCTTCTTGAGCCAAGACCCGAAACTTTGTAAGGCTGGGTTTGCCCCGCTGCCAGTCTACTTTTTGCTTGGGGCGATCGCTAGGATCTGCCCCTAGTGGCAACTCGATCACGCCCTCTTGTTCTGCAATGGAGCCATCCAGCACCGCTTCATAGACTTTATGCACCTGTCGCGCCTGAAACTGCTGGCTGAGATGCCGATAGGTCGGCAAATCCCGCGCCAGTAGTAAAATTCCAGACGTGTCCTGATCCAACCGATGCACAGCCCTCAATTCCGGATGGAACGATCGCAAACGACTCAGAACACTATCCTGGCGATCGCGATAGCGTCCCGGCACAGACAGCAATCCTGCCGATTTATCAACTACCACGATCCACTTATCCTGATACAACACAGGCGTTTCGGGAAATGGATCTATATCCGATCTGCTTGCTTCTGCTATCCCCGATAACAAAAATCCCATCAAGGGCTGACAGCGATCGCGGCAAGCTCCATAAAACTCACCAGAAACTTTATCGTCCTGAACAGATGAACCCCACCAAAATTCTGCCATTGCCAGAGGCTTGAAACCACAGGTGGCGGCGTAGTGCAGCAACTTGGGAGCACAACAATCTCCCGTGCCAGTGGGCATCGCGTTATGGGGAAACAATTGCTGCAAGGAAGCAGTTTTTCCAGCAAAGTTTGTAAGATAGTAAGCCTCCTGCATCTGGGCTTGAAGTTGTCTGGACAGTTGTTTCCGCTGGTGCTTGAGTGCCTGGATGCGAGTATCTGCTGCTGCAACGGTTGATTGTAACTGCTGTAGTTGTTCATTTTGTTGAGTTTTGAGTCTTCGTCGTTGGATTCCATCTCTCTGACTTTGAGTATCTAACTGATATAAGGCTTGTTTAAGTGCCTCGCCTGTTTGTGTTTCTTGCAAAATCTGGCGTTGTTGCTGACGAATGTGTTTGCGTTGCTGATGCACGATCGCAAGCTGCCGTAACTCCTGGGAAAACTGCTCAGTCAAGCCCATGAGTCGCGATCGCTCCGGCGAAGTTTGCAACGAAATGATCTCCTGCTTAATTGCTGCCAACTGCGATAGGGTGATGGCTTCTGCAAAAGCGATCGCTGCCCGTCCGGGAATCGGTGGCACCCAATCCTCCACTAGACTTTCACCATTCAACAAGCCAGAAAAAGCTTTGAGTACCTGCTGTTCACCAGCGGTATTCTCAACCAGCAACACCCCATACATCTTGCCTTCCCGGTTGAACATCTCATGGTGGGCAAGGAACTGCATTAATTCCCGTGCACAGGCTTCAACCTGATGCGTTCGGGGCAACCGTAGCCACTCACCTGTTTGGGGCGATCGTCCTTCGTACCAGTAGGTTGCAGTAACAGTCTCCATTGGTTACAGCAAGGGTTGCTCCAGCACATCATCCGTCCGCAGTTTATCAAAAGTGCGTTTGAGGAAACTTGCCAAAGGAACGGCAATCAGCAAACCCAAGATTCCGCCTAATTTTGCCCCAATGAGCAAGGAAAGAATCAGCCAAACCGGATTCAATCCAGTCGCTTCTCCTAAAATACGTGGAGCAATAATGTTATCGACAACTTGCCCTGTAATCACCGCTGCAATCAAGACTTCACCCCCCAGGCTAATGTTCTGAAATGCCAGCAGGGTAGACACCACCAGCATACTGGTCAGTCCGCCGTAGGGAATAAATGAAGCCAGTCCGATAATCAAACCAAACAATAAGCCGTAGGGAACTTGCAACAGAAAAAACACAATGATCAAAAGCCCACTGGAAATTGCCGCAAGAGTCGCCTGACCCGCAAAGTAAACTTCAAAATTTTGGCGCAGGGAACCTCTTAAATACCTTTGCCAGACTTCTGGTAGCCACACTAAAAGTCCATTCCAGAGCCGTTCACCATTGAAGGTGAGGAAAATTGTCAGGACTAAGGTAATAAACAGATTTGCAACACTCCCTGCCGTACTAAAGATAAAACTCAGTGTGCGTCCACTCAAGCGCTGAACCTGAACAGCAACGGTGTCGATCGCCTGCGTTGCCAAACTCCCTAAATCCACAGGTAAGTTTTGAGCAAATTCTGATTGCCTGAATACTTCTAACTGCTTCCGTCCCGACTCCAGCCAAACGGGAATGCGGTTTGCCACTTCCACCGATTGTTGCAAAACTTGCGGCACTAAGGTAGACCCTAAAATAATCACAATCAGGATGGCTGAAACAATGACCAATCCGGTGGATAAATTGCGGGACATACCGCCTTTTTGCAATAACGCGATCGGATAGTCCAACAGAAAGGACAAAATGACGGCGGTAATAAAGGTACTCAGCAGGGGTTCCAGGGATTTTGCCAGTTGCAACAGTAACCACACATCCAGGAACAGCAACGGGAACAGCACGATCACAAGCAGCCATTTAGGGAACTGAGACGCAGACTGAAACATGGGTGATTTTTTCGGCAACAATCACCCGATATAGTATCTCATCCCCTTTGGGATTGCAGGTTATTGCCAAAGGTTGATGGTTTTGTCCGCACTGCCGCTGAACAGGGTGCGTCCCGTGGCACTGAAGCACAAGGTATTCACCGCATCAGTGTGTCCTCTCAGGGAAGCCAGCCGATCGCCCGTTTGAGGATTCCACACCTGAATGGTGCCATCTGCGCCACCACTTGCCAGGATGCGGCTATCTGGACTGAACACCAGCGATCGCACTGCCCCAGCATGGGCAACCCACAATCGCTCCAGGTTGCCAGAGACGATCGCCGAATCCGCCCAAATCGCGATCGTGCCATCGCTGCCTCCCGTGGCAAACTGTCTGCCATCCGGACTCATGGCAATGCTGTGAATATTGGCGGGATGACCCAGCAGCGATCGCAACACTTCTCCCGTTCGAGTTTGATATAGGGTCAGCAGTCGTTTTTCGCCGCCAACTAGAGCCAGTTGTCCGTCTGAACTGATGGTCACTGCCAGGACGGGTGCATTCTGGCGTTGAATAACAGGCTTTATCCGACTGGTTTTCAGATTCCAAAAACAAACGGCTCCATCCTGCCCGCCGCTCACCAACACGCGATGATCAGCACTGAAAGCCAGGGCATGAATCGCAGCAGTATGACCTTCTAAGGAGCGCAGCAGATTGCCCAGTTTCAAATCCCACAGTTTAATCGTGCGATCGCTGCCTGTCGCTAACAATTGCCCATCCAGGCTGAGGGCGATCGCGGTAATGGGTGCCCCATGTTTTGCCAGCGTATGAAACACTGCCCCGGTTTTCAAGTTCCAAAATTTGACCGTTGCATCCCAACTGCCGCTGACCAAAAACTTGGTATCTCGGCTGACGGCAATTCCGCTCACAGCATCGGTGTGATCCTGCCAAGTGTAAATCCGGTTCCAGGCTTGGGTTTGGGATGAAGGGGTAGGCGTAGCAGGGGTTTTGCCGCTCCCACTGCCATTGTTGGATTGAGTTGACTGAGGCGGCGGAGCGGACGATCGCTCTGCTACCCGTTGTTCCAATTCCAAAGCCTTTGCCTGCCGCAAATCCGACTCCGCCCCCAACTCAAACCCCAGCATGGAATGGGTAAACCCTCGGTAGCGATACGCCTCTACATAATTGGGATTGAGCCGAATCGCCATACTGAAGTCTTCTAGGGCTTCTTTATAGCGTCCTAAGCTGGCATTTTCTGCGCCCCGATTGTACCAAAACTCGGCATTGGTCGCTTTGGCAGAAACCGTTGGGCGATCGGTCGGCTGGGTTGGGGTTGTCCTGGAGGAGCGGGGAGAAGCAGTTTGAGAGGGCGCTTTTGGCGGCTGATAGTCTTTCAACTGGCGATAGGCTTCGTTGATTGCCTTGAGTTTTTCTTCTGCCTGCCGCTGCATAGCTGGATTGTCCGTGAATCGGTCCGGGTGCCAGAGCTTTGCCAAGGCTCGATACGCCTGTTTCACATCTGCCTGAGATGCTCCGGGCTGCAATCCCAAAATTTCGTAATACCGATTCATGAATTTATGAACTCAGGGTGAGGGTAACTCGCTGCTTCTAAACTAGCTTTCCAAACGAGGGATCCTCAACTGGGGCGATCGGTCTATCAATCTCCCATGACATGCACCACCAGTTCTCGGCTCGATCCCCGCTGCCGATGCTCCCAGATATAAATTCCCTGCCAAATTCCCAGGGACAGGCGACCATTGGTAATCGGAATTTGTTCGGAAGTGCTGGTCAGGGCGGTGCGAATGTGGGCAGGCATATCATCGGCTCCCTCGGTGCTGTGGATGTAGGGATAGCCTTCGGGCACCAGCTTGGCGAAAAAATTACCGAGGTCGGTTAACACGTCTGGGTCAGCATTCTCTTGAATCACTAAACTGGCTGAAGTGTGCCGCAGAAACAAGTTGCAGAGTCCAGTTTGGATGCCAGAATCCGCGACGGTCGCCTGCACCTTAGCCGTCACTTTGCATAAGGATTTACCCGTAGTCGGGATACTAAGAGCCTATCCGGAAACCCTATAAAAGGTGAGATACTGGAGGAGACTGAGTTCTAGACATTTAACCTGAATGAGCTTTACAGCGATTGACCCCGCCTTTCGCTTGCCCGATGAAGTTTGGGAGCAAGTCAAAAGTG
>JANRIN010000201.1:0-44460 GCA_033764965.1 Leptolyngbyaceae cyanobacterium bins.302 | reverse complement strand
TGATTGACTGACACAATTCCTGAAACTCCTTGAGCGTCGTAGGTTGCGGTTAGCGACAGCGTAACCCAACAGGATCAGGACTATCGTTGGGTTTTACGCTGTTCAACCCAACCTACCAAAGAAGATGTGTCAGTCAACCAGGGGTGATGACACAAGAGCAAACATCAGGACTTTCCACCATGATTGTGACGACAACCAGCACTTTAGAAGGCAAGCGGATTGTGACCTACTATGGCGTTGTTAGTGGTGAAGCAATTTTAGGCACCAATATCTTTCGAGACTTTTTCGCCGGAATTCGCGATATCGTGGGTGGTCGTTCTGGATCCTACGAGCGATCGCTGCGAGAAGCCAAAGAAACTGCTATCCGAGAAATGCTGGACGCGGCGAAAGCCCTCGGAGCAAATGCAGTCATCGGAGTAGACATCGACTATGAAACCATCAGCATTGGCGATGGCGGTGGCATGATGATGGTGGCAGCAAGCGGTACTGCAATTCGCTACGAAGCATAACGACTGAGCAGAAAGGGTGCCGAATCAGCGAAAGTGGTGTAGATTAGCGTGGATAAACTTAACGAGTTCAACATAATTCCGTGACAGAAAAGCGTAACCGCTGGGTCGTAACGATCGTTGTTGTACTGGGACTTCTCGCATTCCTGATTCCGTCTTTGGCTCAGGTTTTGCCAGCCTTTTTCCCTCAAGGACAACCTTCTACAGCGACAAACTCCCCCTCACCATTTGCCAGCGCGACTCCCGCTGCAAGAAAAGCTGAACTAGAAAAGCAAGCAGAAGGCTACGAATTAGTGTTGCAACGAGAGCCAGACAACCAGACTGCACTGCGGGGATTGCTCGAAACCCGGTTGGCGCTAAACGATGTCAAAGGAGCACTGATTCCCCTCGAAAAACTGGCGAAAGCAAATCCAAACGAAACCCTGTATACAGTATTGCTGGCTCAAGCGAAACAGCAAACCGGCGATCGCGAAGGTGCGGCTCAAACCTATCGGGAAGTTTTGAAGACAAAGCCTGGAGATATGAATGCGCTGAATGGCTTAGTGGCGCTTTTGGTGCAAGAGCAACGACCAGAAGCCGCGATCGGCTTATTGCAAGACACATTGAAAAATGCGAACCAGGCAAATCAAGTGCAGCCCAATAGTGTTGATGTGGGTTCAGTGCAAATCTTGCTGGCAGATGTGTATGTGAGCCAAAAACGCTACGATGAAGCGATCTCTATCTACGCAGAGGTTGAAAAAGGCAACAAACAAGATTTCCGTCCCGTTTTAGGTCGGGCGCTCGTGCTGAAACAACAGGGCAAAGCGGAAGAAGCTAAGCCCTTATTCACGAAAGCGGCTGAACTTGCTCCTGCCAAGTATAAGGATCAAATCAATCAAATGGCTGCCCTACCCTCACCCGGAGCCGCTCCTGCCAGCAATCCGGCTGGCTCCCTCCTCCCCGCTCCTCCAGCCAGTGGCACAACCCAACCCAACCCCACTCCTGCCGGAGCAAACTGAGCTAAGGAAAGAGAATTAATTAACATTGAGAAGTTGTCATTCTGAGGGATTCGCGAAGAATCGAGATGCTTCACTTCGCTCCCCGTGTTCAGCATGACCAACTCCGGATGTTATTGACTCACGATTCTAAGGCGAAGAAGGATTGGCATCAGATAACAGTAATTGGTCTGGCGAGGAGGCGTGTCTGGTCGCCTAGCGACAACCCAGGGATTCGCGAGTGTCTACCCCCGTAACAGAGTTCGTGCCGGCAGCAGTTTTGCAAAGGGCAAGGACTTGAGCCCGGTCGATCGCCGCATCGCTAAAGTCAGCTCCAGTGATATTCGCGTTTTTGAAGCTGGACTTGAGCAGCATGGCAGAATTGAGAATGGCATCACTCAAATTGGCGTTGGCAAAATCTGTGATGTAAGCAATCCCATCACTAAAATCAACCCCATGCAAATTGGCATTCGTCAACTTTGCCCCATTAAACACGGCACCCCGCAAATCCGCCCCTTCAAAATTCGCCCCCTGTAAATTGGAATCCCCAAACTCCGAACGCACTAGGCTTTGTCCAGAGTAATCTTTAGCGGCGGCTTCCACATCATCGTAAGCCCGAATGGCGGCTGAACTCGCTGCCAAAGACACAGGCATCCCCGACAAAAAGACCACCAGGGCGAAGAAAAAGCCAAAAAAAAGTTTGAGTAACGGCATAGAACTCTCAAAGACGCGATCGCTTCACGTCATCAAACTTAACATCTGAAGCCTCCCCTTCTCTCATCTAATTTCTCCCTCCCCTTCTCCTCCTCTCCCCAACCCCCCTCTTCCCCACCCATCCCCCATGTAACTTCCCCTGCTTTTCGCTAAAATCACCCTGGGTTCCTGAAGCTTAATTTGCTGCCTTGAATTGTTGAAATGGGCACACTAAACCTTTACAAGATCGTGATCTAGGGTGGTAAGCGGGTTATGAATGCAAACCAAATCACACTCGACGTAGCGGTCTATGAAGAGATGCAGCGCACCCTGGCAGACTTGCGGCAGCAAGTTGTTGAACTGGAGTATGCCGATCGCGATCGTCGCCAAGCTGAGAGCGCCCTGCGCCAGAGTGAGGAATTGTTTCGCACGACCTTTGAACAGGCGGCAGTTGGAATTAGTTTTTCGACCTTGAGTGGACGATTTACCCATTTCAATCAAAAGTGGCGTGAAATCGTAGGCTATGACGAAGAAGAATTATGGGAATTAACCACCCAGGATATTACCCACCCGGATGATGCCGTTGTAGAGTTAGAACTGACTGAAAATCTATTGACGGGAGAAATCTCTAACTACTCGCTGGAAAAGCGTTATATTCGCCCGGATCGCTCAATTGTGTGGGTACATTTGACCGCTTCTTTGATTTATTCCCCCACAGAAGAGCCTCGCTATATTATTTCGATGGTGCAAGATATTAGCGATCGCAAGCTTGCAGAAGCCGAACGCCAGCAAGCCGAGCAACAACTCCAGCAAAAAGCACAGGATTTAGAACTGACCCTGCGAGAATTGCAACAAACCCAAACTCATCTGGTGCAAAGCGAAAAAATGTCCAGTTTAGGTCAGCTAGTCGCTGGTGTTGCCCACGAAATTAACAACCCAGTCAATTTTATTTATGGCAACTTAAACTACGCCAATGACTACATTCGAGATTTATTGGGATTGCTGCGGTTATATCAAGAATATTGCCCCACCCCACCCGATGCAGTGCAAAGTGTGATTGACGCGATCGATTTAGATTTTTTGATTGAAGACTTGCCCAAACTGCTCTCCTCCATGCGAGTTGGAGCCGAGCGAATTCGCGAAATTATTGCTTCTTTGCGAAACTTTTCTCGTTTAGATGAAGCAGAATTCAAAACGGTGGATTTGCACGAAGGCATCGACAGCACCTTGATGATTTTGCAAAATCGCTTCAAAGCTCAATCACACTTACCTGAAATTCAACTGATTAAAGAATACGACGACCTACCGAAAATCCAATGCTATCCGGGGCAACTCAACCAGGTGTTTATGAACATTTTGACCAATGCAGTGGATGCCCTGGACGAGCACATCCGCCAATCTCCATCCGCCACCCCCCATCCCACTCCCATCATCTGGATTCGGACCCATAAGGTTGATTCTGCTCGTGTTTCCATTTCCATCAAAGACAACGGACCGGGAATTCCGCCCGACGTGCGCGATCGCCTGTTTGACCCCTTCTTCACCACCAAACCCGTCGGCAAAGGCACTGGACTGGGAATGTCCATTAGCTATCAAATTGTCACCGAAAAGCACAACGGAACCCTCCAGTGTCAATCTGAACCGGGACAGGGCGCAGAGTTTACGATCACCATTCCGATCCAACAAAAAGCAGTATCCTGACGAGGGAGAATATTGCCGTAGCATCCTATGAATGAATTGTCGGAACGAGTTGTTTTAGTCATTGAAGACAATCTAGAACACCTCCGCCAGATTGAGGCAGCCTTTGAAGAAAGCACGATCCGCCATCGCCTGGTCACGATCGCCAATGGGGATGAAGCATTAGATTTTTTGCAGCGTCAAGGCAACTTTGCTGATGCGGTTCGACCGGATCTAATTTTGTTGGATTTGAATTTGCCGGGACGGGATGGACGCGAGATTTTGAAAGAAATTAAAAATAATTCTCAGCTTAAGCGTATTCCGATCGTCGTTCTCACTCTGTCATCCGGCAGAGACGATATTTTCAACAGTTACGCTTTACAAGGAAATTGTTACGTCGTCAAAACCAGTGATCTGGAGCAACTTTTTCAGGTTGTCAAACGAATTGAAGAGTTTTGGTTGGGAATTGTCACTTTACCTTTAGAGTAACCACTTTAGCCAATTCAAACTTTTATTAAAAAAGATTTTATCTTGTGGGATTTGATTGTCTTTCAATATGCTTTGCGTTGATTCGATCGCAGTTTTTCCTATTTTTAGAAAACCTTCTGCTTTATTTAAGAATTCGTCGAGTGAGTCCAAATTTTTCTGATCTATGCTGCTGAATGAAAGACATAAATCAGAATTATTTTTTCGCCCCTGGAGGGCATTTATGGTAGGTCCAAATTTAGAATCTCAGGAATTTAATCTGACTGCGCTCAAGCAACCTTCGATTCAATTTCTGACCAATATTCAGCCGCATGGTGTTTTGCTGGTGTTGCAAGAGCCAGATCTCACCATTTTGCAAGCCAGTACCAATACTCTTCAAGCGTTTGGACTTGCAACTCCTGATATTGTGGGCAAGTCTTTGGATGAAATTCTAGATTCCTACCAGGTCGATCGTTTTCGCGAAAATTTGTCAGTTAATAACCTGGATTTTGTGAATCCTACAAAAGTTTGGGCACGGCGAACAGGAGATGATTATTTAGTCCTGGATGCCATTTTTCATCGCAGTGCTGATGGCTTTTTGATTCTTGAACTTGAGCCTGCACTGACGCAAGAAAGTATTCCATTCTTAAGCTTTTATCACCTGGCAAAAGCGTCCATTAGCCAACTGGAAGCCACCGCAGATTTACGTGATTTTTGCCAAATTATCGTACATGAAGTACGGAATGTCACCGGGTTCGATCGTGTCATGCTCTACAAATTTGATGACGACGGGCATGGAGAAGTCATCGCCGAAGAAAAACTGGATGAGATGGAACCGTATTTGGGTCTGCACTATCCCGAATCTGACATTCCCAAACCTGCCCGGAAAATGTTCCTGTCTAACTGGATTCGGGTAATTCCCGATGCTCAAGCGGAAGCCGTTGCCCTTTATCCCGCTAACAACCCTGTAACCCAGCAACCTGTTGACCTCACCCTGTCGATTCTTCGCAGTCCTTACCTGTGTCATCTGGAATATCTGCACAACATGGGTGTGGGCGCATCCATGACCATTTCCTTGATGAAAGACCAAAAGCTGTGGGGCTTGATCGCCTGCCACCATCGCACCCCCAAACTGGTGCCTTACGAGTTACGGAAAGCCTGCGAATTTTTGGGACGGGTCATTTTTGCCGAAATCTCCACCCGCGAAGAAGTGGCAGACCACAGCTACCGCATGAAACTGGCGCAAGTGGTTACATCGCTGATTGAGTCTATGTCTCAGGCTGACGGTTTTATTGAAGGATTAACCCAGCATGAACCCAACTTATTAGACCTGGCAGATGCCACAGGTGCAGCCATTTGCTTCGGTGGACGCTGGAGCACGATCGGGCGCACGCCCCCCGAAGAAGAGTTGAATTACCTGGCACAATGGCTCGCCAGAACCGTCAACGAGGAAGTGTTCGCTACAGATTCCCTACCGTTGATTTACTCAGATGCAGAACGGTTTAAGGAAGTCGCCAGTGGGTTGTTAGCCATTCCCATTTCCAAGCGCAGTTTTGTCTTGTGGTTCCGTCCAGAAGTCATCCAAACGGTGAATTGGGGGGGCGATCCCAACCATGCCTACGAATTGAACCAATCCGGTCAGGAACCGCGTTTGTGCCCCCGCAAATCCTTTGAGCTATGGAAGGAAACGGTACGCTTGAAATCGCTGCCGTGGAAAGGGGTAGAAGTAAAAGCTGCGCTGGAATTGCGAAAGGCGATCGTCAATATTGTGTTGCGGCAGGCGGAAGAACTGGCTCTACTCGCACAAGATCTGGAGCGATCGAACGCTGAACTGAAGAAATTTGCTTACGTGGCTTCCCATGATTTGCAAGAACCGTTGAACCAGGTCGCCAATTACGTGCAGTTGCTGGAACTCCGCTACAACGAAGCGCTAGACCAGGATGCTAAGGAATTTATTGATTATGCCGTCGAAGGGGTCAGCCTGATGCAAACCCTGATCGACGATGTGTTGGTCTATTCCAAGGTGGATTTGAAGGGGATTGAGTGGGAATTAACCGAGGTTGAGAGGTCATTGAATCAAGCCCTAGCCAACCTGCGGGGACGGATTGCCGAAACGAGTGCCGTGATTACCTATGACCCCTTACCGACGATCGTGGCAGACAGCACCCAACTGATGCAACTCTTTCTAAACCTGATTGGGAACGCGATCAAGTTCAGAAAGGCAGACGCAGCGCCTCAGATTCATGTGGGGGTGCAACGGCAGGAGGAATCCTGGCTATTTTCAGTGCAGGATAACGGCATTGGCTTCGAGCAACAATTTGCCGATCGAGTATTTGTCATCTTTCAACGATTGCATACCCGCGACGAGTATCCCGGTTCTGGCATGGGTTTAGCGATCTGTAAAAAGATCGTAGAATGCCATCGCGGACAGATTTGGGTCGAGTCCGAATTGGGTAAGGGAGCCACGTTCTATTTCACCATTCCCGTAGGAGGACGCGATCGCAGTCATGCAGCCGCACGTAAGAAAAACCATCTTTCTGATCGAGGATAACCGGGGCGATATTCGGTTAATCCAGGAAGCACTCAAAAGTACCGCTGCCCAATGTGAGGTGGTGGTCGCGCGAGATGGCATGGAAGCAATGGCGTATCTACGACAGGATGGGGACTATGCGAATGCAATTCGTCCAGACCTCATCCTGTTGGATTTAAATCTACCTAAAAAAGATGGACGCGAAGTTTTGGCAGAAATTAAAGCTGACCTAACTTTGAAACATATTCCAGTGGTTGTGCTGACCACATCCCGCAATGAAGAAGATATTCTTAAAAGCTACGATTTGCACGTCAATTGCTACATCTCAAAATCACGGAATTTGAGTGAGTTGTTCAAGATTGTTCGGGGGATTGAAGAATTTTGGTTGGAGACCGCCGCACTACCGACATAGAACCTGTAGGTCAGCCTTTTGTAAATATGCTTCTAGTGGAAGATAACGTGGCGGAAGCTCGTTTACTTCAGGAGATTCTGAAAGGCACCGCATTTAAGCGATTTGATCTGGTTCATGTGAAGCGTTTGTGGGAGGCGATCGCCCACCTCCACAAAGAAAGTTTTGACATCATTTTGCTCGACCTCACCCTACCCGATAGTCAAGGGTTAGATTCTCTAGATTCGCTGGTCAAACAAGCTCCCAATTTGCCGATCGTTGTTCTCACTAACACGAATGATGACGAATTAGCCGTACAAGCAGTGCGCCACGGTGCCCAAGATTACCTGGTCAAACGTAACATTAACCAGGAGCTACTGGTGCGATCGTTGCGGTATGCCATTCAACGAAAACAATCAGCGGAGGCATTGCGGGAAGCCAACGAGATTTTAGAACAGCGGGTGCAAGAACGCACCCACGAATTAGAAACCGCAAATAAACAACTGAAACGAGAAATTGAGAAACGCCAAAAGGTGCAGGAGCGGTTAGAACTGGCACAAAAGGCGGGAAAAATCGGCACTTTTGAATGGAATATTCAATCCAATACCGTCACCTGGACTGCTGAACTGGAAGCGCTGTACGGCAGAGAAGCGGGTAGTTTTGGCAACCAGTACGATCGCTGGTTGCAAACGATTCATCCCGACGATCGCAAAAAAATAGAACAAGAACTTTGGCAAGCCATTCAGTTTGAACAAGGGTTAGACACAGAGTTTAGGATTAGTTTGCCAGAACAAGAAATACGCTGGATCGCAGTGAAAAGTAGTTTGTTTCATGACACTGAAGACCGCCCCCAGCGCATGATCGGTATCCATATGGATATCACCGAAAAAAAACAGTTTGAAACTCAATTTCTACGAGCACAACGATTGGAAAGTTTAGGCACTCTCGCCAGTGGCATTGCCCATGATTTGAACAATGTTTTGACTCCAATTTTGGCGATCGTGCAACTATTGCCAATGCGGTTGCCCGACCTGAATGACTCCACCCGTCAACTGCTCAAAAGCCTGGAGTCGAGCGCACTACGAGGAGCCGAATTAGTCAAACAAATTCTATCCTTTGCGCGAGGAGTGGAAGGAAAACGCATCAACCTGCAAATTCACCATCTGCTGTTGGAAAGTCAGGGTATGATTGAACAAACTTTTCCTAAATCGATCGTGATTCAATCCGATATTCCGTCTGATTTGTGGACGATCGCCGCCGATGTTACTCAACTGCATCAGGTCTTCATGAACTTATTTGTGAATGCCCGCGATGCCATGCCTGTTGGCGGAGCATTAACAATTACGGCAACCAATCAATCGTTAGATGTTCATCAAGCCCGCGTCCATCCCGAAGCCGATGCAGCAGATTACGTTGTGGTCAGTGTGACAGATACGGGAGCGGGAATCCCCCCAGAGATTTTAAACCGCATTTTTGACCCCTTCTTTACTACGAAAGAAATTGGAAAAGGTACCGGGTTAGGGCTTTCGGCAGTGTTGGGCATTGTCAAAAGTCACGGTGGTTTTGTCGATGTGCAAAGCGAAGTTGGTAGGGGCAGTACCTTCAAAGTTTATTTGCCAGCCAGCCAATCCATCAACGTCCAGGAAAGTCATGAATTGGAGTTACTTTTAGGACACCAGGAACTGATTCTAGTGATTGATGATGAAATTGCGATCTGCGAAGTCATTAAGACAATGCTGGAAAGCTACAATTACCGCGTGCTCATCGCGCAGGGTGGAAACCAAGGAATTGCCCTGTTTGTTGAGCATCAAGACAACATTCACACCATTTTGATGGACATGATGATGCCCGGAATGGATGGACTGGCAGTATTGCCCATTCTGCAACGGCTGAAACCTGCTATCCATGCGATCGCCATGAGCGGCATTCACTCGATCGAAGCCGTTTCCCAGGCAGAAAAACAGGGTTTCCGGGGGTTTTTACCCAAGCCCTTCACCACAAAAGATCTGCTGCAATCTATAGCAAACCTAAATATTTCGTGAAAGTTTCAAGCAATGTGTCATTGGTCATTTGCAAAGAACCAGTGACCAGTGACCAGTGACCAATAAACTTAATTCTTTGGATGTAATGGTACTAGAGTACAAATGACTGATTGGAGGCGCGATCGCAAAGCCTGAGTTAACTGGTGAACTTGGGTTCGTTTGAGAGTTGATGTAGAGGCGATCGTGGCATCGTCCCAGGGTTGCCAAAGCGGTTGGAGATAGTACTGCAAACGGCTGCGGGCTGCCCAAACTCCCATCGATGGAAAGAGGGCAAATAGCGGAATCAGCGGCGAGATGGGAAACATGGGCATTTGTACCCAACGAGCCAGCCACCGTACGTTAAATGCCAGGGGATGCAGCCGTTCGCTGCCCAGACAAATGACAGGCAAAATCGGAATGTGGTACTGAAGACTCAATCGCACAAAACTAGGGTCAAATTTTGCCAGTTGGTATCGTTGCTGCCAACCTTTCGCCAGCCCCCGCCATCCCTCTGGCGCATAGATGACGACTGATTCTTGGGCAACGGCGGCATCAAAACTTGCCATTTCTGCCCGCACTCCCCCCCGAGCTTCAGCCCACCCATCCGGTAGCCACCATTTGAGCCAGGGATGGTCGAAAAACAAGGGATGTGCCAGGGGTTGGACAAACCAGTTTCGTTGTTCCCCCACTAACCATGCCAAGCACAAAAAATCCCAGGGAAAACACATTCCAGCGTGATTCAAGGTGATGAGCAACGGCTCTGTTGGAGGCAGATTACTTAATCCATGCAATTCTGCTTGAAAGTATCGCTGCACGATCGGCGCTAAAATCTCATTGCGAAATGCTTGCTGATATTCCAGATCAGGAGCAGTATCGGTTTGAACTGCTTCCCTCGTGGGTTGAACCCAGTTGAGCGTCTGGAGCAATCGCCGAAGTCTTAATCGCAGCCAGCGAAGGGCGATCGCTATGTAAAAGCCGCCTGGGAGCAAAAACAGAATGTACTCGCTCCAGCGCCAGCCATTGGGATCTGGCTTATAGTGTTGCCAATGTCGATTAAACAGCACCAACCAGGCAGGAGGATACCACAAGCAAAACCGATCAAACCAGCCAAACTGGTACGAAGACTGTCTTTGCTTTTCGCCTAGCTTGATAGTTTGCACCAATAAATCGACAACAATAGATAGACCGATAACAATAGAGCGGTTAGGGCTGGTTTGTCACTTGTGACTTGTCACTTGCCACTTGTCACTTGTCGTTGGTGCTTGGTCGGAAGCTTGTAGAAAACTAATGGGTTGTGACAACTGAGAGTGACAACTGGGTTGGGATCAAACGTACAGGTTGCTAACCTGCTAAGGAATCTTGACTTTCAGCGTCCATTACAGTGGCGGGTAGTTCCAAACAATAGCCTGCACCGTACACAGTCTTAATATAACGAGGATGACGCGGGTCGGGTTCTAGCTTGGTTCGGAGATGGCGAACATGAACTCGAATGGTCTCAATATCATCATTCGGGTCATACCCCCAAACTTCCTTCAAAATTTCGCTGGGTGAAACCGTTTGACCATGCCGTTGCAGGAGGCAGTGCAACAGTTCAAATTCTAGATGGGTGAGCTTGACGGTGCGATCGAACCAAATGGCTTCAAACCGTTCTGGCACGAGGGTCAATGGCCCATAATTCAAAATCTCACTGTGCTTGGCGGCTTGAGGAATACGATCGGTGCGGCGCAGCAACGCCCGAACTCGCGCTAACATCTCCTCAACTTCGAAGGGCTTCGTTAAATAATCATCTGCACCTGCGTTAAATCCATCGACTTTATCCTGAGTTTGCCCCAGGGCAGTAAGCATCAACACTGGAATATCCGCAGTCCGTTCATCTCGACGCAGGCGCTGACAAACGGTAAAGCCATCCACTTTGGGCAGCATCAAGTCAAGCATGACCAGATCCGGCTGAAGCTGCAAAGCCATCGCCTGACCCTTGATACCGTCCGGCGCTTGACTCACATCATAGCCAGCCATTTCTAGATTTACGGCAACTAACTCAGAGATTGCTGGGTCATCGTCTATGACGAGTATACGAGGCATCGTTCAAAGGGGTAAGGTTTACTGAAGTTTACTAAGAAAAATCTAGAAATTACAAATATCTCGTAAAGATTATACGGAATGAATTTGAATATTTCTAATTAAAAAGAATCTAAATCATTTCTTTACAAAAGATAACATTTTTTAGGTGACTAATCCAATTGAGCAGGCAGTGATCACACTGGAAGAGAGGGTTGCTGTTGCCATTGACAAGGCAACTCTCCCCAGGGGTACACCGCACCAGGCTTGAACCTGGAGACTGCCAGAAGGTAAAAAAGTGACTTCAAACCGGGCGAGTGGTTCAGTTTTATTCTGGTGCTGAACGCGATCGGTCAGTGTTAATTCAGGTAAGGGAATTTCATGAAGTTGCTCCACTGCAGGGAGATTTACCGGAGCATAGGCAGCGATCGCTCCAGTTTGAGTCACCCCAACCAGGTAAGTCAGCGAGTCGTCATTCAGATGCTCAGTGGTCCATGCCATATTAAGCCGCCGATGCAGCCGTTGAGCCAGGGTTTGAACCAGGTTGTAGTCTAAAATTTCTGGAGCCAGCAGGAGCGGTGAATCGTGATCTTGCACGGTTAAGTTGACAGTTCTTTTTTGCAGGCTACACAATCCGATCGCCTGAGTTGATCCCAAAATACCTGCCGCCAACACGTGAATTTCCAGAGGAAGCCAGACCCCTGCCCATAGCAGCAATATACTCAACACGCCAAAACTAGATGCCAGCAGCACTGCCACTGAGGGAATCGCCAACCACCAAAGACTGGAGCGGGTGTAATGCCGTAAAAACATCCATTGGCTAAAGCCCAGCCAGAGAGCGCAAACAGTCGCTAACAGAACTCGTAATCCGCCAGCCGCAAAAACCACGATCGTGGGTGAAAGTTGCTCAAATAAATCAATCACTTGCGGCGTGTTGGTCAACAGCCCAATGGATCCCCACACGACTTCCAACGTAACGGTTAGCATGACGTAGCCCGTCGCCCCTGCCACGATCCACAGCCAACTCATTAAGTAGCGACGCAGGACTAACCACTGCATTGCACTCACCACTAAACCTGCGACTAGCCCCGTAACGAGCGCTGAAGTAAGCCCTCGCTGGATCGCCATTGCTGGCATCAGCGGATCCTGTACTGAAGATTGCAGTACCAACCAGATTAGGAACCAGCCAAAGCCTGTCACCAGGGTAAACGCAACCGTGAATCGTAAGCGGTCAAACGGTGGAATTAAGAATTGCTGGGATGTGGGGAATGATACGGGTGGGTTGGAAGGGGACGGCGATCGCATACAATTTGGAGTAGCTTATTTGGTCAAGAACTTTACACTATTTAGGTGAATGAGGGTAGTTTTGGTAACACCGAATTGCAGCCTGACCCATTCATTACCAGGATCGACACAATCAAGATACACGTCAATTTTTTTATTTCAGCAATTTAACTTCAAGAACTGTTCCCTACAAATCTAAGATTTCAGCTAATTGGTAATTTCAACCAGGTAGACAGTTCGTAGGCAAGCCAATCGAGTTCCGGTTTAGTCAACGCTGGAGTCCCCTTGAGAGGAAACTTTTGCGACCCTGCCCAGAGGATGAGGTGGGCATCGGGGTCACTGGTTGCTGATGCAGTCGGTTTGATGTATTCCAGGCGGGTGATCTCTCCGCGCGGCGAACTTTGAGGACGACCGGAAGCAATTCCCAGCTTTTTACTGGTTAAAGTAATTTGATTTTGGTCAATTTGAAGCTGAGTCTGTCCCATGCGCGAGGGCAGCATGATTTCGAGAAAGGTTGCGTCTTTGTTTAACACAACTTTGGTCTCGGCGGGCTTGGGCACAGGCGCGATCGGTGCTGGAGCCGGAGAAGTGACGCTTTCCCGTCCGTGGTCGAGGGCATAGAGCGCTTCCTGGACTGATTTCGCCCGTCGATCTAAGTTGGTTTCATAAAGCCAACCCAGCCAATCCGCAAATTGGGGGCTAAGGTTGGGGATTTTGCTGAAGTCTACACGGGTTCCGGCTCTGGGCAAACTGGAGGGATGAGTGCCTGTAATCATTGCCAGCAGGGTTGCCGCCAAACTGTAGAGATCAGAGGTTGGTAGCACCCGCCCACTAAACTGCTCCGGCGGCATATAGCCATAGGTGCCCACCACCGTGAAGGCAGTGGAGTCGGTATTGGTGACTTGTTTCACGGAGCCAAAATCCACCAGGTAAAGCTGTCGATTTGCCAGGAGAACATTGCTGGGTTTGATATCTCGATGCACGATGGGCGGTTGCTGCTTGTGGAGATAAGCCAGGATATTGAGCAAAGCTTTTGCCAACTGTTTGGCTTCGGCTTCGTTGAATAAGCGTCCTTTTTGCAGGCATTGTTCCAGCGATCGCCCTTCCACGTAGGTTTGGATCAGTGCCAGGGCTTTGGCATTGGGAAGTTGCTGTTCAAAGTAGCCGAGGTAACGCGGAATGCAAGGATGAGAGAGAGATTTGAGGATTTCAACTTCTCGCTCAAATAGCTTCAGGTCATCCCATTCGAGTTGGTCATCCACAAACAGCAGTTTAATCACAACCCGTTCTTGAGTTTGAAGATCGCGGGTCAGCAGCGTCCAGCGTCCGGTTTGGGTGCCTAGTTGCCGTTCAACCTGGTAGCGATCGCCTAAAATTTGCCCCGCCATGATTCATCTCCAACCCCTACGGATTCATTATTCCCAGAATGCCAATTATTCTAGTTCAGCAAGGTGGAAGTAGGAAGACAAGTCGATATAGTTCGAGAAGATGGGTTAGATGAGACTGTTGACCCGATCGGCTTCTCGCCAGCCGGAAAGTAAGGCACCATGCACGGTTGCAGCGTACTGACGACTGGTTGCTTCTCCAGCAAAAAAGAGGCGATCGCTCACGGGTTCCGCCAAAGTATCGTAGTCTTCGGGGGAGGCGTGCTTGGCGATATAGGAATAAGCTCCCTGGGCAAATGGATCTGCATTCCAGCGAGTGACTAACGCTTCGATTGGATCAGAAACTCCTTTGCCGTAGATAGTGCGGAGTACCTGCATGGCGGCGGCGATCGTTGCCTCATCGGTCATGGCTTCTAGCTTGCGGCTGTAGCGTCCGGCATTGAACCCGACTAAAATCGGTTGCTTTGTCACTCGGTACAGATTGTAAAATTCCACCCATTCGCCTTTTGCGGCAGAAATATAGCCCAAGATTTCGGCATCTTTCTCCCAAAAAACTTTAGGAAAGCGCAGTACGAGCTTGTTCAACGATCCCATTCCTAACCGCTGGATGGCTTTTTGTTTGGTTGGAGGCAACTCAGGCGAAAACTTCACTGCACCAGATTTCAGCACACCCAGAGGCAGCGTCACAATGGCACGATCGGCTTGAAAAGTGGCGCGATCGCACACCACCGTTACCCCAGACTGGCTATATTCAATCTGCTGCACAACCTGTTCCAGCCGCACGTCTAACCCGTCTGCCAGGTGCGTCACCAGTTGATCGTAGCCCTTGGGGAACAGGCAATCATCGCCCTCAAACACATCCCCCTCATCCCAAAAGTAGCAAGACAATTCCCGACTATCGGCAGCATATTCGTGTTCAATTTCAGCGGCGATCGCGTAATCAAACACCTGGCGTTGAGCGGGAGACAATTTCCAGTGGCTCAGGATAATTTCCAGGGCATCTTCTAAAGAGAGATCGGCTTCATCCCCTTCGTCCATATCTTCCCGGAGTTGTTCCAGTTCTTCTAACACATCATCCACCTGGTCATCCAGTTCATCTTGAGCGGAATCCTTAACCAGTTTGCCTTTGGTGCTGTAGAGCCAGTGATTTTCGTAATCCGTGGTTTGGGTTTTCAGATTGAACTGTTGCGCCAATTCGATTAGCGGATTGTCATCCATGCCGTGTATCCAGGTTGCCCCCAACTCAACTGGAACGCCCCAAGTGCGATCGGTGAAAATTCGACCTCCAAGGCGATCGCGGGCTTCCAACACCACAACCGACCTGCCCAACGCTTGCAACCTGCTGGCAGCAGTCAATCCGGCAATTCCGGCACCCACGATAATGACTTCAATCTGGCTCATACCCCAAATCCTGCCGATCACCCGCAAAGTAGGTATTTTACTCCTAACTTGTTCAGGATTCCCCTGGAATGAGTCATAAGTTATTTGAGGGTTGGGGGTTGGGGGTTGAGGGTTGGGGAAACGGGTTTTAGCTTTCAGCCTGAAATTTATTTCAAGACTCTTGTTGCAACTGATGGAAGATCTCAGTTTTACCAACCCCCATTTCCTAACCCCCCTTTACCTACGTCATCAACTGCTTCGCCAAGCGATTCGTTTGCTCGATTAACTGGTGCTGATCAACCGTAGTCAGTTTGCCTTCGGATACGACTTTGCGCCCATTGATGAAGCTGTAATCGACAGAATGAGCAAGACACATGATGATAGCAGAAACGGGATCGTGTAAGGCTCCGGCAAATTGGGGACGATCAAGATCGATCGCAATCAAATCTGCTGCCATCCCCGGAGCCAGAGCACCGATGTCCTCTCGTCCCAAAACTTTGGCACCGCCGAGAGTTGCCACTTCCAAGATGTCCCGCGCCGTCATGGCACTGGCATCCCGATCGCGCACCCGTGCCAGCAGGAACGCGGTTCTAGCTTCCTGGAGCATATTGCCAGCATCATTCGAAGAAGACCCATCCACGCCCAAACTCACAGGCACTCCGGCATCCAGCATTTTACGAATGGGGGCAATGCCGCTGGCAAGCCGAGTGTTGCTGCCGGGACAATGGCTGACTCCCGTTCCGGTGGCTCCAAATTTTGCGATCGTTGCGTCATCCAACATGACACAGTGCGCGTGCCACACATCATTGCCCAACCAACCCACCGCTTCGGCGTATTCCCCCGGAATCACGCCAAATTTCTCCAGGCTGTAGTCAATATCCGACTGATTTTCTGCCAGGTGAGTATGCAGCCGGACACCCGCATACGATCGTGCCAGGGTTGCCGATTCTCGCATCAAATCTTGAGTCACCGAGAAGGGGGAACAGGGAGCCAGTGTCATTCGCAGCATGGCATAGGGAGATGAGTCGTGATACTGCTCAATCAACCGTTGGCAATCCTTGAGAATGTCGTCTTCCTGCTCCACAACGACATCTGGCGGCAACCCACCCAAACTTTCGCCTACACTCATGCTGCCCCGACTGGCATGAAACCGCATTCCGATCGCTTGCATGGCATCAATTTCATCATCCAGCCTGCAACCGTTGGGATAGATATAGAGATGATCGCTGGCAGTGGTGCAACCCGATAGCAACAATTCCGCTGCTGCCATTTGAGCGCTGATGTAAATCGCTTCTGGGGTGAGCTTTGCCCACACGGGATACAGGCTTTGCAGCCAATGAAACAAGCTCACATTCTGGGCGCTGGGCAATACTCGCGTTAGCACCTGGAAAAAATGGTGGTGGGTATTCACCAACCCTGGCAGCACAATAAATCGACCTTTGAGATCTAATACTTCGTCAGCCGTGGAAGGCAGTTCCTGAGTTGTGCCCACCTGAGAAATAACATTGTTCTCGACTAATAGCGCTCCGTTGGCAATTTCTCGCCGCGTTGCATCCATTGTGACGAGGGTATGAATATTTTTGATCAGCAAGCTAGCCATAGCAGATTTCGTTTAAGACATCTCATCCTACTGTGTTGCCAGACTCGTGAAGGTAGCAGACCACACCCCCAAAAGTCAGGAGGTGTTGAGAATCGCAACAGTTTTATCTCACAAATGTATACAGTATACGAAAAGGTGCGTTTTGATGTCCGCACGATCCCCAGATGAATGACACAATAAAACCGACGCAGTTTTCCAGTCGCAACACAGCAACAGACTTAAACAGCAACAGACTTAAATGGAGGAATTTAGTATGGACAGCCTGAAAGTCATTATTGTCGGTGCGGGAATTGGTGGCTTGACGGCTGGAATTGCGATGGCTAAAGCGGGCTATGAGATTGAAATTTACGATCGCGTGTCTGATCTGCGTCCTGCGGGAGCCGGAATTTCCCTCTGGTCAAATGGGGTCAAGGTGCTGAATCGGCTGGGATTGGGCAAGGAGATTGCGGCGATCGGCGGGCAAATGGATCGGATGGAATACCGCACCGTTGCAGGCGAAGTGCTGAACCACATTGACTTGTTGCCGTTGATGCATCAGGTGGGACAACGCCCCTATCCCGTTGCGCGCACCGATCTGCAACAAATGCTGAGAAATGCTTTTCCTGGCGAAGTGAAGTTGGATCATGCCTGTGTGGAGATTCGGCAGGATGAACACCAGGTCACTGCCATCTTTGAAAACGGGCATGAAGCCACGGGTGATGTCTTGATTGCTGCCAACGGAATTCGCTCTAACTGCCGCGCCTATGTTGCGGGGGAGGAAGTACCTCCTAAATACGTAGGTTACGTGAACTGGAATGGACTCGTTCCAGCTAGCGCAGATCTCGCTCCTCCCAATACCTGGGTGGTTTATGTGGGAGAACATAAACGCGCCTCCATGATGCCTGTAGCGGACGATCGCTTCTACTTCTTTTTTGATGTCCCCATGCCACAAGAGGCAGCTTTCCAGGGGGGTGATATTCGAGCAGACTTAACTCGTTTTTTTGCAGGCTGGGCACCTCCCGTACAAACCCTGATCCAGCAGCTTGACCCGGAGAAAACAAATCGGGTGCCCATTCATGACATGGGTCCGATCGATCGCATGGTGCGGGGACGGGTTGCCTTGTTGGGGGATGCCGCTCACACCACCTGTCCCGATTTAGGGCAGGGCGGCTGTCAGGCGTTGGAAGATGCGCTGGTGCTAACCAACTACCTCACGAGTACGAATATCAGCGTGGCAGATGCCCTCAAACGGTATGAAGCTGAACGAGTCGAGCGCACCTGTGCCGTGGTGCAAAAAGCCCGCAAACGCGCTGAGCAAATTCATGGCAAAGATCCAGCCATCACCCAGCAGTGGTACGAACAATTAGCGCAAGAAAAACCCGCCGCCGTGAGAGACGCGATCGCCAAAGTCATTTTGGCAGGACCATTAAAGTAGGGGCAGTGCATCATGCCTGCCCAATCGAGAATCATAGGGGCAGCGCTTCATGCCTGCCCAGCCCCAAATATTGATAAACAAAAGAAAATGGCAGGAAAATTAACCACCCACGTCTTAGATACCGCCCACGGCAAACCAGCCCCCGGAATGACGATCGCATTATGGCGAGTCAACCCCCAGACAGGCGAAAAAATTTTGCTAAAAACCGTCGTGACCAATCAAGATGGACGCACTGACGCACCCCTATTAGCAGATGAGCATCTCCAAAAAGGCGTGTATGAATTGGTCTTTGCCGTTGGTCAGTATTTCGCCAGCTTATCCACCCAAACGCCAGATCCACCTTTTTTGGGTGAGATCCCAATTCAGTTTGGCATTGCCGACGCTAACGCTCATTATCATGTGCCATTGCTCACCTCTCCCTGGGCTTACAGCACCTATCGAGGCAGTTAGTGAGAACGGCAAATTCCCATAAAGCTGGCAAAAACTCATGGGTTCAAGATGCGTGGTATGTTAGCGTGGTTGCCGATAAATTAGCTTTTTGCGACCCACGCATGACTGAAACCGCTCTCCCTGACCTGATTCAACAAATGCTGCAACCGGAGTTTTACCCTCATCTGGTGACGCAACCGATTCAACTGATTCAAACCCATGTGTCTTACATTTTGCTGACAGGCGAGTTTGCCTACAAAGTGAAAAAGCCCGTCAACTTTGGGTTTCTCGACTTCTCCACGTTGGAAAAACGAGAGCGATTTTGCCATGAAGAAATCCGGCTCAATCAGCGCGGTGCGGCAGAGTTGTATCTGGCAGTGCTGCCCATCACTCAAACCGGGGAACAGTTTCAGTTGGCAGGCACAGGCGACCCAGTGGAGTTTGTCGTCAAAATGAAACAGTTCCCCGCCGGAACGTTGTTCACTGATTTGTTCGACCAGGGCAAATTAACCGAAGAGTTATTGATTCGTCTGGCAAAAGAACTGGCGGCATTTCATCGCAAAGGCGCAATTAACGAGTACATTCGCAGTTTTGGCGACGTATCGCAAATTCGGCAAGCGATCGACGAAAACTATGACCAAACCCTGACCTATATTGGCGGACCGCAAACCCAGCAGCAATTTGATGACACGCGTCAGTACACCGATCGCCTGTTTGCCGAGCAACAAGACCTGTTCAAACAGCGAGTGCAGCAGGATTGGATTCGGGAATGTCACGGGGATGTGCATTTGCGGAACATTGCCCTGTGGAACGACAAAATCTTATTGTTCGACTGCATTGAATTTAATGAGCCATTTCGCTTTGTCGATACCATGTTCGACATTGCCTACATCATCATGGATTTGGATGCTCGGAATCGTTCCGATCTGAGTAATGTATTTTTGAATGCTTACATTGAGCAAATGGGCGACTGGGAAGGCTTACAGGTTTTGCCCCTGTACCTCAGTCGGCAATCCTATGTCCGCGCCAAAGTGACTTCGTTCTTGCTGGGCGATCCCTCCATCCCCGATGCCATGAAGCAAGACTGTCAGGCAACAGCGGCACGATATTACCGTTTGGCATGGGAATACACTCGATCGCCTCTGGGAACCGCCAGCGACGCGCACGGTGGCACCCTCTACTTAATGGCAGGACTTTCTGGCTCCGGCAAAAGCACCGTTTCCCGTCTGCTGGCACGGCAAGTTGGAGCTATTATCATTCGTTCCGATGCGGTGCGTAAGCATCTGGCAGGCATTGCCCTGGAGGATCAAGGCAGTGCAGCGGTGTACTCGGCTGAAATGACCCAGAAAACCTACGATCGCCTGCTGCAACTGGGAATCACCCTGGCAAAACAAGGGTATCCGGTTATTCTGGATGCGAAATACGATCGACAAGAACTCCGTCAAGCCGTGATCGGAGCCGTAGAAAAGGCAAATCCAGATCTAAAACTGCACATCCTCCACTGTGATGCACCGTTAGCAACTCGGCAGGAATGGCTGAAGCAGCGGCAGGGAGACGTTTCGGATGCCACGGCTGAGTTGTTGCCCAAACAACACATGGAGCCGTTTACCGCCGCAGAACAGCCTTTTGTGACGGCGATCGACGCAACGGCAGATTTAGAGGCACAATTGAAGCAGTTCATTCATGCTTAACCTTCACCAGTGGCAGTCAGACCCGACTCAACAATGGGATATCGCACAGGAGCGAAAGTGCTGCTGCTGTTTATGTTTGGCTTTTTTTTCCTGGGCTATACGCCATTTTTGAGTGTCTGTTTGGGGGCGATCGCGGGACTGACTAGCGGTTTCATTTCCTCCTGGTGGCACGCCAAAGAAGATTACATTACCGATGAAGCAACCGGAGCCGAGATTACCTCTGGAGAAACGAGTGCTTCCGGTGCAGGACTGCGACCACGGGGAGTGCGCTACGGGTTCGGCGTGCGATCGGCGAGGAATGCTTCGGGCAGTGTGGCTCGTCCCTCAAAAGGCGTAGGCTGGCTGTTTCGGCGCAATCGATAGACATATAGCCGTAGCTATGAGTAATGTAGCGAAGGCGCGTCAGAACGCCTACTCATACCAATTTGCTTTCGACACGCTACGGATTAGGATCCCCCTGCCTGCGGCATCCCCCTTATCAAGGGGGATTGAGGGGGATCGGTGCAAGGAATGTGCCCTTATCACTGTTTAAATTGGTATCAGCGCTGGCTTTGCAACTTTTCCATGTTCTAAGCGTTCTGACCAAAGATATACTTCAAACCATGACTCCATTTTTTCGTCCAGCCATTGAGCAAATGACGGGTTACACACCGGGAGAGCAACCGCGCCCCGGAACACCCGTAATCAAGCTCAATACCAACGAAAACCCTTACCCGCCTTCTCCCGCTGCTTTAGAGGTGCTGCGATCGCTGGATAGTGAATGGTTGCGGCGTTATCCCACCCCCTACGCCAACGATTTTCGTCAGGCGGTGAGTGAGGTTTTCCAGGTGCCACTGGACTGGATTATGGTGGGCAACGGCAGCGATGAACTGCTGAATGTGATTGTACGCGCCTGCACGGAACCGGGGCGCGGAGTGGTTTATCCCACACCGACGTATGTCTTATATCCCACTCTGGCAGCAATGCAACTGGCGGATGTAATTGAGATTCCCTACAGTGAAGACTTCCGTTTGCCGATCGCACAACTGGTTGCAGCAAATGGTGCCGTTACCTTCATCGCCTCCCCTAATAGTCCAACCGCTCATGTCGTTGGGATAGATGAGCTACGAACACTGGCTGCTCACTTATCTGGAGTCTTAGTCATTGATGAGGCTTACGTTGATTTTGCCGAAGTGACCGCTTTACCTTTAGTGCAAGAATTCAAGAATGTAATTGTAGTCCGCACTTTATCTAAAGGGTATTCTTTAGCGGGGTTACGGTTAGGTTTTGCGATCGCCCATCCTGAGTTGTTGAGTGGATTCTTTAAGGTCAAAGATAGCTACAACGTAGATGCGATCGCGTGTTTGGTTGGAGCCGCAGCCATCCGAGATCAGGCTTACAAAAATGCCTGTGTTGCCCAGGTAAAAACATCTCGCACCCAACTCACCGCAGATTTAAAGCAACTGGGTTTCAAAGTTTGGGACTCGCACACCAATTTTCTACTGACTCAACCCCGCGATTGCTCTGCGGAATTCCTGTATCAAGCGCTCAAGCAACGAGGAATTTTGGTTCGTTATTTCAATCATCCCGGTCTGGATGACAAACTGCGGATTACCATTGGCACAGATGCCCAAAATCAAATGCTGATTGAGGCACTTCTGAATCTATACTGCATTACACGATAGCTATGGCGTATAGAGAGGAGGCAAAAATGAGCAATTTAGACCCGAAAATGGATGAAGCGTCGATGGCGATCGACGACGATGATGAAGATTTACCCCAAGCAATGCAGGCTCGCCAGATGCTACCTACCTGGTTTGTTGAGCGCATGATGACGGATACTTGGTGGTTTGGATTAATGATGTCAAATGGCACTGTGATCGGCATTCATCGAATTCTCAGTGTTGATCAAGCCGCAGACGGCACCATTTGGTTAACGGTAGAACTTTTAAGCGACACTCCAGAGGACGATCGAATATTCATCGCTCCAACCAGCCGTTTGACTGCCAGCATTAACGCCAGTCACGTTGTAGCAGCCTATGAACTTTTAGACACTTGATTGGCATAGGGTTACTTGCCGAGTAACTTTACTAAGCCAATGCCACCAAAATACAGCATCACCATTGCCCCACCTAACAGGCTTTGGGTCAGTGGGTCAGTGGAAGGTGTGAGGACGGCTCCTACCACTGCCGATGCCAGCAGCACAAACTTCCAACCCGCCAGCATTTGCTGGGATGAAACGATGCCTAAAAAACCCAGCAATGCCTGAATAATCGGCACCTGGAACGCCAAGCCTGTACTCAGCATCAACAGCAGCACAAAGTCAAAATACTTCTCGATCGACCAGGACTGCTCCACCACATCTGCACCGTAGCTGATGAAGAAATTCAACGCCGCCGGGATCAGGGCAATGTAGGCGAAGGCTAACCCGCCCACAAACAGAATGCTGGAACCAAACACGATCGGTCCCAGTAAGCGTCGTTCCTTGCGAGTCAAACCGGGCAACACAAACGCCACAACTTGATACAGAATGACCGGAGCCGCTACCAAAATCCCGCAGTAACCCGCCACTTTAATCGACACGAAAAAGAACTCTCCCGGAGCGAGTTGCAGAAACTTCACTCCCTGGGCTGGAACTTCCAACAGGCGCACGATCGGTCTGACGGCGGCAAAACACACGATCGCTCCAACAAACACCGCAATCAACGCATAGAAAATTCTCAGCCGCAGTTCCTCCAGATGATCGAACAACGACATTTCCACTTCACCAGGCAGTTCATCGTCCTCGCTAGCCGCAGCTTCAGCTACTTCTACAAGCGTAGATTCAGGATTTGAACTGGCTCCTGTAGAGCCGTTCGTTTGCGCCTCTAAGTCCTGGTTTGCCGAAGTTTCGAGTTCTGAGGGAGCAGTCATGAGTCCAGACGTTCCATAAGCTGTTCATTCATTGTATCCAGGTGTGCCCTCAATCTTGACTGAGAGACGCTAGTTTAGAGATGCTAATGCCTGTAAACCGTTTGGGAGGAGAATTTGTATGGATAAGATCAAGACTCAAGCCGATAAACTCTGGCAACTCATCTCCAATCCATCCACGGTCGCTGCTTATCGACAGGCATTAACTCTCACCTGGGCAATCCTCAAGGAAACAGGACTGCTCCTCTGGTTGGTCATTTGTTTGGTTCTGGTCTTGGGGGATTGGTTCTGGAAGTATTCCTATCAAGCTGGACAAAACACCCGCACCTGGCTGGATGAGTTGCAGACCAAATCGACCTCCGAAGCCGAAAGTAGCGGCAATTTTTGGAGCGAAACGGGCAAATCCTTACTCGCCGCAGGGCAAAGCACCGTTGATGCCGCCTTGAATACTGCCAGAGATCAACTGGGGATCGAAGCACCTCCAGCACCCGCCCCCAAAGCCCTCAGCCCTGCCCCTGAGCCAGCCAAACCCGCCCACATCCCCCCTGCTCCGGTTGAAATCCCCCCCGCTGAAGCGGATGAACTGCTGAATGAACCCAAAGTTCCAGCCGTTGAGTCGACCCCCAGTGAGGGTGCGAAGGATCAAGATCCGGTGTAGAAAAGTGCGGGCGTGGGTGCGTAGGTGAGGAGGTGAAGCTGTTTATCTGCTGGATACTCACGCCGCTGTGTTCCCTTTAACCCACGATCGCGAAGAGAATGCGCTACACTAACGAGTCTGCATATTTGTAATCAATGAGGTGAAGGAATGGGAAAACGCCCAACTGCGGCTGACATGGAAGAGGTAAGCAAAGAAGCTTCAGTGCCAACGAAGGCAAAAAGTCAGTCTAAAGCGGTTGAACGGGATGCTGGGAAGAGTGCTGTTTCCGCCAAAAGCAAACACACATTAGAAAATGCTGATAGTTCCAATCCCGCCCATTCTCAACCTCAAAAAGCCTGGACGATCGAAGACAGCGAAGAGTTGTATCAAATCACGGGTTGGGGCGAGCCTTATTTTTCCATTAATGCTGCTGGACACGTCACCGTTTCCCCTCAAGGCGATCGAGGCGGTTCTCTAGACTTGTTTGAACTGGTCAACGGTCTGCAAAAGCGCAACTTGAATCTGCCCCTCCTGATCCGCTTTTCCGATATTCTGGAAGACCGGATCGAGCGCTTGAATGCAGCGTTTGCCAAAGCGATCGCCCGCTACAACTATGACGGTGTTTATAAAGGCGTTTTCCCCGTCAAATGCAATCAGCAACGGCATTTAGTGGAATCCCTGGTGAAGTTTGGTAAGCCTTACCAATTTGGGTTAGAAGCAGGCTCCAAACCCGAACTCATGATCGCCCTTGCCAACCTCAAAACGCCAGGAGCACTGCTAATTTGCAACGGGTACAAGGATCACGAATACATTGAAATGGCAATCCTGGCGCAACAGTTAGGCAAAATTGCCATCATCGTGCTGGAGCAAATCGAAGAAGTGCCGATGGTGATTGCAGCCAGTCGCAAGCTGGGCATCTCTCCAGTTGTGGGAGTTCGCGCCAAGTTAAGCAGCAAAGGCATCGGACGCTGGGGCACCTCAGCAGGCGATCGTGCCAAATTTGGACTGACAATTCCAGAAATTCTGCAAACCGTAGAGATGCTACGAGAAGCAGAGTTGCTGGACTCGCTACAACTGTTGCATTACCACATCGGCTCCCAAATCTCCTCCATCTCCGTGATCAAAGATGCCATCCGGGAAGCCAGTCAGGTTTACGTGGAATTGGCGAAGCTGGGAGCAAATATGCGCTACCTGGATGTGGGCGGCGGTTTAGGCGTAGACTACGACGGGTCTAAGACCAATTTTTACGCCTCCAAAAACTACAATATGCAAAACTACGCCTACGACATCGTGGCGGAAGTGAAGGAAGCCTGCGACGAGCGCCAGTTGCCCGTACCCACCTTAATTAGTGAAAGCGGACGGGCGATCGCCTCCCATCAATCCGTACTGGTCTTCAATGTGCTGGGCACCAGCGATGTTCCTACCGGCGCACCCGAACCCCTGCGAGAAGGTGAGCACCTGATCATCCGCAATCTTTGGGAAACCTACTCATCTATCACCGTCGAAACCTACCAGGAAGCTTTTCATGATGCGGCTCAGTTTAAAGAAGAAGCCGTTAGCTTGTTCAACTTCGGTTACGTGAGTTTGCCAGAACGGGCACGGGCAGAACGGCTTTACTGGGCGTGTTGCGAAAAGATTTTGGAGATTGCCCGTCAGCAAGAATACGTCCCCGATGACCTGGAAGATCTAGAAAAGATCATGGCATCGATCTACTACATCAATCTCTCTGTGTTTCAGTCTGCGCCAGATAGTTGGGCGATCGATCAGCTTTTTCCCATCATGCCCATCCATCGCCTGGATGAAGAACCCACCCAGCGGGCAACCCTGGCAGATCTCACCTGCGATAGCGACGGCAAAATCGATCAATTCATCGATCTGCGGGATGTGAAACACGTTTTGGAATTGCACACCCTCATTCCCTGTACGGGCGTTTCGCAAAACGCCCCTCCGCCCTCCCACGAACCCTACTACCTGGGGATGTTTCTCAGCGGTGCTTATCAGGAAATTATTGGCAACCTGCACAATCTATTCGGCGACACCAACGCCATCCACATCACCCTCACCCCCAAAGGCTACCAGATTGATCATGTGGTCAAGGGCGACACGATGACGGAGGTGTTGGGTTACGTGCAATACGACTCTGAGGACTTAGTGGAAAGCATTCGGCAGCAAACTGAGCAAGCTTTGCAGGAAAAACGCATCACGATCGAAGAATCCCAACTGTTGCTGCAAAACTACGAACGCAGTCTCACCCGCTACACTTACCTGTCTGCCTGAGGGTGACAGGGATCACCCCTAACTTCATCCAGGCATCACCCAGTCTGGATGATTTAGATTGGGCTTTTATCGATCGGTCATCACTCAAATTCAGTGATATCCCTTACCCGATCGAGGGAACCGACATCACGAGTCAGTGGTTTCCTCTGTCACGTTGAACCCCTCACGGAGAAGGCACAGTAGAGGGGTCACAATTTATACGTCATTATGAAGCTTCAAATCCGTTTCGAAGGCAGCCTAGCCCCAAAGATCTCGATTCAGGTCAATGCTCAATCAAACAAAACCCAATTGGATACAGACAATATCCAGGTACAAGTGGATACTAGCAATGAAACCTTTTATGCTCACGACCCGACAGGGATGATTGAGTTAGAAGTATTAATGAGACCGGCTTAATCCTGAGTTTCATTTCTACACGTAGCTTAAATTGTGTCATCAGAAGCATCTTCAAAGCGGGTAATGTCGTCCTCGCCCAAGTATTCTCCATTCTGAACTTCAATCATCACCAGCGGAATTACGCCTGGATTTTCGACTCGGTGGGGCATACACATGGGCACATAGGTCGATTGCTTTTGAATCAGAATTGTCTCTTTATCCTCAAAAATGACCTTTGCCGTACCAGAAACCACAATCCAATGCTCACTTCGATGAAAGTGCATCTGGCTACTGATGTGTTTCCCTGGAGCGATCTCAATCCGGTTAATCCGATAGCGATCGCCCTCCTCCAACAGTGTCACCGTGCCCCAGGGACGAACCCGAGTGATATCAGCTTGTGTCGCGTGCCCAGCAGCAGCCGAGTGATGATTGGTGTTGCCCATGAGTTGAGTCCAAACGACTGGTTTATACCTACAATGGGAAGTCCCGTTCAAACTGTTTGCGAGTAACAGGTTGTTCCACGACAAGTCCTTCTCCCCCCAGCGTTTCCAGGGGTTTGCCTTCCACAGAAAGCCAGAGCGGTGCATCAGGATTCAGACTCGTTGCCGTATATAGCACTTGGGCAAGTCGCCCCTCCATTGAACTACTCCCGCCACCTGCCGTAAATTCACGGGACAAATCAACGTGAACCCCATCCTGCTTCACCGTCAGGTTTAACAGGCGAGTATTGGCAGGAACCGTAGAAGCCAGATCCGCCTGAGTGGGTCCAGCAATTAACTGCTTTATTGCCGTTTCTAACAAGGCTTCCGGCGTATTGTTAGAGGTTAATTTGACCGGGCTGGGAGCTAGTTGAATGCGATCGCCAGACGTTTTCAACCAGTACACCTGAAGCGTTTTTTCAGCCGTCACAGGCGCAGTTGTTGCCGGTAGTTTCTGGCTCTTGCTGGGATCAGTCGCCAGGTTAGAACCGGACGGATCTTGCGGTTGAGCCTGCTCCACGGCATTTGGAGTGGGTGCAGCCGAGTTTTTCCACGTCCACCAGGCAGCGCCACTCCCCGTCGCAATCAGCAGGGTAAACAAACCCGCGATCGCCAGAGGCGACAGCAAACGGCGCGGTTGTTGTTCTTGCATAGGAACTCCTTCTAACGACCCATCACGATGCTATAGATCTACACGCAGTTGAGTCAGTTTCAGCAAAGAAGTAAAGAGTCTTCAGATTCTAAACCCAGCCGGTAGCCCGACGAAAGCAGCAATTTCCAAGGAATTATCGGTAAATCGCACCCGAAAGACCCTGGCTCGCACTTGCAGCAATTTTTCTAACCGTTCTAGGTTCAAATCTTTGGCAATATTTTCAGCAAATCCCCGAACCAGTTCTGCGGGAAACGGTTGTCCATTGACGGAGAGAGAGGGGCTAAGAAATTGAATTTGCCGACCTTCTAAAATCTCCAAACCAGTTTCTATTGCCAACTTGAGGGTTTCCCCTGTCTTCACTTCTTCCACATCTGCCTGAATTTGAATCCGTCGATTCTCTAAAAACTCAACTCTCGGATTCACAATTCGATACTCCTGCACCGTTTGGCGAATCGTATCAATTGTTTCCCGTAGCCCATCTTGAGCCAGGGTCTGAGGGGTATCGGAGCTTCCAGACTCAGGCAAATTTTGCTTGGTTCGATTCAATCCTCGTAACAATTGCTGAATTCTTGCAGTAACAATCGGCGATCGCAGTGCTTGCAAGACATCCGCTTCCCGAATCACCACCCGCACTCCCACTCCGAGAGGACTTTGTAGGGCATACCGACGCTTTTTCAAATCAGCCACACTGATATTAATGGGGTCAGTTTCCAGTTCCAGCGTGTCAATCCGAATCCCCTCCAGCGGATAAAACCCCCGTCCCGCAATGCGTAACCGATCGATTTTCCCAGCCGCAACATTGTGAACTGGGGCATTGTCCACCCGGACTTGCAGTTGCTCGACTTGCTTAAATTGCGATCGGACAGCCCCCTCCAAAACTTTGTCGGCTACCAGATTTGCAGGGGATAGCACGCTGATCAAGCTGGAAAGAATTAGGATAAAAATCTCCATTGGTAATCCCCACGAACGGTGCATTGCAGAGAACATGACCACCGTACCATCCCTTAAGCGATTTTTAGCAAAGAAACGATATCCGCTTACGAGCCATTCCTTATAATGAAGTTTGTTCTCCATGCCTAGAGCGATTCTGTGACTACGACTCCCATCCGCCCGAATTCTCAATCCACCGCATCTGATCAACGTCCCGATTCCCAGGGGCGATTTGGCAAGTTTGGTGGCAAATATGTACCTGAAACGTTGATGCCTGCTCTGGCAGAGTTAGAAGCAGCCTTTTACCAGTTCAAGAACGATCGCGATTTTCAACAGGAATTGGCGGGATTGCTGCGAGACTACGTGGGACGACCCAGTCCCCTCTATTTTGCGGAACGGCTGACGACCCACTATGCCCGTCCCGATGGCAGCGGTGCCCAAATTTACCTGAAGCGGGAAGACCTGAACCACACAGGCGCACACAAAATTAACAACGCTCTGGCACAGGTCTTGCTGGCAAAGCGCATGGGCAAACAACGGATCATAGCCGAGACGGGAGCCGGACAGCACGGCGTTGCCACAGCCACCGTTTGTGCTCGATTTGGGCTGAAGTGTGTCATTTACATGGGCGTATATGACATGGAACGGCAAGCCCTGAACGTGTTTCGGATGCGGTTGATGGGAGCAGAAGTTTCTCCCGTGGCAGCGGGGACAGGCACCTTAAAGGATGCCACCTCAGAAGCTATCCGCGACTGGGTGACGAATGTGGAAACAACTCACTACATTCTTGGCTCTGTTGCCGGTCCTCATCCTTATCCCATGCTGGTGCGAGATTTTCATAACGTGATTGGGCAGGAAACTCGCGCCCAGTGCCAGGAAAAATGGGGTGGTTTACCAGACATTTTGCTGGCGTGTGTGGGCGGCGGTTCCAATGCAATGGGCTTATTTAACGAGTTTGTCAATGAACCAACCGTGCGGTTGATTGGGGTGGAAGCGGCAGGACACGGCGTACCGAGCGGTCAACACGCAGCGACCTTAACGGCTGGACGAGTTGGCGTGCTGCACGGGGCGATGAGCTACTTGCTGCAAGATGAGGATGGGCAGGTGATTGAACCCCATTCCATTAGCGCAGGGTTAGACTATCCCGGTGTGGGTCCGGAACACAGCTATTTGAAAGATATGGGGCGAGCAGAATACTACGGAGTCACGGATGAGGCGGCACTGGAGGCGTTTCAGCGGTTGTCCCAGTTGGAAGGAATTATTCCAGCCTTGGAAACTGCCCACGCGATCGCCTACCTGGAAGCCCTCTGTCCCCAACTTTCTGGCAACCCCAAAATCGTCATCAACTGCTCAGGACGAGGTGACAAAGATGTGCAAACGGTTGCCAAGCTCTTAGATCCCGCTTAAGCATCGCCTTACAGAACATTCACTTAAGGCGATTTCTACAAAAGAAAATATCCGTACTTCAGTCGTGTGCGGGCACCGGGGGATCTTTTTCGGCAATCTCTCAGGTCTTATCCAGGAATCTTTAACTTAGGGTTATCCAACCTTTAAAGAAGTCGGTGTGAAATGTTTTTTTCCTGAAGCAGAGGATACGTAATCCTACGAGTGGTATCTTGTGAGTAAGTAAGTGACAAGTCACTCCTGGACTTTTACTGTCCCCTCTGTGGCTTTTGGATTTGCTGTTAATCCCCTAATACTCAAGCCTTTACAGATTTTAGGGGTTGACGATGTCCGTCGAAATTTTGTAAGTGTATCTACGAGCATTCATCAAGGTGCTTTGTAGCCGCTATTTGTAGACTGACTGAAAGATTGGTACTTAAACGCTTGTGGGAGTTGCTTTATGAGAAGTTTGAAGATGAGAAGCAAATCGTTCTCTTATCAATCGGTGCGCTGGTTTGAAAACACCTTTGGCAGTGCTTTTCTAGCCATTATCTGGGCGGTTAGCAATCCCTTTGGAGACGAACCCTCCCTCGATTAAGTGCATCGACCCTGGATAAAGGCGATCGTGCTTTGCCAGGGTACTTGTTGATTGCAGAGCCGTTCGGTGAAGCGATCATGGATGCGACTAACTTCTGATTGAGTCAGATGGTGGTGCAGATAGTCTGCGTAGGTGGGTTGATTGGTTCCTTGAGCAAACCAACGCTGAATCAAAGCGGGTGTAATCAGGAGTTCTGTGTGCATTACCTCTAATTGAATCTCTACCCGGAATCCAACCTCATTCAGCCCAACTTGCAGGTCAGTAACATCCCACTTTAATTTTTCCTCCGTTGGTTGAGCATATATCGCCTCTTCCGCTTTGGCTAATTGTCGATGTAATTTGGTTCCCAGCCATGCAGGCTCCAGCAATTGATACAACCGTTGAGCATGGCGAGGCACAATTTCTGCCAGCACAATCCGCCCAGGAGAATTTGATAAATTCAAAATTTCTCCCAACGCAGTCATTGCTTGCTTGACATTACTTTCTGCCAGCAGCACATTCCGTCCTAAAAGGGCATCGAATGACACCCCCTTTGCCTCGATCGCCAGTTTTTGGGGCAACTCCATCAGGGACGATCGCAACACCACAGGACGGGCTAATTCCGGTAAGGCTTGACTTTGCTGGAGGAGCGCTTCTGCATCATTTTCACTTTGCACACAGGCGTAAACGCCTCCCTCTGACACTTGCCGCACTGCCTCCCAGGTGAGCAACCCTGTTCCTGCTTTCAAATCTAAAACTACTTGATGGCGCTGAAGGTTTGCCAGGGCAAAAAGGCGATCGCGGATATCACCCAACTGCGCTCCAACTCGTCCTAAGGTGCGCTGCAGCCAGCGTTCTTGTGCCGCATTAACGGGACTAAAGGTGAGGGCTTCTCCCAATCCCATCCCCACCCCCTCCACCATTGCAGTCAACTGCGCCTCTCGGCGTTGGGCAACCTGCGTTTGAATCTGCCCCTCGTAACCCTGATTAGAGGGTTGGTAGAAAGCCTGTCCTTGTAAGCTGGCGGGTAAATATTGCTGTTCTACCCAATGATCCCGGTAGGCGTGGGGATAGAGGTAGCCCGCTCCATGTCCAAAGCCCTTTTTGTCGCGGTTGGCATCTCGCAAGGATAAAGGAACTTCGGCTTCCCGCTCTTGCTCCACAGTTGCTAGCGCCGCGAAAAAGCCCATCACACTATTCGATTTGGGACAAGTTGCGAGATACAGAGTTGCCTGAGCTAAAGGATAGCGACCTTCCGGCATCCCAACACGATCGAAAGCTGTGGCACAGGCATTCACTACCACAATGGCATTTGGATCCGCCAGTCCCACATCTTCACCCGCTAAAATCAGCAAGCGGCGAAAAATAAAGCGGGGATCTTCGCCCGCGTAGACCATGCGTGCCAACCAGTACAGAGCGGCATCCGGATCAGAACCCCGTACACTTTTGATAAAAGCACTGATGGTATCAAAGTGGGCATCTCCCTCCTTGTCGTACAACACCGCCCGTCGCTGAATGGATTCTTCCGCCACAGCCAAGGTCAGGTGAATCATGCCCTCTGCATCAGCGGGAGTCGTTTCGACGGCTAGTTCCACCGCATTCAGCAATGCTCGTGCATCCCCATTCGCCACATTCACCCAGTGTTCCAGGGCATCGTCATCCAGTTGAAGCTTGAGGTTGCCGTAGCCGCGTTGGGGATCGGTCAATGCTTGCCGCACCACGTCCCGCAAGGCATTCTCGTCTAAGGGTTTGAGTTGAAACAGGCGCGATCGCGATACCAGTGCTTTGTTCACTTCAAAGTAAGGATTCTCTGTAGTTGCGCCAATCAAAATCACGGTGCCGTTTTCCACCCAAGGCAATAGGGCATCCTGTTGCGCTTTGTTGAACCGATGCACTTCATCCACAAACAAAATGGTGCGCTGGTCGTACCTGCCCCGTTTTTCCTGCGCTGCCGCGATCGCCTCTCGAATTTCTTTGACCCCTGCCAGCACCGCATTAATCGCAATAAAATGCGCTCTAGTTGTATTTGCAATGATTCTGGCTAACGTGGTTTTTCCCGTTCCTGGCGGTCCGTAGAAAATCAGGGATGACAATTGATCCGCCTGAATTGCCCGTCGCAACAAGCGCCCCTGCCCCACGATCGCCTCCTGCCCCACAAACTCATCCAGTGTGCGCGGACGCATTCGAGCCGCCAGCGGCGCTTCCGCTTCGGTGACTTCTTGAAAATGGCGATCGAACAAATCCATGAGGGCGTAAGGAGATTAGGAAAGAAAACTTGGCGTGGTCACGTCCAATTTTCAATCAATAAACAAGAAATCTGCCCAAAATCAGTGCTGTTCCGAGTCAATAAAGTCGCCCGATTTACCAGCGCCACTGATGCAATTTTCAAATCCATTGAACCAAGCCTGGGATACTCTTTTCTAAGACCTTGAAATACTTGGGCAGCTTGTTCATCAAATTCAAGAACTGGAATTGCACAGTAGTTCGCTAATTGTCGCTTTAACTGCTTGTATGGATCGATTTCCTGTTCAATGGTTTGAGCTTTGGCAATATAACTTAACCATCCTCGCATCTGCTCTTCATAGCTAATGATGCTTGCTGCTACTTGACTAGAATTGACGCTTGCCAATTTTTGGAGCAAACGTTGAGCATTAGCTCCTCCACGATCTAAAACGCTGAGATGGTCAGTATCCAAAATATACATTTACTCTTCCTGCTCTATTGAGCGGAGAGAGTCACGATATTCACGTCCCAGTCGCATGGCTTCATCATAGGCTGGGTTATCAGCAAATGCTCCAACAATTTGCTCCCACCACGGTTTAGAGGGTGTATCATCCTCGACTTTGGTTTTAAGTCGTGCAACTTCAGCTTCTAAATAAGCGACTCGTGCTTCTAACTGTTCTGGCATGGGTGGATAGACCTCGGTAGTTGATGCGATCGTAGGATTAACCTGAAGATTTTGCAAAGTGAACAATTTGAAAAGGGCGATCACTAGGACTCTTGCAAAACATTGTGAATCAATTCCACGGCTAACATCAACTTATCGCGTTGAGTCAGAGCTTCAAAGTCAGATGCAACAGCTATACGACTACTTGAAGTACTTGAGGCAGCAGGCGGCAAGCTCAAGTTTTCATAGAAGTAATCAATGGGTCTGCTATAGATTGCAGCAAATGCAGGCAGTTCCTTTTCCGCATCTACTCTGCGCTTTCCAGTTTCAATTGTCGAAAGCGTTTGCTGACTTATAACGATATCAAAGCGATTCTCCAACTGCTCAATCACTTGCTCCTGTGTCATACTTAGCAATTCACGAGTCGCCTTGAGACGCTGTCCTAGCGAAATCGCCATGTTGAATATACCGATTAATCACGTAAATACAAGAAAATCGTATATTCCTTTTCCCGTACTTCCCACCATGATTGCTTGTGAAAACAAGATTATCTTGTGAAAGCTGAATGCTTTAGGCAAAGAGGTTCTATGACTAAGAAGATCTATCGTGATAAAGGACGTGATTTAGGCGTTCTACTAAATGATGTTGAAACGTGGTTTGGGGAGCAAGGCTATCAAACTCAAACTAACAAAGCAGATAATACCTGGCTATTACAAGCCACCAAAACAGAAGGTTGGCGCAAGGCTGTAGGTGCATCAAGAGCTTTTAACGTTCTAATTCAAGGTCAACCGAATGATTTTTCAGTTGAATTAAGTACAGGTGAATGGGCAAGCAATCTTACAGCGGGTGGTGTTGCTGCTGTACTAACAGGAGGGGCAAGTATTATTGCAACCGGAATTGCAACGGCTTGGTCAAAAAAAGTTGAAGGTGATTTGTGGGGATTTATTGAGCAGAAAGTTCTTTTTGGAGAAAAAGCGAAGTCTACTTCAGAAATGGCAGCTTTGAATGCCCAAAATGCTTTGAATGACAAGTTTAAACAGCTTCAGATTGCATTTGATCAAGGTTTGATTGATGAAGTGGCTTACAATGCCAAGAAGCTTGAAATTGAAGGACAGGTAAGAGCAACCAAGCAGGATGCTGTAGTGGAGGAGAAGCTAATGAAGCTGAAAAATCTGCTTGACTCTGGAATTTTGAGTCAAACCGAATTTGAGATGAAAAAAGCAGAGTTGATGCGCGAGTCTTCTAGTACAGAATTGGATGCACAAATCTCAAAGTTGAACGCTGCTCTCGCGGCAGGCATTTTGACTCAGGAGGAGTATGAACAAAAGAAGAAGATTCTTGAAAAAGAGTCAACAGCCTCTAGCAGACTAAGACAGCTTGAAAATGCCAGAGACACGGGCATCATCACTCGTGATGAATTTGAAAAGAAGAAATTAGAATTACTCGTTTGAGTAAAGCTTAGGGGCGATCGCCCCTTTCCCAACCACGATCGCCTCCTGCCCCACAAACTCATCCAGTGTGCGCGGACGCATTCGAGATACCAGCAGCGCTTTCGCTTCGGTGACTTCCTGAAAGTGGCGATCGAACAAATCCATAATGGTGTTTAACTCAATCTCCGAACAATAGCGATTTTACGAATAGTTCACAGATGCAATTGCAAAACTTTAAACTTAGCACTAGAGACTTTCAATCGTGCGGTAGAGGGCAGAGTTACGCCTGGACAAGTAACGTAATAACGCAAACAGAAGCGATGTAGAGCTACTAGATGTAGAGCTACTATCAACTTCAGCAATCCAAGTGAACATCGCAATCCTCTGGGTTGGCTGGTATTACGATCGCTTTGTTAGCTTTTGGTTGTCCTTCTTGCGATCGTCCTTCTTGAAGCAGGAGATACTACCGTGCGTTTAGGGCAATGGATTAGTTTACTCGCCCTCGCGATTTCCGCCTATATCCTGTGGCAAGTTAGACAGGTACTGCTCCTTGTGTTTGCGGCAGTTGTGTTGGCTACGATTCTCAATCGAGTGGTTCGCAGTTTGCAGCGTCGAGGGGCAAAACGGGGAATGGCGATCGGCGTAACGATCGTCTTCCTGCTGGCTTCAGTGTTCAGTATCTTTGCCATCATTCTGCCTCGTTTGTTCGGGCAAATCGAGCAATTTTCGGATGTCTTACCCGCTTCACTAGAACAACTACAAGCCAGCTACGAATGGCTACAGTCTAGAATTCCAGGACAAATTTTGGGAGGGAGCCGCTTATTAGACGCAGCCATTCAAGATCTACAAGCACAATTAGCAACCCTACCCCGCAACATTTTTGTATTTCTGCGGGGATCAATCAACATCCTTTTAAATCTGCTGCTTTTTCTAGCTGCAACGATCATGTTATTGGTCAATCCTTTGCAGTATCGGCGCATTTTTATCCTGGCATTTCCATCCTTCTATCGTCGTCGTGCAGATCAAATTCTGGATGAGTGTGAAGACTCTCTCGTTCGCTGGATTCGAGGCACTTTATTAGCGATGGCAGTGATTGCCGTTGTCAGTTATATTGGATTGCTAATTCTGGGCGTGCCTTTACCTCTCGTCAATGCCTTACTCGCTGGGATATTAGAGTTTATTCCCAATGTTGGACCAACGCTGAGTGTCATTCCCCCCGCCCTACTTGCCTTACTCGATACTCCCTGGAAAGCAGTAGCAGTCATTGTTCTATACCTACTAATTCAGCAGTTTGAAAGTTTAGTCCTGGTTCCCTTCGTGATGAAGCGGGAAGTTTCTTTACTACCTTTATTCACTATTTTATCAGTTGTAGTTTTCTCAGTCTTTTTTGGTTTCTTAGGCTTATTTTTAGCAATTCCACTGCTGATTGTTTTACAAATTTGGTTAAAGGAAGTGTTAGTGCATGATATTCTCAATCCCTGGCAGGAAAAGCCGAAGAACTTAAGGCAGCAAGCCACGATCGTCACTGACAGCGCAGCAAAGGATAAATGACCAATGACCCGTCCAACATCAAACCTGGTTGTCATTCGTTCTTTGTTATTTGTCCTTTGCAACTATTGAACTGGGAAACTGCTCTTGAAGCACTGGAAAAACAGGACTGGGTTTGCGATCGTCCACGTTTTCCGGCTTATTCCAGGTAAAAGGAGCTTGAGCTTCCGCAGACACCCATAACAACCGCTTGGCACGAGTCATGGCAACGTAAAGCAAGCGAAACTCCTCAGCGGTTTTGAGGTTTTGGGCACGATTCCAGGCAGACAGGGTATCCGGAAAGGTGGGTTGATGGTGTAAGTGAGCGCGAATCTGGGCACGAGCTACTTCTGCCAGTGTAAAGTCTCCCAGGAATTGACCTTGAGGCGGAATGCGGAATTTCCCTGGAATGAAGCTGTCGTGCAGGAAGGGGAGAAAAACATAATCCCAATCCAAGCCTTTGGCTTTGTGCATGGTGATGATGGTGAGTTGTCCAGGTTGAGTGTAGCGATCGTCGGTGTCATCGGTATTAACAGGGTCAAAGCGCTCAGAACCCACAATGTCATTCAATGCGGCAATCATGGCAGGTAGGGTGTTGTCTGCCTGGGTTTGCTGATTCAAGCGATCGCTCAATTTATCTGCTGTTGCCAGTTCATTTTGCTCGTAGCGCAGAGTGTACCCAAAAAAGGGAATCAGTTGATTGGGCGGCAGTTCCAATCGGGCTTGCAGCAAATTGACACAAAAGCGTTTAGCTTGCAGTACGGGGTCTTCTTGCACTGGATCCAGCGGTCCGGGATACAAAAACTGCTCCGGAAAACTGGTGAGGGCATTGAGATCTTGAGTGGGGATTAACTTGCGATCGACCAGGGTGGCAAGGGCTGCTTTGAGATAATCGGGCGAGTGGGGGCGATCGCAGAACTGCAACAGCGTCAGCATCTCGGCTGGAACATGGGATTGCCGCTCTAACCCACCCACTTCGTAAATCTTGAAACTCTCGCCATACCAGCGAAACAGTTCTCGCGCCACAAATTGTCCCTGTTTGTTTTCCCGCACCAACACCGCCGCTGTCGCTTCCGGCTGCTGCTGGAACAGTGCCATTGCCCGTTGTCCAATCCATTCAATCGTCTGATAGGTATCTGCTGGCGTATAAAGCTCCAAACCGTGACCTTCAGCCCTTGGGTTGGGTTGGGGATCTTTGTTGCCGACGGGTTGAATTAATTGAGCACGAAAGGGTTCTTCGATGCCTGTGAGGCGGGCGGCGTTTGCCCACTGCAACACAAAATTGGCAGCGTCGATGATGGGTCTGGCACTGCGTCCGGCTTGAGTCATGCTGGCAAGGCGATGTTGTTTGCGGCAGCGATCACAAAATTCTCGAAAAAAGATGGGATCAGCCGGAGTAAAGGTGGAATTAATTGCCTGATTGGGGTCGCCCACTCGTACCAGGTTTTGTTTGTCTGGATTCGTCGGTTCGTCCGGATCAGCGGCAAGAATTTCCAGCAGCCGAGTTTGTAAAGGGCTGGAGTCCTGCGCTTCATCTTCAAACACAGCAAAGACTTGAGTTTGCCAATAGTGACGCACTGCCGGATCATTCAATACTTGCAATGCTGCCAGAATCATTTCGTCGTAGTCCATCCAGTTACGACGACGCAGTTGCTCCTGATATAGCTCATACAATCCAGCCGCGATCGTCAGCACTGCATAATCGTCTGCCATATCGGTTGCCAATTGGCGCAAATCATCAGGAAATAAGCCGGAACTTTTGGCTTCTCGAATCACGGTGCTTGCCAGGTCTGGCAATATTTCAGTGCGGAGTACCGATTGTCGCCGTAATCGCTCAGTTTCTTCCCCATCAAATTGTCGCCCTTCCAGCAACCGTTGATACAACCGTGGATTTGTGGTGATCCACTGTTCCACACAAGCACGAATCAATCGATTATTTTGATTCGGAGTGACG
The DNA here is from genome assembly GCA_033764965.1 of Leptolyngbyaceae cyanobacterium bins.302. GTDB lineage: Bacteria > Cyanobacteriota > Cyanobacteriia > Leptolyngbyales > Leptolyngbyaceae > JSC-12. The sequence continues at coordinate 5,968 of JANRIN010000201.1, read as the reverse complement.
AGTACACTTTCATTATTCAATTCAGTCAGTTCTAAATGAGTCCGAGCAATTGCCCAGGCAAGTCCATGCAGAGTGTAAACTTGAAAGCCTTGTTGCGGCAGACTTAAATCTTTCAAGTAACCTTTGATTTTAGCTTTGATATTAGCGGCGGCTGACCGAGTGAAGGTGACAACCACAAGCTGACGACGGGCATGGAGTTGGTGCCGAGCAATGGCAATCGCTGCTGCTACAGCCATTCCAGTTGATTTTCCGGCTCCAGGTACTGCCGAAACTGCCAATGCTCCACCTTGCCAGTCTGCCAGCTCCCGTTGCCCTGGTCGCAGGCTTTTACGCAGGTCATCAATAGTTTTGGATGGCGTAGAGGTGAGCATGGCTATTGATTCAATCAGGATATGGTCATTGGTCATCCGTCCTTAGTCACTCGTTCTCTGCAAATGACCAATGACAAAGGACATCTACTTATTTTTTATTCTAGTCAAACAAATCTAGCGGTAAATGCCCAAAGGTTTCATTCACGTCGCCATCGTAAGCAGATTGACAGGACACCAACACCCCCCGGTGCGTGCCTTCGTAGGGCTTCAGATAGCACAAGCCAGTTTTGGGGTTGTATTTCAGATAAACCACTCCAGCGATCGCGGCGGGTTGGGGTAAGTCGGAAAAACCGAAAGCTGTGAGGTAAGCGTGGAGAGCGGCGATCGCCTGCTCAGCGGTATCGGCACAAATCCCCAAGATTTGATCATCCGAGCGATCGCGCATGAGCAGCAAAGCTTGTTGCACTGTTTCCTTGGCGGGCATTTGCTCGACTGGGATCTGCTCGATGCAGATAAATTGTCTCAACAACGACTGAGCGCTTTGAGGCGTTAATAATTCAGGCTGAGGATTCATGAAAGTAATTAGCAGGAGAACAGAGTTTTTAAGAAGTATTAAAAATCTGATTTAACAAACTAATAATAAAGGGTATTGCTCTACAAAATGTGTTTTAACGAATCTATCTCAAGATGGTTTTTAGAAGAATCTATACCGCTAAGGGCTACTACTTACGACGGTTGTTTATGTTTTTCTATAAGACTAACGTATTAGAACTAAGCAACCATTTAAGGCAGCTTCGATCTTTCTAAATCCTTATTCCTCAAGGGTTTGAAGATTTGAAAGCTAAGTTTGGATGTCTCGCTTAGCTCAACTTAACTTATTGCAACCTTTCCTAAATAGCCTCCTTTAATCAGCTTACGTTAATCAATTCTGCTATCTCCAAATCCAACAAGATGATAAAGCAACTGGTTTGAACTTTATAAATTGTAAATTATTGACATGGTTTGTTGCAAACAGATTGAATGGTTGGAGAACAATTTCACTCGATTTAGAGAATTGATTCCCTGAGTCAATTCTCCCAGTTGAAGAAATGGGCATTGGAAAGTAATAGCGGGGCGACTGAGGGTTGCAAGTTAACGGTCTATGTAACCTGGACACCGTGCTGTTGCTGTATAACCCATGTTGTACTTTGAAGTGTTGAAACAATTTTTTACGCGCCTGTTGACTCGCTGGCGATCGCTGCGTTATTGCATTCTGGGCGTTGTGTGCTTCTTTAGCATCATTTTGGTGAGTTGGGTAGTGATGGCGCAATCCCGTCCTGTCGTCTTGAGAATGCTGGTGCCAGCGCCAGATTCCCCGCCGCTCACTGCTATCGTCAAAGCATTTGAACAACAAAATCCCGACATCCGGGTTGAACTGGTAGAGGGACCCAACGCCACCAACCTGGTGGAAGACTTGTATACCTCTGCTTTTTTGTTGGGTGATTCGCCTTACGACCTGGTGAACCTGGACGTAGTGTGGACTCCCAAATTTGCGGCGGCGGGTTGGCTGATGGACTTGAGCGATCGTGTCACGGCTGCCGACCTGGCAAAATACTCCCCCGTAGATGTGGAGGGGAGCCGCTATGAAGGCAAACTTTATCGGTTGCCGATGCGATCGGATGTCGGCTTACTCTATTACCGCAAAGATTTGTTAGAGGAAGCTGGATTTCAACCCCCTGAAACCTTTGATGACTTGATGAAAATTTCCAAAGCGCTTCAGCAGCAGGGGAAAGTGCCCTGGGGCTATGTCTGGCAGGGACGGCAATATGAAGGAGCCGTTGCCATGTTTGTGGAAGTGTTGAAGGGCTATGGCGGCTTCTGGATTAACCCTCAAACCAAAGAGGTTGGACTCGATCGCCCCGAAACCCTACAAGCGCTCAACTTCCTGCGCAGCACGATTAAAGAAAAGGTTTCTCCGCCCGGAGTCAGCACCTACGTTGAAGAAGATACTCGCCGCATTTTCCAAAGTGGTCAGGCTGCCTTCCTCCGCAGTTGGCCCTACGTGTGGACATTGGCAAATGCTGAAGCATCCAAGCTGCGGGGCAAAGTTGGGGTTCAAGCAATGGTGCATGCAGCGGGAGAAGACGCGGGTGCGTGTCTGGGTGGTTGGGGCTTGGGGATTTCCAAAACGACCACACACACCAAAGAAGCCTGGAAAGCGGTGCAATTCTTCAGCAGCGCTGAGCCGTTGCGGAACTTCATTTTGAAAGAAGGCTACACCCCCAGCATTCGCCAATTTTTTAATGATCCAGAAATGGTTGCCAAGTATAGTCACTTTCCCCAAATGCAAGAAGCTGTGGATAATGCGGTGTTGCGTCCGCCGATCGCCCAATATGCTCAGGCATCAGACATTCTGCAACGCTACTTGAGTGCCGCCCTCACCGATCGCATTTCCCCCGAAGATGCCATGCAGCGGGCAGCCGGAGAAACCCGACGACTACTGGGTGTGGAGGGCTAAAACCAATGGTAAAAGTTGATCCGATTCGAGCCAGAGAACAACGAACTGCCTGGATTCTCCTCTTTCCATCTCTCTTGCTCCTGCTATTAGTCTTTGCTTACCCCATTCTGCGGGCGTTCTGGCTCAGTTTATTTGATAAAAGCTTAGGAACTCAACTCCAACCCGTCTTCAGTGGACTGGATAACTACGTTCGCATGGCGGGAGATGGACGCTTCTGGCAGAGCTTTTGGACAACGATTATGTTTACCGGGGCATCGGTTGTTCTCGAACTGATTCTCGGCATGGGCATCGCGTTGGTGCTGCACCAAAAGTTCTTTGGGCGATCGCTGGTTCGCACGTCTGCTCTCGTTCCCTGGGCATTACCAACTGCCCTGATTGGCTTGGCTTGGGCGTGGATTTTCAATGATCAATATGGTGTCGTCAATGATATTTTGCAGCGTGCAGGAGTCATCGACACGGGCATCAACTGGCTGGGCGAACCGACTCTCGCACTAATTGCGGTCATCATTGCGGATGTTTGGAAAACCACGCCATTTATTAGCATCCTACTGCTCGCCGGATTGCAGTCTATTTCTGATGATTTATACGAAGCTCATTCGTTGGATGGTGCCAATGCGTGGCAAAGTTTTTGGCGCATCACCGTGCCCTTACTCATGCCCCAAATTCTGATTGCCGTTCTGTTCCGTTTTGCCCAAGCTTTTGGGATCTTCGACTTGATTGCAGTCATGACCGGAGGAGGTCCAGGAGGGGCAACCGAAGTCGTCTCCTTGTACATCTATTCCACGGTCATGCGCTACCTGGACTTTGGCTACGGAGCGGCTCTCGTCGTTGTCACCTTCTTGCTCCTGGTGCTGGCAGTGGCGATCGCGAGTTTCCTGCTGACCCGCTCCCGCAAACGTGCTAACCAACCCCTAACCCCGTAACCCCAACCTCCAATCCCTCCTTCTTCCTGCATTATGGCTGTCACTACTCACGCTCCAACGCTCGTCACCACCTCTCCTCCCAAACGGCAGACTGACCTCTCTTGGTTGAGAAAAGTGTTCCTCACGTTGGCTGTCATTGCGGTTCTGATCATTAGTCTTGCCCCGGTTCTATGGCAAGTCTTGACTTCATTCAAAGTCAATGAAGATATTTCGGCAGTTCCGAATATTTACTTTCCCACTCGATTAACCCTAGAACATTACATTGAACTGTTTACTCGTCGTCCGTTTTTTCGGTACATCTTAAATAGTGCCTTTGTGTCGATTACGTCAACGCTGGTTTGTTTGGCGATCGGCACGCCTGCTGCCTACGCCCTGGCACGTCTGCGCCCCTTTGGTAGCAAAGTGATTTTGGCAGCGGTGATGATTGTCACCCTGTTTCCTGGCATCTTGCTGTTTCTCGGTCTGATCGAAGTGGTGCAAGCCCTGCACTTGGGCAATAACTACCTGGCGTTAATCATCCCCTACACCGCAATCAACTTACCACTCACAATTCTGGTGCTGCGGAGTTTCTTTCAACAATTGCCCAAAGATTTGGAAGATTCCGCCCGCGTCGATGGCTACAACACTTGGGGGATGCTGCTCAAGATTCTGCTGCCCATGACCATTCCCGCGATCGTCACCACGGGCATTCTCGCCTTCATCTCTGCCTGGAATGAATTCATCTTTGCCCTGACCTTCATCACCCGCGAAGACATGAAAACGATTCCGGTTGCAGCCTCCCAAATTGGTGGAGCCTCCGTATTTGAAATTCCCTATGGTCCGATCGCCGCGGCAACGGTCTTAGGCACCCTCCCCCTCGTCATCCTGGTGCTGCTCTTCCAGCGCAAGATTGTCCAAGGTCTAACGGCTGGCGCAGTCAAAGGCTAAAGCACCCCCAATCCCTAACCCCCCTTTCCGAATCATGGCTAAACTCGAACTCAAACACCTAAACAAAACCTATACACCCAAAGTGGTTCCCGTCAAAGATGTGAGCCTGAGCATAGAGGATGATGAATTCCTCACGCTTTTGGGTCCGTCTGGATGCGGTAAATCCACAATTCTGCGAATGATCGCAGGGCTGGATCAACCCACCCGTGGACAAATCCTGATTGGCGGTAACGAGGTGACTAATGTGCGACCGGGCGATCGTAATATCGCAATGGTCTTCCAAAGCTACGCCCTATATCCCCACATGACCGTATTTGACAACCTGTGTTCTGGCTTGCGTTTGAAAAAAACACCCGAAGCCGAAATTCGACAGCGCGTGGCAAATGCAGCGGAAGCCTTAGACCTGGGTGGCTTGATGGATCGCAAACCAGGACAACTCTCTGGCGGACAACGGCAGCGGGTAGCTCTAGGACGGGCGCTCGTTCGCCGTCCCGATGTGTTTCTGCTGGATGAACCCTTGAGCAACCTGGATGCGTTGTTGCGGGAAAAAGTTCGAGCCGAACTCAAACAGTTGTTTGAGGCTCAACAAGTACCCGTTGTGTACGTCACCCACGACCAAACCGAAGCAATGACCCTATCCAGTAAGGTGGCGGTGCTGAATCAGGGCTGTGTGCAGCAACTAGACGCTCCCCATCGTATTTACAATCATCCTGCCAATTTGTTTGTGGCTGGTTTTGTCGGCAGTCCGCAGATGAACCTGCCCACCTTACCTTGCGAGGGGAGTCAGGCGATTTTGGGCGACTTCCGCCTCAAACTTCCCGACACGAGTATGGCTCCTCCAAACACCGTTGTCATGGGCATTCGTCCCGAACACATTCAACTAGCCAAACCCCAAGACGCTCAAACAATTCAGGGCAAAGTCTTTCTAGTAGAAAACTTAGGAATGCACAACCTGGTGAGTATCCAGGTGCAGAACTCTCGCCATGAACAACCTGTGATTCTGCGTGCCTTACTCCCCCCCAACAACAACTGGCAAAACCAAATCCTCACCCTGGCATTGCCGCCTGAGCAGGTTCACTGGTTCGATGTAGAAAGTGGTACAGCGCTGACACCGAGCGTGAGAGAACACAGCTTACGGTAACCAGAGTTGATGTAGAAGTCAGTGTGATTGAACCCACATTCCGCACTTCCAACTGGCACAAAAAGATTAACCCCCTCAACACAGCAAGTAGTACTGTCGGCAAGCAGAACCGAGAAATTGGAGAATCCATTGGCGATCGTCGGTTAGATTAACGACCTGTTTAACGCCA
>JANRIN010000200.1:0-5690 GCA_033764965.1 Leptolyngbyaceae cyanobacterium bins.302 | reverse complement strand
GGATTGAGCTAAAGTCTTAATGAATGAATGAAAATTGTTGGGTAATTTTTATCAAACGATTTTTCTTGAAATGTTACGGTGTAAAGAGGTTAAGTATGGTTAGCCTCTTAGATAGAAATCATGAGGTGATCACAACCTTTGCCACTTGTGTTGCTTTAAGTTGAAATTGCTTATGTTGCCGTCTGCAAATACTCAACCCAACTGGGTTAACCAATCGATGTGTATCCTAATTGCGGGGTATTCAGAGCAAGCACAGGGCGAGATCGCAACCATTCTGAGACAGGAAGGGTATGAAGTCGTTACGACTCAATCCGGTACAAAGGCTTTAGAGTTAATCTGTGATTCAGCTCAAAGCCTTTCAACCAGACAACCTGACTTAATGATTCTGGATACAGCTTTACCCGATACGGATGGATTAGAACTCTGCCGTATCCTTCGTCAAGCGAGATGTTATCTGCCAATTTTAATCGTGAGCGATCGGGGCAGTGAAAGCGATCGGGTGGCTGGGTTGGATTCAGGAGCCGACGATTACCTGGTTAAACCATTTGGAACACGAGAACTGATTGCCCGCTGTCATGCTTTGCTACGGCGTTCATTTCCAGGTCAGCCTCAGAAGCCAGAAACTAAGTCAATGCAGGAATTGAAAGAGGTACAAGAGCAGGCATTGTCCTTTGAAGACATCTTGTTATACCCCGACTCCTGCCGTGTCGTTGTGCGAGGGAAGGAAGTTGCACTCTCACCGCGCGAGTTCCAACTCCTGAAGTTCCTGATTGCCCATCCAAGACGGGATTGGAGCCGTATCCAGTTGCTAAAAGGCATTTGGGGAAAACCCTCTTTAAATCCTAAAACCGTTGATGTTCACATTCGCTGGCTGCGACAGAAGTTGGAGGTTGACTACAAGAATCCAAAATATTTACAAACGATCGCCAGCGTTGGATATCGACTAGGTTGAATTGATCCGTTGATATAAATTTAGAGGTTTGGCAGTGATGCTACCCTTACTCCTTCTACCTTAGAGATGACAATCTCTTCTAGAGAGTTTGCAGCACGAACTCAGCACTAATATGCTTTTTCTAATGTCTAAATTCATACATTCTTTACATTCCGAGTGTTTTGGAAGACATACTTACGTAGGATCACTGTTGTTATAGTTAGCCTGTCGTAAGGGGATCGTAAGCTTGCCCCATCGAAGAGATATTCAGTCACAGGTTTAACGACCTGATCTCAGTGATTGCCTTTCCAGGGGATTGGGTGGATCTTGCACTTGTTTAAGTTTGTTTTGAAGCACTTACCTACATGACTAAGAATGTCATTCTCATGATTGGCAACAACATAGGCTGGAAAATGGCTTGTGCGGCGACCTAGTCACTAAACCCAGAGTGGCAAAGCGATACAGACAATAGTCTGAGCGACTTCTGTATATCAGGTTGGGTCATCGGTTGAGCTTCCAAAATTTAGCAGGTTACACCCTTACGACGACTAGAGCTTCAACACCTCGCTAAACAGATGGTCGGATTTGAGTGTCATTCAATTAAAGTTTTGGAGTGCAAATGCCAAGTAATAATCATGTGATTTTCATCCACCCGGATGGAACTAGCCCCTCACACTATGCCGCTGCTCGTTTTGTGGAATACGGTCCTGATGGTCGGTTGAATTGGGACAAATTAGATAAGTCCGGTGTCTACCTGGGTCACATGGAAGATCAGTTGGGCGGAACCTCCAACGCCGGGGCAGTCACCCACGCTACGGGAACTAAGGTCTACGCTGAGTCTTTTGGTCTCAATGCCGATAACACACCTGTCACCTCTCTTGCTGGCACAACAGGCAAAACCATTGTGGAAGAAGCCGTTGAAGCCAACAAAGTCACCGCTCTCGTTCAGTCTGGTGCGGCTTATGAGCCAGGTACGGCTGCTTTCGTCGCGCAAGTGGGTGAAATCACTGTTAATGGTCAAAGGATTCCTCCCCGTCAACGTTTGGCGGATATCACCAAAGAGGTCATCCTGTCTGGAGTAGATTTCATCTTGGGTGGCGGTGAACTCAACATGATCCCGATCGGTCAAGCAGGTTTCCACGGCACTGCGGCTCAATACGATGCACTCAGCACCAGTTCAGTGAGTCGTCCCTCCGAGAACCTGATTGATTTAGCGAAGAGCTTAGGCTACACCGTTGTTTATACCGAGCAACAACTTCGTGACTTGCTGGACACGTCCAAGTATCCGACTCCTCCGACCAAAGTGTTGGGAGTGTTCGCGCCAATCCACACCTTCAATGATCGCCCAGAAGAAGTTTTAGCTCAAAACAACCTGCCGCTCTACGCACCTACTGCGCCTGAAATCGGTGAAATGCTTGACATCACTCAACAGTTGATGGAAAAGCACCCCAACTTTATCAATGGTTCGATCGCCATTGTGGAAGAGGAAGGCAGCGACAACTTTGGCAACAACAATAATGCCGCTGGAACGATCGAAGGCACGCTTCGGGCGGATCGGGCGATCGGGACTGCCCTAGACTTTATTGAGCGTCACCCCAACACCTTGTTATTGACGGCGGCAGACAGCGATGCGGGTGGTTTGCAGGTGCTTGACCCTCGCACAGCAGGTCAGCCTGTCGGTACAGTCAACGCTAACCCCACCACTACCAGCCGCACTGTTCCCCTGGATGGAACCACCGGATCTAACACGCTGCCCTTCATCGCGCAACCAGATGCGAATGGAGATGTGTTTCCTTTTGCTGTGGGTTGGGCGGGAACACCAGACTTTAGTGGGTCGATCGTCTCCAAAGCACACGGGCTGAATGCCGACAAACTCACAGCCACCGTAGACAACACGGTGATGTATGAGTTGATGTACGAAACGCTGTTTGGCGTGGAACTCGCACCTCGGATTCAAGAAGCACCCAAAGCGCCCCAGGCAACCAAAGATACGGGGAATGTCATTTTCATTCATCCCGATGGCACCAGCCCCTCTCACTACATGGCGTTGCGGAATATCGACAAAGGACCGGATGGTCGCCTCAACTGGGACATGATGTCCAATGCTGGAGTGTATCTCGGTCACATGGAAAACCAGTTGACCGGAACGTCCAATGCCGGGGCAGTGACCCACGCCACCGGGGTAAAAGTGTTTAACGAATCCTTCGGTTTGGAAGAGACACAAGAACTGGTGGTTCCAGCTTCGGGTCGCCAGGGCTTAACTATTCTAGAGGAGGCAATCCTGGCTGGCAAAGCTACAGCCTTGATCCAATCGGGTCAACTGGCAGAGCCTGGAACCGCAGCCTTTGCAGCGGAAACCACCAACCGCCTTGGCAACGATGTCCGGGCACGAGACAAGTACGCTGAGATCATCGAGCAAAACATCCGCTCTGGCACCAATGTGATCATGGGCGGCGGCGAGTTGTATATGCTGCCGATCGGCACAACAGGCTTCCACGTGACCGCTGAGGATGATGCGTCTGAAACTCGTCCGCAGTTTCGCCCCTCAATCAACTTGATCGAACTGGCACAATCGCTTGGCTACACGGTGGTTTACACCGAAGACCAGATGAATGCAGTCGTCAGCGGTGCAACGCTGCCTGAAAAGCTGCTGGGTGTGTTTGCGGCAACAGACACCTTCGACGATCGCACCGAGGAAGCATTGGGACTGAACACGGCAAATCCCTTACCGCTCTATGTTGCTACCGCGCCGACTGTGGCGGAAATGCTAGAAGCGTCATTGAAGATTCTGAAGAATGACCCCGATGGCTTCTTTGTTGTCTTGGAAGAAGAGGGAACCGACAACTTTGCCAACAATAACAATGCCGTGGGAACGGTTGAGGCGATGCGGCGGGCAGATGCGGCGATCGGCGTGGCAATGAATTACGTCAACACTCAGGACCCGAACACGCTTGTCATCACTGCTGCCGACAGCGATGCGGGTGGTTTGCAGGTGTTCCAGTTTGCACCGTACACCCGTGCCTCCGGTAACTTCGATGCCAGCAACCCAATCCTGGCAGATAGTCAGCCGGAAGTGCCGTTCATCAACGTTAATCCCACAACTACCAACACCACCCGCAACTTCCTAGATGGCGCAGAAGGTAGTACCGCAAGCGCGACTGAACCCTGGTTGCCATTTGCATCAATGGATAGCATTGACGGTCCGATGGGCAACTTTGCGATCGCTTGGGTTGGCACTCCCGACTTCCCTGGCAGCATCGTTTCCAAAACTTACGGCATGAACGCGGATCTGCTCCCTTCCACGCTCGACAACACCGCGATCTACAACCTCATGTACCGGACATTGTTCGGGTTGGATTCCTTGCCCAACTATGCAAGGGGTGGCGAAGCTAACGATACTCTCGCAGGTACAGCGGGTAATGATGTGCTAGTGGGTTACATTGGCAACGATTTACTCGTGGGGTTAGCTGGAGAGGATGCCCTGGTTGGCGGACTGGGTAACGACACGCTGATCGGGGGCGCTGGCTACAACGTACTTACAGGTGGTGCTGGCAACGATGAATTTGTTATTTCAGCCGAGAACCGAGATTGGATTGTAGATTTCACAATCGGCGAAGACAAAATCAGACTGTCTGGCTTGTCGTTCGATCAAATTCAAGTCACTGACGGAACAGGCGACTATGCCGGAAATGCAGTTGCTATATTGCCTGGAGTTAGAGACCCTCTCGCTGTTTTTGCGGGTCTTCAACCCAATGCTCTAAGCAGCAGCGATTTCATCGCCTAGAAAACCCGCTATGATCAGTCACGATCGCAATGGCTTAAGCTACAAAGCTAGGTTTTGACTTTTAACCCCTGTTCTCTGTGAGCAGGGGTTAACTAAATACAGGGCAAAAGGTTATAGCTGTCGCTAATTCTGTTAGAACGTAGACGATGAGAAACGGTTTTAATCTATGTATGAACTCCTATAGCTAAAGCTCATCAAGCAATGGGCATATAAAAGTTGAAGTATTTTGTTTATCTTTTTTTGCTCCTTATGACTCAGATAGGACTCCATCGCTGTGAAGCAACATAAGCTATTTAACACTCATTTATCACTTACTCTATTGACAACTCTGCTAGTAACAGTTGCCTGTTCATCGACTTCTAACACAAACTCTCCACTGTCTAATCAATCTCCATCCTCAGCTGCCTCAGTGCAGAAAGGAAACGTCATCTTTATTCACCCGGATGGCACCAGCCCATCACACTGGGGTGCAGCCCGGTTTCTTCACTATGGTCCCGATGGTCGCTTGAACTGGGATCAAATGAATCATTCGGCTGTTTACTTGGGGCACATGAAGAATCAGCTTACGGGCACTTCAAATGCGGGGGCAGTCACCCATGCAACTGGCGTAAAAGTTCGGGCGGATTCCTTTGGACTGGATGAAGCAGGACAGCCTATAACAGCGGCTTCTGGAAAGCAAGAAACGGTTATGCAAGCGGCGATCGCTCAAGGCTACGGTACTGCCCTGATCAATTCCGGGATTATCAGCGAACCGGGAACGGGCGCTTTTGTGGCTAAAGTCAAAAACCGCCGTGAAAATGCCGAAATCACCAAGCAAATTGTGGAGTCGGGGGTTGATGTGATTTTAGGTGGAGGAGAGGTATGGTATTTGCCCAAAGGCACGGCTGGACGATACGCCAAAGCCTCTCAAAGTCAGCGCGAAGATGGAGTCAATTTAATTGAGCTTGCCAAACAAAAGGGTTACACGATTGTCTA
>JANRIN010000197.1:0-19768 GCA_033764965.1 Leptolyngbyaceae cyanobacterium bins.302 | reverse complement strand
TGATTGATTGACACAATTCCTGAAACTCCTTGAGCGCCGTAGGTTGCGGTTAGCGACAGCGTAACCCAACAGGATCAGGACTATCGTTGGGTTTTACGCTGTTCAACCCAACCTACCAAAGAAGATGTGTCAGTCAACCAGCTTGCATAACTCAAGCATGAAGACCTGGACTCCTGTGTGAACCTTGCTCGAACAATCAACCGTTGTATCGCACAAGTATCACCGTAAGGAAATCCAATGAACTTAATCCAATTGGGCTGGAGCGATCGCTTTGCTCACAGCTTTGTGCCCTATCGCCAACAAGGGTTTGCAGTTGGTCGGGTTGGGGTGGAACATCGTCATTCTTACCTGCTTTACACCGAGCAGGGAGATCAACTTGCCGAAGTGACTGGCAAATTCAGACATCAAGCAACCGGACTGCAAGACTTTCCCGCTGTCGGGGATTGGGTTGCCATTCAACCCAGAGCCGAACAAAAAGCAATGATCCATGCAGTTCTGCCACGAGTCAGCAAGTTTTCTCGCAAAGTGGCTGGTAGCACCGTTGAGGAGCAAGTCGTTGCCACGAATGTAGACACAGTGTTTCTCGTCTCTGGCTTAGACGGAGACTTCAATCTACGCCGAATTGAACGTTACCTCATCCTGGCATGGGAAAGTGGTGCCTCTCCTGTAATCGTGCTGAATAAAGCCGATCTATGCCCCAACCTTGAGCAACGTCTGGCAGACGTAGAGGCGATCGCGCCAGGAGTGCCGCTCATTCCCGTAAGTGCGGCTCAACAGCAAGGGTTGGAGCAGTTCACACCCTACCTGCAAGCCGGAAAAACGATCGCTCTGTTGGGTTCATCTGGAGTGGGCAAATCAACCATCACCAATCAACTGAAAGGTGAGTCAATCCAGGCAGTGCAAGCGGTACGGCAAGGGGACGATCGTGGGAAACATACCACCACCCATCGCCAACTCATTCTGCTACCCTCTGGCGCACTGATCATTGACACTCCAGGAATGCGAGAGTTGCAAATCTGGTCTGGTACAGAAGGCTTGCCAGAGACCTTTACAGATATTGCGGATCTGGCGCACCAGTGCCGTTTCCGGGATTGCCAACATGGTCAAGAGCCAGGTTGTGCGGTTCAGCAAGCGATCGCCGAGGGAAATCTGGATAGCGATCGCTGGTTGAACTATCAGAAGTTACAGCGAGAACTCGATCATCAGGTACGGAAGCAAGATCAACGGGCAACCTTGGCAGAGAAGGAACGATGGAAAAAAATTCATCAATCCTTACGCAAACATCCCAAGTATGAGCAGTGAGCCATTAGAGCTATTCCTAACCTTAACAGGGTCACTCAAGCACAAACTCGGCTCCCTCTCTCGGAGCCGAGTCGCCAGTCAAAATGCTGTTAACATCGCGTCTACTTGGCAACACTGTTAGCCGCATAGAGTCCATCTCCCAGGTTTTGCCATTTTCCCTCTTTCTTGCCGATAGAAAGCACATTTGCCAGGGATATTTTCGCTCGCTTAAAGTCTTGAGCTGACAGATCACCATACATCTGACTCAGCAAGTCGTTGAGATGGAGTGATTTTGTCGCTTCTCCCAGAATTTGAGCAACCGCATCCGTCAAGGTTTTCCCTGCAAATTTTGGTAAGAGTAAGTTCTTTAACTCTTGAGTGTTGCTGGGTTTACTTACTTTCGATGCCAATCGTTGAGATGAGCCAGCCTTTTTTGCTGGCGAAGATTTGGTCTTATTTGAACCTGTCTTGTTTGTAGAAGCTGTTTGAGCTTTAGGTTTAGATGGCGTAGAGTTCTTTGTATTCTTACGGTTGGATTTCGCTTTAGTTGCACCAGCAGTGATGGGAGTAAGGGTCGGGACGCTCGAAGAGACTGCTGTAGAGCTTGCACCAGGAGAGGTGGGATTCAAAACGCCGTTTCCATTATTCGGAACCCTATCAAATTCATCAGATTCGTCAGATTCAATCACTGAACTGATAATATCCTCTGTAGTCAGGTGCTCTGTTGCTACAGAGGGCAGAGAGAGGGATCCATCGGTAGACGAAGCCTCTGCGGTCAGCAACCCTAGCTCGATCGCCTCAGAGATGAGAGTCTCGATCCCTTGCAGTTGCACAGTCTTTTGCTGCACCTGCTGATGCATCCACTGTATTTCACCACTTAAGTGGCTTTTTACTCTTTGAAGAGAGTCGATAAAGGCGATCGCGTCATTACGAGACAAGGTTTGCAGATAGGAGGTTGGAGTTGCCACAACTAAAGCCTGAAAGGATGGTTATTTTGATTTTATGCTGAACTTGTTAAAAAGCAACCTATTAAATTTAATTTGAATCAATTCAGCATCCCAATAGCATTCTGTCTGAAGTGCTCTAAATCTTTGCGGAAAGCAGTCTTCAGGGGAAAGGAGATGAACGGCTCAAGAGCGGTTTCCTCGCATGATGCATTGCATACAAACGTGGAATAGGGCGAAAAGCATGATTGCTTCAATTGGAATTTGTAGGGGGACGGGCGCAACAATCAAGCCAGCCAGGATGAACCCAGAACCAACCAGGATAGCAACAATCAAGATGACCTCATCATCAAATAGCTTTAAACCTATCCAGAATGAGCTAAATCCAAGCAGCCATAAAATAAAGTAGTTCATAAGTACGTTTTCTTTGGCAAAGTCCTAAGGCGATTTCCAGAAAAAAGTATACCTTTCGACTTTGCTCAAGGTACAAGCTGGCTGAGCGGAGTCGAAGACAGCGGGTAGATTGGTTGCTAGACATCTCCTAAAAATCATGAAGTCAATAACATCCGGGGTTTGTCATGCTGAACAAACAGAGCGAAGTGAAGCATCTCTGCGATTCTTCGTTAACCGCTCAGAATGACAACTTTTCAATGTTAATTAATTCTCATTCCTAAGTAGTGGGTGTAGATATAAGTGGTGGGTGTAGATAATTTTAGGATGAGACGGTCAGCAGTCCTTGGGTATTCGTAAAGCACTCTACAACAATAACAAGTGGCGGGTGCCCCAAGAGGGTTATACCTGCTCATTTCTGGAGTACTTAAAGAGTTTTCCGACTCTGGCTTGAACCCAATTCACAAAGCTATTTTGGTGTTCCGCCATCTTCAATAAGCCCATATCCTGTAGTCGTTGGCGCAGGCGCGTATATTCCTCCTGCCCTCTAGATAGCTCCTGGGTAAAGATTTCTGCTAGTCGTGGGCAAGTGTTGAGCAGTTTCTCAAAGTTGCGTTTGGGAATCACAAACAGGCTAGTCTCTCCGATCGCGTGCGCTGTTCCCAAATATTCCATATCTAACAAAATTGGAGTTTCTCCAAAAAACTCCCCTGCCTGAATCGTTCTCAAGCATTGCTCTAATCCAGTGGTCGTGACCTCAATTGCCCCTGAAAGCACCACGTATACAGCTTTACCTCGCTCTCCTTCGTGAAACAATACTTCTGAGTTAGATAACAGCTTCCGATATCCAGCTTCAATCACTTCTCGCAGGTGTAGATCTGAAGCATGATGAAAGTACGGAACTTGCTTGAGTAAATAGCGAATTGACATGGACGGCGTTGTCTTGCCGTTTGGCGTTGCTGGCTCGATCGCTTCCTCAATCAGTGTCTTTGGCAATCGTTCCTCCAGGTTATGCAACCACAACTCACGTTGGGGGAACGGAATTTGAATACCTGCTTGCCGAAAGTTATAGTCAATGATGTAGTTTAGTGAACTTTTAATCGAGATTCCGTCATCAATTCGGTTCACCCAAACCCATAACTCAAACTCTAAAGAACTATCTCCAAATCCTTTGAAAATTACTTTAGGCGGCGGTTCATACAAGACAGTTGGTTCCATATAAGCCGAGTTCAGTAACGTCTCAGCAACTAAACCCGGATCACTACTGTAAGCGACTCCAATCTTTATACGAATCTTACCAACATAGTTTTCGTAGCTCCAGTTGAGCACCTCATTGCCAACGAGGCTGCTATTAGGAACCACCACATCCCCACCATCAAATGTCCGGATGACGGTCGATCGCATGGCGATCTCTTTGATATAGCCCGATAGACCACCAAATTCAACATAATCCCCAACTTGCAGTTTCCCTTCGATTAATAATGCCAGCCCACTCACTAAGTTTCTGGTGATTTCTTGCAGACCGAAACCAATCCCAACACCTAAACCACCCAGCACAACAGCCAACGACGCAATATTTAACCCGTTGACTGAAAGCACTAGCAAAAATCCCAGCGCCCCCAAACAATAGCTAATTACGGTTGAAATCGCTTCTCGACTACCCTGACTGAACCTGAGTCGCACCAGGACAAAATCCCGCAGAAAACGCTTGCACAGGGTTGTCAGCCCAAGCACGATTATGAATGCCAGGATGAGTTTGAGAATCCAAAGCAGCGATATTTTTTCACTTCCCGATTCAAATAATGGCGTGCTGAACACGCGATCAATCAAGTCCAGGATGGTCATAGGATAGCGAATTTAGAATGATGCAATTCATCTACGCTACCAGACAACTCAGGGAAGTGAGCTTGCATTCACCCGTACCACAGAACGATCGCGAGGTCATGCGTCTATCATTCTTCCTAAATAACTAATGACCGAGGGGAATGAGCAACTTCCCCCCGGTCAATTCGCTCAAATCGCAGCTCTCTCCAGCCAATCAAAAATCTGATCAAGCTGATCTAATGTGACTAACCCATATTGCCACAGGACGATTGGCAACAAGTGTGGAGTGTTTTCGCCCTGCCGCAACGCCACTGCGATCGATTCCTTGGGAATCAACAATTCTCCTCGCAGAAAGCGGATTAATCGAAATAGCCGTGAGGGTCGTCGTTTCATTGCTCTAAGCCCAATCTGGATTCCATTGAATCGCACTCTTCGTCGTTCCCCATCTGCCGATAGACTTAACCGATCGGGTGATCTTGGAGCTGTATAGCCTCAGGAACGATCGTCAAAGACAGTAGTTCTTGTAACAAAACCGTTACACACCCCATGAAAATAATGATGATGATTTAGTTCTGACTTTAAGCAGACCAGAACTTTCAGCGTCTACAAACCAATAGTTTACAGCAATAGCAAAATATGCCAAATCGACGTGATTTTCTTTTGGGGAGTACGGTAGCGGCTGCCGCAGTTTCGCTTCACCCCACTCTGCAGGCTCAGGAAACCAAACGTCCTGAAATGAAAGCGCTGAAGCAGGGCTACGTTGGGCAATACGAGGGTGGAGTCTATTTGCTACCTGCAACGGATGAAACGGTGCAATGGGGTTGGTTCAACAATGCAGAACCTCCCCGTGCCCGCATTCGCTCAGGGGATACGGTGGTGATGGAAACCATGATGGCATCCTTAAACCAGGTGCTTCCGGGAGTCCCGATCGATGAAATTACTCGTTTACGAGTGGATAATCCGGGTCGGGGACCTCACACCATCACAGGTCCAATTTTTGTGCAAGGAGCGATGCCAGGAGATGTGCTCAAAATTCGCATCAACCGCATTGTGCCGCGCAACTATGGCTCCAACTGGAACTTGCCTGGAAATTTGAAGCTGGGGCAGTTTCCGGGGGTGTTTCCTGAAGCGCAGGTTAAACATTTTTACCTCGATCTGGCACGCGGTAAAACTCAGTTTCTCCCAGGCATTGAAATTCCAGTCCGTCCATTTCCTGGCATCATTGGCGTGGCACGGGCAGAAAGTGGTCAGTACAGTACAGTGCCTCCTGGACCGTTTGGGGGAAATCTGGATTGTCGCGAGTTAGTGCAGGGGACGACGATTTATCTACCCGTTTTTGTGGATGGAGCCTTGCTGTGGTCGGGGGATTCTCACGCGGCTCAAGGCAATGGGGAGATTAACTTAACCGCGATCGAAACGGCTTTTAGTGAGTTAAATATGACAGTGAACGTGATCAAAAAGAAACCCCTCAGTTGGCCCCGAATTGAAAGCTCCACGCACTGGATCACAATGGGCTACGATCGCGACCTCAACAAAGCCCTCGACATTCTTAACGAAGAAACCCTTAAATTTGTCGCAGAGTGGCAAAACCTCAGCACGACTGAAGCCAGGAAATTTATCGACGCTTATGGCGATATTCGAGTCGCAGAAGTAGTCAATCAACTGAAAGGGGTTTACTGTATGTTGCCCAAAAAGCCCACAGCCAAGTTAGCCCCCAAGCCGACTGCTGATACTGCCCAAAATTTTGTTGTCTATGCCACTGATGCTGATGCAACAAAAGCTATGAATACTGCTGCGATGGCGATGATTGAGCGGTTACAGGAAGTCAAACGGCTATCAGCACTAAATGCTTACTCTCTGTGTAGCTTAACAATGGATACACGCATCGATCGTCTGGAACCTGGTGCTAAAAACATCCATTGCCTCTTGCCGAAATCCTTGTGGGTATAGGGGTAAAATCCACATACGACGGCTCATTTGCAGAGGGAATGCCATGACTACCACTAAACAAACGACCCTGGTTCGCGGACGCTGGCTCTTAACTGGGGAAGAAACGATCGTAGATGGTGCGATCGCGATTCAGGACGACTCCATTCTGGACGTGGGAACCTGGGACACTCTCCAGGCGCATTATCCCAATGCTTCAGTGCTGGGATCAGAGCAGTTTGCCGTCATGCCGGGACTGATCAACGCTCACCATCACAGTAATGGCATTCCCAACTCGTTACATGGCGTGGATGACGACTTTCTAGAACCCTGGTTGCTGACCCTGGGGACAATGCGAAGTCAAGATCCCACCCTGAAAACCCTACTCAGCATTGCCCAACTCTTACAGAGTGGCGTGACAACCGTTGTCGATGTGGTTAGCGTAGCGGGCGATCTCGCAGCCTGCCAGCAGCAACTCCAGGCAAGATTGCACGCCTACGAGCAAGCAGGAATGCGCGTCGCCTTCACTCCCGGAGTCAATTACGAGAGCCGTTTGGTGCATGGAGAAGATGAGGCGTTTTTAGCTAGTCTGCCCAATCAACTTCAGCAACAAGTCCACGCCCAAAGTCCTCTCAAGCAGGCAATTTCCAAGCCAGATTCCATTGATCTGATTAGCGATTTCGTGAAGCAATACAAAACCCATCCTCACATCGATGTCTGGTTTGGACCACCTGGTCCTCAATGGGTGGGTGATGAATTATTGCTGCAAACGGTGGAGGCTGCCGATCGGCTGGAGACCCAGGTGCAAACTCATGCCGTCGAATCCTTTTCCGAAAAACTGATGGGATCTCGGATGTACGGCAAATCTGTGATTGCCCATCTCCGGGATCTGGGAGTCCTCAGCCCCCGCTTCTCCATTGCTCACGGAGTGTGGGTTACGGAAGAAGACATGGCAATTTTGGCAGAAACCGGAGCCGCCGTGAGCCACAATCCCAGTTCAAATTTGCGGCTGCGGGCTGGTGTTGCTCCTTTGAATGCGATGCTGGCAAGCAGCGTGACAGTGGGTTTGGGCATGGATGGAACAGCGCTGGGAGACGATGAAGATATGTTTGCCGAAATGCGGCTAGCCGCCAACTTACATCGCACGCCCCAATTTGGGTCGCCCGCCCCACGCTATGCCGATATTTTCCGGTTAGCAACCGCAGGCAGTGCCAAACTGGTTGGACAAGCCCACCAACTAGGCAAACTCGCTGCGGGCTATAAAGCAGACGTTGTACTGGTGAAGTGCGATCGCATCACCTACCCCTGGATTGCCCCAGAAGCCAATCCGTTGCATGTGTTGTTCATGCGGGCAAAAGCGATCGATGTAGACACGGTGCTGGTCAACGGCAAAGTGGTCTTGCAACAAGGAATGCCTACGGGTTTTGACCTCCATGCAGTTGGTCAAGAACTTGCGGCACAATTGAATGCTGCCAGCGATCGTGCCCAGTTCCGCACCCTGATCCATGACCTCAAACCTTATCTGGAAAGCTGGTACACCGCCTGGGGAGAACCGCCTTTAACACCTTTTGCTGCTTTCAATTCTCGGAGTTAAGACATCTATCCAGTCAGCACTTAAAGGGCTTGATCGTTTGGCAAATATTTTCCGAGGAGGCTTGCTCTAAGAGAGTCGTTGGCAGAAGCAGCAACCATGCTGTACCGTTAAAAGTCGAATTTGTCCTATTATTTGGTCAAGGCAAAATTAAATGGATACGAAATTGAAGATGAGTTCGGATCTGAATCAATTCGATTTAGATCAATGTCGTAATGAACACCTCTTTGCCCTACCGGATAGAGTCAGCCAATGGCTAACCAAAAATATTTTGAAAGAAAAAGAGGAGAACAATATCTTTATTGTTTATGTGATGGCAAACGTTCTTCTCACCACCATACCCCTCGCGATTAGTTTGTATGTTTTAGAAGGGATTTTACCTGACATCGTTCTATCCTGTTTAGGATTGTGCTATTTGCTGTTTAATATCTTGTTCCATGCGCGATCGTTTATCCTCGCGCTGCATTACTCTACCCACACACCCATCTTCAACCGCAAATGGAAATTTCTTAATCATATTAATACCTCAATTTTGTGTAATTTTTTTGGCATTCCACTCTGGACTTACTACGCGCATCACATCGCCATGCACCATTGTGAAAACAATGTCATACCCCATGATGTCAGTTCAACCATGCCCTATCAACGAGACTCCAAGCTTGACCATTTGAAATATATGCTGAGGTATGTGTTCTTGATCTGGGTTGAGCTGCCTTACCATTTGATCCAGCAGAAACGACACAAAGTCGCTCAACGTTGTTTAATGGGCGCAATCATCTTTTTTACCGGTGTTTTCTATCTCTTCCAACTACGCCCGATCGCTACCCTATTTGTCTTTATTTTGCCCACCATCATCCTGTCCTTTGCGCTCATGGAAGGAAACTGGAAACAACATATCTTTGTTGATCCAGATGATCCTGAGAATGTCTATCGATCAAGCTACGCCTGCATTAACACCCCAACAAACGCCCTCAATTTTAATGATGGCTATCATGTTGAACATCATAAAAATCCTGCAATGCCGTGGCATCAACTACCAATCTATTTTCAGAGCCAGATTAAACACTACGTTGAACAAGATGGATTTATCTTTACCAATATTGGGTCAGGTCAGGTCGGGCGCTTAGTCTTAAATGGACAACTCGAACAATTAGCCGAACATTATGTGAATGTTGGGCAAAAAATTAGAACTAAAGATGAGTTAGTAGAAGAATTTAGAAGACGGTTGCAACCGATTCCGTCTATGCCCAGAAAGAGCAAGTAACTTCCCGACCAAAGCGATATATTAACTCGGCGTTTATTGCTGCATGGCTTGAAAGTCCATTGTGCTTGAGTAGGGTGTGTTAGGCTGGCATATTTTTCTGCATGGTTTACCAATCAATCATGCAGAATTTCTTATCAACTCTCTTTCATCGCGTGATTTTCTGCATGGTAAGCCTGCCTATCATGCAGAAATATATTATTTACTCTTAAACTTATACTGAATTCTGTATGGTACATTTGCTTATCATGCAGAAAATTTCATGAGTAGTCCGTTTCTGACCGCTGAACACACCCGCTTGCTGGATCAAATTCAGCAAATCCGTGATTCAGGAGACGTTGCTCCGGCTTATTGCTGGCTAACCGAAACCAGTTCCACCAAAGGCACAAAAACTTACACGTATGCAGTTCTTATTACTCAGGAGCCAGATCGTAACCCGAAGAGTCAGTCTCTTGGCAAACCAGGAAGCCAGAGACATCGCCATTGGCGGCAGGCGATCGCCCGCCGGGAAGCGATCGCCGAATTAGCACAACAACTCTCAATGCTGGAAGCGTTGATCGATCGCCAATCAAAAAATGAGCCGAAGAAATAGGATGGCACGGTGAAAAATGAGCGTATAGTATTGATTCAACGATCTGCCACGCTCAACCCAGTCACCTGATCCGCCTGAGTATGCCCCAGCAGTCCCCTCAACCAGAGATTCCCCTTCAGCCTGTAACTCGTATGAGCCAGGGGGAGTCTGATCTGCCAAATAGTGCAACCTCATCGGTTGAAGTTGCCTACACCACCTGGGATGTGGAAGTTGCCACGATCGACCTCACAACCGAACAATCCGGTACTAGCTCTCAGTGGGCAACCGTCGCCCGCAGCATTTTAACCCCTGATTATCTCGCAACCTTAATCGATATTCTTCGTAGCCAGTCCTCTTTGCCAGAGCTAGTTACAGCCCAACTGTTGCAGCATTTGCTGAAGATTTACCGCCACAAAGTTGAAGTGATGGTGCAGGAGGAAGGCATTGACGCGATCGACACCAGTCTGCCTCATTTCAAAGTCATCACCAATCGGAAGCAGGGCACCAAGCGCTTAGAGTTAGTCTTTGACAACGATCGGATCAAAGATTATCTACAAAATTCTCTGTCTGAATTCTTCACTCACACTGGAATTTGGAAAGAGTTTGCCAAAGCCGTTGGAGCCAATCTAGTTGTCTGGATTGCCACCGATCTAGACTCAATCAAGGAGTTAAAAAGTGATCAGCCCGGACAAGAAGAGATACTCATTCAAACAGTTCGTAACCATCTGCAAGACTTAAGTCATTCACTCATTGTGGAGCGGAGTGAAGTGCTGGCTCAACTGCATTGTTTAGACATTGCCAATAAAATTACAGATGGGTTTAATTTATCAAACTGCACCCTCCAGGATATCGAGAAACTACTGGGCTTAAAGCAGCGTCCACCCGCCACCACAGAAACCAGTTTAGACTTAGATCCGATCGCCGTTTTGCCCACTTCCATTCCGATCGCCAGTAGCATTCGTGCTCAACTACGCCCCGATCTCTGGCAACAGGGCGAGAATCAAACCGCCGTGTTTCATTACCGCAGCAAAACCAATCCCAGCAATTACATTGAGCATTACATCACCAATCCTGGCGACATTGAGATGTTGCCCTGGGAAGCTGCCGAGCAAATCATTAATAAATTTGGGTTTGATACGGTCAAGCTGCAACTCATTTTTGCTGCCCGCACGATGGAGGAAAACGAACCCTGGAATAGCACCTTTACTTTAAAGGCAAGCGATATCGTGCAATTACTAGGCTGGGATAAAAATCACAATACGAGCATGGCAGAGAAGCGGAGTGCCGTTGCCAGTACCGCTTATGCCTTGTCTTGTTTACTGGTGAAGTCTGTTTGGATTGAGGGACGCGGTAGGCGCAAGGTGGATGCCAGCACCCCGATCGGGCGGATGTGGGACGTGTTGATTGATCTGCATGGTCAATTTGATTGGGTCACAGGCAAGATTGAAAAACCTGAAGAAGTTTACATCACCGTTAGTCCAGGGTTGTGGACGAAGCATTTTCTCAATCGTGCTGGCAGCCGAGCCAAAGAAGCTCTCCACCAATTTGGCTATCTCGCCAGGGATATTCTCAAAATTGATCCCTATCATCATGAAATGGCGTTGCGTTTGGCAATTCAACTCACTCTGGATGCCAGAATTCGCGTCCGCAATCAAAATCCTTACGATTACCGAGTGGGCAGTTTGCTGGAAGAAGTTTTAGCCAGGACAGAAATTGATAAAGCGCTGCAAGACAAACATAAAGCGCGAGACCTGAAGAACCGTTGGAACAATGCCTTGAAGCTACTGATGAGTTTGGGCTGGCAAATTAAGTTCGATCCCGACACCTACCCTGGTTGGTTGCGTCCGGGCAGCACCGATCCCAAGCCCGAAGACTGGCGCAAAATCAAAGTCATCGATCGCTTGATGCAGGCAAAACTAACCATCGTGCCGCCCCATCCCATCCCCACCTTGCTGGCAAAAATTAAGGAACCCAAAAAGACAAAACCCCTGGAAATTACTCCCGTTAATGAGTTAACCGGGGATCAGGTGAGACAAGCGAGAGAGCAAAAAGGCTGGACTCGTAAGGAACTTGGTGGGTTCTTGAACCTGAGTGCAGACTACGTGGGTAAGTTAGAGCGGGGCGATCGTATGATTACGCCGGAACTGGAGCCGAAGCTAAAACGCCTCTTACATCTGGCTTAATCTAGGCTGGTCACTCGTCATTGTTCATTTGTAGACTGCCACTGCCACTTACTACGCCACTTATGACGAATGACGCTCCACCGTAGCAGATCTTAAGTTGTCTCAAAAAGACAAGTAGATCCGTATGCCATCACCAACCTAAAAACCAACTCTACATGGGATTATCGGCATCCTTTGAGGAAGGGAATTTGTTGCACTCCCTGAGGCTTTTCGGGCTAAGACTGTTCGAGACAAGCAGATCCGTATGGCATCACTTGTGTTGCAACGGTTGCTCAAACAACCCCGACACTATAACCGAAGGTTTAAAGTTTGATCCATGCCAGATCAAATTTTTACGATCGCAGGATGAAGACTGGCTAACCTGAGACAACTCAACCCAAATCTCCGTATTGACTCACTGACACCCTGGTTGATTGCAAGATTCCTACCCACAAGCCCGATCCAAAAAGTCAAGATAAGACAACTATCTCCGTATTCCATCACTTGACTCTCCCTGAAATTTGTAAAAATCGGCTCAAACCTGGGTGTAGATCTGGTTAAAGCCTGCTAACTCGCCTATATAGCTTTCAGAGAATAGTCTTTTCTCCTGTGAACCCATACAAGATGATCTGGATTCAGATAAGACAAATAGCTCCGTATTTCGCGACTTTTCTTTCGCCCCTGCCCTATGCTCAGTCGCGATCGCTATTGAGACAAGTAACTCCGTATCTCATCACTAATGAGGTTTTAGTGAATTCTTAAAAACCGTTTCACAGTAAGCAATTTCAGGAATAATTCAATCACTTTGAGCGAATCAGTTGGGTCAAAAGATAACCTAAAACTGAGACAAACTCAACCCAGTATCATCACTTGCGAGCTTTTCCTCAGTTGCCCTGATCCTTGGTTACTCGCCCTTTGCAGAGGACTGGTGACTGATCGCGAATGCCACCACTGACTTGTCTTAAGCGACTGGCTTGCCCTTGTCTTGAGGTAAATAATTCATCAAAAAAGCTTGAATACTTTGCCTGGAAGGAGTTTGGGCGAGAGACAAGACCTTCCCGATCGCTACACCATATCTCCGTCTGCCATCACGATCGCTTCCGTATGCTATCACTCCAAGGTTTTAAAACTCCTTTCTGGTCGAGGTTTGGGCTAACTGAGACAACCTGATCAGTCTGATAAGACTGATCAGATCAACCGTGCAGAAAAGACACCTTTGGCAGAATAACCCCGTGGTTGAGTGGTTGTCTTGGAGGATCTGTCTTATCGTCTCTACTACTTCTCAAGTCCAATATTCTCAAATTGCTGCAAACGGTTTTTTTGCTCTATTTCCCCATCGGTTTGATTATATTTGGGCAGATTACGCTACTTCCAATGAGACTGTTTCCTGGAAAACAGAGACTCGCCATCCACTCAGCGATCGTTTAATTCAACAGGGTGCTTATCTCTATGGGGTGCGGTTTGGGGCAGAAACCCGTTATTGTATGTTGGATATTGATTCGGGGAGTCTGTATCACCCTAAGCGAGATCCGCTGGCGATATCTCGCATTGCTGCTGCTCTAGAACCGTTGGGATTGGTCAGCTATGTTGCCTGTACTTCCAGCTATAGCGGCGGATTGCATTTGTATTTTCCATTTCAACGATCGCAAAGTTCCTGGAAACTGGCGATCGCGGTTGCCACTTTGCTTGAGCGGGCTGGATTCAAAGTGGCTCCAGGACATCTTGAAATCTTTCCTGATCCAAAGCCTTACAACGTCACTGGAAAACCCAGTTTGTTTAATGCTCATCGGTTGCCACTGCAAGTGGGTTCTTATTTGCTGAATGAAGAGTTTCAACCGATTTGGAGTAATCAAGATAGTTTTGTGCAACAGTGGCAATTTGCCCAGGCTAGGAATGATGTTGAGTCTATAACAATTCGGCAAGTATTAAAGCAGTTAAAACGTCATCGCTACACGGTTTCCACAAAAGCTGAAAAGTTTATCAATGATCTCAATGCTGAAATTGAACTGGGCTGGACTGACTTTGGACAAACTAATTACTTGTTAGGGCGAATTGCGATGCGAGAGTATATCTTTCATCATGTTTTGGCAGGTGGGCAACCGCTGAGTGGCGACAATTTGGTGCAAGCGATCGTGGCAGTGGCTCAAACTCTTCCAGGCTACGAAGAATACTGTCGGCATTGCCACGAAATTGAGCATCGAGCGCTGGAGTGGGCACGGTGTATTGAGAATAGCCGCTACTTTCACTACGGAGATGCAGCCGGTAAGTTCAAAGCTAAGTTAGACCCTTCTCAATTAGACAATTCTCAGTTAAATAATTCCCAGTTGGATAACTTGCAAATCGAAGCCACAACCCCTTGCGGTTATCTTGAAGAGTACGCCCAAGCTCCAACCTGGAATCAGCAACAAAAAGAAGGAGCTAGAGGTCGGATTCGCTGGGCGATCGCTCACTTACTAGAACAAGAATCCCTTCCAGCGAATTCGACTGCGCGATTTCATGCCCTGGTGGATTACGGTATTGGCGGCGGCACCTTGTATAAACATCGCGATCTCTGGCATCCCAATTACTTAACCTCATCTTATGCAGAGAGTAATTCTTGTCTAGATGGCAATGCAGTGGTTGAGGTTGTGGACTTCGGCGTGAGGAGTTCGGCTGAGGTTCACTCGAACGAATCCCCCCCGTCTCCCCCCCCTTCATGTATGGATACAGTATGGGATTGCTGTGAGGCAGCACCCCATACTGTAATTCATACAAGCTTATTCCCTGATGCTGGCAGTAATCCTAATCCTGATGGGACTCCTAGCGATTTTGAAAATCTCTTAGAGGAGTCAGGTCGTAATTCTGATCTTTTACAAGGGACTTGCCAAGCGGCTGTTCAACTTGCCTATCAGCAGCAGCAACAACATTTAAAGCAACAGGCATCTGAAGCGCGACAAGTTGCCCTGATGCAGCGTTATTTGGAGTCTAACGATCCGATTTTGATGGCAGAAGCGATCGCTTGGGCACAGATTAATCCTGGACGGTTAGATAGGCGTAATTTCAGTGGAGAAATTTCCAGGATTTCATCCTGATTTCATCTCTATTTGAGATGCTGATGAGAGCCACTATTGCTTATGAAAAAGCTTACTGCTCAGGTGCAACTACCGAATGGTGATTAAAAAGCATTGGATATGAAATATGCTGCTGCCGGTGAACGTTACTATGCGGTGCTTCCGGGGGGAACGAGTGGAGAACATAAAGTGGCGATTTGTCGGATATTCAAGGGGAAAAAGTCAATGCTCGATACGCCTTCAAACGCTAATCTTGAATCAATACAACTGGTAGAATGATCATGCGAATTCTTTTGGTTGAAGATGAGCCGGATCTTGGTAGAGCGATTCAACGCAGCCTGATCCGCGAATGCTACGTCGTGGATTGGGTGCAGGCGGGTGATGCAGCCTGGGACTATCTAGACAATCCCCAAACTATCTATACAGTCGCAATTTTTGATTGGATGCTGCCAGGGTTGTCTGGTTTGGAGTTGTGTCAGCGTTTGCGCTCCAATCACAATCCCTTGCCTGTGTTGATGTTGACTGCCCGCGATCGCATTGAAGATCGGGTCATTGGTTTAGATGCCGGAGCCGATGATTACTTAGTCAAACCTTTTGGTATGGAAGAACTGAAGGCGCGGGTGCGGGCACTTCAACGGCGATCGCCTCAAATTCAACCTCCTAAAATTCAAGTTGCTGACCTGATTCTGGATTACGCAACTCACACTTTGTCCAACCCAAATCCGTACCTCACTGAGCAGAGCATTCGTAATCAAAGCATTCGTAATCAAAGCATTTCCCTCACAGCCAAGGAATTTCAAATCTTAGAATATTTCATGAAACGCCCTGGTCAAGTGATTGCGAGTGAACAACTAATGAATCAACTATGGGAAACTGGCGCAGAACCGACAAGCAATGTTGTGGCAGCACAAATTCGCTTGTTGAGACGCAAGCTTGCTGAAACGGGATACGAGGGTTTAATCGAAACGGTTCACGGCATGGGATATCGATTTAACGTTTCACATGCGTCAAAATAATCTATTTAACCGCACTCGCGCTCAATTGGCAGGCTGGTATGCCGCTGTTATGGGTATGATTTTGGGCTTCAGTGGGGTGACGACTTATCAAATGGTTGCCCACTCTCACTGGCAGGCAGTGAACCGGGAGCTTGAATCGATTTCTGGCACGCTACACGACAATTTGGAAGTGAAACTGAAGCAGCCTGGAAAAATAGAACCAAGTGTAATCGCTGTTTTACCGGGACTCTGCTTGGCTAACCAGGCGTGCAGCAGTTCCTTCGATCGTTCTGGGCGACACGTTTTAGGCATCGTGCAACAAAATGGGTATTACCTGCGCTTTTTGGCACAGTCTGGACAGCCGATCGCTCAGTTAGGGCAATTGCCAGCGCTTGCTGCCTTAAGCACAGCCGAAGGTTGGGAGATCGTCAAAGACAGAAATGGTACTCGGTTTCAGCAGGTGTCTTTGCTCCTAAAAAACACAGATGGGATGCCCTGGAGATATATGCAGGTGGGGCGATCACTGAAGGAATTTGACGATCACCTCACAACCTTGAGATGGCTGCTGTTATTGGGATTACCGGGTGGGATTGCTTTAGTTGGCATCGCTGGCTGGTGGTTGGCGGGTTTAGCCATGCGCCCTATCTATCAGTCCTATGCCCAGATGCAACAGTTTACAGCGGACGCTGCCCATGAGTTACGAACCCCGATCGCCACAATTCGAGCAACCGTAGAATCTGCCCAGGATACACCCCTATTGTCTGAAGCTGAAATGAGAGACACTCTGGAAGTACTTGATCGGCAAAATAAACGTTTGGCTCAACTGGTGCAAGATTTGCTGTTGCTCTCGCGCATCGATCAAACGGTGCAAACTCTTAAACGCTCTCCTTGCTGCTTGAATGATCTCATTTCTGACCTGGTTGAAGAGTTATTTGTGTTAGAAATTGCTGCTGCCATCACGCTAACCTTACAAATTCGCACGGACAAACCACTCTATGTTTTGGGAGATTATAACCAGCTAAGTCGTTTAATCTCTAACTTGATTACCAATGCTCTGCAATACACTCCTGCGGGGGGAACTGTGACTGTTACCCTGGAACACGATGAACAAAATGCGCTAGTTCAGGTTCAAGATACGGGAATTGGCATTGCTGCATCTGATCAAGCTCGAATTTTCGATCGCTTTTATCGGGTGAACAGCGATCGCTCTCGCCATACCGGCGGATCTGGATTAGGGTTAGCCATTGCCCAGGCGATCGCTCAAGCTCATCATGGACATATCCAAGTTCGTAGCGAGCTGGGTAATGGCAGTCTATTTATGGTGTGGTTGCCACTCAAACTAGGCTGAGTCAGCATTCGCGGGTTCTCTCGTCCTGGATCTGACCAGAATAGATGCTCCATCATAGAAATCTCCCTGTTGTTCTAACTCAAAGCCTCCTAGTAAGAGGGCTAACCAAACCTGAACAAATGGCATCTGGATGTGGCGATGTAACTCTAGAACGGAGACAGTCAAACGGTGCTGCTCAATCCATTCTCGGATCACATTAACCCAGGCAGTGATGTCCTCTTCATAGGCGATCGCAAGTGCTTTTTGCTTGGCTTCCGCTAACTCCAGTTGTTCGATGAATTCAATTAAATTTTCCTTCTCAACCGCTCCCACCACTGAATCTGAGTCCTCTCGCTCCCGTCGTTCTGGGAGTTCTAATATCTCGTCTAAGTTCAATGTCATGGTCTGACGCAAAACTTCTTGCAACATTTCAGCCGTCAAAATAGGTTCTTCCAAACAGGGATTGTGCCGTTCTTCCCAATCTTTGAGAAATAAGTTGGCTCGAAGTTCAATCAGTTGCGCCAGCAGCACGATAATATCTCCGGCGGTTTTGAATTGCCCAGTTCTAGCTTGATTCACTTTCTCCAAATCAAACTCCTGATCAAATTGAGTCAGTAACTTCCGTAAATTGGCATGGGTCGGATTTGCGATCGCGGCTTCGATTGTGGCAATTAGCTGCATAACGTCATCCCTGAATCGGACAATTGGGGATTGGGCATTGAGTGACCGGAACTTCTTTGATTACGTCTTCAAACTTTGATATGCCAAACTGCTCATACAGCGAGGATAACAGTTCTTTGATGGATGCCGTCACCTTATCTCCCCGCATCCCCATGCAGTGAAACGCTTCTACCGTCGCCACCTTTTGATTCCCGCGCCAAACTTCAGCCGCGATCGCGTGCACCGGAGTGTCCTTGCCCTGCCGATACAAAACCAGCACCGCCGCAAGGACGGGTTGAATTGTGGGAGCCGATAATTGCACGGGTTCATCTGCCGGTTCATCCACGAGCGGCATAGATTGGCTTATCGGCAGAACGTGTACTTGTCTACCTGCTGCCCGTCGTTGTCGCCTTCTGATGGCGTTGTTATCTGCCCGATGGCGGTAGTGCGATCTCCGTCGGTGGCAATCATACCCCCAGCCATAAATGTTTTCTGGGTTCCAGCAATTGTCCCCCTCCGCCCCATGCTGGGCGATCGCGTCCTCTACCGCCAACAGAGCGCAGTGCTGGCACTTTTTATTTACTCTTCGAGGCATAATCGAAAGATTTATAGTGTAAGTATAGTGTAAGTCATTCATTATTTTGTGGGCAGGGTAATTGAGGGAATTACTTTCAGGAGACGATTTGGGAGTTTCGATTGTTTTTGCTCTTTTACCTGCTGATATTGGAAGAAAACGCATAGCTTCGAGAGAAAGTAAATTTTAAAATCCTCAGAATTAAGAAGATTCCTAAAGAAGATTCCTTTCGCTGCCCACCTATGACCGAAGTGCAGGCTGAGATCAAAAAGCTGGTTAACTCACAGCTTGCACCATTCTCAATAACTGCCCTGAACTAAAGTTCGGGCAGAAAACTTAAGTCAGTTTCAACTGACTGGAAGGTTGACTAGAAAAGGGTTTTAACCTGTTTTAACGGGTTTTAGCTTTGAGCCTGAAATTTATTTCAAGGCTCTTCCTGCAACGGGTGCAAGATTTCAGCTAACTCACAGCTTGCACTTTGGGCAACAGCCGTCGTGGAATAAACTCCAGGCTGATAGCGAAAGTCCATCTCAATAGACTGAAAACTCTATCCAGTCTTCTAAAGGAGACTTTTGCTGTGAGCCAGGAAATTTTTCCCCGGTGGGATAGAGCGTTCAATTGAGAATGGTGCAAGATCTAAGTTAAGGATCGTGGATTAAATAAGATCGAAAAGGTGGTAGTCGGTTGTGGCAAACGACCGTTTGCCCATATAGAAAAATTTCGGAGTTATTAAATTCTTATTCCTAAGCAAGATCAAAAGGTTGGTTAAGCAGGCTGGAAAAAGGGTTTTAGTCTACTTTCTTAAGTTTTGGAACTGATGTAGTTTGAGACCATGCCGCAGTTTGGTGCCTTGTCGATCGCTGAGAAGTCTCTCCTTACGATCGGCAAAATTGAAAGGTCAGAATTTAAACTTCAATGGATATTCACTCGCTCAGTAAATACTCAAGTTTGTCCAACAACCGATCAATTTCATGACGACGTTCTGGCTGTTGAAGTGCTTTACTCCGTTTAGCCTGTTTGCCTAATTGGGTAATTCGATCAGAAATGGATGTGGTTGGAGTCGTTGTCAGGGTTGGTGAGTTGTCTCCGGCAACTTTAATTTCTCGCACTTCATCTCGGATTTCTCGAATTGATAGATTTTGTTGAATGGCTCTTTGTAGAAGCTGTTGCCTCTGACGGTCTTGTTTGATTCCGGCGATCGCTTTTGCTTTA
>JANRIN010000196.1:0-19360 GCA_033764965.1 Leptolyngbyaceae cyanobacterium bins.302 | reverse complement strand
GCCTGTCACCAGCAGGTGCATGGTACAAAGAGAACATCATCTGAGTTGCAGGAGGCTTGAGCCGGATGAGGGGAAACTATCAAGTCCGGTTCTGCGGGGGGAGAGGGGCAGTGATGCTCTTCTCTCCTACCCAACAACATTACCTTGGTTTAGGCGGCAGGCGCTACATCGGCAACCCCAAACAGCCCACCCTCTCGGTTTACCAGCTCAGCGAGGACGGAGAGTATGAGGTGCAACAATTTCGCGGCAGCGATCGCGTTTTCTCGCCCACCTTCCCAAACCTGCAACTCACCGCCGAACGTTCTGGCTGAGCGGCTATTGGTACGTTTGTCACAACATTAGCGGACTGCTAAAATTCGCTCCAATCAGATCGTTATCCGCTCCTCAACAACTTGTTTTCAAGCTCATCAAATCGCTGCGAAACTCGCACTTGTCGGTTGTGTTCTGTGAAAACAGTCAGTTGTCCTTCTACAGTGCTACCCACTGCTGGGTAATCCTCCACGCTAAAGTGTTCACTCGCTGCCTCCCTAAACTGGACAACCTCCAGTAACACACGAAAGCCAATCCCTGCATCCAAAAACACACCAAAGGGTTTTTGCTGAATAACTACACCTGATACAGTATCACCACGTTTGCGCGTCCTCTTCAGACACTCCCATGCGTCAGTCGCCTCACTAGAAAATGGGTCATCGAAGATTTGAAGCATAGGCGTATGGTGTATGTGGACATAGGACTATATATAACAAGTCTTCAATCCCGAAGTTCTATAACTAAACAGAATAGGCACTGAATTGGAAAAACTCAGTGCCCCAAGAAACTGTGGTTTAACCTGATTTGCTTACGCAGGTTGTTGCAGATTTTCTAGACCTTGGATTACTTTGGCAGACTCGATCGTGTCTCCGGCTTTGAGTTGATCCAAGACTTCTTTGCCTTCCACGACGTACCCAAAGATGGAATAGCGACCATCCAGCAAGTTTGCACCCGCAGGAGTGAGTTCTGGTTCAAACAGGAAGAAGAAGAACTGAGAAGACCCGCCATTGGGATCGTCACCCGGACGCGCTAACGCCATTGCCCCAAAAGCAGAGAACGGTAAGACGGGCTGTTCCCGGAAACGTCCGGCATCTTCCAGGGTGATTTCGTAGGTTGGCTCTTTATCTCCCTGCACCATTACTTCCAGCGGAATAGCCCGGTATTTATTAGTTTTAGGATCAACGAAGCCCACCTCCGGTCCGGGTGGATCGCCTACTTGCAGCACGTAGGATTCTTCCGCACGAGTGAAGGGCAAGCCATTGTAGAAACCACGCTGTACCAGATCGACAAAGTTGCCAGCGGTGACAGGAGCGCTATACCCATCCACGATCGCCGTTATCTTGCCCTTATTGGTCGTAAACTCGATCGTGGCTCGTCCTTTCAGTTGCGGCAGATTGCTGTAAGCCTCCGGCACGTCATAAGGAAACTCAGCCACCATCAATTCTTCCAGTTGCCCCACCAAATTCAGCACAGCACCACGAGCTTCAAATACTCCCTGCCGATCCAAGGCATCTGCGGCATCCTGGATGGTTGGCAGGTTTTCTTTAATTTGATTGATCAGGGCTTCTGCTTGAGCTTTGTTGGCATCAGGAACCCCGGCTAACAAAGCATCTTTGTTGTAAGTCAAAACGCGATTGGCTCTACTAATATCCCCTGAAATCGCTCCCCAGCGGCGTTGTGCCCGCAGTTGCACGGCAATATCTTCTAAACTAGCTTGCAGATCTCGAACGGGCTTGTTGTCGATCGGTAAGGCATATCGTAACAAAGCGCGTCCATCGGTAATGGCGTTCCCCGCTGGTAGTCGGCTAATTTGCACAACTTTCGCTGCACCCAAGCCGATCGATAACGTCACCATCAGGAGCAAAGTCACCCCCGTTTTCAGCCAATGCTTCAGGTCAAATCCTCGCAGTTGCATAGCCCATTGCTCACTTTGGTTGGCACATAGTTGGTTGGCACATAAGACTGGGGCGATCGCCGAGTTAAGGTCGCTCCAATCTTTAATCTTGCCATGACGGGGGGACAGAGGACAGGTACGGGGTAAAATGAGTTGCCAGTCAAATTTTCCGAATTCAAGAACCAATGATTTCCAGTAATGATTTTCGACCGGGCGTAAGCATTGAACTCGACGGCAGTGTGTGGCGAGTTGTGGAGTTTTTGCACGTAAAACCGGGGAAAGGCTCGGCTTTTGTGCGGACAAAGCTGAAGAACGTGCAGAATGGCAACGTGGTTGAGCGTACTTTCCGGGCAGGGGAGACTGTCCCCCAGGCAAACCTGGAAAAAAGCACGATGCAACACACCTATAAAGATGGCGATAACTTCGTGTTCATGGACATGGAAACTTACGAAGAAGCCAGCCTCAGTCCGTCTCAGATTGGCGATCGCGTCAAGTACCTGAAAGAAGGCATGGAAGTGAACGTGGTGCGCTGGGGCGAGCAGGTGATGGAAGTCGAACTGCCCAATTCAGTGGTGCTGGAAATTACCCAAACCGATCCCGGTGTCAAAGGGGATACCGCGACGGGGGGAACCAAACCTGCGATCGTCGAAACGGGTGCCCAGGTGATGGTGCCGCTGTTTATTTCCATAGGCGAGAAAATCAAAATTGACACTCGCACCGATACCTATTTAGGTCGAGAATCATAAGTTTGACGTGCAAAGTCTCTGCACGCAGAAAAAGCGGTGAAGGTTAGACGTGATAGCCAACAAGACCTTTATGGTGAAGCCCAATCCCTAACCCCTAACCCCTAACCCCCGTTAGCCGAGAGGTTTGTGATAGCTGTGCCATTGAATTTGAATGAACTCCGGGAATTGCTAGAAGCCATCAATCAGATGGACATCACGGAGCTAACCCTGAAAAATGATGACTTTGAGTTAACCGTGCGTCGTGAGATGCGGGTCGATGAACAAATCCTGGCAGCAGGAATTGGACGATCGCAAATTCTAGAAAATCTGGCGATCGCGGCTCCAGCGACTCCTCCCGTCAACGTGAGTATCGATTCCAAAGCCACCTCCGAGAGTACGTCAGTCTCGCCAGCATCGGCACTTCCCCCCACGAACGATCGCAAATGGGTTGAGATCCTGTCTCCGATGGTGGGGACGTTTTACCGCGCACCAGCCCCCGACGAACCCCCGTTTATTGACATTGGCGAACGAGTCAGAGTGGGTCAAACGGT
Source organism: Leptolyngbyaceae cyanobacterium bins.302 (assembly GCA_033764965.1). Lineage (GTDB taxonomy): Bacteria > Cyanobacteriota > Cyanobacteriia > Leptolyngbyales > Leptolyngbyaceae > JSC-12. Next base: position 16,160 of record JANRIN010000196.1, on the reverse strand, counting down.
TTGCATTATCGAAGCGATGAAGCTGATGAACGAGATTGAAGCGGAAGTGACGGGAGAAATTTTAGAAATTTTAGTGCAGAATGGCGAACCTGTGGAGTACAACCAGCCACTGATGCGGGTTTCACCTAATTAACTGAGCAAGATTGTAGGAAATTTCCAGCAAGCAAATTACCTACAATCTTTCGATATTTCATAAGGGCGTACGGCTGTACGCCCTTACAAGGGTAAATTTATTCTTCTCCACCTTGTAGCTTGAGCATGAGGAATCCAACCCCCAAGCCAACTAAAATCAAGGTAAATGATAGAAATGCAGCAGTATAAATTTCTCCCATGATGGCTCCTTATGCGATCGCTCTGGTGTAAGCGACTGGTTATCAACACTAAACATTTTTGGATCAAGCTTTTCAGTCAAACCAGTTTTTTACTGTTAACCTTCTGAGCCTGCATAGGAGATTTTAAACCAGAACGCTGACACTTCCGGTACTCCACCTCGTTTTCCCAGCAAAGATTTGAACAAATATTGAAAATGAATCGTTCCAAATTAGCGATTACCCTTGGAGATCCCAATGGCATTGGGGCGGAAGTGATTCTCAAAGCACTTGCCGACCCAGTGATCGAGCAATCTGCCGACCTGACGATCGTGGGCAGTCGCTCCTTGCTAGAACAGACCTATCAGCATTTGCTTCAAGTTGGAACCTCCTCACCTCTAGCCGATCCTGAGCAATTGTCGATCGTGGATGTGGAGTTGGAGGAACCCAGCGAAACGCTATTTTTACCGGGAAACGAAAATCGAGCCAGTGGGGCTGCGAGTTTTCAATATCTCGAAACCGCGATTGCCCAAACCCTGGCTGGCAAGTTTCACGGCATTGTCACAGCGCCCATTTCCAAAGCCGCATGGCAGATGGCAGGACACCACTATCCCGGACAAACGGAACTCCTGGCAGAACGATCGAAAACTCGCCGGTTTGGGATGCTGTTCGTCGCTCGATCGCCCCACACGGGCTGGACATTGCGAACTCTACTGGCAACCACTCATATTCCGCTGTGGCAGGTGCCCCAAACCCTTACCCCGGAGTTAATGACCCAAAAGTTAGAACTGCTGATCGATTGTTTAGCTCAAGACTTTGGGATTTCCACTCCCCAAATTGCGATCGCCGGACTCAATCCCCACAGCGGCGAACAGGGCAACCTGGGCACCGAGGAGCAAACCTGGCTGCAAACCTGGCTGGAGCAAATGCGCGATCGCTCGCCCCACGTTCAGCTAGAAGGACTCACTCCACCGGATACGCTTTGGGTCAAACCAGGTCAGGCATGGTTCGGGTCTGCGACCGTTCAAACCGCCGATGCTTACCTGGCGCTTTATCACGATCAGGGATTGATCCCCGTCAAGCTGATGGCATTCGATCGAGCCGTCAACACCTCGATCGGCTTACCCTTCATTCGCACCTCTCCCGACCACGGCACCGCCTTCGACATCGCCGGCAAGGGACTTGCCAACGCCAGCAGCATGAAAGCCGCCATTCAATTTGCTCAAGAGTTGAGCGATCGCAAACAAACAGCTATCCATTTACTCTGATAAACACCCAATCATCAGCGACACCAACCCCATGACCAATGACCAATGACCATTTTCAGCTCAATGACGAATGACGAATGACGAATGACGAATGACCATTTTCAGCTTTTAGGATGCTAAAACTTAGCATGGACGATTGGTTTGATGATCATCAATGCAGCGTTGTGACCCACCCCCACCCCTGAAACCTAGCGATTTATTGCGGGTCATTGCTCCCAGCGGCACATTGCGAGAATTAGAGCGATTTCAGAAGGGGGTTGAGATCTGGCGATCGCGGGGCTATCGCGTTGAACTTGCGCCTGGATTCGACGATCGTTGGGGCTACCTGGCAGGACGTGATGAAACTCGGCGGCGGCAATTCCTGGATGCCTGGAACGATCCCGAATGTCGTGGCGTTTTGTGTGCGCGGGGCGGCTACGGAGGTGCAAGATTGCTGGAAAACTTTGCCTGGAAAGCGGTTGAACCCAAATGGCTGATTGGCTTTTCGGATATCACCAGTTTGTTACTGAGCTTGAGTCAGCAAGGCGTTTCTGGCGTTCATGCTCCGTTGCTGACGACGATCGCCGATGAACCGGAATGGTCGTTACAACGGTTGTTTGATTGGGTGGAAGGTCGCTTCCTACCTCCTTTGAACGGGGAAGGTTGGGCGCAGGGCAAAGCCTCCGGTTTATTGCTACCCATCAATCTCACGGTCGCGACCCATCTGCTGGGAACCCTATTTCAACCCGATTTCTCAAATGTCATCCTGGCGATCGAGGATGTGGGAGAAGCGCCTTACCGAATTGACCGGATGTTGACTCAATGGCGACTCGCCGGACATTTTCACCAGATTCGAGGAATTGCGATCGGTCACTTTAGCCAGTGCGATCCCCCAACGGGAATTCCCAGCTTTACAGTAGAAGAAGTGTTGCGCGATCGCCTGACGGATTTAAATCTACCCATCGTGGCGCATCTACCTTTTGGTCATGCCAGCCCCAACGCTGCTCTCCCCGTGGGCATTCCCGTTCAACTGGATGGCGATCGGGGCATCCTTAGCTTTGAGTAATATGCTTTTTCCCAATGAGCTTTAACTTATTTCTGATCCAGCTTGTTTTGTTCACGAGTGTTTTTATGCTGGTTCAGGCTGCTCGTTTACCTCGTGGCTGGCTGGTCGTAACTGGAGTGATTTTGGTAAGCCTGGGTGTGGGCTTTGTTACCGCTCCAGCATGGGCAGGGTATATCAGCGGTGGCGTGTGGGTCATCCTGTATTTATTGCCGCTGGTGGGGATTGCCCGGTTAAATCGTCTGGTGTCCCAAGAGCGCTATCGACCTGCCCGAAAAATCGCCAATCTGGTGAAATGGCTGCATCCCGCGGATGGCTACGTTGAGTATCCTCATTTGTTGAAGGGGCTGGAACTGGGGCAACAAGGCAGAATGGACGAGGCAACGCAACTGTTTAACCGCTACCAAACCAACAGCACCACCACTGGGCGCATGGCAACCGTGATGTTTTACCGGATGAATGCCCAGTGGGAGGAGTTAGCACGCTGGGTAGAGGATTGCGTACCCGAAAAGATTTTATTTCAGGAGATGGGACTGGCGATCGCCTACTTGCGATCGTTGGGTGAACTGGGTAACTTGAATGGCTTATTACAGGGGATCGAGCGGTTTGAACAAAAAGCAGGACGTAGCAATAATCCGTTGCTTCTGAACACAGTCAGGCTCTATGGGCTTGCTTTTTGTGGTCAGGTTGAAGCAGTCAAACGGTTGTTTGATGGGGTTTTATCGATTCATCCCAAACCCATTCATCAGTTTTGGATTGCGACAGCGGAGTTACAAACCGGGCGGGAAGGGATCGCCCAGGAGATGTTTGCGGCTCTGCGGCAGACTGGGGATCGCTCCTTGCAGCAGGCGATCGACTGGCGACTGGCGGCTCCTCGCGTCGATCCGCTGACCGTGTTAACAGAACACTCTCGCCAAGTTTTGATTGACCTAAAAACGGCAATCACTCAGGAATCCCGTTACAGCGGTTGGATGGCGTTAGCTGCCAAAAAAAGTTATGCCACTTATGGATTGATTGGGATCAATCTGGCAGTATTTGGACTTTCCACCCTACTTGGCGGGAATGAGGACTTGTATATCCTCTACCGCTTGGGCGCATTGGTTCCTGAAGCTGTGGCTCAAGGGGAATGGTGGCGATCGCTGACTGCCATTTTTCTCCATGCTGGAGCGCTACACCTGGCTGCTAATATGCTGGGCTTGTATGTGTTTGGGGCACTGGTCGAGTCCGCTTTAGGTTACAGAAAGTTTCTGGTTTGCTATTTCTTCTGTGGGGTTGGTTCCATGTTGGTCGTGGCGGCGATTGCTCTGCTAACTCAGGCTCCTCCCCAAATTACGGTTGGGGCATCTGGAGCCGTGTTGGGCATCGTTGGGGCAGAAGCCGCGATTCAACTTAAAGGATGGCGATTAGAGAGAGCGAAAATCGCCCGCGATCGGCTGAAACTCATTAGCCTGGTGGTTGTGCTGCAACTGATTTCCGATTTGCTGACTCCACAAGTTAGCCTGATTGGGCATCTCTCTGGCGTGATCCTGGGATTTCTGTCAGGACTGGTTTTGTTTAAGACTCATCCCCTGCCCAAACCTTCGAGATTCGACTGAAGAATTGAATCGATGATTAACAGAATGCGCTTAAACCTCGAAGGTTTCGCGTCCTATCGCTTTGCCTTTGTAGGTTTGAAATAGGTTTTGTAGACTTCATGGGCGATCGGGACTGCCGATTCTGCGCCGAAACCACCATTTTCCACCACCACGGCGATCGCAATCCGAGGATTGTTGGCAGGCGCAAATCCAGCAAACAGGGAGTTGTCTCGTTGTCCCAAAACTTCTGCGGTGCCCGTTTTGCCAGCCGTTGGAGGAATACTGCCATCACTCAGGCGGCGAGCGGTTCCTTCCCGCACAACCGATTTCAGTCCTGCTCGGATCACGTCCAGAGCAGCCGGATCGATCCCGATCTTTTGAGGTTTCTTGGTGCCATCCTCACTGGCGAGCAGATGGGGTTTAACCCGATAGCCGCCATTGGCGATCGCCGCATACACAACTGCGAGTTCCAGCGGCGTGACCTGGACTAACCCCTGCCCGATCGACATACTGACCGTATCGCCGCCATACCAAGGTTCCTTGAATAGTTTTTCTTTCTCATCGGGTGTGGGGATCATGCCATGATTACCCCCATCTAGCCCTAAGTTTGTGATGGAACCGATACCCAGTTGCTTGCCCCATTTAGAAATTTGCTCTGGACCCGCAGACAGTCCAACCTGGTAGAAAAATGTGTTGCTGCTGAAAGCCAGGGCATCTCGAAAACCAATCACCCCTTGCGAAGCCCCGTGCTCATGGAACAGGTGCCCCCCTAAGTTGATTGCGGCATAGGTCATCAAGGCAGAGTCGGGAGAAAACCGACCCGATTGCATCCCTGCCGTTGCCGTGACAACTTTGAATGTACTACCAGGGGGATAACCCTGCAAAGCTCGATTCAGAAACGGATTTTCTTGCGCCTGAAGTTGTTTCCATTCAGCCTTGGAAATGCGGCGGGTGAATAAGTTGGGATCAAAGGTTGGTCCGCTGGCAAGGGCTAAAACGCCGCCTGTTTTCACATCCAACACTACAACTGCGCCCCGTCGATTCCTCAGGGCGCGTTCTGCGGTTTTTTGCAATGCCAAGTCTAGCGTCAGGCGCACAGATTCTCCAGAAACGGGAGCTTTTAATCCCAAATTTTCCAGTTCTCGTCCGGAGGCATCAACCTCAATCACTTGCCCGCCCCAAACCCCTTGCAGCGTTTTGTTTGCCAGACGCTCGATCCCCATTTGTCCAACGAGCATTCCCATTGGATAGCTGGGGTTTGTTTTGAGATCCGCAGCGGTGGCTTCGCTGATGTACCCCAACACATGAGCTGCTACTTGACCATTGGGGTAGTAGCGACTGGATTCTCCACGAATTTCGATCCCCGGAAATTCGCTGTTTTTCTCAGCTAGTTTGACAAACGCTGTGAGGTTGAGGTTGCGGCTGATGCGAACGGGCATTGCCGATCGAAAGCCTGCCTGTTTCAACTTATCGAGAATTTCCGTTGCCGGAATATTTAAGATGGGAGCCAGTTGCTTTGCCGTTTTCGCCCAAGACTCTGGAGACTGTTCCCGCGGACGCAGATAAACGGATCGCGCCAGCCGATTAGCAGCCAATAGTTTACCCGTGCGATCGAGAATGTTACCCCGATCAGAGGGGATGGGGATCAGGGCAATCCGGTTTTTTTCAGCCCGTTCTCGATGATACTGCCCCTCCAAAATTTGGAGTTGCGCCAAGCGAAAACCAAATATTCCAACCATCGCAGAGCCAAGCAACACCAGGAAGATAGCTCGGCGCGATCGCTGGGTGAGCGGTACGTTGACAAATCGACTTTTGGATGTAAACGAAAGCCCGTTCGCCATTCAACTTCACATCAGGGTAAGGGACAAATGCAGACGATAATCAAGCACGTTTAATCAGATAACTCGTCATTACATAACTCGCACCTGCGATCGGGGCGGGTTGAAAACTTAGAAATCCTGTCTACTCAAGGAACAGGTTAGTGAGAAGCTGATGCAACCACAAGATGAGGAGATTCAGCGCAAAGAGCAATAGTTCTGTTGGATGGCAGAGCGTAACCTGTTTCAGCTTAGATATCGTTCCAGGAAACACAAACGCAGCAAATGACATTAGCTACTACATCGTCATTATTCAGCGATCGTCCGGTCAGTTCTGTAAAAATTATGGCGACCCTAACATAGACTTTGCAAGAGGTTGGCAGTTCTGCCCAAGATGTGCTGTGATGGTTCAAGGTGCATTAAGCTAAAAAATTTAGAAAGATTTAATTATTCTGCTCATCATTTAAAGATAGGCACATCCGGCTATGGTTGGCAGAATAATGTTGCAAAATGTCAATGTCTACTAAGCTTGAAAGTATCGCGTTTTTTGCTTGTTGAGTTTTGTAGGTCTGAGGGCATTCTAAATTTAAGGGAAACCAGATCTCAATCAGAGGTCTTCACATTTGTAGTAGCGGTAAAACCCTTCTACTACCCCATAGAAGAACACTAGCAGGAAAGAGCTTGAGATCAATGAAACTCATGAATTCCGAACTCAAAGTCATTCAACCATCGGGAATTTTAAACAGTTCGCTGGCAAATCAACTCTGTAGCGACATTGACGAAACTGTGAAAAGTGGAACCAGAATTGTTCTAGTTGATCTGGAAAATATTTCTTTCATTGATAGCTCAGGGCTGGGTGGCTTAGTCAATGCGTTCAAAGCAACTCGATCGGCAGGTGGGCGGTTAGTCCTGTGTTCAGTGTGTGAACAAGCCCGAATGCTGTTAGAAATTACAGGGATGGATCAGGTTTTTGAAATCTTTCCTAATCAGACAGAATTCAACAAAACTCGGCTAGAAATGGCTTAATTGGTCATGGGTCATTCATCATTTGTCTCTGGTCATTTGCCATCGGGCAGTGGTCATTAGTAATTGAAAAGAGTAAGTGTTTATCTCTAATGACGAATGACCAGTGATTAATGACCAATGACATTTTTTTACTTGGGTTAAGCCGCGATCGCGCCACACACTTGATCCTGTAAGGCGCGTTCCTGGGCTTCAGTGTCCTGGATGGCTTGCTGCATCACCAATCTCAAATCTTGATGTTGTTCGTAATGCTTTAACCAGCGCTGTGCTTCGTTGCCTTCCCGCAAAATTTTCTTGATGGGTGGCAAGAAACAGCTAAAGCCTTGTTGTTTGGCGGTTCCCCACACGTCTTGATAAAGCTGCTCAATCCAGTCTCTTGCCAGGATGGGAGAACCGTCTTTCCAGTGGCGCAGGGTTGCATCCAAACTGAGCTTCGCCGCCGCCGCTTCATTTTCGTCAGTCAAGGCAACGAGATCCTGCGATCGCGTTCCGGCAGGCAGTTCGCTAAGTTGCAGCGGATCGAGGTTGGGATTTTCCAGTACTTGCAAAATTCGGGCTTCCAGCAAGGCAGTGATCGCAAGTAAGGCAACGGGATCAACCACCAGGTCACAAATGCGAAGTTCCAAACGATTCAGATTGTATGGACGGCGATCGCCATTGGGACGTACTGAACTCCACAAATGCCGCACATTCTGCATCGTGCCCAGCACCAACTGCTGCTCTGTCCATTGAATAAAATCAGCATGACTCTCAAACAGCGGCACAAACTCTGGGGTTTTAGGGAACATCTGCCAGCGGGTGGAATGCGACCCGGTTACTTCCCCATCCAGAAAAGGAGAAGCCGCACTCAATGCTAAATACAATGGAGCTTCCACCCGAACTAAGCGACAGGCTTGCATGAGTTGTTCCGGGTTATAAACCCCCACATTGATATGAATGCTGGCTGTCACCACGCGAGTTCCGTAGGTGTTCTCAATGTAGTCGTGGTAGGGATTACCTGGATCAGAACGGTGAAATTGCTGAGAGCCACCCAGGGATAGGGTGCTGCCGGGGATCAAGGTGTAATCGCCCAGTTGCTTCAAATATTCTCGTAGCCGAAAGCGAGGTTGCAGCAAATCACACAACAATCGCTCGTAACGATGGCAGGGAGGCGTGGTGTATTCCACATTGCGGCTATCTGGCTCTCGCACAAACCCATCCAATGCCGCAACGATTTTGTCAGACAAGCCAACGATGTCTCCATCAGGAGTGCTGGTGTAGATTTCAACTTCAAATCCTTTGGATAGCAAAGCCATTCCTCCTGGAGCTGCAAACGTCTTCTATTCAGTATCGGGGAAAAGGGAAACGCAGGAATTCAACTTTAAGGATGAAGCTTCTTGGGCTACGCTCTAAAGTTAAGTTGTAGTAAGACGAGTGAGCCTATGACTATTCTACTGGCGGGAGATATCGGTGGCACGAAAACGATCCTACGTCTGGTTCGGGCTAATCTGTTGGAAGCTGGCAAGCTGCCAGTTCTAACCAGCCTGTTTGAAACCACCTACGCCAGTCGTGAATTTCCTGATCTCGTCCCAATGGTGCGATCGTTTATGGAGGTTGCCCAAACGCAACTGGGAGAAACATTCTCACCTCAAGGAGCTTGTTTTGGTATCGCGGGTCCAGTGCTGAATAACACCTCGAAGCTAACGAATTTGGGCTGGTTGCTAGAGGCGGACGCGCTAGAAAAGCAGTTAAAAATCCCTCAAGTTACCTTGATTAACGACTTTGCGGCAGTGGGATATGGCGTGCTTTGCCTGACCGATGAGGATGTTTTTGTGCTCAGAGAAGGAGCGCGCGATCCGCAGGGAGTAGCTGCCATTATTGGAGCCGGAACTGGACTGGGACAGGGTTATGTCGTGCCTTATCCGGGTGGCTATCGGGTTTTTGCCACGGAGGGAGGACACACCGATTTTGCGCCGCGCACTGAGTTGGAGTATCAGCTTTGGCGATTTCTCAAGGAGCATCACCAGATCGATCGCGTTTCGACTGAACGGGTGGTTTCGGGAACGGGGATTCATGCGGTCTACTCCTTCATGCGAAGTCGCGGCATTTGCGAAGAGTCGCCAGAGGTTGAGGAAGCGTATCGCCTCTGGCAGCAGGAAGCCGGAAAGGAAGAAAAAACTGTGGATTTGGCAGCGATTATTTCTCGCCATGCGATCGCCGAAACGGACTACCTTTGTACCGAAACGATGAACTTGTTTATCCGGGCTTATGGGGCGGAAGCGGGTAATTTGGCACTCAAGCTCTTGCCCTACGGTGGGGTTTACATTGCGGGTGGGGTGGCTGGCAAAAACTTGCCCCTGATGCAACAGGGAGATTTTATCGATGCCTTTAACCACAAGGGGAGAGTCAGTCCCGCGATCGCCCAGATCCCGATCTACGTTGTGCAAAATCCCAAAGTCGGACTGATTGGCGCTGCTCTCTGCGCTGCACAGCTTTTAGTCCGGTGAATTAAGCAGGTAAGTAGAATTATTTGAAGTTATGTCCAACTTTACTCCGTTTACCGCTGAAAGCCGTCAAAGCATTTTGCAGGAATGTTTTGAGTTAATTTGTTGGGTTGATGATTTTGCAGATGGTTACAATCTTCACTCCATTAAAGGTACACCAGCTTTTATAGAAGCGTTGCGACACGGGGATACTCAAAAGGACAAGTTGCGTAACTTAATTCAAAAATACCGAGATAGACTACCGATTGTCGGGCTTTCTCGCTGTCCTTATTGTCAGGCAGTCAACTATCTAACCTTCGATGCCTACGACTTGGATGGATTGTGGTGGCATTGCGAAAAAGTTATACGTGCGCGAGAAAGACAACAACTGTGTCCTCATTTTTTAACTCTCTCAGGAGCCATAAAGTTGGCAGATAAGATCACCTGGTCTCCTTTTGGAGTCTTATCAGGACCAGAAGTCCCCTTCGTCGTGCCGCATATGCTACGAGATTATCCAATCAAGGCAGTGATTTCTCAAATCAATGTGGGTTCTCATACTGCCTATCCTATTGTCTACTTCAGCGAAGTTAAACCAATCAAGGTGGAGAAACCAGTTTGTGAATGGGGAAACTCCATAGCAGTTCTTGTGCAGAAAGATGGAGAATTTGAGAATCTCTCATCTAACAGTTATCACTTTTTGAAGGAGTATGCTGATTTTGATTTAGCACCTTGGATTAAAAAGGAAAAAGTTTTATGGATTGAGCCAGGGGATGAGGGGCTTAATTTACGTTCTAAATCAACTGGTCAATGTCCATACCTTAATCTTAGTGGTAGAAAAGATGCGCTACTAATCAGTCGTGGGAATGTTTGGGTGGGCAGAGAGAAAATAATAGAAGGAAAAATAAAAACGAGAAAATGGGTCGATCCTATGAGCAGTGAATGGAAACCCTGGAATAAAGTTTGATTCACGGCAGTTACGCTAGCTGCATAGTCAGAGCTTTTGGGAAAGTTGGGCAGTGCCATCCTACCGGGAATTTCTGTAAGACCATCACTACAACGTTCTCAATACTAATTGTGTCCATCTATATTGCAGCCAGAGATTTTACCTGCAAAAATTCTGCCTTTGAGCGACAGCAGAAATCAACCCGATGGGGCTAGACCTGCTCTCACTCATTGATGATCCTGTTCATGATCCTGTAGATGTGCTAGAGAAAATCGGTGAATCGACAGATACCCTGCACAATGTATCTAATCAATGCTGTAAGTCAGGTGATCTCAGTAGATTACAAAATCTCTACTAGCCCTTATCCCCCAGCCCCTTCTCTCAAACTTGGCTACTGTGTACACACAAGTCTCGCTGAATCCGACCCTTGGGGGGCACCCCCCAATCCCCCCGAACTCAGGGGACGGCTGCGTCCCCCGAACCCCCTCCAGAAGGTGTTAACGCTCAAAAGCAAAAGTCTCTATACAACAAGGAGGAATGTTCAACCACAGCCCTTGCCCTCAACAAGCCAACCCTTTCGGGGGGTGTGGGGGAGTGAGGACCCCACGAAGCGGGGGTGCGGGGGGAAGTCCCCCGGTAGAGGTTTTGGGTTCAGTCGAGATCTGTGTACACAGTGGCTCAAACTTGGGGAAAAGGGGAACCGAGCCTCAAAGTCCCTAGCCTTGGTTGCGAGAGGAGTTTGGGGAAAGGCAGATTCAGTGCAGAATCAAATTATTTTCGATCGAATGAAGTTGTTTAAAGCTTGAATGAAGCGTCTACTTACTCCCGGTGGTTAATCTAAAGAGATGTAAATTCGACGATTGTTTTGTTGAGACATTGAAGTGAGCAGGTAGCGTAATTATGGTCGCAAGTGTAAGCAAGAATATGGATACGCAAGCACTCTGGAAACGTTACGAAGACTGGCTCTACTACCACGAAGGGTTGGGGCTGTATGTGGATATCAGCCTGGTGCGGTTTGATGATGCGTTTGTGTCGATGCTTCAACCTAAGTTTGAGCAGGCATTTCAGGATATGGTGGCGCTGGAACAAGGGGCGATCGCCAATCCGGATGAAAACCGCATGGTGGGGCATTACTGGCTGCGAGATCCGGATCTCGCTCCCGCTGACATCAAGCCAGAAATCGTCGAAAGCCTGGAACAAATCGAGATATTTACCCAACAGGTGCATTCCGGTGCAATTGCTCCACCCGCAGCCCCCAAGTTTACCGATATTCTATCGATCGGCATTGGCGGCTCGGCGCTGGGACCGCAGTTTGTGGCAGAGGCACTGGCTCCCCTGGATGCTCCCCTGTCCATCCACTTCATTGACAACAGTGATCCCACTGGGATCGATCGCGTCCTGGCAAAACTGGGCGATCGACTCAAGAGTACGCTGGTCATTGTCACCAGCAAATCCGGTGGCACTCCCGAAACCCGCAACGGGATGCTGGAAGTCAAGCACGTTTACGAACAGCAGGGCTTGGATTTCACCAAACACGCCGTCGCCATCACCATGCCCGGCAGCAAAATGGATGAACTGGCACGCTCCCAGGCGTGGCTGGCGGAATTTCCCATGTTTGACTGGGTGGGCGGACGCACCTCCGAACTGTCTGCCGTGGGATTGTTAGCCGCTTCTCTGCAAGGGATCAACGTGCGAGAAATGCTGGCAGGGGCGAAAGAGATGGATGCTGCTACCCGTGTAGCCGACCTGAAAACTAATCCTGCTGCGTTGCTGGCGCTTGCCTGGTATTACACGGGCAACGGCAAAGGGGAAAAAGATATGGTGATTTTGCCCTACAAAGACAGCCTGTTGCTGTTCAGCCGCTACCTGCAACAACTGGTGATGGAATCCCTGGGCAAGGAAAAGGATCTGGACGGCAAGGTTGTGAATCAGGGGATTGCCGTGTATGGCAACAAAGGTTCAACGGATCAACACGCCTACGTGCAGCAATTACGGGAAGGGGTGCCCAATTTCTTCGCCACCTTGATTGAAGTGTTGAAAGACCGGGAAGGGGACTCGATCGAAGTGGAACCTGGTGCCACGTCGGGCGATTTTCTCTCTGGGTTTCTGCAAGGCACCCGGCAGGCACTTTACGAGAACCAGCGAGACTCAATTACAATCACGATTCCCGAAGTGACTCCCCGCATGGTGGGGGCGCTGATCGCTCTGTACGAACGGGCAGTGGGGTTGTATGCATCTTTGGTAAACATCAATGCCTATCACCAACCGGGAGTCGAAGCGGGTAAGAAAGCGGCTGCTTCGGTGTTGGATCTCCAGCATCGAGTCCTGACGGCGCTCAAGAGTGCAGGGCAACCGTTGACCCTGGTGGAACTGGCGGCAAAAGCCAATGCGTTGGGACAAATTGAAACGATCTACTTGATTCTGCGTCATCTGGAGGCAAACGGACGTGGGATCATATTTCAGGGCGATCGCGCCAAGCCTTCGAGCCTGAGGGTGACGATCGCGTAACAACCTCGTCCTTCCGGTAGAGGTTAAGACTAATGGGGGATGGCACAAGATCAGGGCAGAAACCGCTTACCATTCCTCTAGTCATGCCGCTTTGTTTCCGTTAAGCAAGGAAGATCCTTCATGGCAATTCACACCGTTTCCACTAAGCCCTTTTCCGACCAGAAGCCAGGCACATCAGGGCTGCGTAAATCGGTTCCCACCTTTCAACAACCGCATTACTTAGAAAACTTTGTTCAGTCGATTTTCGACTCCATTGGCGCGATCGATGGCAAAACCTTGGCGCTGGGTGGGGACGGTCGCTATTACAACCGGGAAGCCATTCAACTTATTCTCAAGATGGCGGCAGCTAACGGCTTTGGGCAAGTCAAAGTGGGGCGTGCTGGCATCCTGTCTACCCCCGCAACTTCTTGTGTCATCCGGAAATACAACACCCACGGTGGCATCATCCTCTCTGCCAGCCACAACCCCGGCGGACCCAACGCCGACTTTGGCATCAAGTTCAACACCGAAAATGGCGGTCCCGCTCCAGAAAAAGTTACAGAAGCCATTTTTGCTCGGAGTAAGGAAATTGATTCCTACAGAATTCTCGATTTTCCCAACGTGGATATTGACAGTACGGGCAAGTTCACGATGGGCGGCATGATGGTAGAAGTGATCGATTCCGTGACGGACTATCAAGCTTTGATGGAATCGTTGTTTGATTTCGATCGCCTGCACCAACTGCTGACAGGCAACTTCCGGATCTGTGTGGACTCGCTGCACGCCGTGACTGGACCCTATGCCCACGCCATTTTCGAGGAACGGTTGGGTGCGCCCGCTGGCACCGTCCAAAATGGAATCCCGTTGGAAGATTTTGGCGGCGGACACCCCGATCCCAACCTGGTGTATGCTCACGATTTGGTGGAAAAGTTGTTTGGTGCCAATGCTCCCGATTTCGGGGCGGCATCCGATGGAGACGGCGATCGCAACATGATTCTAGGTCGCAATTTCTTTGTCACTCCCAGTGATAGCCTTGCCATCCTTGCCGCTAACGCCAACCTCGTTCCTGGCTATAAAAATGGTATTGCCGGAGTTGCCCGTTCCATGCCCACCAGTCAAGCGGTCGATCGCGTGGCGGAAAAACTGGGGATCGACTGCTATGAGACTCCCACGGGTTGGAAATTCTTTGGCAACCTGATGGACGCAGGCAAAGTGACCCTCTGCGGCGAAGAAAGCTTTGGGACTGGCTCCAACCACATCCGCGAAAAAGATGGGCTGTGGGCGGTGTTGTTCTGGCTGAATATCCTCGCTGTGCGGCAACAATCCGTGGAAGCGATCGTGCGAGAACACTGGCACACTTACGGGCGCAACTACTATTCCCGCCACGATTACGAAGGTGTAGACAGCGATCGCGCTAACACCCTGATAGACAACTTACGTCGAACCGTTGCCAGCCTCAAAGGTAAAAAATACGGTGCTTACGAAGTTGAATACGGGGATGATTTTGCTTACACCGATTCGGTCGATGGCAGTGTCAGCCAGAAGCAAGGAGTACGGTTGGGTTTCACCGATGGCTCCCGCGTGGTGTTCCGCCTTTCTGGAACTGGAACCCAAGGTGCCACCCTGCGAGTCTACTTCGAGAGTTATGAACCCAATCCCGCTCAACAAGACCAGGAAACGCAGCAAGCTCTGGGTGGCTTGATTGCGATCGCCGAAGAAGTCGCCCAAATTCGCACCAACACTGGCATGAATCAACCCACCGTAATCACTTAAGACAGCAAGTAAGAGGGTAGGTGAGTAGGTGGGTAGAGGTTGTAACTTGTTTTATTGACCCATCCAATCCCTTACTCCCCCACTCCCCCACCCCTAACCCCCCACCCCTAACCCCCATTCCCCGCCCCTAGTCCGAGTCCCCCTACTAAGGAGCATTATCATGACAGTCAAAATTGCCATTAACGGGTTCGGTCGCATTGGTCGCCTGTTTGCCCGCGTTGCGATGGATCATCCCGAAATTGAACTGGTCGGGGTCAATGACCTTGTTCCTTCCGATAATTTGGCTTATTTGTTCAAGTACGATTCCACCCACGGCATCTTCAAAGGAACCGTGGAAGCCCAAGAAGGCAGCATTGTGATTAACGGCAATACGATCCCCTGCTATGCCGAACGGGATCCCAGCAAACTGCCCTGGGGCACTACCGGAGTAGATTATGTGGTGGAATCGACCGGATTTTTTACGGACTATGCCGGAGCCGAAAATCATCTCAAAGCCGGAGCCAAGCGCGTGATTATTTCCGCGCCCACCAAAGATCCAGACAAAGTGCGAACTCTGGTGATGGGAGTGAATCACGACGAGTATAAACCCGCAACAGATTTGGTCGTCTCCAATGCCAGTTGTACCACTAACTGTCTGGCTCCCGTTGCCAAGGTAATTCAGCAAAACTTTGGCTTAGCAGAAGGCTTGATGACGACGGTTCATGCCATGACTGCGACTCAGCCCACGGTGGATGGTCCCAGTAAAAAGGATTGGCGGGGTGGGCGAGGGGCTTCCCAAAATATTATCCCCTCCTCTACTGGAGCCGCAAAAGCCGTGGCGCTCGTCCTGCCAGCCCTCAAAGGCAAGCTGACCGGGATGGCGTTTCGGGTGGGAACGCCGGATGTGTCAGTGGTGGATCTCACCTTTAAGACCGAGAAATCCACCAGCTACAAAGAAATTTGTGCTGCGATGAAAGCTGCCGCTGAAGGCGAAATGAAGGGCTATCTGGGTTACACCGAAGATGAAGTCGTTTCGATGGATTTCCGGACTGATCCGCGATCGAGCATTTTTGATGCCAAAGCTGGAATTGAATTGAATTCCAACTTCTTCAAGATTGTGTCCTGGTATGACAATGAGTGGGGGTATTCCTGCCGAGTCGCCGATTTAGCGGTTCACATGGCAAAGGAGGAAAAGATTTTGTAATCCGTGGTCATTGGTCATTAGCCACTGGTCATTGGTTCTCGACACTCAGCAAAGTTGATTTGGTAGACGACTAGCGATTTGTTACTGGTTACTTACACTTACAAATGACAAATGACAAATGACGAATGACCACGCAGTACTGGTTGACTGACACATCTTCTTTGGTAGGTTGGGTTGAACAGCGTAAAACCCAACGATAGTCCTGATCCTGTTGGGTTACGCTGTCGCTAACCGCAACCTACGGCGCTCAAGGAGTTTCAGGAATTGTGTCAATCAATCA
>JANRIN010000175.1:0-3247 GCA_033764965.1 Leptolyngbyaceae cyanobacterium bins.302 | reverse complement strand
GTGACCTTGCAGCAAGTAACCGAAGCGGTGGAAGCTGCCAATGTCAATGCGCCGGGAGGATTTTTGATTACGCGCGATCGCGAACGGCTGATTCGAGGCGTGGGACGAATTGAGTCGATTGAGGACTTAAAGCAATCGGTGATTACAGCGCGAGATGGTAAACCCGTGCGATTGGTCGATGTGGCAAATGTGGAAATTGGAGCCGCCATTAAGCGTGGGGATGGCAGTCTGGATGGGGAACCCGCGATTGTGGTGATGATCAACAAGCAGCCCCAAGCCGATACGCCTACGGTTACTCGTGCGATCGAAGCGGCAATGACAGAGGTGAAAGCCGGATTACCCCCCGATGTCCGCGTCACAGATACCTTTCGGCAAGAAGACTATATTGATGCCTCGATCGAAAATGTGCGAGCCGCTCTGATTGAAGGCAGCATCATCGTGGCGCTAATTTTGATTCCCTTTTTGATGAACTGGCGCAACCTGGCGATTTGTCTGGTGGCGTTGCCCCTCTCCTTGCTGATTGGCGTGATGATGCTGAACCTGATTGGGCAGGGCCTCAACACCATGACCTTGGGCGGGTTGGCAGTGGCGATCGGGTCAGCCGTCGATGACGCGATCGTGGATGCTGAGAACGTCTATCGCTCCCTGCGGGAAAATAAACATTCGGCTCATCCTCGTCCCTTGTTGAATGTGGTCTACGACGGTTGTAAAGAAGTCCGAGATTCCGTGTTTGGTGCCACCATCATTACTATCGTCGTCTTCTCCCCGATCTTTGCCCTCAGCGGCGTGGAAGGCAGCATCTTTATTCCGATGGGTTTAGGTTATATGGCAGCCGTGATTGCCTCCAGCCTCACTGCCCTCACCGTGACTCCCGCACTATGCGCTATCTTGCTGCCCCACGGACACCTACCCGAAACTGAACCCTGGGTGGCACGTTTCTTTAAGCAACTGTATCTACCGTTCATCCATTTTTCGATTCGGCGATCGAGCATTGTGCTGGTTGTGTCAGCCGCCATGCTCATTGCTGCTGTGATCATCGTTCCCAGCTTTGGACGCATCTTTCTGCCAGAGTTCCAGGAGCGATCGCTGGTGAATGCGGCCATGCTCTATCCCGGTGTATCGCTGGCAGCAACGAATCAAGTCGGATTTGCCATGCAGGATGCGCTCAAAGGCGATGACCGCTTCGATCATGTGCAAATGCGCTCTGGGCGTGCCCCTGGTGATGCGGATGCAGCAGGAGTCAACGGTGCTCACCTGGATGTGGAATTGAGCGAAGCTGGGATGAAAGACCGCAAAGGCAGTGTAGAAAAACTGCGCCAGGAGTTTGCCAAGTTGCCGGGAGTGGCACCCAACATCGGTGGATTTATTTCGCACCGGATGGATGAGGTACTCTCTGGTGTGAGAAGCGCGATCGCCGTCAAAATCTTTGGTCCCGATCTGGCAGAACTGCGCCACATCGGGGAAGAAGTCACCGCCGCAATGCAAACCGTCAACGGTTTGGTGGATTTGCAACCTGAGCCGCAAGTGCCCGTGCCACAAGTGCAAATTGCCTTCGATCGCGCGGCTGCCAGTCGTTATGGTTTAACAGTGGGAGAATTATCCAACACGATTCAAACCGCATTGAATGGGCGCGTGGTTTCCCAAGTGCTAGAACAACAGCAAACTTTTGATCTGCTGGTATGGCTCCAACCCGAAGCCCGTGATAGCCCCGAAACGATCGCTAATCTGTTAGTGGACACTCCCAACGGGCAAAAAATTCCTTTGGCGCAAGTCGCTACCATCCGCGATGCCACTGGACCGAATACGATTGGGCGTGAAAATGTCTCGCGTTTGTTAGTGGTGTCTGCCAACGTCAGCGGACGGGATCTGCGATCGGTGGTGAATGAAATCCAGGCGAAGGTAAAACAGCAGGTGCAGTTGCCCTCTGGTTACTTCATTCAGTATGGTGGGCAGTTTGAAGCAGAGGAGCGATCAACTCAAAGCATTTTGGTGTTCAGCGCGATCGCCTTCGTGGTGATCACTGTGATCATGTATCTCTCGGTCAAATCCATTGCCTCTACTGCCACGATTATGATTAACCTGCCTCTGGCATTGGTGGGTGGTGTGATTGCCGTCGCGTTAACGGGTGGGATTTTGTCGATCGCCTCTCTGGTCGGATTTGTCACCCTATTTGGAGTTGCCACCCGCAACGGCTTGTTACTGGTAGACAACTACAACAATAAGTTTGCCGAAGGAATGCCACTCAAAGACCTGTTAGTCAAGGGGTCGATGGAACGCTTGAACGCGATTTTGATGACCGCCTTTACCTCTGCGTTGGGTTTAGCCCCGTTGGTGATTGCAGGTGGAGCCGGAAAAGAAATTCTGCAACCCCTATCGATCGTGGTCTTGGGTGGACTCTTCACCTCGACAGCTCTCACGTTGCTGGTATTGCCTGCCCTCTACGGTCGTTTTGGTAAACACTTATTTCCTAAGCAACCGATAGACCCATCCGGTAACGGCAAAGTCTCTAACCTGAGTCTAGAGGAGTTACAGAAAAAGGCTTAATTGGATTCACTCTGTCAAAGCATGACTCAACTTTTTAGTGTCCAACAAGGAGCAAAAATGAAGTTCATTAGAACCTGTCCTATTTTGTTTAGCGTTCTAGGCTTAACATTGCTGATGGCAGATGGTGGCAGCAGTCAAGCCGATACCCTCGTGAGTCTTCCATCCTCTAAACCCACTCCTGAGCTTTCACACACAATCAATCCAGAATCATCAAAACTGAAAGGTCCAGGTCATGGGGGGCAAGGGGGACAGGTGATTGAATCTGGAGCCTACCATTTAGAGTTAGTGACTGAGAAAGAGGCGAATGGTACTCACCTCGATTTCTATTTGCAAAACGGTAACAATCATCAGGCGATCTCGAATGCCAAAGTAACGGGTCAGGTACAAATGCCGGACGGAACTCAAAAGACACTCAATTTCAAGTATGATGCCGCTGGCAAACATTACACCGCAATTCTTCCTGGAAAAGTAAGTGGAACTTACAAAATGACTGTTTTGTCAGATATCAATGGTAAGAAAGTGAATGGGCGTTTTAGTTTCAGTCGCTGACGCTCTAGTTAAGCACTCCTCAATGTGCATTCTTATCTTGAAACTACTTTTTGTCGTGACCCAACTGGCGTGAAAAATTCATGAAATTCAATAAATTCAACATCATCTTTTTGGCAAGCATTGGGCTTTTATTCCTGGGAGCTTGCAGCAGTGG
>JANRIN010000174.1:0-34794 GCA_033764965.1 Leptolyngbyaceae cyanobacterium bins.302 | reverse complement strand
GATCGCGAAAGTTCCTCCTTAAACTTTGCCTCCCACTCATCTGGAATGGAAGCAAGGAGCGTCTGTCTATCGATCGCGAGTGGATTATCGAGTGCCATCACTTTGAACGCCTGCTGTGTTCGCTATCTTACAGCAATCTATAGAAAAGCTCAGTCCTCTTTATCTTTGGTACATAGCTTATCGCTTCATTCCTCTTTCAATGTTGCAGGATCAGCAAACAGGGAAAGCTGTTCCACTTTGGCAGCGATCGCCTCTTCCTACTCCAACTGATCCACCGCTGGCAAGCTCTGCAAACGGCTTTGGTAAAATCACACCTTTTCCCCTTCTTGAGCCTCCACCTCAGATAACGCATTTTCCAGTTCCATCTCAAGCTGCTCTACTGAGGGGAGTCCTTCCTCAATTTGTTTCGATAAACGGTGAGTGGCAACCCCAATCGGCGTACTAAGGTTGCGGAGCGCATACTCTACGACGGTCTTACTCTTGGATGTGCAGAGGATCAGTCCGATAGTTGGCTGGTCATCTGGATGCCGAATTAAATCATCGATCGCAGAAATATAAAAATTCACCTGCGATCCAAAACTCGGCTGAAAATCTCCAATCTTGAGTTCAACTACCACATAGCAACGAATTCGCAGATGGTAGAAGAGCATGTCAATTCGATACTCTCTCCCATCCACTTCGATCGGAAACTGGCTACCAACAAAAGCAAATCCGACGCCAAGCTCCAGCAGAAAATCTCGAATGTGAGTCACGAGAGCATTCTCTAAGTCCCGCTCCTGAGCGTCTTTGCTGAGGGATAGAAAATCTAGATGATAGGGGTCTTTCAGCAGGCTCTGAGCTAGGTCCGATTGAGATTTGGGTAGCACCTGCTCAAAATTAGTCACGGCTTCTCCCAGCCGCCGATGCAGTTGATTCTCAATCTGAAGCACCAAGACATCCCGGCTCCAACCGTTCTCAATTGCCTGTTGAGCGTACCATACTCGCTCTTCACTTGATTTCAGCTTTTCAAGCAAGGCAATGTTATGTCGCCACGGTAATTTTGCAACGCAGCGTTGCAAGATTGTCTCGTCAGGATAGGCTTCTGCAAACGACTTCATATAGCGGATGTTACGAGCTGAAAATCCCTTCATTTTAGGGAATTCTCGCTTCAAGTCCATTGCCAAACGTTCTACCACTTTGGCTCCCCAACCCTGCTCCCGCTCCCTAGACAAAATTTCTTTCCCAATCTGCCAATAGAGCGCCACGAGTTCCTGGTTAACCGCTAGTACTGCCTTGACCTGAGCACGACGAATGTGCTCTTTGAGATCGTTCAAAAAGTCATCATAGTTTTCTGGAAATGAAAGGAGTTTATCTGCCACAAATTAACGACTCATTGGTAAGACAAAGTGCTTCGGATCACCTTCCTTTTAGATCAGAAGCAACCAGTAATTTTACAATCGCTCCAGATCGACACTTCCTGACAAGACATTCAACATTTACGAAGCACGGATTCAATCTTACGGTTAATCGACGTATTTTTTCCTCTCTGGCTGATGCCCAGTGATAATCTTGCTAATTAAAGCGTACACCTCGCTAATTGTTAGTTTTTCTTTAAAAGATTCAGCAAGCCCAAGAGAGTAGTCAGACAAGTTTTACTATTAAATTTACTCACTTACCTAGTGCCTCAGTTACCTAATTTCATGCCGCTTTGCTCTTAGCAGGCTTAAATTTGTTTAGTATGAGTGGCTTGATGCCCAGAATTGCTAGAACGCTCGGAAGGAACTGCTGGAATTCGAGTTGTGATGGTTGGCGAATAGGAGGGTGCGCTGGTTTTAGGCTCTTTAATGGGTTGAATATCGATAAGTTCAGTAATTGTGATGGGTTCACAGGTGAACTCTTCGTAGTCAAACGTGATGGCGCGAAGTGAGTCCGCGATCGCGCCTAGAGTGGTAAATGCGATATTTCCAACTCTACCCCGGCAAATGCTATTGATGGTTTTAAGGGATACCTTGGACTGAATCACATCCATTTGGTTAGCTTTACCGTTTTGACTTTCAAGTGCCTTGGCTCGTATCTGCCCTTCTTCGGCAACTTGCATTTGAGGAATGTCTTTTTCTAGCAGTTTCTGTTGAAGTTTAAATACGAGTTCAAGTTTTGGAGCGCGGCTCCATCGTTTATCGCCAGGGTCAGGAGCATCTGCAAAGTCAACCAGTTGGGAGAGCGATTTCAGGTGGAAAAACTGACAGACGACGATAAGTCCAGTTTGATTAATGCGATCGAGATTGCCTGCCAGCATGAGTCTGGCAGTTGATTCTCCAAAGTTGCCAACCACCTGCGGATATTTTGCCCGTATTCTGGACAGCAAGATTTTGGTACTCTCTATGCCACGCTCTTCCATCAGCGTGTTAAGTTTCCACCGCCACAACATCGTTTCGCCTGCCTATGAATACTTCTGCAATCAGGAATTGATTTTATGATACTCAAATAACAGGCAGTGTATTGAGATTCGGGTGAATTTCTCCCTGACGGTGTAGCCGAGGACAGAGTCAGTGGTTAGAAAGTAATTGGTAGTTGCACCTCCAGCCGAACGGTTGGCTGTAGTGAGCTGGTATAGTTAAGTCTTCCGTGATGAATCGATTCGATGATGTATCGGCTGAGCAAAAGACAGGCGGAAGAGGCTTTTTGGTCTATTGGGCTAGGGAAAGCAGTTTTTGTGGAATGAGAGGAGTGGACGCTGGATGGGTGAGACTGAAGGATAATTTGGATCTGATTATTTGGTAAAGTTCGGGTTTGGATTAAGAGGTAAGAGTGTCTTTGGAGACTGAATGCCAACCGCTCAACCATGTGATGAAAGAGGTGAAGGAGAGCTTGATACAGTTGTTCAGGATAACATTGGATATGTTGCGGTCCATCGTGCTTTAGAACGATTTCACTTGAGTGGTAGGTTTCGAGTCTGGAGCAGAAGCGGTGGATTAGCTGGTTGAGACAGCGGTAGATATCAATCCTTCTTGGCGGTGAAGCGGGGATACGGGCAAGGGTTTGGAGGAAAAGAGCAAAGTCATTGGCTTGCTCAAGCCGATTGTGGGTGTGACGAATACGGTGAGGGATCTCGGTAATGAGCGCTTGTGGATCGACAATGGAACGCTCATGCTCAATTTCTTCAACAGTTCGAGGATAGTACTGCTCGTACAGGCAGAGCAGTGATAGAACTTTATGAAAGTCTTCGTCGATTGTTCCAATTTGAGTCCTAAGTTGGAATACTGTTTCCTGAAATTCTTTCGCAACTTCAGTAATTAAGGTTCCCAGTCGAACCAAGGGTTCAGCTTGCTTAAGCTGTGTTCGAGTGTGGTAAAGCTGCCGAGTCAGGGATTGAAGTTGCTGATCGTGAGTTTCGACCTGTGATCGAGAGGAGCGTAGGGCAGCTTGGGCGTTTTTGTAATTGGTAGTATTCCGGACGATCGCAAGGGTTTCGGTGCTATTGCAGGCAACTACTCGCGCCTCGTAATAGTGGCATATTCCATGAAGGCTAAGGTTGTACTTGCAGATTTGAGTTTGGTTCGTTAGGATTGCTTGCGAGATTGCAGCTTGTAGGGTTTCAGCAACAGGTTGGGGGAGAACTTCTCGGATCGATTTTCCCAGAAACTGTTTTGGAGAGGTATAGGGCTGAAGGTGTTTGGCAGGAACGTAATCGAGATACACCCCATTGTGGTCGTAGTGAAAGATCATGTCAGGCAGGGCTTCCAGGATCGCTCTGTTCTTCGCTTCACTTCTTTGCAAGGCTTCGAGAGCTTGTTTGCGGTCAGAGATATCCTCAATCATTGCCAGACTGTAGAGCGGCACTCCAGCATCATCCCGAATTAAGGTTGCGGTCATATGGACCCAAACCCAATCTCCGTTTTTCGCCTTTAAACGCTTCTCAATTTGAAATCGAGAAATCTCATTGTTCAGTAGCTGTCTGAACTTCTGGAGATCTGCTTCGATATCGTCAGGATGAGTGATATTGAGAAAGGTAAAATTCTCAATATCGTCAGGAGAATACCCCAGAATGTGGTGGTAGGCGGGATTAGTGCGGATGATTCGGTGGGTTTTGACACAGGCGAGGGCAATCCCAATTGGGGCAAATTCACAAATAGAACGAAATATCTCACAACTCTGCCGTAGGATACCTTCGAGATTTAAGGATGACTGGATGGGAAGGATGGGGTTTGGGTGATACGGGTGAATGGGAGTAGATGGTGGTGCAGAGTTGGTTAGCATAGGGGCGAACGAGGTTTAGGCAGGGCTAAATGACTGCTTCGTGATGAACTATAGATATTTCAAAAAGTATGCAAGCAGACTTACTTTTTATAATCCAACTTTAGTTAGATTTGATAAGCAAGTAAATTTGTTATCAGGGAGACGAGCTTGTCTGAAAGGGACCTGTTTGGTTACATTGAATTTTTCAATAAAGTGGTGTTTGACAGTGTGCTGGTTTCTAGAAAGGAGTAATATACTTTTTTAGTCCAAGTACTTACTTTTTTAGTCTAAGTACTTACTTCTTACAGCAAGTTTTTCTTCCTGAGCATCTTATGCAGACCGTAGATGATATACTTACCTACGTCGATCAGTTGTTGCTGAATCAGTACAACCGTTGTTTGAATGCGCCTGAACGACTGATTTTGACTGCTGCGTGGGAGGACGAGACCTATGAGGAAGTGGTCAAGAAGTCTAAGATTGGCTACAAGATCAATACGATTCAACGTGCGATCGCTCCTGGATTATGGACATTATTGAGCAAACTGTTAGGGCAGCCTGTTGGAAAAAAGTCTTTTCGTGCGGTGATTACGGCTGTTTACAACCGAGAGCAAGGCATGGAGCTTCCTTGGCTTGTAGGTGCCCAGATTCCAGAGGTATCAAAATTTTACGGTCGTCAGCGTGAGCTTGATGAGTTACGCCAATTGGTTGTGACCCATCGGTGTGTCGTTTTAGTGGGAGTGACCGGCATTGGCAAGCGATCGCTGGTAGCGAAATTGATCGATTCTGAGCCACAGCTACCATTCCAGCAAATTCTTTGGAAGCCTGTCCACTACGCTCCTGATCCGTTGCAGTTAGCCTGCGATGTTCTTCAGTTGCTTGGACATCCTGTGTCTCAAACACAGAGGTTAGATGCCCAACTATCCGATCTGGTTGCCATTCTGAAAACGCGCCGGTGCTTGCTAGTCCTTGATACGGCAGATGCGTTGCTGTCAAATGGTTCAATGGGATTTAAGCAATTATCCGAGGGCTATTTAAGTTTGTTCCAACGGGTAATTGAAGAAACTCAAAGTTGTGTGTTGCTCACGTCTCAAGAACCAATTCCTGATATTGAAACATTCGCTTTGCGTGGACTTCCTTTGATTTCGTATCCCTTGGAAGGGCTAACTGTGGCAGATGCAAGGCAAATATTTAAGGAGGTAGGACTATTGGATGAGCCTATGTGGGATGCAATTATTCAGTCCCTTGGACGGCACCCGCTCTTGCTGCGTCAGATTGCAAATTGGATCAAAATGCGGCTCGGAGGAAGCCTAAGTAGTCTGAGTCGGGCAACCATGCAATTAGGTATTGTGCAGTATTGGTTTGACCATCTGTTTGGTGATCCCCTCTACTTGTCGGCAGAAGATCGGCAGACCTTACTCGTTCTGGCAACCTTGCTCACGGAGCGGCAGTCTGCGGTTCTTCCCATTTCAGAGCTATTAGAGCAGGAAGGAATTGCGTCAGCTTCGGTTGAGCGACTGATCCAGTCTGCACTGGTTGAGACAAGCATGCATTCGACAACCCATGAGCAACTGCTTAGTTTGTGGACCTTATTGCAGAAGTATCTTTTGAAAGATCCGCGTGGACTCGTCAAACAACCAATATTAATGAAATCTGCTTGAGTAGGGGGGTATCCAATGTGTCGTCGCTCTGTATCAACTTCCGTTGTCTGGAAAAGAATCCAGATGGTGTAAATTATTGTCAGCGTTGTGGTGCATCGCTACTTGTTCGCGATCGCTATCGAGCCATTCGATCGCTGCGCCCGTTGACCCAATCCTATCTCTCACAAATTTTTGAGGTCGAAGATCAGTCCACCAAGACCCGAAAAGTGTTACGGGTGTTGAACTCAGATGAGCCGGAAGTTGTTGAGCCATTAATGGTGATGACATTGGCACTGCGCCGGATTCACTTGCTAGGAGCGGTAGCCGGCATTCCACGACTTGAACCGGATAGTTTTTTCCCCTGGCGTGTTCTTCCTGACATGCCAGAATCCCATTGCCTTGTGATGGAGAAAATTGAAGGAGAGAACTTAGACCAATGGCTATCGCGTCAGGGTCGAATTTCTCAGGGTCGGGCGATCGAGTGGTTGGTTCAATTGGTCGAACTGGTCAGTCGATTTCACCAACTTGGTTTTTTGCACCGTGATATTAAGCCTGACAATTTGATCGTGCAACCCAATGGGCGGCTTGCTTTGGTGGATTTTGACACCGTTTGTCAGCTTGATCCCCAGTATTTGGCGCGGCTGGGAGGGGTTGGAGTGGGGCTGATTAGTAAAGCAGATGCGTTGACCCCAGGAACTCCTGGTTATTCCTCTCCTGAGCAAAACGATGGGAAGGCAGTTCCAGCCTCTGACTTCTTTTCGATTGGACGTACATTTTGTCACCTGTTGACTGGGAAGCACCCGATTGATTTGCCCAGAAACTCACAGACGGGAATGCTAATTTGGCGAAAGGAGGCTTCCCAGGTTGATCCACTGCTGTTGAATTTCATCGATCAGTTGATGGCACCGAATCCGGTTGAGCGTCCCTGCCAACCAGATCAAATTGTTCAATATCTGAACCAGCTTCCCAAGCGTTTGCAGCGAAGGGCGATACTGCGTTCCAAGCCGTTTCAAGTAGCCGCAGCATTGCTTGGTGGAGTTATGGTGGTTGGTGCTGTTCGAGGAGCAGCGGCGATCGTGGGGAATCATTTTCTAGTTGAGGGGAACCGATTGCAGTCAACCGAAGACTGGAAGGGGGCAAAAGCTCAGTATGAACGGGCGCTTTGGTTTGAGCCACACAATCCAGATATTTATAGCAGCCTTGGTATATCGTGCTTGCAGGCGAGGGATGACCAATGCGCGGTTCGTTATTTCCAAAAGGCGATCGCGGTGGATGCTAACCATGCTCCAGCCCATTACAATTTGGCAAATGTTTATGAGCAAGAAGGGGAGTATCGGTTGGCGGAGGATCATTATCGGGTAGCAGCTAGTTCTACAATGCCGCTGCGAAGTGACGCGATCAACAATCTCGCCCGCTTACAAATTCTCCAGGGGGATTTTCAAGTAGCAGAAACAATGTTACAGCAAGAAACAAAGGCGACAAAGGATCCGCAAACACTAGGTGCGATTTACAAGAACCTTGGCTGGATAGCTCTTGAGCAGGGGGCATTCCAGCGCTCACTGAATTGGCTACAGCAAGCATCGAATAAAGACCCGGAACGAGCAGATACTTACTGTCTGATGGCGCAGGCGAAGGAAAAGCTGCATCAAGATGCATCGGCCG
Organism: Leptolyngbyaceae cyanobacterium bins.302; assembly: GCA_033764965.1. Lineage (GTDB taxonomy): Bacteria > Cyanobacteriota > Cyanobacteriia > Leptolyngbyales > Leptolyngbyaceae > JSC-12. The sequence goes on along the minus strand of JANRIN010000174.1, from coordinate 27,280 downwards.
ATTGGACAACTTGTTTGATGCTGCCAGCTTCTGTAGGACAACCGGAGGTGCAGCAGTGGAAGGCACACGTTCTTCAGCGAGTTCAAATCCGGTAGTCGATACTGCTTCAATTGATAAAACAATCAGTCCAAAGGTTGTTGAGCTGTAATAGAACAGTCGCCATGATTCGTGTAGAGTGCCTGGCAACAGGTAAGAATTGTAATGATGTGAGTAATTTCATGGGTTGTAGCAAGAGTTCGTGTGCAACTTCTTGGCGTGGTTTAGCGCCTGTGTTGGCAATATTCTTCGCGGTTGCAGGTCTGCCCATTTCTGGGACAGCAGACCCTGCCCGCCGTTGTATTCCCATTGGTCGGATTGTGGGTAGTGGTAATGGGAGTGTTGCCAACGGACGAATTATCTGCCTAAATGAGCAGTTGAATTTGCCTGATCGTTCAATCAGACTTTTGTGTTTTGCAAACCGTGAAACTGTAACGTTGCAGGGGCGGATTCAAGTGGATGAGCGAACCTGTAGTCCACGTGGGTTTGCAACAAAGTCCTGTGGAGCAAGCAGATGTTTTCGCCCAAAGGGTCCAGGAGACAGTGAGTTTCGGATTATTCAGCCCGGAACGACAGCATTAATGGATCAACGTCCGACTATTTCCTGGAATGCAGTTCCTAATGCCACAGACTATGTTGTGTGGATTGTTGGAAATGGAGTGCGATGGGAAAAACGTGTATCAGAAACAGCGTTGTTGTACCCTGTGGACGAAGCGGATTTACAGATGGGCAATGCTTACCGGATCGTGGTGATAGCCAGACGCAATGGCAAAACACTGAGTACAACGGAAACGGTGTTGAATATTGTTCGCTTGTAATACTACAACCAGCTACCGACCAGTATAAAGGGTGCCCAGTAATAGGGGTGGTTGAAAGCCGGACTTTGAATCAAACTGATTTGGGCTTGCCGGAGTGCTTCTGATTTGGGTAGACGATTTTGCAATCCCCAGTAAAACTCGTCCATCAAGGCTGCTGTACTGTCTGCATCAACCAGCCACAGGGTAGCAACCGTACTTCGGGCACCAGATTGAGCAGCGATTCCTGCAATTCCCAAAGTTGAGCGGCGATCGCCCTTAGCAGTCTGACATGCGCTGAGAACTAATAATTCAATGCCTGATTGTCCTCCCTGCTTCGGTGCTTTCAATAGCTGATTAAGTTGAAAAGCATCAATTAACCGATCCCAGGACAACAAAAGAGTCCGGTTTGGATCAGATGAGAACTGACCGTGGGTTGTTACATGCACGATTGGAAAAACGGTGTTACTAATTTCTGATTGAAACCGTTCTGCTGTGAAGTCTTCATTCAATAGTTGAACAGAGTCGGTAAGGTGCTGCTGAATGCTTTTAACTTCTACTTCGACTTCAGGGAGTGGACTGAGTCCTTTTGGGGCGCGTGGATCTTGAAAGCTAGGACTGGCTTTACTAAGTCCGGCAATCAAGGCTTTTAACTGATTGGAAGAGAGTGATTGGGGTTCCCGAATTTGAAAACCAGGGGCTACCGAGATGCTGTAGGTTTCCACTAGAAAATACTGCCCATCGTGCAGCAGTCCCATTGGAATATTTTGCAGTAGGGTATCAAGAACAAAAACCAGGGAGCCAGTCGGTGGAAGCATGCCTTGCTCTCTAGCTGGTTGTAAAATTATTTGGTACAAGGTTTTGGCGTATTTCAGAAACACAGCGGGATCTGTTTGGGAAAGTTGTTCAGACTGTAGGTTAGCTAGCAAGTTCTCGGCTGTATCTTTGAGTGATTTTGAGTTGATAGTGTAGTGCTGAAGAGTATGATCGATTGATTGCACAATGACACCGATAATGTCACCCAAATCAATCACATGCACAATTGCAGGTTGATTTTTAGGTGTGACAATCTGATTGAGCGGCACTAAATCGAGTTTGCCACACTGAAGAAAGTTTTCTAGTTCAGCAATCTGCCGTGACTCATTTACTTGAACAACTTCTGATAGGTTTGGTTGAGATTGTGACAGCAAGAACCGCATATATTGTCGGTAGGCAGGTTCTACTTTCTCCTTAAATGAAAACTGTAGATCTGGGTTGATGGTTGTTAAATTCCCTCGAACCTGATCCAAACTTTTAATTGCTGCACGATAAGCTGTCGTAGCCTTGGTGCGATCGCCCTGATCTTGATAGATTTGTCCCAACTCCCGCTGCCACTGGTAAGCAATATCCCAGGCTTGTACAGATTGTGCTAGGGCTAATGCTTGCTCGTAAGTAGCCTGGATTTCAATCGGAGAGGCTTGAGTTTGGGTAAGCAATCGAGCTAATGTGCCAAGGGCATAGGATTGCGATCTCGGATTATTGATTTGCTGGGCTTGCGTTAGTGCCTGGTCTACGAGGGAGCGTAACTGCTGCCAAGTCGGAGTTAAACGGTGACTGAGTAAGGCTTGATTGAATTGCAGAGCTTGACGGCTCTTCAGCATAGTTGCTACCAGGTTTAGTCGTGCATAGATAGCATTGATCGTGTGTAACGAATCGAAAGATGTGGGCTTTTGCAGAAGGTCGGTAGCATAATCCACAGCCTGCGGTAGTAGGGTATTTAGCAATTCGTTAAGCTGGATCGACCTCCAGGGAACAACGTGCTGTAGCCAATAATTGAGTTCTACAACCAAACTCAAGGCATTCAGCTTTGCCTGTAGTGCCGTCGTGCTGTCGGAAGGGGGAGATAGGGCGATCGCCTGTTTGTACAACGTGACTGCCTGGTTCGCATGGTGTTTGATTTGACTAATGTTGTCCTCTTTGAGATTGGGGTCGTCGCTGCGTAAGTAGTTGTCGCGGGATTGGTTGAATAGTAGCCGATGGGTATTTGCGAGTTCTAGCAGAACCTTTGCCTGTTCAGATGGATTGTTAAGCTGGTTGGCAACGTGTTGGGCATGGGTTAACACCATTATAGATTCGGGAAGTTTTCCTAATGAGCGGAGGACATCACCGAGGTTTCGTAATCCGATCAGTCTGACACGGGTTGGAGGATGTTTAGAGAACAGGTCGGTGAGCGCTTTTGATGAATCGAGGGAAGTAGAAATGTTTTGTTGGAAAGGGAGGCAGAGCCAGTCTGGGGCTTCAATGGATTCAATTAAAGTGGTACAGGCACGTGGGTAGAGCCCTAATGCTTGCATCGCCAAGGACTGATTGATTTGAGTACCAATCACCCCATCCTGGCTGCCAATTTTTCGGTACAGTCGTGTGGCTGTTTGCCAGGTGGATAGTGCCTCGTTCGGTCGTCCCTGATGGAGTAGCGCAAACCCATCCTGATTTGCTTGCCGTGCTTGCTTCTGAATAGCAGCCTGCGGGGGTTGGGCGACAGTGGTTGGGGATAACGAGAATAGTGAAATTAGAACACTGAGCAGTAAAGTGCAGCTCCATCCTAGTAGAGCAAACAGGTAAAGCCGTATGGCACGGAGGTTGCACCGAAGTTGTTGAAACATGCTAGGGCAGAGGGAGAATGAGAAATCAGGCTGAACGAGCAACGAGACTTGGCAGCGAGGCAGCGCTGAAAGTGTAGATTGCCAATTCAAACGATCAATCGTTTGAATCAGATTTAACATCCTCCTACGGACAGGTTAAAATGCTCGTTCTTTCCCATAAGCTTCTTGGTTTTACTTTGGAATTTTTAGTTCTTCTTATCGCTCTTCCATCAATGTTGCTAGAGAGTGATCTGAAAGCTCCTATTAATAAGCATTTGGGGAATTAAGGTTTCACAATAGCTGTTTCTGCTTGATGCCTGCTAAGTAAGAGTTTTAGCTTTTTCTTTAGCTAATGTGATGGAAGAGCGTTATACCGATTTAATTTGTAGATGGGTCAGATCCCGCTAGAGGCGAATGGCCATTCGCCCTTACCAAGATTTGATGTGCTGGAATGACAATTCAAATTGGTATTAGATCAGGGGTAGTTGGTATCATTTTTTCTTTAAACTGTATATTAATACTGGGATAACAACCTGTAGAGAAAGGCTTTTGATAAAGCAGGTTTTTAGAATTCATGCGATCTTGTGTGCGGTGGATAGTAGTTGGGACTTCACTTGTAACCATAGGATGGAATGGATCAAGTGCTCAGTCAGTAGAAATTGCTCAAAAGCTTGTACCCGTTGTTCCTCCTGAGCGACCAATTACTCTGCCTACTCCTACTCCGCAGCCCAGTTCTTCTCCAGACTTATTGAATCCAGAGGTTCCAGCCATTCCCTCTCCCGTCCTAGAACTGGCTCCCAGTGAAGGAACCGTTTTTGTTAAAGCGTTTAGATTTGAAGGAAACACCGTTTTTACCGCAGAGCAGTTGGAGGTTGTTACTGCTCCCTATGCGAACCGGAAACTAACATTTACTGAACTACTACAGGCGCGATCGGCGGTTACTGACTTTTATGTCCGAGCAGGATACGTAACATCAGGTGCGTATCTTCCGGTTGAGATGAACCAGTTTTTAGATCCAGATGCAGCAGTGTTCACGATTCGGGTAATTGAGGGCAAGGTTGAGGCGATCGACATTGTGGGAGACAGACGACTGAGTCGCTATGTCCGGTCTCGATTAAAGCAGGCAACAGAGCCTGTTCTAAACCGCTTTCAGTTGGAGGAAGCACTGCGGTTGCTGCAAATTGATCCGTTGATTGAGAGTGTTTCTGCCAATTTATCGACTGGGTCTCAAGCTAATCTGAGCGTGTTGACAGTACAGGTTAAGCAAGTTCCCCCGTTGAATGCCCAGGTGCAACTTAATAACGGACGGTCTCCTACAGTTGGCACACTAGAACGTGGAGTACAGATTAGTGCTGTAAATCTATTGGGACAGGGAGACTCATTCAGTGTTAACTACCGCAATACAGACGGCACTAATGGAGTGGACACTGACTTCACGATTCCCTTGAGTGCTCGTAATGGAACTGTTTCATTTCGCTACAGTAACCTGCAAAGTCGAATTGTAGAATCTCCGTTTGACCAACTTGATATTCAAGGCAGTAGCCGGATTTATGAACTTAGTGTGCGTCAGCCAATGATCCAGCGAGTGCATGAGACCTACGTGGAAGAGTTCGCATTGGGTTTAACAGCTTCTCGATTGGAAAGCGAAACAACACTGCTAGGCATCCCATTCCCATTGTCTGCGGGTGCAGACAGTGAAGGCAAAACACGAATTACAGCTTTGCGGTTTTTTCAGGAGTACCGCCGCCGCAGCGAGAAGTCGGTGTTTATTGCCCGCTCCCAATTAAGTTTTGGATTGGATGCATTAGGTTCAACGATTAATGAGGCAAGTCCTGATAGCCGCTTCTTGGTTTGGCGTGGGCAAATGGCTTGGTTTCAGAGAGTTTTAGGAGACTCGAGACTATTGGTGCGGACTGATTTACAGCTAGCCGATCGACCATTGGTTCCGTTGGAGCAGTTCAGTTTAGGAGGTCCCAGTACTGTGCGGGGTTATCGTCAAGATGCCATTATTAGCGAAAATGGATTTTTTTCAACCGTTGAATTGCAGATCCCATTGCTGAACACAAATCGTTTACGGCTTGATATTGTGCCGTTTGTAGATGTTGGAACAACCTGGAATAGTGGAAAAAGCCTCAATCCTGATCCCAGAACATTAGCCTCTACAGGTTTGGGATTACAGTTTCAGCATGGTGGTTTGTTGGTTCGCATTAATTATGCGATCCCTTTTGTTGATCTTGATAGTGAGAGGCGATCGCTGCAAGAGCAGGGGTTTGATTTTGTGCTGCGTTATTACTGGCGGTTTTGATAATAAGGGTCAGTTTTCCGATTATCAATTGTTTGTACGAAGCTGTTGCAGGTTCAAGATTATATTTTGATATAAAGCGAGTGCAGTTGATAGCTTCCCTATTGAGAGAGAATGATGCTACATACGACTTTTATGTACATACTAACGTAACTCCACAACGATTTTTTGAGAAGATTTTTTGGATGTATCGATCAAAAAAGATCTCTTTCTATGAAATCACGTAAGATGAATGAGATGCTCATTCATCCTTGAAGTGGTGAACTTAGTAGTTCTTTGTAAGAGGCTAACTACCCCTCCCAGGAAAGCTTATAGCCGTAGCTAGTTCATTACATAGTTACTCAGTTACGTACTTCTATCTTCGCAAGAGTAACAGCCCTCTCAACGAGTCGGAGTGATAAGACGAGCCGTAATTCTATTTGAGATCTTTCTCTCTGAGTCGTTTAAGAACAACGGCACCACTTCGTACATACCGAGTTGAGATTAAAGTACTCGGTACTGAGTGTCATCGCTAAAAAAAGTTCGTGAAGTAGATAAAGGATTTTGCTGATATGGAGGTGACTGCAATGGAGTGCCTTTAAAGGCTCAACCCTTAACTGCTTGAACAGTTAAGGGTTGAGCCTGTATACACATTTTTGTTTGGGATAGAGCCAGGGAACCTAACTAAAGCTTTGGGAAGGCATCGTTAGGTTCCCCTACTTTGATATGCCAATTTTATGTGCATTTCGACGAGATGTGCAACTTTTTAGATGGAAAAATTCTAAAAAGTTGCCGCAGTTGCTCTATTCCAATGCTGCTGTTCAAACGAGGTAGGGCTTATTGGCTCTGCCTCTAGAGGTTATTGGGTTTAGAGCAATGAATCAGCAAGAGCGATCGCGGCGTCGCCCTTCGGAGCCATTACCGGCTGATCCGTTGGGCAAACGCTTGTGTCAGATATTTACATACCTATGGCAAGCAATTGTCAAAGCAAACGATCCTGACGCACCCTGGGAAACACTTACAAAGTATCCACTCCGACCCCGCAAGCTTTGGAACCTCTGGCAAGATGCTGCTCAGATTGTAGGGGTGCGATTTGGAGTCACCACGTCGTATGCACTGATTGATTTAGATGTAGCAGGGATTTACCATCCTCGCCAAGATTCGACAGCGTTGCAATGTCTTCGCGCAAGTTTAGAGACGATCGGTATTTGCCGTACCTTTTTAACCCAATCGAGTTGGAGTGGTGGGTTGCACTTGTGGATTCCGCTGCCGTTGGAAGTTCCTACCTTTTGGCTAGCAGCGGCTCTAAAGCAATGTTTAGAAGCGCAAGGCTTTGTCTTGAAGCAAGGCTGGCTGGAAATTTTTCCCAACTGTAAAGCCTATGCTCGACAGGGAGAGTTTACGGAGTACCAGGGACACCGTTTACCCTTGCAACCCACCTCCGGATCACTTCTGCTCAATGACGATCTGCAACCTGTTCCAGGTGGTCTAGCGCAGTTTTTTGATCGGTGGGATTATTGTGCGCATGGACAGATGACCGAGGAGTTGTGTCGGGCGATCGCCCAAGCGAAGTCTAATTTCAAAAGTCGTCCTGCACATGGTAATTCCTTAATGGTGAAATCCTGGCGTAATGACCTGGAGCTAGAGATTGAGGAGGGATGGACAGATTATGGGCAGACGAATCACTTGCTCAAGACAATTGCCTGTTATGGTGTCGTATTCGAGCGGCTCAAGGATAAGGAATTGAGCGATTATGTGAAGCGGATTGCCACCTCCCGTCCCGGTTATGCCCAATTCTGTCGTCATCAGCATGAAATTGAGATGCGCTGCACAGTCTGGGCACAAGCAGCCGGGAAGTACTACTGGCCGTTGGGAACGGAAGGGACACGTCGAGGCAACATTCACCAAGATGGGATTGTTAACAAGATTGCGTCTTTCAATCGGCAGCGATCGCAAGATGCTCAAAACCGAATTCGTGCAACCGTTGATCAGTTGGAAACAGATGGTTGTCTACCGCTGACCATTACTGCCAGGGAGAATGCCATTGTTGCGATCGCTCATTGCAGTAAGCAAACCCTTCGCAAACATCTTGAACTATGGCACCCCGATCACTACAGAGTCAAGCAGGATTCTACAAAATCAGAGCAGTTGGTGTGTACTCCTGATTCTGAGCCAGATTCGTCCAGATCGAGTTTGGGTTTACCGTTGGAGTCTCAATCCCAGAAATCCATACCAGACAAAGAAGTACACACTTCTCCCTATATGAAGGGTCTAGTTCCTCTGATTGACGAGGGGTCAAAATTTTTTCATACTTTTTCCCAACAGGGGGGTCTGGGGGGATTATCCACAGGTTCAGAGGTGGAACAAGAGACTTGGACGAATCAACCTGATACTTCAAAGCAAGTTGAAGCCGATGCTGCTACTCCTTCAACATCGGCAACCAGTATCGCCCCAATTGGGGGAGTAGACAACTTCATAGCCAACTCTGCGGCTACTGGCGAAACCCAGGTGGACGAAACTAAAGTCTGTCAAAATGCAGACTCTTCCATTGTAGCGATCGCGGATCAAATGACTAAAAGTGATGACAAAAAGCATCATGCTGAGTTCCGGAATAATCCACAATCTATCCAGCGGCGTGAAGCTTATCGATTGAAGATGCAGCGATGGTTAGAGTCGGGAGATCCAATTTTAATGACTGAAGCACAGCGGTGGTTTGAAGGGCAGTCAGAATTGCTTTGATTAGGGATGTTCAGTAATCTTCATTTCATTGCTGTGGTATCAAGTTTGAAATTCCGTCCAATCGACGGAGTTTTATAAACTCACGGAAGCGATCGCGCAATTTTATGGCTATTCGCATTAGCTTGGTTGATAATCTAGAAAAATTAATATATCTTTCGTCCAGAAATCTACGAGCAACAAGATCTAACTGAGACTCTTTCGATTAGTCTTACACTTAGAGAACTGGATATGCTGCGCTTTATCCAGCAACGAACTGGAATCACTCCAGAGCAACTAATAGAAGGCTTTATCGGAGATTTGTGTTGTTCGTGGCGTAGTGGGGGATCGGATGAACGTTACTTGCCAATCCCCTGGTGTAAACATCCCAGATAGCATCGCTACAACTTGTTGCCGCAGAGAGCTAGTGATATCCTTCGTTTGAAGACTATCTGCTAGCAACGTATTGAGCAATGCTTGTTGATTTGGAGTGGGATTTGCTAAGTGAGCGCGAACAAAACGACAAGAGAACGTACAAGTTCTCTCAAATCCTGCACCTAATCCCCACTTGTTCATCCAACGGTGTAGTTCGGTAAACAGAATGGATTGTATATGCATCTGCTGCCGTGCTTGCTGCATCTGATTCGGTGCGAGTGTGTTAATCGTCTGCTGATAGTCTTGCATTACCAAACCGGCTTCGACCTATCCGCCGTACTCGTCTTCAATATTACGATTCTTTGCTTAAAAGTGTCTGGATCTCTTTCATCTTGCGATTAAAAAGTTGTTGGCAAAGTCGAAGTTCGTTAGGAGCCAATTTGGAGAAGTCTGTTTTCTCCAAATTGCTGACCTCTTTAGGAAGCTTAGGCTTTTCCTGTTCGGTATTGGGGTTGTGTTGTGCAAGAAGCTCCTGAACGTGTTTGGTAATGTCAGAAACACTCCAGTTGTTTGCAATAGCTTCTTGGATTGCAGCCATCCGGATTTTTCTGACCTTTTCTTCAGGTAGTCCAAGTGTTTTGGTGTTCAGTTGGCTGAGGACTCGGAGTTTTTTTGGTTCCACTCCCGAATCCCATGCAGCTTGTTTGAGCTCCTTAGGTAGCTTCAGTAAGGGAAAAACGTGGCGAGAAACGTTTGCGGGACTCTGTTGATAACTCAAGATAATGTCCAGAACGGCTCGTCCGCTATCCTCAAGCGAGGCATCTGCTAGCCACTGAAGTTGGGTATTTCGTTCTGCGGTGACGATAGTGGTTAGCTCAGTTAGTTTGCCGTTTCGCTTCAAGCGAGTTAGAGCGGTATTAAGTGCTCTAGGTAGCTCAATATCCAGTGCCTCATCAAGCGCTTCCTTTAAATGCGGATATCGGTGGTTCACCTGAGAAATGAGAACTTGGGCTAATTCCAGGTCATGAAGCTTTTTCTGATGAATGCTGGTTGAGGCTGCCCTAGACTGAATTTCTAGGAGATTGACAGATTCTTGTGAGGGCATGATGACAGCCTTGAGCTTCTCCAATCCTGCAAATGGACCAGATCGCCAACGGCGCTCTCCATCGAACAAAATGTAGGGGCGATCGATATCAAACAAGGCTTGGTTAAGTTCAAATAATCCTTGTTCTGCATACTGCTGTAATTGCAGTCGGATTCCATCGGTTAATTCAAGGAGTAGAACTGGATCAAGCTGCCCTTCTTCTCTCAAGACATTTGTGAAGGCTTGCTGCTCAGTTTGAGTAAAGATAATTCGAGGTTGAAGGGGGTTACGGGTAATTTCCTCAAAAGGAATGTGTTTTACTCCTTCGCTTTGAGCCAATTCTTGAACCAAGGATTGAATCTTGGATTCAAGTTCAAGTTTTTCTTCCGAACTAAAACCGGAAGCTTTAAGCGTGGCAATTTCTGCCTCTAAATCTTCAACTTGCTTTTTGAAACGAAATACTTGTTGGCTCTGACCTGCGTCAGCAAACATTGAAGCGGGACTGACGGGTTGATGTTTAGGCATAACTTTACGCTCCTCAAATTACTTCTTCTTCAAAACTGCGACAATTTTTTCTACGATTGGGTCGAAGGACTTGGTAATTCTGTCCCCTGAGCGGTAGATGTGGACAGGGATGCCTGCCCCACTGGCGCTGAGGAAGTAGCCGGACTCCCTGATAGGTGGAAAGCAGGTGATTTCTAACTGGTTGAGCTGGTAGGGAATTGTATGCACTGGATCGATTTTTTCATGTGTAGAACCGTCTGAGTTCAGTCCAAGTAGGTTACGGTGAACTGCCAAATCGAGATCTACCCGTGATGGGACAAATCCTAAAATCTCTGGGTAGGGGCGCAGGCGAAGAGAATCTACCTTCTCATAGAACCAATCGAGCATATCCGACGCTCCCCATGAGTCTTTAAACTCAGGTTTGATTGCTGCTAAGAAATGAGTGCAGGCAGCAAGACCAACCAACCCCATTGGTTCAATCGATGCAGGAGTATCAATGATAATGACATCTGCATCGAGAGGATAGTCTTCCAGTCGGTGCTTTAACACCTCATAGGGTCGATCATGCTGGTGTAAGCTTCTGATGGAGGTATGTAACGGAGGTCCACCCCTGATTATCTGAACAGAGTTGGTATGCTCTGTCCATACGGGTATAAGCGGATAGTTGCCCTTGAACTGCTTTTCAAAAATAGCTGCTATCGAATCTTGGATCTGATCAGCTTTTAGTTTTGGTAACCCTGTGAATAGAGCGATCGAGCCATTGGGATCAAGCTCGATTAAAACTACTCGAAAGCCTTTGCTGCCAAGGACATAGGCAAGGTGAGTTGCCAAAGTGGTTTTTCCAGAGCCACCTGTATTGCTCTCAATTGTTAATCGGATTTGCATTTGAAGTTCTCAATTTCTGCCGACTGGTTGATCTGATGTTCACGTTGCATTCTTTTCAATGACACATTCCATGCAACGCCTTGTTTTTGTCTTAAGCTTCTTGTACCGAACCGGTTCAGTACAGATTGTGCTGAGGGAAGATTCTAAGTGCAACAAATATTTGTCTCCATATAGTAGTTCATTTGTCTTTTCTCGCAGCACTTAAGTTTGATATTTTTTTGCGAATCCGTTTAGCTTTTCTTGGGGACAAGTGTACTTAATTGGCAACGGATGTAGCTGACTGGTCTGTTTGAGCCGCCTCTGACTTAATCTTAAGGGGAGTTGCTAACGGTGAAAGTTTTGTACTGAACCAGTTCGGTACAAGCGGAACTTCAACCTGCAAAACGGAAATCAAGTTCACCAAAATTGCTGAAGCTGCTAAGTTTCGTGAAATCCTAGCCAAAATCGTGAAGTGTAATAAAACGGTGGACGTTAACAATTCCGCGTAAGCTTTAATGAACCTGGTTAAGAAAAGTAGTCTGATGTGCTCTCAAAAAGCTTGCCTGTTTGTGGGTCTTCCCCAATTGCTCGATAGTATGCCTTGATTGCCTCCTCTTGCTCTACTGCTTTAACATAGCGACGAAACGATCTCTCATCTTTGTGCCCCGTGAGAATTTTGGCATAGGTTGGGTCAACTCCTGACCTCAAAAGGTTCGTGGCATAGGTATGGCGGAATCGGTGCGGGTGCAGCGTGGGAATCTCGGCATACGCTCCGATTTTCTCTACAACTAGATACACGCCGTGATAGCTCAGCCGTTGCCCTTTCCAAGCAGGGTTTGGGTGCATTGAAAGAAATAGCGGAGAGGTTGGGGTCAGAAGTTCCCTCTGTTGCTGTCGCTCTTGCAAGTATTGGGTGATCGCCGCTCTACAATCCTGGTTGAGTGGCACCTGGCGCTGCTCGTTGTTTTTACTCTTGGCAATGAACAGTTGGTGTTGCTCCAGAATTGAACCGAGGTTGAGTGACAAGGCTTCATCCGATCTCAGCCCATGATTTAAGACATGGATCAGTGCCGTATCCCTGACTCGCGTTTCTCCAAGAAAGGTGAGTGCAGTCCATACCCGTGCCAACTCTTTGTCAGACAAAGCTTGAGCACCCAGCTCCGTCACCTTCAACAGGTCAAGTCCCCGCATCGGATTTTTGGTTAATAGATCCTCGTGAGTGATTTCTAACCACTCAAAAAAGGTTCGCAGGGCTGAGAGTGCCACATTGACGCTACTGCCTTTTAGTGGAGTCGTCTCTTCTCCATCTGCTGTTTGGCGTTTGCGCCAGGGGGAGTCAACCAAATAGTCCCGGTAATGACTTAGGTGATTGGTTGTTAACTCACGAAACGACAGTTCAGTCCAGCTTAAGAATCGCAGTAACTCCCGTTCGTAGTTTCTGCGGGTGTTGGTAGACAACTGCTTACTCCGCAAAAACTCATTCACAATGGGTCGGCGAATGTCAGCAAGATCGGTTGGAATCAGGCGAGGCTTTCCTCTTCTCACGGGAACTTGGCTCTGAGTTGCTTGTTCCCCCACTTCTGCCTGTACCAACTGCGGTAAAGGATGGCTAGAAGGTGGTAGTGAGCGATCAGGAAGTGGCGGGAAGGGACGCATGATTTGGGTTCCTCTAAAGTCATAATGAGTAACAATTCCACCCTTCGTCCTTGACCTTTTAGTAATAAATAAGGATTAGAGTAAGGAGCAGATCGGGGAATTCTACAGAGTGTCTATAATTTGCTTGAGATTTTAACAGGCAAACAGGTGATAGTGAGAAAGCGAGAACGTTGATGAAACCGATCTTTAAACTCAAAGACTTACTTCGGCAAGATAGTAGTGCGATCGCTGCGATCGGGACTTTGCTGGGACAAGGAATGGCAATTTTAGATTGCACCGGAGTTGAGTCGGTTTCGGAGCATCACCTGCCACTTTTATTCTCAAGTATGCTACCGAGTGGGCTTTTTGAAGAGCCATTTGAGATGGTAGACAAGGATTCTTTAACAGCAACTTTAGCAGAGCAGATTAATCAATGGCTGGATCAGCAAACTCACCCATCGGAATCGGTTCGATCTGACTACGAGAATGTTCAGGAAATTGTAAGCTCCATTCAGCCAGGGAGTCTGAGCCTAGAGGGTCTTAAGCCTGGAGTTATCCTGCGTGGGTCAATGTTCCCAGAACCAGTACAGGTGATTGTGGCAAGTGCAATGGGAAACTCCATTCGCTTGACTGGTAAAGGCTTACAAACAAATCAGGTTTATGAACCCATTTTGACGGTGGCGCAATTGGCGCAGTTGGAGGCGAGTCCAGATCGAGAACCTTTTAATGGCGATCCTTTACGGTTTCGCCTCGGAATTGAAGCCTTGAGGCTGGGGTTGGCTTATGAATATGATCCCTTCTTCGCGCTGACGATCGCCCGCGTTGATCCATTGCCTCACCAGCTTGAAGCCGTTTATAACTATTTCTTGAAACAACCGCGAATTCGATTTCTGCTGGCGGATGATCCGGGGGCGGGCAAAACCATTATGGCGGGGCTGTTGCTCAAAGAACTGAAGGTTCGAGGACTTGCTCAAAGAACGCTAATTGTTGCTCCAGCCAACTTGACCTTTCAATGGCAGCGGGAAATGAAAGATAAATTCCGCGAAGATTTTGAGGTTGTCCGAGGTGATGTGTTGCGGGCAAACTACGGAATGAATCCCTGGCAGGAAAAGAACCAGGTGGTTACCTCTGTATCTTGGATCTCGCGGGTTGAAGATGCGAAAGATAGTCTGCTGCGATCGCACTGGGACCTGATTATTGTGGACGAAGCCCACAAAATGAGTGCCTATAGTGCAGACAAGAAAACGTTGGCGTATCAACTGGGCGAATCCTTGTCTGAAATGACAGATCATTATTTGCTGATGACGGCAACACCGCATAAGGGCGATCCGAAAAACTTTTGTTTGTTTCTAGAACTGCTTGATCGCGATGTTTATGGTGATGTCAAAAGCCTCGAAGAAGCCATGCGTCGTAACGAAGCTCCCTTCTACTTACGAAGGGTCAAAGAGGCACTCGTGACGTTTCCAGAGACAGAAACGGGCAGACCTAAAAAGCTATTCACAAACCGCAAAGTTGAGACGATCGACTTCCAGATTGATGATGAGGAATTGGATTTCTATGATGAACTAACGCGCTACGTTGAGGATCAGTCCATTAAAGCTTCTCAAGATGATTCGGCACGAGGGCGGACACTCGGATTTACAATGGCGATGCTGCAACGGCGATTTGCCTCCAGTCTATACGCCGTGCGCCGGAGTTTAGAGCGGATGCGAGATAAGCGGCAGCGAATTCTAGAGGACCCGGACGGCTATCGCCAAAATCAAATCAATCGACGGTTGCCAGAAGACTTTGATGACTTAACTGAAGAAGACCAGGAGCGAATTATCAGTGATTTGGAGTCTGTTGTGGCTTCGGTGAATCCCCATGACCTACGGGAAGAAATTTTGCAGCTTAATAAATTGATTGGTCAGGCGCAGCACCTGGAGGATCGCGAAGTCGAGTCCAAATTAGTGCGACTGAAGCAATTACTTAAGGACGAGGGGTTATTTCAAGACCCCAAAATGAAACTGCTGTTATTTACTGAGCACAAAGATACCCTCGATTACTTGCTGGGCAAACTGCGGGAGTGGGGGCTTTCAGTGACCCAAATTCATGGGGGCTTGAAGATTGGCGATCGCGATACGCCCAATACGCGCATTTTTGCTGAACGAGAGTTTCGAGAAGACTGTCAGGTGATGCTGGCAACGGAGGCGGCGGGGGAGGGGATTAACCTGCAATTTTGCTGGTTCATGATCAATTACGACATTCCCTGGAATCCAGTGCGATTAGAGCAGCGCATGGGGCGAATTCATCGCTATGGACAGGAGAAGGACTGCTTAATTTTCAACTTTGTCTCTACCAACACGCGAGAAGGGCGAGTGTTCTGGAAATTATTTGAGCGAATCCGGGCGATCGAAGCGGATTTAGATCCGGAGCGAACAGGCAAGGTGTTTAATGTGCTAGGAGATGTTTTCCCGTCGAATCAACTAGAGCGGATGCTGCGAGAGATGTATGCTCGCAACTTAACCGAGGCAGTGATCAAAGATCGAATCGTGGAGCAGGTGGATACGGAGCGTTTGCGGCGAATTACGGACTCCGCGTTGGAGGGGTTAGCAAAGCGCGAGTTGAATCTCTGGTCAATTGTGGGCAAGTCTGCGGAAGCAAAAGAGCGTCGGCTCGTGCCAGAAGTGGTAGAGGACTTCTTTCTGCAATCGGCGGAAATTAGCGGAGTGCATCCCAAGGAAATCGGCAAGGCACAGCAGGTTTATCGCCTGGGCAGAACACCTCGAACCCTGTGGTCAATTGGAGAACGGCTAGAAGCCCGATTTGGCAAGCTGGGCAAAGAGTATAAGAAAATCGCCTTTGTGAAGAAGTTGATCGAGGCAGATCCGACCTTGGAGTGGGTCACGCCGGGACATCCGTTGTTTGAGTGTGTGCGAGAATATGTGCTGACCCAGGTCCAAGACGATTTGAGTCGGGGAGCAGTGTTTTTTGATGTGCAACGGCAACAGGCGGCACGGTTGGACGTGTTTTGGGCAGCGATTCAAGATGGACGGGGGCATGTGCTGCATCGACGGTTGTTTGTTGTCCAGACGGAGATGACTGGAGAGATGACTGTGAAACAGCCCACTATTTTCCTTGATTTGGCACTGGCTGATCGACCCGTTTCTGTTCCAGAAGATTCTCATCTACCCGATCGCGCCCAAGTCGAGCAAGTGTTGATTGAGCAAGAACTGAATTGCTTTTTAGACCAGGTGCAGGTTGAGCGTCAGCAGGAGGTAGAAACGATCGCTCGGCATCTGGAGATTAGCTTGAACACCATCATTGATAAGGTGCAATGCCAGTTTGCTGAGTTGCTGGCGCAGAAAGAGTCTGGTTCCAGGGAGTCGGGGTTGGATGGGCGAATTAAGCAACTTGAGGATCGGTTATTTGACCTGAATGGACGGCTCGATCAGCGACGGCAAGAACTGAGACAAGAGCGCAACTGCGCGATCGCCGATATTCGTCATCATGGACGAGCTTGGGTGTTGCCGCATCCAGATCGGCACCTGCCCACAATCGCCCCAATGGTCAGCAACGAAGAAATTGAGCGGATTGCGGTTGATGCGGTGATTGCTTACGAGGAGGCGCGGGGTTGGCGGGTGCAAAGCGTGGAATCTGAGAACCGAGGCTTTGATCTAATTTCGCGCAGACCCCACGCTGAAGATGGAGAGACGGCAGTCGAAGTACGGTTTATTGAGGTGAAGGGGCGATCTCAATTGGGTGAAGTTGCCCTAACCACGAATGAGTACAAGACTGCCGAACGCCTGAAGCAGGATTATTGGCTCTATGTCGTGTTTAACTGTGCCTCTAATCCACAGATTCATCTGGTGCAAGATCCAGCACGGCTGGGTTGGGAGCCGTTGGTCAAGATTGAACATTATTACGTTGCGGCAGAACAGATTCTCAGGGCAGGAGATGTTGATTGACCGCAATATCTTAAAGGATCCGCTGCCGAACACAGGTTGCTTGGTAGGTGTTCTCCAAATTAATGGGCAAACACAATCCTCCTTTGAGATAGAGCGGCAAAATCGGTAAACTCGTTCCAATCGTCAACGTCTCTTGCCAGAGTTCCAGATGAAACGCCTGGTCGATTTCGGCAACTCGGTAGGAGATTGCATAAAGATCCGTGACGAGCGCCTCGGTCTGTAACCGCAATCGTTCCATCAACTCGTTGTGTAAGTTGGCATTGAGTATAGTGACAATGTCCACGACAACTAGGCCAATGCCTTGCTGTAAGTAAGTCTGACACTTGGATGTAAACGCATCGCGGGAAGCAGGGCGATCTTTGTTTGCAGGACTAACGAGTTCGATCGCTCCCACTAGCGTTGGTCCTGCCTGCGTGCTGAAAACTTGAACCTCAACCACATCGGTTGTTGGCTGAAAGGGCAGCGTGGCGGTCGGTGCTTTCGGAGTCCACTGGCTCATCTCTGATTGCTGCATCACCGGAATGGAACCTTTCTCACGATAGGTGGCAACATCGATTTCAATGCCAAATTGGGCACTGGGTTCGGCAAAATAGCCTTCTGGAAGAACTTCGTTCAACGTCTCAGACAAATAGGTTGACCAGGCATTATGAAAACTGTGCCAATGCCGTCTTGTGCTGAGTGGAGGGCGAAAGTGATCCAACAGTCCCATAAGCCCGAGGCAGGAAGAGTGTAATTCTAAGATAGTCGAATCGAGTCACTGCTAAAACTTCGTAAAGCGATTGAGCCACCTGTAAACCTTAACTTAACATGTAGTCAGTGTGCCGCTTTTAGAAAGCCCCTCTATCATGGCGAGCGCGAACTTTGGATGAGGAGCGAACAGCGTCACATGGGTTTAGACACAACGGTTGGGCATCCGCAGCTTGAAAATATAGCGCAGTCGTGGCAAAAAGACTCTTTGCGAGGGCTAGGATCTGAGCCAACGCCTGTGTTAGAACCGGAGTCGGAAACCCAGATCGATCTCCCAGCAGCTCAAACTTACGTAGTAGCGCGATCACTGGCAGAGAAACAACAGGAGCCGATGCCACCCAGCCCTTATCCCAAACGATTAATTGAGGTCGATTTGCCGATTAAGCGGATCTCGGCTCATGCCAGACGGGAGAAGAGTATCCGTCATGGACATATTTCGACGCTGCATATCTGGTGGGCGCGGCGACCATTGGCAGCGTGTCGATCGGTGATTTGTGCTGCCTTATGGCTCGATCCGGTTGATCCCCAGTGTCCGCAGGTCTGGCGCGATCGCGCTTCTGAACTGATTGTCCACTTTGCCCAACGGGTGAGCAGTCACTTAGATCGGCACGCCCACACCAGTAGCCTGACGGTATGGCAGACGTTGGCGAAATCAGAGAATCGGCTTGATCCCAATAATCCGGCTCATTGGAACGTGTTGCGGGAGCGGTTGCTAGATTTCATTGCGGATTTTGCCAATTGGGATAATTCGACCAATCTTGACTATTTGGATATTAGCCGATCGCTGACGCAGGCGGCACATGAAGCGTTAGGGGGAGAGCCAGGAACGAAGCCACTGGTCGTCGATCCCTTTGCGGGTGGAGGGTCGATACCGCTGGAAGCACTGCGGGTGGGGGCAGATGCCTTTGCCAGCGATTTGAATCCAGTGGCGGTGCTGCTGAATAAGGTGGTGTTGGAGTACATCCCCAAGTATGGGCAGCGGCTAGCGGATGAGGTGCGGAAGTGGGGACAGTGGGTGAAGCAGGAAGCGGAGAAGGAATTAGCGGAGTTTTATCCGAAAGAGGCGGATGGAAGTACACCGATCGCTTACCTCTGGGCAAGAACGATCACCTGTGAAGGTCCAGGATGCGGTGTAAGGTTTCCACTAATTCGCCAACCTATTCTTAGACAACACAAAACAGAGAACATAGCTGTATATTTGCATGATGCTAAACCTAAAGAATTTGTCTCTTGGAGTCTAGTTGAAGGTATACAAACAGAAAAAGCTAGAGGAACATGTAAAGGATTTCGAGGAACTTGCCCTCGAATAAGTTGCGGGTATTCAACTCCGAAGACAAGTGTCCAAAGGCAAATAAGTCTTCAGCAAGGTGGGGCAGATCAAGCTACTTTACTGGCTGTTTTACTTGAGAGTAAAGAAGGTCGAATTTATCGATTACCAACTCAGATAGATGTTGATGCTTGTCTAAAGGCTCAAGCTTTATTGAGCAAGAAAATCCAAAGTCTGCCTGTTGGAGGTGATAAGGAATCTTTAATTCCAGATGAACCTGTTCCTCAGAAAAATAGACACAGAGCAGTTGGCTCACAACTACCACTTTATGGATTTCAAAACTGGGGAGATTTGTTTACATCGCGGCAGAAGCTTGCTTTAACAGTTCTACAAGATGCAGTTAGAGATGCATACCGCAAAATTAGAAAGAAATATCAAGACGAAAAACTATCAAAGATTGTATTTTCACTCCTTTCTATAGCTATAGATAAACAAGCAGATTACAGTTCTTCTCTGTGCAGATGGGTATCTAAAGGAGAGTTTATTGCGGCTACTCTTGGTGGAGAGAAAAAGTTACCCATGTTGTCTGATTTTGCAGAATCAAATCCCATTAGTTCTGCTTCGGGCAGTTGGGAGAAGCAAATAGACTGGATTGCGAGATTTATAGAGAGGGAAGCCTCTGTTTCTTTAGATGCTGGTACAACAGTGCAGTCCTCAGCAGACAATCAATTGTTGCCAAGCAACTCAGTAGCTGCAACTATTACTGATCCTCCATATTATGACTCAGTTCCCTATTCGGATTTGAGTGACTACTTCTATGTATGGCTGCGTAGAACTCTTCTAGGGATTGAACAATTCTCTGATAGTCGCTTAACTCCGAAAAGTTGTGAGATGACTGTTAATCATCCAAATTCTAGAGAAGAGATGAAGCGATATGAAGAGTTACTAACTTCAGCTTTCTCTATTGGACGGGATATAACCATGCCAGATGGCATAGGAGTTATCGTATTCGCACATAAATCTACTTCAGGTTGGGAGGCGCTTCTCGAAGCAATTGTTCAAAGTGGTTGGATAGTAACTGCCTCTTGGCCAATAGATACAGAACGGGTAGTTAGAATGAACGCACTAGGAACAGCTTCTCTAGCTTCCTCTGTTCATCTCGTTTGTCGTCCCCGCGAAAATCCTGATGGTTCTCTTCGCACTAACGATATTGGCGATTGGCGTGATGTCTTGCAAGAACTGCCCCAACGCATTCACGATTGGATGCCTCGCCTCGCCGATCAGGGTGTTGTCGGAGCCGATGCCATCTTTGCCTGTCTTGGTCCTGCCCTGGAGATTTTCTCCCGCTACTCTCGTGTTGAAAAAGCCAGCGGTGAACCCGTTTCTCTGAAGGACTACCTCGGCTATGTTTGGGCAGCGGTTTCTAAAGAAGCCCTCAGCACCATCTTTGAAGGAGCCGATGCGTCTGGATTTGAAGAAGATGCCCGACTCACAGCGATCTGGTTCTGGGTGTTGAAAGCGGCTGCCCCAGATAAACCAGAACCCTCTGACGCTGATGCGGAAGAACTTCAGGACGAACCCGAAACAGACGAAGAAGAAAAGCCCACAAGTCAAAAGAAAGCGTCTGGCTATGTCATGGAATATGATGCCGTCCGCAAGCTGGCACAAGGGCTAGGGGCAGATCTGGGTAAACTCAGCCGACCGGGAAGTATTTTGGTGATCAAGGGCAATTTGGCAACCCTGAACCCGATCGCCAGCCGTGAAAGTTATCTCATCGGTAGCCAACTTTCATTCTTTAATGGGGAACAACCCATTTACTCAAAGGGCAAGCGCGGCAAAAAAGACCCGACTGTCATCATGCGGGATATTGGCGGTCGCCAACTGGAACTCTTAGCTGAACCGACCCCACCGAAGCCTCAATTAGACACCGACCAGTTGTCGTTGCCCTCACTGCTCGCTTCCAACGAAGACCGTCCACTGATGGAGCGTCTACTGGTGAGCGGTGTAACAGTCCTCGATCGCCTGCATCAAGCCATGCTGCTATTCGGGCGGGCGCAAACGGCTCTTCTAGGTCCATTTCTAATTGCTACCACAATGGGAAGCAATCCCCACTTTTGGCAATTGGCTCAGGCACTTTCCGCCCTTTATCCACCGAACAGCGAAGAGAAGCGCTGGGTCGATGGCGTACTTGCCCGCAAAAAAGGACTAGGGTTTTAGTGGATGCGATCGCTATGAAACAAAGCCTTGCTGAAACCTGGCAGACTGCATTTCTAGAGGTTGTTCAACAACAGCCCCAGGCGATCGCCCTCAAAGAAGCCTCGTTAAACGAACAACTCGATCTCTGGACAAAAGCCCTAACTGCCGCTGTCGTCACTGCCTGTGAGTTAATTGGGTGGCAAGCCACTGCCAAAGGGCACCCCATTTCACTACTTCCCGTTTCCTCAAAAGAACTTCTGTCTCTGGATGTCATGGCATTTGAGCAGAATGCTAAACGCTGGCACTTCCCGATCGCCATCATGGAGCTAGAAAATAGCCCCGACCTGAACCGAGTTGCCTACTCACTGTGGAAAGTTCTCTGCGTTCATGCTGCACTGCGGGTTGTCTTTTGCTACAGCCGCACTGCCACAGAACGAACAGTCATCATTCAGTTTCTTCGCAGCGAAGTATTGCAGTCCTTAGCACCTGACGAGCGAATGCGAATTGATGGGCATACTTTAATTGTGATTGGTAGCCGCGACGATGCCGCAACCTTTCCGTTTGGTTATTTTAAGTGGTGGGAAATGGATAAAAACACTGGCACCTTTAGCCTCATCTAGCAGGAGACTCCGCATGGCACTCAAACCCTGGCATACCGTCGTCAATCCCCGTCCCGATCTATGCGAGGGTAAGCCTACTGATGCCTCCGAGTTTGCCGGTCACCTGGATCAAGTCCGGGCAGAAGTTGCACCAGACGATTATCAGCAACCCGATCGCTTCTTTGAGCGCACCTATCTGACTCGTAACCTGACTGAACTTGCCACCGAAGTCATTCGCCGTCTTAGTGGTGAAACAACGGCTGCCAATGCAGTGTTTAACCTGAGTACCCAATTTGGTGGTGGCAAAACCCATGCTTTGACCCTGCTCTATCACTTGGCAGAACACGGAACAGCCGCTGATCGCTGGCTGGGTGTCAGTAAACTCCTCCAGTCTGCCCAGGTTGCCACCATTCCCAAAGCAAAAACGGCTGTTTTTGTCGGACAGCGCTTTGATCCACGCGGCGGCGATGATGGTACACCCTTTCGCCGCACCCCTTGGGGGGAAGTGGCTTGGCAGTTAGCGGGTTCACTGGGTTTCACGCTCATGGAGCCATTTGACCGCAACGGTGAAGCTCCCGGTGGCGACACAATCGCGAAACTCTTTGCCCTGGTCAATCAGCCGATCTTGATTTTGATGGATGAGTTGATCAACTACATCAGCCGCAATCGCAAATCAGGCTTAGGCGGTCAGCTTTATCATTTTCTTCAGAACCTATCTGAGGAAGCCCGCAGTCATAAAGGTATCGTGCTGGCGGTTTCTTTGCCTGCTTCGGAACTGGAGATGACCCCCGAAGATCAGTCCGACTATGCCCGCTTCAACAAGCTGCTCGATCGATTGGGGCGATCACTGGTGCTATCGGCTGAGTCTGAGACCACTGAAATTATTCGTCGTCGCTTATTTCAATGGAATACGCAAGATATTGCTCAAGGTGGCACCATTATGGTGTCTAAAGAAGCCAGAGAGACCTGCAAAGCTTACGCCCAGTGGCTCCTGACCCATCGCATAAAACTCCCTGGCTGGTTTCCTGTCGATACGGCTCAGTCTCTGTTTGAAGCCAGTTATCCGTTTCACCCGACTGTACTTTCAGTATTCGAGCGCAAATGGCAAACGCTGCCCAACTTTCAACAAACTCGCGGCATCCTCCAACTCCTTGCCCTTTGGATTTCCCATGCCTACACTGCTGCCTATCGCAAACTCCATTCTGACCCGCTGATTACGTTAGGAACAGCCCCGCTTGAAGATCCAATCTTTCGGACTGCCCTCCTCAAGCAACTGGGCGAAACCCGGCTTGAAGGAGCAATCACCACCGACATTTGCGGCAGACAGGAATCCCATGCCATTCGATTAGACAACGCCGCCGTAGACGCGATTAAAAAATCCCGCTTACACCGTAAAATTGCCACTGCCATCTTCTTTGAATCCAATGGTGGACAGTCTCAGTCCGTTGCCATTGTGCCTGAAATTCGGTTAAATGTGGCAACCCCTGAACTGGATGACGGACATATCGATACTGTTATTGAAACCATTTCCTCTAGTTTTTATTACTTAGAGAATGATAAAAGTAAGTACCGCTTCAGTCTCACTCCCAACTTAAACAAACTGCTGGCTGACCGTCGCGCCAATGTTCAGGCAGTTCGTATTACCGAATGTGTGAAAGCTGCTGTGCAAGACCCAAAAGTTTTCCCACCAGTTCAAGGCATCACTCCAATTCCCTTTCCAGAGAAGACAACGGACATACCGAATCGTCCAGTCCTGGCATTTGCAGTCCTCTCTCCCGATCATGCCATGCAAGATAGCAGCACCTACAACCTGATGGAGTCGATGTTGCGACAGTGCGGGAACTCCGATCGCACCTTCAAAAGCGGGATCTTGTTTGCGATCGCTGACTCTGACATCCAACTTCGTGAAGAAGCTCGGAAACTCCTTGCCTGGGAAGACATCCGCGATGAAGAATCTGAGCGGTTGGATGACAATCAGAGACGGCAGCTTGACGAAAACATTGCAAAGGCAAAGCGAGATTTGCGTGAAGCCGCTTGGCGAGCTTATAAGTATGTTGCTCTGTTGGGCAAAGACAACACTCTCCGCACCATTGACTTGGGTTTAGTCACTTCCAGCGCTGACCAGTCCATGACCAGTTTTATTTTGCGCCGGTTGCGTGCCGATGATGAAGTGCAAGATCGCATCAATGCGCGATTTCTGGTTCGCAATTGGACTCCAGCCTTCCAGGAGTGGAGCACCAAATCGGTGCGAGATGCCTTCTTTGCTTCACCCCAATTTCCTCGCCTCCTCGACCCCGAAATTCTTAAACAGACGATCGCGGAAGGGGTGTCCAACGGCACGATCGCCTACGTGACTAAAGCGGCAGGCGATAGCTATCAAGACTTTGAGTTTGAAAAACCCTTTGCTGCTGATCGTGTTGATTTTTCAGATGATACCTTTATCATCACCGCTGAAACGGCTCAAGCTTACCAACAACGAATTGCTGATCCGCCGCGCCTTGCCAGACTCATCATTTCTCCCCAACACGCCCAACTTGAACCCGGAATGAAGCAAGCCTTCACCGCTAAAGGGCTAGACCAATATGGGAATGAATTGGCGATCTCTACTCCTGAGTGGAATGCAACGGGCGGTAGCATCGCCTCAGATGGGGTAGTTCAGGCAGGAGCAGATGTTGGCAATTTTACCGTTACAGCAACAATAGATAGCATCAACGCGATCGCGACGTTCAGCATTATTGCAACTACTATCAAGGATGGAGAGGGCAGCTACAGCACAGGGACAACCACAGATACTAGCGGCGATCGAACAGACACCCCTTCACTCGCTATCCCGACTCATCTAAATTGGAGTGGAGAAATTCCAACTCAAAAGTGGATGAACTTTTACTCCCGTGTTTTATCTCGCTTCGCTGCCGATCCAGGTTTGACACTGACGATCAAAGTTGAGTTCTCGGCAAATGGAGAGGTGTCTGAGCAAAAGCTGCAAGAAACTAAAGTTGCACTGCAAGAGCTTGGCTTGGATGACAACGTTCAAATTCAGTAGGCATCAAACGTAAACCAAATCTGGATCAACCCCAAATTCCCTTAAACACGCTGCTATCTAGCGGCTCTCTGTTCCGCAGTTTCCGCCCGTTGTTGATCAAGGTTTAGGTTCTAGCTAATTTCAAGAATCAAGAGCTAGAACCTACCCTTTCGTCCTCTAGTGGCGCACTAGCCAACGCTGCCGCTCGTTCCAACGCCGCTTCTGCCATCTGTAGCTGAGTCCGGATCTGGGTCAATCGATTCCGGCGCTCAATTCCTAACCGCCCTTCCCTGTTTCGCGGGTCATCGTCATAGCTCAAGTGAATCACCCGCACTTTCTCCTCTTTCACTACCGGCTCAAAAAGGGCTTCCGCTGCGGTCAGCTTGTTGTACCAGTAGATGCCTCCGAGTCGTTTCACATTGTAGCGGTGGGCCTCACATCCCTCCGGCGCGATGTAAGACCCCTCAAACTGGGACAGGTGAGATCGCACGGTCTCCAAGTGAATGGCGATCTCCTCCAAAGGTGATACTGGTGGTGAAATATTGCTTAATCTAACTGAACCATTAGTTTTACAAATTGAGAAGTTCGAGTTGCAGCCCGTGGTAGGTCAGATAACCAGTTGAAAATTCGCTTAAAGTTGATGGCTGTTGCCGTCATTAGATGTTGCAGATGGGTTTTAGCGAGCCCAATATAGCGAGCGCGTCGCAGCCCATGAGCACGAACCCCCTCTGAGAGAGTTCCTTCAATTCCAGCACGACGCGCATATTCTGTTTGATAGTCTAGAGTGGCCGCTTTTTGTCGAGCGGTTTGAAGGGCTTTGTACTGTTGTTCGGGGCGCAGAGTCACCGTACGCCGCTGTTCTTTACTTCGGGTACACAACGATAAGCTTGGACAAGTTGGACAATCTGCACGCGAAAATTTGATTTTGATTACTGCATTATTTCGACCATCGATAGCAGGTGTCCACGATGCACTCGTCTTCCCTTGAGGACAAGTGACAATCTGTTGCTGCCAATCGACTACAAAGTTGTCCGCTGCAAATCCCTTGCCCTCTCTAGACTGCCAGCGATAGTTTAAGCGTGTGGGACCTAGCAACTCCACTTGATACTGGCTTTGAGAACTCACTAATAAATCTGCATCTAAATAACCAGTGTCAACAATATGTTTACTAGGTATTAGATCATGCCTTGCTAAGGATGTGTGAATACGTTCCGTCACATCACCATCGGCAATGGGTGCAGCAGTAGTTTCAACATTTGTAATTAAGTGAATACAATCTGGTTCACAACTTTCGCTCAAGTGAACTTTATAACCAACCCAAGAGGTTGTATCTTTCCTCGCATAATGTGCATCTAAGTCGTAAGGCGAACTAATCATAATTGAAGATGGAGGAATCCCTTCTTCCGTTCGCCAATAGAGTTGCCCGTTGCACACATAGTATTGCTGAACCCAAACTTGCCGTAATGTTTCTGCCGCAGGAATCTGACGCAACCAAATCGGACTACTGCTGGCAAAAATTGCATCCAGTAGTCTCATTCCATCTTGACCATAAAGCAACGCTTGTTGTTCTCGCTCAGCTTTTGATGGGGGTAAGTGGTAATCTTCGATTCGGTCACTGTAGCGTTCTACCCATTCTGGCTGGCTCTGTGATTTTAACCAAGCAGGAGCCACGACTGCTAAAGCATTTAATGCAGCTCGTAGGGTTTCTCCCACGCATTCCAATCGTGTGATGGCACGAATATTGGCTAACACATGCGTTGAATCTGTTCGCTGACGACTGCGAGGCTTGAGCCATCCTTGATTTTGGCACCAGTCCAACAGCTTCTCAAAAATTAGACCTTCTGCTTGCTCACGAATCAATCGGGTCCGAAATTCGCTCAATACTGTATGGTCAACACCGGGATCGCTCAACTCCAAACAAAGCAAATACTTCCAATCAATCCGGCTCCGCATGGCATCTGCGGCTTGACGATCGCTCAATCCCTCTACGAACTGCAGAATGGTTACGAGGGCTAGCCGCCAAGGAGAAGCGCCCGGTTGCCCTTGGCTCGAAAATAAGTCCTTGAAATCCTCGTCCCTCAGAAATGAACCGAGTTGATCTGCCATGGTGATACAGAGACTACCTTTGGGAAAAATAGCTTGGGCAACTCTGGCGGTCTCTGCCGGGATAACGTAGTGAGGTTGAGGCTGGAGTGACATTGGACAAAGCCCTGGATAAGTTCATACTGCTAACATCCTACGAAAGTCTTGCTAGACTCGCTCTATAGATTAAGCAATATTTCGCCACCAGTATCACTTTTGGTGATCCAGCAAATCGCTCCAATGTAAGAACCGTCCATAAAGTTCAACCTACCAGCAAGAATCGACGACTCAATAGTGCCAACCCCGCCCGACCGTACATTTGCCGCTTAATCATCTTCAGCCGATTGACTTGTCCTTCCACTTGTCCATTGCTGACTTCTAAAGTGACTGCAGCTTTGACTGCTTGATAGTCTTCTTGTAAACTCTTGGCAAAGTTCTGGAACTGTTTGATAGAGCTACTACTTGCTCGCTCCAACCAAAGGTCAAGTTGCTCAGATTGTCGTTGTCGAAC